>NZ_JBNFTW010000002.1:0-663051 GCF_049943955.1 Desulfosporosinus sp. SYSU MS00001
AAAGAAAGTGATAACGAGAAATTTAATAAAGACCTACTTTCAAAGATTAAGGATGCCTACGAAGAAAAGAATGGAATCCTTGGATATCGACAGATGACAATCAAACTGAACCGAGAACATGGTCTTACGGTTAACCATAAACGGATATATAGACTCATGCATATCTTAAATCTAAAATCTGTATGCCGTAGGAAGCGAAAGAATTACATTAAATCAACGCCTGAAATTACTGCAGAAAATGTCTTAAACAGAGAGTTCGAATCTAATGAATTCGGTACCAAATGGCTTACTGACGTAACTGAAATGAAGTATGGCCTTCAAAGTAAGGCTTATCTTAGTGCAATCCTTGATTTATCCGATAAAAGTATTGTTTCCTTTGTACTTGGATATTCCAACAACAACGAACTTGTTTTTAGGACTTTTGACATCGCACATCAGGCATATCCGGCCGCTAAACCGATCTTTCATAGTGATCGTGGCTTTCAATATACGAGCAAGATATTTAAGAAGAAACTGGACAATGCAGGAATGACACAAAGCATGTCAAGGGTATCTCGATGCATTGATAATGGCCCGATGGAATCATTCTGGGGAATGATGAAATCCGAAATGTACTATCTCCATAAATTTAATACTTATGAAGAGTTAGAAGTAGCAATTATAGAGTACATAGACTATTACAATAATCATCGCTATCAGAAGAGATTAAACTGCATGACGCCTTTGGAATATCGTCAATTCCTTTATAGTTCAGCCGCGTAAAAAGACACCAACCATAATTAAATGATTGGTGTAAGATTATTTACCCAAGATTAGACTTTACATGGGACAGCGGATGCTACCCTAAATTAAGGGATGGGGCTTACCCAAAGGAATACTTCCTATGAGCCACAGCCCTTGACCCATAGAAGCATCCGATGTAGGGCCCCATGTCAAGTCTACCCAGAGTCGTTCTCAATTTTCTTTATTTCCACTGTCTACTTGACAGGGGGCAGTTCAAAATCGGCTGTTTTTAAAATTTTGCGATTTAGAATTATCCCATGGTGATTAAGCCTAAAACTGTGAAATCATTTATTCCGACTAAGACTGCTCCACCAATTGTATTAAATTGGGAATTCATTACCCCAAATTGTACTGCTTAAGTTTGTAATAAAGAGTTCCGCGGGAAATACCGAGAAGTTTTGCTGCGGCTGTTTTATTGCCGTGGGTTCTCTCAAGCATGCTGCAGATAGTGTCCATTTCTTTAGACTTATTATCTAGTTTAGAAGAGCCGAAGTTGATTTGGGAACGTATTGAGCCGGACAAGTGAAGGGGTTCAAGTTTGGAGCGTTTAAGGGCTAAAGGCAAGTATTTGGTTTCAATGATACCTTCATCGGCCAAGACCGCTAAGCGCTCTGCAACATTGTGAAGTTCTCGAACGTTGCCGGGCCAGTGATAGTTGAGAAAGGCGACGATGACGGCAGGATCGAGAGATGGCATCGGTCTGTTGTGTTTGAGAGCGGATTCGTGCAGAAAAGCTTGAGCCAATTCAGGAATATCCTCAGTACGTTCTCTGAGGGGCGGCACTTCCAAGGTAATAACATTCAAACGATAATAAAGGTCTTCGCGAAATTCACCCATTTGCATCATTTTTTCTAAATTACGGTTTGTGGCAGCAATAATGCGAGTATTGACGGTAATGGGCTCCGTTCCTCCCAAGCGATAAAAACAGCGATCCTGGAGAACACGCAGGAGTTTAACTTGGAGTCCTAGAGGCAATTCCCCAACTTCATCAAGAAAAAGAGTCCCACCGTGAGCCAGCTCCAATTTGCCGGGTTTGCCTTTCCTTTCTGCTCCCGTAAAAGCTCCGCCGTGGTAGCCGAAAAGCTCGCTTTCGAAGAGTGCTGCGGGTATAGCACCACAATTAAGGGTAATTAAAGGTTTTTTAGAGCGGGGGCTTGCCATATGAATTGCCTGGGCGAAAAGTTCTTTGCCGACACCGCTTTCTCCTGTGATCAGAACAGTCGCCTCACTTGAGGATATTTTCCGGGCAACAGATATTGTATGACGAATGGATTGCCCCTTGCCAATGATCTTACTAAAAGGATCTTCAGGAGAAGGAATTTTTTTCTGAAGATCCCGCAGTTCGGAGCTTGTATTCGACAGTTTTTCGTTCAGTCGAACAATTTGAGTGACATCTTGCTCGCAAGAAATGGCGCCAAGGATTGTTCCGTTATAGACGACAGGAGAAGCATTGATGAGCACATGGGTTCCCGGGCGAGGACTATGGTAAGATTGGCGGACGGGACGGCCTTCGTCTAGGATCTTTAAGGTAGCCAAGGTTTCGAGTTCGAAGAAGTCAGCGATATGTTTTCCCAGGATGTTTTCCTGGGGGATTGAATAGGTGTCTTGAGCCACTGAGTTCCAATGGCTAACGGTTCCTTCTTTAGTAACGACGGTAACCGCTTCATTGACAGTATCTAGGAGCGTTTCGAAAAATGAATTTGTAATTTCATAATGTCGCAAAAGACTATGTATTAACTGGGCTGCTGAAATAACCCCCATAATACTCTCTGAAGAATCAATAATCACCACCGGGCGAAAATCTTCAAAATGTTCTTTATAGAAGGATAGTGCTTGAGTTTCCATGGAAGCAATTAGAGGCCTTTTCCAAGAAGAAGCTTCTATATTGAGAGACTTTGAATCTCTAACAAGGACTTCAGAGGGTTGGCCATTTTGCATCAGAACAAGATGGTGGGAATTAAGCAATTCGGAGGCTTTAGCAAGGGTTGGTTTAGAGCTGAGTATCTTAACATTTCGATCCATTAGGTCGGCAAGGAATAATGAGTTCAAATGTATCACTCCCTTGCTCTTAAACTAACATATAGAAAAGTCGTTGTCACTAGGGAGTATTTTCGTGTCAAACCATACGGAAAATTTATGGAACAAGGAAAGGAAATTTTCCGTCAATTAAGAATAGGTATAGGTAACCAAAGTTTGAATAGAGAAATCTACGCTGAAACAGCCGTACTTGTTTTAAGCACAAACGAGAAAGTTAATCCTTTGCTAAAAAATGATTAACTTATTTTAGAAGTAAGGGGGCTGAAAACAGGAAATATGAATAGAGAGATTAATAAAACCAAGTTCTCCTTAATTAGCACTGAGTTAGACTATTATGGAGAGAACGGGTTGATCAGTGATCAGCAAAAGAAAGATATCCTGGAACTTTACGAAATCAAAGAAGGACTTAATTTTATACGGACTGTAGTAACCATCGGTGCAATTTTGGTGGGACTGGGAATTCTAAGTTTTGTTGCCAGCAACTGGGATGGACTTAATAACTTTGCAAAGCTTAGTATTATATTCGGAACCTATTGCGCAGCAAATGCTGCGGGATATGCTGTAACAGATCAATATCCCAAGACAGGACGGAGTTTAATTTATCTGGGTACATTAGTCTATGGTGCCGGTATTTTCCTTATCGGTCAAATGTATAACTTTGGGGGGGATTTCTCCGGGGCCTTTCTCCTTTGGGCCGTAGGAGTTGTTCCCATGGCATTTCAGCTTAAGGATAAGTATTTAATGCTGTTTGCTAATCTGCTCTTCGGAATTTACTTAACAGGGACGATTCGGCAGGGCGTTCCCTATATAGCCGTGATTGGTGTTCCTCTCTTGTATTTTGCCTTTAACTACTTTGGCAGATCAAAACTTCTTGTCTTCTTTGCCAACGCAGTCACTTTGGAACTGATTTTGGTTCTTTCCTTGAGATTTAAACTGGAAGGGCTTTATATTGTTGCGATTTTCTTTGTGCTTGGGCTTCTAATGTATGGAGTTAACCATAGGCTGGAGCGGGGAATATTTAAAATGCAGGGCAATATTTTGCTGGGGATAAGCGGTGTTTGCTTGACAATTCCGGAATTTTGGCGAGCTCTGATCCCTATGCAATCAACCCGATTAGTAAGTATCATTTTTGCTCTGGCTTTTCTCGCCTTGCTCTTTGTGCAAATAAGAAAAGGAAGTTTAATAAGTCTGATTTTTGTCTGCGTTACAATTTTCAGGTATTACATCGATACCTTCGCTTATTTACCGAAATCCTTGTTTTTCATTGTCGGCGGTTTATTGCTTCTGGGGTTCGGCTATTACTTTGAACGAATGATGAAACGATCACAAGGGGGTATATTAGCATGACTAAAAAAAGAACCTTTCTTTTGGCAGCAGCAATCCCTCTCTTGATCCTTGCAGCAATGACGATAAGGCCAGAGGCAACGGTAGTTTTGGGAAAGGAAATTTTATTGCAAACTAAAGCAGTTGATCCGACGGATTTATTCCGAGGGGATTACGTCTCGATAAACTTGGCAATTTCAGAAATTCCAGAGTCCATGGCTCCCGACGCCTTGCTGAACCTCAGAAAAAAGACCCTATATGTGAGCCTGAAGCCTGCAGGCAAGTTCTATGAAGTTGAGCGAGTCAGCGAAACAAAGCCTAAAGAAGGAATTTATCTGGCAGGGAAAATAAGAAATGATGTCTATACGCCCTCGGGTACATTTTATGTAGACTATTCTCTGGACAAGTATTTTGTGGAGCAGGGCAGCGGTAAAGATCTTCAGCAACGCTCCTATCAGGCTGGTTTAATAGGAAGGGTTAAGGTCTTCGGAGGATACGGAGTCTTGGTTGGACTGACTCCAAGTTAGCAGATTATCCCGCTGTAAAGTTTTTTGGTCGTTTTGGAAAGGGTGGGATGAAAAAATTTCCGGGTCGGCCAACCATACCATTGCTTTTACAGAGGCCAAACCATAGAGAATATGGTTCCATACGGAAGCATAATGGGTTTTTATTTTTGAAGGCTTTTTAAATAAACCGATTTTCTGTCCGCCGGTATAGAGAATAATCCAAGTTAAAAGAGAGGAAACAAGCCCTTTGGCAAGATGATGATCCTTTCCGGTTCTTTTAAGAATATAGAATAATGGTATTCCCAGGACAGTACCCACCGAAAGATGCAATAATTCCCCTAAATAAATGGCAGGTTTTTGCTTGCTATTCGTGGTGGGGGTTTTGAAAAAGGAAGCAGCTATTTGTCCGAAGGTTGCTTCTGTTTTCTTGGTTTTATAAAGCATGGCATTAGAAATATCGGTTGTTACAGCACCAATGAAGCCTCCTAGGAGTCCAATGGTAATGGAATCCTGCAGCTTGCCGATTTTGTTTATTGAATCTGTAGCTTTCAATAATAATTTAATCATGACTAACTTCCCTCCGATTTGCTCAAATTAACTATAGTTTGCTCAGAAGGAATCAATTTAATTTGCAGTTTATGGAATAAAAGAAAGGATGTTCAGATTTTGCTGAACAAGTTCACTAGAAAAAAGCCGTTGCTTTAGAAACTTCAGTTCATAAAGCAACGACTCTCTTGATTATTTTAGTGATACATTGTTTCTAACAGGGCTCGAACATCTTCATTTTCTAAATACTCATCAAAGGTCATTCTGCGATCGACAATTCCTTTGGGAGTTATTTCTATGATACGATTGGCTATCGTTTGCACAAACTGATGGTCTTGGGAAACAAAAAGAATGTTACCGTCCAGATTAGTTAGGGAATTATTTAGGGCTGTTATCGATTCCATATCCAGGTGATTGGTCGGTTCGTCAAAGAGAAGAACGTTAGCGCCGCTGAGCATCATCTTGGCAAACATACAGCGGACCTTTTCTCCCCCGGAAAGAACTTGGGCCGATTTCAAAGATTCGTCGCCAGAGAAAAGCATTCTCCCTAAAAACCCCCGCACAAAGGATTCATCCTGATCTCGGGAAAATTGACGAAGCCAATCGACCAAGTTAAGACCTGTATCAAAGTAAGCAGAGTTATCCTGAGGGAAATAGGCTTGAGTGGTTGTAATTCCCCAACTGAATTCACCGTCATCAGGAATGATTTCTCCCATTAATACCTTAAATAAGGTTGTTTTTGCCTGGCTGTTAGGACCAACCAAGGCAATTTTATCGCCCTTGTTCATGATAAAGGAGAGGTCGTTAAGGACTTTCTCTCCGTCAATACTGACAGTTAAGTTATTAACGGACAAGATATTGTTACCTGCTTCGCGGTCAGGCGTAAAAGCAATGTAAGGATATTTACGGGAGGAGGGCCTGATGTCTTCGAGAGTCAGCTTTTCGAGCTGTTTTTTACGCGAGGTGGCTTGTTTGGCTTTGGAGGCATTGGAACTAAAGCGTTGGATAAACTTTTGCAGTTCCTCAATTTTATCTTCTTTCTTTTTATTGGCCTCTCTCATTAGCCGTAATGCTAATTGACTGGACTCGTACCAAAAATCATAATTCCCGACATAGAGCTGGATTTTCCCGAAATCGATGTCTGCAATATGAGTACAAACTTTGTTTAAGAAATGGCGGTCGTGGGAAACAACAATGACGGTATTTTCATAGTTATATAAGAAGTTTTCCAGCCAAGAAATTGACTGTAGATCTAAATGGTTTGTAGGCTCATCCAATAAGAGAATATTAGGATTGCCAAAGAGGGCTTGAGCGAGAAGAACGCGAACTTTTTCATTACCGCTCAGATCCTTCATTTTTTTGCTTTGCAGATCTTTGGGAATTCCCAATCCCATCAGAAGTTCAGAAGCTTCAGACTCTGCCTGCCAGCCGTTAAGCTCAGCGAATTCCCCTTCTAAAACAGAAGCTCTTAATCCGTCGTCTTCCGAAAAATCGGGTTTGGCATAGAGGGCATCTTTTTCTTCCATAATTTCGTAAAGCTTGGTATGTCCCATGATTACTGTATTCAGCACGTCATACTCTTCGAATTGAAAGTGGTCCTGTTTTAAAACTCCAATTCGTTCGCCTGGAGTTAGGATGACTTCACCGCTTGAAGAATCAAGTTCCCCAGAAAGAATTTTTAAGAAGGTTGATTTACCGGCTCCGTTGGCTCCGATTAAGCCGTAACAGTTTCCAGGCAAGAATTTAACATTTACATCCTCGAATAAGGCTCGTTTTCCGAATCTTAGGGTGATTCCGCTGGTACTAATCATTAAAAAATCGTTCCTTTATAAAGAATTTTGCTTAAAAACATATTATAACATGCTATTTTAATAAAATACAGCAAATAGCAATCCCCTTTAGGCCTGGAAAGTTTGTATCCGGCCAAAGGGGATTTAAGAAGAACGACAGTCAATTTGCTGAAGATATTGTCAAAATAGATTAGTACAATAGTACTAGACTTAAGACGGGATATTTTTGAGAATATGGCCAATGAATGTGAGGAAGACCCTGTTTCTTCCAATATTTTCCTCAGAATAAGAGCTTCGGTCATTGTCCTGGGAAATCCGGCGGGATATTGACATCCTGTGGATAGGGCTTTTTTAATGAAGTGGCAGGCTTTATAAAATCCGTGCTGCTGTGTAACATAACTTAAATTAGGGGTAGTATCAGCAAAGTTATTGAAATAGTCATCCATAAGTGACAGCTCCTTTATTGGTTTATTACATTGTTTGTCACAGTATGAATGACTATGCATTTAATCGATATCGACTTAATGTTAATGAACGGCAAGATGTCCTTCAATCCAGTCAACAAACTGTCTGGCTGTGCGCGCTGAACGTCCGTTATACCAAAGAGCCCATTGCAAAGCTTCTTTGTGTAATGTTGTCTGATCAATAGCTAAGTTTCGGCGGGAGGCAATTCCCTCGACAATCTTGAGGTATTGCTTTTGATCCGGAGATGAGAACACGACATTGATCCCAAATCGATCAGCAAGGGATAATTTTTCTTGCATACTATCACCGGCGTGAACTTCTTCCTCACGATTACTTGATTGCAGGCCCGCTCTTTCGCTGAAATATTCCTTCACCAGATGGCGGCGGTTGGACGTTGCGTAAATGAGGATATTGGAGGTTTTGCTTTCTAAGCCCCCTTCGAGAACAGCTTTGAGAGAGGTATAGTTTTCTTCGTTGTCTCCAAACACCAGATCATCGACGAAAAGAATGAATTTTTGCGATCGGTTATGCAGAAGCCGAAGAATTTGGGGGAAATCAGCCAAGAAGGCTTTGGGGATTTCAATCATGCGCAGTCCCAGAGGATGATATTCATTGAGGATTGCTTTGACTGTTGAAGATTTGCCGGTTCCCCGGTCACCATAGAGAAGCACGTTGTTGGACGGATAACCTTTGAGAAATTGTCTCGTGTTTTCCAGAACCCGGGAGCGTTCATCATGGTAATCGACTAAGTCACGCAGGGTAATGGGGTCGGGCCTTTCAACGCATTTAAGACTGCCGCGGCCTTCAGTTCTCTCCCAAATAAAGGCGATACTGTGGGCAAAGATACCGCACCCATACTGACGATGAAACTCTTTGAGGTCTTGCAGGCAATCGCCCCAGCAGGGGCTTGTAAGAAATTTTTCTTTTAAGGCTCGTAAATGTTCGGGTTCGCGATTGGCTAATAGGGTCGGAGAAAACTCCCAATCAGGTAGGCTTTGCAGGAGCGACTCCGGGAAAGTGCCTGCGTTGTCTGGATAATTTCCTCTGCTGCTATTTTTATAGAGTTTTGCTATTTCGGCTTTTAAGGTTGTTGAATCAAGCTTGGCTATGGTTTCTAGGTTTTTCAAGTCACTGGCAACTGCTTGATCAAGGGCATTTTCCGGCATTGACAGGTGCATAGCCTGTGCGTTAAAGGAAAAGGAATTTTCCTCGAAAATAAGTTGGTTAAGGATATGGTGAGGGAGAGAAAGCCCAGGGCACTTAACAAGTTCGAAGTAAAAATCATTGTAATAATTAACAATGTCACGCAATTGGAGATCCATCTTCTCCAAACCTGCAAGTAACTCTCTGAGTTTTCGAAGTACGGAGTCCTCTAAAAGGTTACGGTAAACGGAAAGGGAATCAAGGGCTAATAAAAATAAATTAGTGCTGCTGTAGCTTCTATTCATTGATGATTCCTCCAATAATAGTACCCCTAATCAATCACCCCCTTAGCCCGGTAAGGGATAAGGGGGCGAAGGGCAAATATTTACACTTAGTATAGCACTCCCCAAGAGAGAAAGGAAGAATGAATGATATAATGGGTAAGTAGTGTATAATGCACTTAAATTGTTTCTGTGGATGGATAATGTAGTATGGGGGATTGCATTTTGAAAGAGGTCGAAAATCATTTAAACCCGGAAGTTAAGTATCAAAAACGAATAGCCATTTATGGTCAAAGGCTGGAAATAATAACTCATCACATCAATCGCCTCAGCAATTTCCGCCTTTTTACCTTTTTAGCCGGAGCGGTTTTAGCCCTAATCTTGTATCTCAATCAAAAGCCTTTCTGGGCAAAGGGCATTATTTTTATTACCTTAGCATGCTTCATAGCCCTGGTCATCTGGCACCAATCCTTGAAAAAGAAGCAAAAGTATCTTCAAGTACTCTGTGAAAATTATGATCAAGCTTTAAAACGTATTATGGGGGAATGGAAATCGTTTACTGACCAAGGGCAAGACTTTGAAGATCCAGAGCACCCTTATGCTGATGATCTGGATATCTTTGGCTCCGGCTCGCTGTATCAATGGATTTCAACGGCCAAGACTTACAGAGGCAGGGAAAAACTTAAGCTGGCTTTGACAGAACTTCCGGAAAACTGCGCAGTAATTCGCAGAAAGCAGGCTGCTATCCTGGAACTGGCTGGAACGATGGCTTGGAGACAGAGGTTTATGGCTGAAGCAACGTTGGCGAAGCGTCCGTTGACTTCTCCTGGAACAATTATTAATTGGGCTAAAACCTATGATTCGACCTATCTTCGCCGCGAGATTCTCCTGGCAGCTCGGGCCCTCCCCTTAATAACCCTGACGTTTTTAATGTTATATTTCTGGAAGCATACGGTATCCTTTTGGTACCCATTAATAGGGCTTATGTTACAAGCCGGTATTCTTCTTCTGGGTAAGCAACGGGGAAAATCTCTGAATGCGGTTTATACCTTTAAAGAGAGTATTCGGATTTATGAGAAAATGTTAGAAAGGTTTGAGAAGAGGTCTTTTAAGGCGGATTATCTGCAAAACCTGAAGGAGAACTTACTTGATCGGGATGGACGGGCGGCTTTTGAACAGATCAGAGAACTTTCGCATTTAGCTGATTTGATCGCCAATCGCGGAAATGCTATGTTCTTAGTCGTTAATGTTCTTACCCTCTGGGATCTGCAGTGTATGATTTCCTTGGAAGCATGGAAGGAAAAGTCAGGCCGTTCTTTTGAGGTATGGGTGGACACAATTGGAGAATTGGAAGCCCTATGCAGCCTGGCTTTAGTTGCGGCGGACCATCCGGAGTGGTGTTTGCCGGTATTGACTTCCGAAAAAACAGGTGTCAGGGCGTTAAGGATTGGTCACCCGCTTTTGGAGAATCCTGTCTGCAATGATTTAAGCATTAGCAATGAATCCGGGATTTTGCTAATAACCGGCTCAAATATGTCGGGAAAGAGTACTTTGCTTAGAACGATTGGTATTAACTTGGTTATGGCTTATGCCGGAGTTCCCGTCTGTGCTCAGGAATTTGGCTGTTCTCTTTTCAGGCTGTTCAGTTGTATGCGAGTCCGTGACAATTTAGGAGAAAATGTCTCTTCTTTTTATGCGGAGCTGTTAAGAATAAAACAAATTGTTGAGGCCTCAAAGCAGGATGCAGAAGTTTTCTTCCTCTTGGATGAGATCTTTAAAGGTACAAACTCTGAAGACCGTCACGCTGGGGCTAAAATCCTGATTCGGCAGCTAAGCAAAGCCGGGTCTATGGGCCTGGTATCTACTCATGATTTAGAATTGGGTGATTTAGAGCGTGAAAGCCGCCGAAAAATCCGCAATTACCATTTCCGGGAGTACTATAAAGATAATCAAATTCTTTTTGACTATAAGCTTCGGCCCGGGGTTTCAACGACCCGCAATGCCATGTATTTAATCAAAATGGCGGGAATAGATGTGGATGGATCTTCCTATCGCTAAATGGCCGAAATTATAGTATATGAAAGGGGTCGTTGTATAATGAGGGGCGTTTATGCATTTTGCAACAGCCCCTTGCGATTGGATAAAAAAGCCAAGAATAAACCATAAATGAAATCCAGATGACAATATTTATGTCATCTGGATTTCATTTATTTTAGCAAAAATATAGTAAAATTGCTCGACACTATGTGAGCTTATTTTCATTTGGAATGTTTACCAGCGGCTAAACGAGTTAAAACGGTTATTTTTGAATTATAGGAGGAGGTTTATAAGTGGACATCATGAGCGAAAAAACTGTTCAAAACGAGAGAAGAAAAATAAGATTTCAACCTTCGATGTCAATCAAAACACGTGTAACTCTTTTAATAGGTGTTGTCATTGTTTTCGTAGTGGTCGTATTATCCGCGGCGGGTCTTTGGAATGCAGAGAAGATGCTTAATACAAGCGAGCTGCAAACCGAAAAGCTTGCGGAACAGGGAATCCGGGATGAATTCAGCAATCGTTTGGACCGAGCTAAATCCTCAGTATTGTCACTAACTATGAACCCGGACGTAGCTAAGGCCTTGGCTGAACGAGACAGGACTGCGCTTGCACAGTTGGTTCAACCTGTTTTTCAAGAGGTGAAGAAGGAGGGCTTTAGTCAGCTTCAATTTCATCTTGCTCCGGCCATTTCCTTTTATCGAGCGCATTCTCCTAATAAATTCGGTGATGACCTTTCGAAAATTCGGCCGACGGTTGTGGCCGCCAATACAGACCATAAGCTTGTCGAAGGCCTGGAAGAAGGCGTCGAAGGCTACGGTTTTCGGGTGGTAGTTCCTGTAAGGTATCAGGATCAATGGGTTGGCAGTGCGGAATATGGCATGGATTTTGGCGACGATTTTTTAAAAACCTTGCAGACGAAGAACCCAGGAGAGTATTTTATTTACCTTCTTGATCCCTCGGCCTCGTTAGTCAAAAGCGTGAAAACAAATGGAGGATTATTGGCGGGTATTGGTAAAGATAATTACCCGGTCCCCGAGGATCGGGTCAAAGAACTTGTTAATGGACAATCCCAATTTGTGGTAAGCGGGGATGGACAGTCTAATATCATGCTCATTCCGTTTAAGGACTATCAAGGTCAGGTGAAAGGTTACATTAAAGCTGTCCTCTCGCGGAGAGCGGTGCTTCAACAATTAAATGCTTTAATCCAGTGGGCTGTTTTCATCGGATTAGTGGTACTTGTCTTAGGGTTGGTTGCAGGTTACATATTCTCACGAAGTTTCACCCGTCCTCTGATTGAATTAGCTCACAATGCGGAAGCCTTAGCGACCGGTGATTTAAGAACTGTTATTAAAGACGACTGGTTCGGGGAGTTGGGGACTCTGGCTCAGGCCATGAAAAAGATGGTTGGAAACACGAAGGATATTTGTTCTTCAATTAATAAAGCCTTAAGTCGTGTTGAAGAGTCGACAAAAGAAATTTCAGCAGCAACAGATCAAACATCTTCCGGAGTGGAACAAGTGGCCGAGAGCATCAATCAGGTAGCTGTTGGGGCTCAAAAAATTGCCCAAAGTACAAGTGAAATAGGAGAACAAAGTTTAGGGATTAATCAAAGTGTCGAATCATTGGCCGGGCATATGGAGCGTATCTCACGCAGTAATGGCGATGTTACGGAGCGTACACAGCGGGGAGAGGTAATGATGAAGGACTTAGCTGCAAAGATGAGTGTTTCAGCCTCTAAAGTGGAAGAAATTCAAACTGTAAGTCATAGTCTTAAAGATCAGACAGGACAAATTCGCGGAATTACGCAAATTATCTCCGGAATTTCTGATCAAACTAATCTCCTGGCTCTCAATGCTGCGATTGAGGCAGCTCGTGCCGGGGAAGCCGGGCGGGGATTTGCCGTTGTGGCTGATGAGGTTCGAAAACTGGCAGAAGGATCACGGCAAAGTGCCGCCCAGATTGCAGAATTAATCGATCAAGTGACTGGAAACGTTGAGATTTCAGCTTGCTCAACGGAAGAAGCATTCTCCTTGATCCATGAACAAGTCGGTATTGGTAATCAGGCCTTACAACAGTTCATGGATATTTCTCAGGGGATGCGAGATGTTTCCGGCTTATTGGAGATCATGTCTGAAGAGGTTCAGCAAGTTGTTCAGATGGGCGAAACAATAGCACGCTCGATACAAGTGATTAGTGACATGTCTCAAGAAGATGCCGGAGCCGCAGAGGAAATTGCTGCTTCATCCGAAGAAATGAGTGCAACGGTTACTTCAATTCGTGATAGTGTTGAACAGTTAATTCGATTGATGGAAGACTTAAAAACTCAAAGCATGAGATTTGTCTCTTAACGGTAATCCTATACCGCAATTTGAAGTTAGAATATCAATAAGGTATAATTGAGACTTAGGAAATTCTTAACTCTCACTGGGATTTTTGAGGAGGAAGACTATGCAAGCGGTTACCGTCAAACAAATTTTCCGAGAGACAGAAACGTTTCTCAATCAAAAGCTGGAAATCTCCGGATGGGTTCGAACAATTCGCACCTCCAAAGCATTCGGTTTCATTGAAATTAATGATGGTAGTTTTTTCGAAAATATTCAAGTAGTCTTTGACGAGAGCTTAGACAACTTTCTGGAAATTGGCAAGCAAACGATCAGTTCAGCTCTTCGTATCCAGGGGACCCTCGTTGCATCGCCGGGAGCAAAACAGCCTTTTGAATTAAAAGCCGAACATATAGAGATTCTGGCTCTTGCGGGAGGGGATTATCCCTTACAAAAGAAGCGTCATACCTTCGAATACTTACGCACAATTGCTCATCTGCGTCCAAGAACAAATACCTTTGCTGCAGTTTTTCGAGTTCGTTCTGTGGTAGCTTATGCAATTCATAAGTTCTTTCAGGAGAAAGGCTTTGTTTATGTACATACCCCTATCATTACGGGGAGCGATGCCGAAGGTGCCGGAGAAATGTTCAAGGTCACGGTTTTAGATCCGGCGAACCCTCCAAGGAATGATGCGGGGGATGTTAACTATGGCGAGGATTTTTTTGGCAAGGAAACGAGTTTAACAGTCAGCGGCCAGCTAAATGTAGAAACCTATTGCATGGCTTTTCGCAACGTCTATACTTTTGGACCTACGTTTCGTGCCGAAAACTCTAATACGGCCAGACATGCTGCAGAGTTCTGGATGATTGAACCGGAGATTGCCTTTGCGGAACTCGCTGACAATATGAAACTGGCTGAAGAGATGATGAAATATATTATCCGCTATGCCTTAGATAATGCTCCTGAAGAAATGGCCTTCTTTAACAAATTTGTGGATAAAACACTCTTTGAACGTTTGGAAAATATCTTGAACTCCGATTTCGGCCATATTACCTATACTGAAGCTGTCAGCCTTCTGGAAAAGGAAAATGCTGAGTTTGAATATCCGGTGCACTGGGGAATTGACCTGCAGACAGAGCACGAACGTTACCTGACAGAAAAGATCTTCAAAAAACCTGTTTTTGTTTCTGATTATCCCAAGGACATTAAAGCGTTCTACATGCGTCTCAACGATGATAATAAGACCGTAGCAGCTATGGATCTTCTTGTTCCCGGAGTTGGAGAGATTATTGGCGGAAGTCAGCGGGAAGAGCGCCTTGAAGTTCTAGAAAACAGAATGAAAGAGTTTGGATTGAAGGAAGAGGATTATTACTGGTATCTTGATCTGCGCAGGTATGGCGGAGTCAAACATGCGGGCTATGGCCTGGGTTTCGAGCGGGTTATCATGTATTTAACGGGAATGTCAAATATTCGCGATGTCGTTTCATTCCCGAGAACTGCCAACACATGTGAGTTTTAAGCCTTTTCGACGGTGCAAAACTAGAGCAACTAGCTAAGGTGAAGGAGATTTCCTTCACCTTATTTTGATGATTGACACCCATATTTTAGCATGTTAAACTTAAAAAAATTCGAAATTTAGCAGACAATTATAAGCAGGAATAGGTGTTTTGGGTGAGTCAAGAAGAAACAGTCATCGATAAAAATTCAGTTATCCCTATATACTACCAGCTTTTTAAGCTGCTTGAGGGACAGATTCGCCGAGGAGATTTGAAACCGGGAGAGTCGTTACCGACAGAAAACGATATCGCTATGCGCTACGAAATAAGTCGAATGACGGTACGGAGGGCAATTTCCGAGCTGGTGGCAGCGGGCATGGTTTATGCTCAGCAGGGAAAGGGGACGTTTGTTGCGACCCCCAAACTGGATAATATCGTTTTTGAATTAAATGATTTTAATCAAGAAATTAGAAAAAGAGGGCTTAATTATAAAACAACTCTCTTAGAAGCTAAAATTGTTAGGGCAGATGAAGCCCTTAAGGAAAAGTTTGAGATTCAGGGGGATGACAAAAGGTTTTTGTTTTTTCGGACGGTACTTGCTGCAGAAAATGAACGGCTATCTTATGAGGTAAAATACACAATTTATAGTAAAAGTAAACCGATCCTTGAATCAGAACTAAAAGATCCAAGTTTGCCGGGCCTAATAGCAGCGCATACGGAATATGTGCCGGTGAGTTCGAAGAAGGTTTTACAGGTTGCGTCCTGTACTCAAGAAGAAGCCTTAATTCTTGGAATCCCTCCTTATGCCCCGGTTTTTCTGATTGAGCAGATCATTTATAATTCAGACCTAAAACCCGTGGGGTGGAGTAAAGCTGTTTACAGGGGAGATCGGTATAAACTAACCAGCTATGATGGCTGGTACAAAAAAGACTAGCTAATTGGGGGTTCATAAGGTGGAAGACGAACTGCAAATAGCGATGGCAAATCTTGATGAAGAAAAGACGTTAAGGCTGGTAAACGAAAGAATTCAAGCCGGCTGCAGCGCTGTCGATATCATTGAGAGCTGCCGGCGGGGTGTGGAAATAGTCGGAGAAAAGTACAGTGACAGCGATTACTTTTTATCGGATCTTATCATGTCTGAAGAAATTCTTAAAGAAGTAATGAGAATTTTGGAACCTCATATCCCTGTCAAGGGCTCCAATAAGGGATTGCAACCGATCATCATGGGTACCATCGAAGGTGATATTCATGATCTGGGTAAGAATATAATTATTTATCTTTTGCGTTCTTCTGGTTACGAAGTTTCTGACTTAGGGGTTGATGTAACACCCGAGAGGTTTGTTCAAGCGGTAAGCGAAACAAAGGCCGTAATCTTAGGAATCAGTGTTTTGCTATCCTTTTGTGTCGGATCGATAAAAAAGGTTGTGGATCTGCTGATTGATGCAGGACTTAGAGATCAAGTGAAAGTTGTAGTTGGAGGATATCCGGTGAATCAGCAGGTAAAAGAATACACGGGGGCAGATTTTTACGCTAATGATGTAACAGAAGCCTTAAAGATCTACCGTAATATTTTAGGAACCAGAGAGGGTTCGGTCTCGCAGACGTGAGACCGAACCTTTTTTAGTCCAATTCTTCCAAAGGTTTAGTTGACCCTATTCATGAGTTGTGATAATATTTCAACAAACTAAGTGTTCTATACATTCCAAACAAAAATGATTACTCTGAAAATTACCAAGAGGGTAACACTATCGAAATATGTTATGAACCACTAATACCCTACTACAATGGTGCCAATACCGTTTTGTATGTAGGGTTACTCTATTTTGGACAAAATTTTGTATCGTTACCGGCAAAGCAGTATTTAGGTTAAGCAAGCGATTGTGTTCAACCGCTATTTCTTAACGCTCTAGAGGGCTTTTGATATGGATGCGGCCGTTTTTAAGAGGAAGGGGTATAAGGGACTATGAACGCTAAGGAAACCCTTTATCAACAACGATTAGATCGTTACATCACTGCTATGGATTGCGGAAAACCAGATATGGTTCCCGTTGCTTTCGGTGTTGGGGAGTGGGTTGCCAAGTATAAAGGGACAACCTTCCAGGAGATTTTTTACGATCTTGATAAAAGTAACTCAATTGTCTCGGAAATGCTGCCGGGCTTGGATTTTGATATTTTCAAGGGTGGTCCATGCCTGTGGTGGCCGCCGATGTTTGATGTTATGGGTTCAAAATTGTATAAATTCCCAGGTATCGGAGTCGATGAAAACTCAACCTTTCAATATAATGAAGAAGAATATATGAAGCCCGATGATTATGACGAATTTACCGCCAGCCCGACGGAATGGCTCGTTAATCATTTTTTGCCTAACATAAGTACTGAACTTGCCAATCCGGGATCATATCGCTCAACAATCGCTCTCATCAAAGGTGCGGCTGCTTTCGCGATGTCCGGAAGCATAACGGCAGCCGCTTACGAAAAATGGACCAAAGAACATGGAATCGTTGGGCAGGGAACCGGATTTACGAAAGCTCCTTTTGATACTTTGGGGGATGCTCTGAGAGGTATGAAAGGAATCCTTCTGGATCTGCGCCGTCGTCCGGAGAAAGTATTAGCCGCTTGTGAGGTCATAACTCCTCATAACGTTAATTGTGGTCTGGCCGGTGCCGGAGCAGATACCCGGTTCCCCTGCTTTGCCCCTCTGCATCGCGGTGCTTATCCTTTCCTTAATCCCCGTCAATGGGAAACGTTCTACTGGCCTTCCTTGAAGGCGACGATTGAAGGCTTGTGGGCTAAAGGCAAACGGATGTTGTTTTATGCCGAAGGTGATTGGACTCCGTATCTGGAGAAAATTGCCGAATTACCTGAGAGAAGTATTATCTTTCAAATTGATACGACAGATGCCAAGAAGGCAAAAAAAGTTTTAGGCGGCAGGTTCTGTCTGCAGGGTGGTGTGCCTACGACCCTGTTAACCTATGGAACTCCGGAAAAGATTCGGGAGCAGGTCAAACGATCTATTGACGAATTAGGCCGTGACGGCGGGTTTATTTTGGATTCCGGCGGGGTCATCATGGGAGATGCCAAACAGGAGAATCTCATCGCCATGATCGAAGCTGCTCGGGAATTTGGCGTTTATTAGAAGATAGGAGGGAAAATCAATGTCAGATAGGGAAGAAACTCTTATTAACCCCAAGCCGGGCGTTTGCGTGCCCTGGGAATTAAAACTCGAAGAACTAGGAGATTTTCCTGGGAATGAGGAAATTGTAAAAAAAGAATGGGAGAAATTAGATGATTTTGCCTACAATTTTATTTGGTTTTGGGTACAACGTTAACATAGACAAAAATAGTTTCGGAAGGAGTGACAGAGATGATTGACGTCAAGTTTTCGAACAAAGTTGTCCAGGTTGAGGATGGAACAACCATTTTACAAGCCATTGGCTTAGCCGGGAGACAAGTTGAGAGCAACTGCGGAGGTAAAGGAACCTGCGGGAAATGTAAAGTTCAAGTCAAGACCGATACCCCTTATTCACCGACGTTGGCTGAAAAGAAGTTTTTATCTGCTTCGGAATTAGAGGCCGGATGGGTCCTGGCCTGTCAACATACTCTAACACAGAATGCAGTGATTCGTCTTGAAGAACAGAAGGATGTTTATCAGAGGAAGACAGATTTTGCCGAGCTGCAGCAAGTCGCTCTGAGCCCCAGTATAACGAAGCATCCCCTTAAACTAGCGCGGCCGACGGTTGAGGATCAAATGTCGGATTGGGATCGCTTAGTTTCTTCTTTACCAGGCAAGGAAACTATCTGTTTTAGCCGTTTCGCTGCGTCAACCTTAGCAAAAGTATTGCGCGACGGTGGCTTTCAGATCACAGCAGTGATGGACGGTAACAGACTGATAGCTGTGGAATCCCATGATACCTCAAACTATGGCTATGGTATCGCTGTCGATATCGGCACCACGACGGTTGTCGTTTACCTTCTGGATATAATTAAGGGTATCATCGTTGACAGCGGTGCCATGACAAATCCGCAGCAGATTTACGGAGCCGATGTTATCTCGCGTATAACCTACGCGGCGGGTGGTTACGAGAAATTGCAAGAAGTTCAAAAGAAAGTGATAGGCGGACTTAATAAAATCATTGCTCAGCTGTGTCAAGAAAACGAAATTCCCCAAGAAGAAATCTATCAGGCTGTGGTAGTCGGCAACACAACAATGGCCCATCTGTTTTTGGGTATTGATCCCACCTATTTAGCTCCTGCCCCTTTTATCCCGGTTTTTCAGCAAATGGTTGATGTTGAAGCTCAAGAGCTGGGCCTAGATATCCTCGCTGCCGGGCGAGTCGTAGTCTTGCCGAATGTGGCCGGTTATGTGGGATCGGATACTGTGGGAGTTATGTTAGCGGCGGGAGCAGATCGTTTAGATGGGGTCAGCCTCATTGTTGATATTGGAACAAACGGAGAGATGGTTCTCAGCGGTAAGGGCAGGATTCTGACCTGTTCAACGGCAGCCGGGCCGGCCTTTGAAGGAGCTGAAATCCGTTATGGAATGCGGGCTGCAGAAGGTGCGATCGAAGGTGTAAACATAACTGCGGATGTGGAATTAAAGATTATCGGTGAAGGAAAAGCCCGAGGTATCTGCGGGTCCGGTTTGATTGATGCCATCGCCGAAATGTTTAAGGCAGGAGTTATTACTTCTTCGGGACGTTATGCCAGTGAACCGGAAGAACTGGAACAATTGCTTCCGCGGGTACGCGAGAGATTGCGAAAAGGTGAGCGGACGAACGAGTTTGTACTTGCTTGGGGAAACGATACGGCCAGCGGTGAGGATATAGTTCTTTCCCAAAAGGATATTCGAGCACTGCAATTGGCTAAAGGGGCAATCAGTGCGGGGATTATGCTTCTTGTCAGAGAAATGGGAATTACTCCTTTAGAGATTGACAGGGTGCTTCTGGCAGGGGCCTTTGGCAATTATATTAAGAAAGAAAGTGCTCTGGGAATCGGATTGCTGCCGCCATTGCCCTTGGAAAAAATTCATTCCATTGGCAATGCTGCCGGCGATGGAGCCAAAATGGCCTTACTTTCCCTTGAGGAGCGAAGACGGGCTGGGACAATGGCAAAACTGGCAGAACATATTGAGCTTTCCAATAAGAAGGAATTCCAGGACGAATTTTTGAAAGGCCTCGATTTTGAGGGGGTTTTTGAATAATTTTAATTATGCCTTATTGTGCAGGGGTGGTTTAAGGTTAATGGAACAACGTATGTCTCCATTAACCTTATTTATGTTGCTTTAAGGGAATTTACAAGTGAAAATGGAAGGGAATGAGCAATGTATGTCCAAAAGGCCGGAATATTTCGGTCAATTTTTCCAGCAAGGGATAATATACTGCAAAATACTGGAATAAAAGGCCCGTTATGAGGGTTTCATTATAACAATCATTACTACTTGATATAGGGAAAAATTATAATGAGTCCGTTCAAGGGAACCGCCCCTCAGAAATCAAGCAACAGTCTGGACGAACAGTATGTTATAATATGTACAAGAAGTGAGGTGGAGTGGTTAATGTATCGGTTAGACGATTTGAATTCAGTACAAAGAGAAGCTGCTGAGCATCAGGAAGGGCCGCTTCTTATTCTGGCCGGTGCAGGATCAGGAAAGACTCGAGTGCTTACTTACCGAATTGCTCATTTAATTGCCCGGGGCGTTGAACCGGGTGATATCTTAGCGATTACGTTTACGAATAAAGCGGCTAAAGAGATGCGGGATCGAGTGACTGCCCTCGTGGGCAGTGAAGGTCGGGGACTTTGGGTCAGCACCTTCCATTCAGCTTGTGTACGCATTCTGCGGCGGGATATTGAGCATATGCCAGGCTATACCCGGAATTTTGTTATTTATGATGCCGGAGATCAACTGGCCTTGATCAAAGGATGCTTGAAGGAAAAGAATCTGGATGAAAAGAAGTTTTCTCCGCGCAGTGTTGCCGCAGTGATTAGTGATGCCAAAAATAGACTCCTCGATCCTGATGGATTTGCCAGTCAGGCCAGCGATTATTTCCAGAGTAAAGTCGTTGATCTGTACCGGGATTATCAGAAAAAACTGCGGACGAATAATGCCCTTGATTTTGATGATATTATTATGCTAACCGTTAAGCTGTTTCGAGAAGATGAGAGGGTTTTGGACTATTATCAGGAGAAATTCCGCTATATTATGGTTGATGAATATCAAGATACGAATCACGCCCAATATGTGCTGGTAAAGCTGCTGGCCAGTCGTTACCGCAATCTCTGTGTGGTAGGCGATGATGATCAGTCCGTTTACAGATGGCGCGGGGCTGATATTCAGAATATCCTTGATTTTGAACGGGATTATCCTGAAGCTAAAGTCATCAAGCTTGAACAGAATTATCGGTCTACTCAAAAAATTCTTGACGCTGCTAATGCCGTTGTAAGGAATAATGAAGGGCGCAAGGAAAAATCTCTCTGGACAGAGAATTCGGAAGGGCAGCCCATCGTTTGTTATGTAAGTAATGATGAACGGGATGAAGCAAGATATGTGGTGGAACGAATTCAGCGTTTGCATGAACTGGAAGGCCGTCCCTACAGCGATTTTACAATTCTTTATCGTACGAATGCCCAATCTCGAATACTGGAAGAACAGCTTATGAAAGCAGCTTTGCCTTACCGGATTTTTTCAGGCCTGAAATTCTATCAGCGCTTAGAGATAAAAGATATGCTGGCCTATCTGAGGGTTATTTATAACCCTTCAGACCAAGTCAGCTTTGCCAGGGTACTCAATGTTCCTAAACGAGGTCTGGGAGAAAGTACTCTGGAGAAAATTCTGGAATATGCCAATGAACAAGGAATGCCCGTTCTTGATGCGATTCTGGAAGCAGATTATATTCCTGAATTGACGACCCGGGCCAAGAAACCTTTATTGGCTTTTGCCCATTTAATGCAAGGGTTAGTCGAGTTTTCCCAAAATGCCACTGTGACTGACTTAGTTAAGGAGATTTTAAACAAAACAGGCTACCAAGGGATTCTGGAAGCAGACAATTCACCGGAGGCCGAAGCCCGATTGGAAAACTTGTTGGAGTTTCTGTCCGTTACGACGGAGTTTGATGTCTTGGCTGCTCAAGCTGAGGCCGATGGAGAAGAGGAGCAGAGCCTCGGCGGAGTCAGCGGTTTTTTAGAACAAGTGTCTTTGGTCGCGGATATTGATGAACTGGATCCTACGGAAGAATCCATTGCCCTAATGACGATGCACAGTGCCAAAGGCCTGGAATATCCTGTCGTTTTCGTCGTTGGTATGGAAGAGGGAATTTTTCCCAGCAGCAGATCCTTTCTTGATCCCTCTGAATTGGAGGAAGAGAGGCGACTCTGTTATGTAGCTATCACACGGGCACGTGAAAAACTTTACTTGTGCAATTCAGAGATGCGTATGCTTTATGGCAAAACCCAATATAATCCACCTTCGCGGTTTTTAGAGGAGATTCCGTCAGAACTAATGACGGATATCGATCCACTCGATCCGCCTAAACTGCGTTCAAATACTTCACCCAAATCATTTCAGAGACAGGAGGGCAAGCCGGATCGGAGAACCCCTTTGGGGTCCGGCACCTGGGAGAAAGATTTTGGCAGCCCGGTTGTCATTAAAGGAGGTGAGGCTCATCACGTAGGAGAAAAGGTTGAGCATGCAAAATTCGGACGAGGAATTATTGTCTCAATCAAGGGTGAAGGAAATCAGGCAGAATTGACAATTGTATTTGACGGTGGAATTGGAATTAGAAAACTTCTGGCGGAATATGCCAAACTAACGAAGCTCTAAATGCATTTTGAATTTTAAAGAGAAAGGTTTAGGTGTTATAATGGATAAGATTTATATTGTTGGTCATAAAAACCCAGATACAGATTCAGTTTGCTCTGCAATTGCTTTAGCTCGTTTAAAAGAACTCACCGGCGTTGAAAATTGTGTTCCTGCTACAGCAGGTAAAATCAATAAAGAGACTGAGTTTGTTCTTAACTATTATGGAGTTGCAGTGCCTGAAGTTTTAGCGTCTGTTGAAGCTAAACAAAAAATGATCCTTGTTGACCACAATGAATATGGTCAAGCTGTTGCAGGTGCAGATCAAGCTCAGCTTGTACAAATCGTTGACCACCACAAAGTTGGCGGATTCCAAACTGCTGAGCCTCTTTATGTACGGATCGAACCTGTCGGCTCCACCTGCTCCATTGTTGCTCAAGCATACAAGGAAAAAGGTTTAGTTCCTGAAAAAGCTATCGCTGGTATCTTACTGGCTGCTATTCTTTCCGATACGGTTATTTTCAAATCCCCAACCTGCACTGAGTCAGATAAAGTTATTGCTGCTGAACTGGCAGCTATTGCCGGCGTTGATCCTAAAACCTTTGGTGTTGAAATGTTCAAAGCCGGTTCTAATATTGCTGAACGCACTCCGCAAAGCATGATTGAAGAAGACTTCAAAGCCTTCACCATGGGATCCAACAAGATTGGTGTCGGTCAAGTCAGCTTGATGGGTATGGATGGATTTGAAGACGTGCGGGCAAACTTAAATAAAGGACTTGAGGACTATCGCGTTGCTCAAGACCTGCGTTATATCTGCTTAATGGTTACCGATATTTTAAGTGACTATACCGAATTGATCGTTAAAGGGGATAAGCCGGAAGAAGTTGCTAAAGCTTTCGGTAAAGAACTCGTTAATGGCAGCGTTGAGCTTCCAGGTGTTCTGTCCCGTAAAAAACAAGTTGTTCCGCCAATGACAACTTATTTTTCAGCGAACTAATTAATACAAAGCAACATAATAAGGAGACGGGAGGAAATTTTGGTGCAGGATGAATTCGAGCGTATGAGATGGTTGAGGGAAGAGATAGAGGCTGCGAATAAGCAGTACTACCTGCTTGATCAACCCACCATGACTGATGCGGACTACGATGCCCTCATGCGCGAATTGCTGAGCCTAGAAGCGAAACATCCGGACTGGGTTACTCCCGATTCTCCAACTGTACGAGTCGGGGGAGAGGTTGCCAAAGAGTACTCTAAAGTACGTCATTTGGAACCTCTCCTTAGTTTAGATAATGCCTTTTCCGCAGAAGACCTGAGGGAGTTTGACCGCAGGGTGCGCCAAGTGACATCGTCTGTTGACTATGTGGTGGAACTTAAGATTGATGGCTTAACCGTTGCACTTACCTATGAGAACAGCTTGCTGGCGGTGGGGGCAACTCGCGGTGATGGTGAAGTGGGTGAGGATATTACCGCCAATGTGAAGACGGTTAAATCCATCCCCTTGCGCTTAAAAGACGAGGTGTCAGGGCTAAGTGTCCGGGGAGAAGGATATATGCCGAAGGCCTCTTTTGCCCGCCTGAATCAAGAACGGGAGGAGGAAGGACTGTCAACATTCGCCAACCCCCGTAATGCTGCTGCAGGATCTCTGCGCCAATTAAACTCCAAAATAACGGCTCAGCGGAAGCTGGATTATTTTGCCTATCAGGTGTTAGGAGCAAACGAGTTAGGCTTACATAACCAAAGGGAAGTCCTTGCGTATTTAAAAGAACAAGGGTTTGTTGTTAATCCGGAATATAGAATTTTTCAGACTATCGAGGAAGTTATTGCTTATTGTGAGCGGATGTCCTCGGAACGTCACGGGTTCTCTTATGATATCGATGGACTTGTTATTAAAGTGAATGACTTTGCCGTTCAACAAGAATTGGGCTTTACGGCCAAAAGTCCCCGTTGGGCAATTGCTTATAAATTTCCTGCGGAACAAGTAGAAACGGTTGTCGAAGATATTCTTATTCGTGTCGGCCGAACGGGAGTATTAACGCCTACGGCAGTTCTGAGACCTGTTTTAGTAGCAGGGTCTACGGTGAGCCGGGCGACTCTTCATAATCTTGATAACATTCGCCAGAAAGATATTCGCATTGGCGATCATGTTCTGCTGCAAAAGGCCGGTGATGTCATCCCTGAAGTTGTAAGGATGCTGCCGGAGAAACGAACGGGAGAAGAACGAATCTTTGCAATGCCGGAATATTGTCCGGAATGTCAGAGCCCTGTCCGCCAAGAAGAAGGTGAAGTAGCCTATCGCTGTCAAAGTATCATCTGTCCGGCGAGACAACGGGAGGGAATTATTCACTTCGTCTCTCGTGATGCCATGGCCATCGATGGTCTGGGTCCTGCAGTGATTCAACAGCTCCTCGATGCCAATCTGATTTCTGATGCGGCGGATCTATATTCCTTAACCTTCGAAGAGCTCATCCCGCTTGAGCGGATGGGCAAGAAATCGGCTGAAAACCTCTTGAAGGCCATTCAGGAAAGCAAGACCAGGGGCTTGGGACCTTTGATTTTTGCCTTAGGGATTCGCCATACGGGAGAAAAGGCCGGTAAAATCCTGGCTCAGAGGTTCGGGTCAATGGAGCGGCTTATGCAAGCGTCTCTGGAGGAATTACAAGAAATCCCCGACATCGGTCCGACTATGGCAGAAAATCTCGTCTATTTTTTCAGTTTGGAGAGTACTAAACTCTTTATTGAAAAATTGAGCCAGGCCGGAGTTGACATGACGGCTGAGATAACCTCAAAACCGCAGATTTTTGCCGGCAAAAGCATTGTGGTCACGGGTTCTTTAGAACGCTGGGACCGACGGGAGATTGAAAAGGTTATTGAAGATCACGGCGGTAAAGCAGCCAGCTCGGTGAGTAAAAAGACAGCTTTCGTTATTGCTGGGGAGAAAGCCGGTTCCAAGCTGACAAAGGCCCAGGAGCTTGGAGTACAAGTGCTGACGGAAGATGAGTTTGAGGCCATGCTGAAACAGGAGGCCTAGGGGATAAAAAGGTGAAGGAAGAAAGGGACGGAACCAAGGACGGTTCTTTGCGCTATCCTGTCGGGATATTGCAAAGAACCGTCTTATTTGCATGATTTGCATATGTTGCCCCAATCTTCCAGATTTGCTATTATAAATAGATAGCGAAAAAATAGTCAAAGGAAGGTGAATTTGATGGCAATTTCACGTGAAGACGTTATATATGTCGCCGGATTGGCACGTTTAGAGTTAAACGAACAAGAGATTCAAGACTATACCCAGCAGCTGAACTCTATTTTAGATTATGCTGCAATGCTGGAACGCCTAGACACCGATAACGTTGTCCCGACGGCTCATGCTGTTCCTCTGCATAATGTCCTGCGGGAGGACGAAGTAAAACCTTCAATTAGCCACGATAAAACCTTAAGAAATGCCCCGGATGCCGAAGAAGGATTTTTTAGAGTTCCCAGAATTAGTCTCACATAGAAAGGAGGGGCTGGCATTTATGATAGTTGAGAAATCCATAAGTGAGCTCCATGAACTTCTTATCCATAAAGAAGTTAGCGCTGCTGAATTAACCAACGCTTACTTAGAGCGAGTTCGGGATTTAGATAAAGATTTACAGGCTTATTTAACCGTCTTAGAAAAAGACGCTCAAACCCAAGCCTCGGAGATTGACCAAAAGATTGCTCGGGGAGAAGAGCTGGGGGCCTTAGAAGGAATCCCCATGGCTATGAAAGATAATATGTGTACGGAAGGCGTACGTACAACTTGTGCTTCCCAAATGCTCCGGGAATTTTATCCTCCCTATGATGCTACGGTAACAACACGCCTAAAAGATGCCGGAAGTATTCTTCTAGGCAAATTAAATATGGATGAGTTTGCCATGGGTTCTTCGACCGAGAATTCAGCCTATATGAAAACGCGCAATCCCTGGAATTTAGACTGCGTTCCCGGAGGTTCTTCCGGCGGCGCGGCAGTTTCTGTCGCAGCTGACTTGGCTGCCTTTTCCCTGGGGTCTGATACCGGGGGATCGATTCGACAGCCGGCAGCCTTTTGCGGCGTCGTTGGCTTGAAGCCAACCTACGGAGCTGTCTCTCGCTTTGGTCTTATCGCCTATGCTTCCTCCCTTGATCAGATAGGACCTTTAACTAAAACCGTTCGTGATAATGCTTTGGTGATGAATACGATTGCCGGTTATGATGCCATGGATTCCACGTCAGTTCGCTATGATAAGCCTGATTATACGAAGTTCCTGATCGATGATATTAAAGGCTTGAAAATCGGCCTTCCCCGTGAATACTTCGGGGAAGGAATTGACCCGGAGGTTGCTAAAGAGATTCAAAAATGCGTCGAAACCCTGCGCGGTTTAGGGGCTGAAGTGGGCGAATGTTCTTTACCCCACACAGAATATGCTATCCCGGCCTATTATTTGATCGCAACTGCTGAGGCCAGTTCCAACCTTGCCCGTTATGATGGCGTTCGTTATGGTTATCGGGCTGAAGCCGGCGATGTCTTAGGAATGTTCCGGAAGACTCGGGCAGATGGATTTGGGCAGGAGGTTAAGCGCAGAATTATGCTGGGGACCTATGCCTTGAGTTCCGGTTATTATGATGCTTATTATCTC
Source organism: Desulfosporosinus sp. SYSU MS00001 (assembly GCF_049943955.1). Taxonomy (NCBI): domain Bacteria; kingdom Bacillati; phylum Bacillota; class Clostridia; order Eubacteriales; family Desulfitobacteriaceae; genus Desulfosporosinus; species Desulfosporosinus sp. SYSU MS00001. The sequence continues at coordinate 27,158 of NZ_JBNFTW010000002.1, forward strand.
AAAGCTCAAAAAGTTCGGACCTTAATCAAACAAGACTTTGATCAGGCCTTTGAAAAATTTGATGTCTTGCTGGGCCCCACGGCACCGACACCGGCCTTTAAATTTGGAGAAAAGTCCAATCCTTTAACCATGTATCTTTCGGACATTACAACGGTTCCAATTAATCTGGCCGGGATTCCGGCTATCTCAATTCCTGCAGGCTTCGTTAATGGTTTGCCCATTGGCATGCAATTGATGGGCAAAGCCTTTAATGAAGGGACGCTTTATCGCGTGGCTTATACCTTTGAGCAAACTACAAATTATCACACGTTAAAACCGAATCTTTCCGGGGAGGTGCTTGCGCGTGGTAGTCGCTGATCGTTATGAAATGGTTTGTGGTTTAGAAGTTCACGTTGAACTTCAAACGAAAACAAAAATATTCTGTGGTTGTACAACGGAGTTTGGGGGAGAACAAAATACCCATGTCTGCCCTGTTTGTTTAGGGATGCCGGGGACGCTTCCGGTCTTAAACCGAGAAGTTGTCAATTATGCTATTCGAGCAGGTTTAGCTTTAAACTGTGAAATTGCCGATTTTTCCAAGTTTGACCGCAAGAACTACTACTATCCGGATTTGACGAAAAACTACCAGACATCCCAATTTGATCTGCCGATTTGTAAAAATGGCGGTTTGGAAATTGAAGTTGATGGAGTGAAAAAGTGGATAGGAATTACCCGGGCTCATATGGAAGAAGACGCCGGGAAACTTGTCCACAGCGGGGAAACCATCACAACCTCAGATGCCTCGTCCGTCGATTATAACCGTGCAGGAGTTCCTCTTTTGGAGATCGTTTCTGAACCTGACTTGCGTTCGATTCCGGAAGTTTTAGCCTATCTGGAACAATTGGTTCAAATCCTGGAGTACACAGGCGTTTCCGACTGCCGTATGGAACAAGGTTCGGTCCGTTTCGATGTTAATGTCTCTTTGAGGCCAATTGGTTCAGCGACCTTTGGAACCCGAACGGAGACTAAAAACCTTAATTCTTTCAGTTCCGTCCGGCGCTGTATGGAATATGAAGTTGCCCGACAGGCCCGTGCCCTTGATGACGGGGAAGAAGTGGTTCAGGAAACTCGGACTTGGGATGAAGGACGGGGGATTACCTTGGCCTTGCGGTCCAAAGAAGAGGCTCATGATTACCGTTATTTCCCTGAGCCGGATCTCGTTCCGTTAGTCATTGACCGGCAGTGGGTGGAAGAGATTCGCACAACCTTGCCGGAACTTCCGCGGGAACGTCGGAACCGCTTGCAAGAGTTAGGGTTATCAGCTTATGATGCGGCAGTAGTCACTCAAACTAAAGCCATGGCCGATTATTTTGACCAGGGCTTAGCCCAAGGTGCAGAGGCTAAGAGCTTAGCAAATTGGGTTATGGGGGATTTGACACGCTTGCTGAACAGCAATCAATGCCAAATTGCGGATTCGCCTGTTTCGGCCCAACAGTTGGTGGCATTGATTAAGCTCATTGATAAGGGAACCCTGAGCGGCAAAATTGCAAAATCCGTCTTAGAAGAAATGTATGCTTCCGGCAAGGATGCCGAACAGATTGTCAAGGAGAAAGGGCTTGCCCAAATTAGCGATGAAGGCGCGCTGCTGGGAATCATCGACGGGGTAATCGCTGCTAATCCCCAATCTGTTGAAGATTATCATGCTGGAAAAGAGCGGGCCATCGGGTTCTTAGTCGGTCAGATTATGAAAGCAACAAAAGGACAAGCAAATCCGGGCCTGGTTAATCAGCTGCTTAAAAAGAAGCTGTCAGACTAATATGCTTTTTAAATAATAGATAGGTTTGAAGTTTAATCACCTTCAATAAAAATGGTTTTGACTTGTTCATAATGGTTTTATCTTGTTCTTCAAATGACGTCAAAGGGGAGTTGGCCTATTATTCTTTAAAGTAGGTCAACTCCTCTTAACTTAAGGATGAAATAAATCTTAAAAACTATGTCATATTTTATCTTAGATAAGATAATGATAAGAAAATAAGAAAAATAGGTAATTAAAAATATAAAATATTGAAAAAAGTTAAATTTAAATTCTCTATCAATTAATTCGTAAAGTATACAATATACGCATTTTGTTCTTCTTCAAAGTTAAGAGGTATTATGCTAGTATAGAGAATAAATATTGACTGCGTAGTATAGCATATTTTCAAGTTGAAGAAGAGGAGTGTGTCCAATTGAGACATTTAACGATTGTAGATACAACGTTACGGGATGGGGAGCAAACGGCGGGAGTCGTTTTTTCCAATCAAGAGAAATTGCGCATTGCTCGTTTACTCGATGAGGTTGGTGTGCATCAAATTGAAGCAGGGGTCGCTGTCATGGGAGGGGATGAAAAGAAGGCTATCAGCGAGATAACAAAACTTGGCTTGAAAGCAAGTATCATGGGTTGGAATCGAGCGGTAATTTCAGATATTGAAACATCTCTTGCCTGTGGTGTTGATGCAGTTGCCATTTCAATTTCTACTTCCGATATTCACATTGAACATAAACTTAAGACGACTCGCGAAGATGTTCTCGAGCGGATGATTAAGGCGACAGAATTTGCCAAACGAGAAGGGGTGTATATTTCTGTCAACGCTGAAGATGCTTCTCGTTCCAGTATGGATTTCCTTGTTCAATTTGCTAAAGAAGCCAAAAAAGCGGGTGCTGATCGCCTGCGTTATTGTGACACCGTTGGAATCCTTGATCCCTTCACCACCTACGATAATATAAAAACGTTAATCGAAAAAGCAGGAATCGATGTTGAAATGCATACCCACGATGATTTCGGTATGGCTACAGCCAATGCTTTAGCAGGTGTTAAGGCTGGTGCTTCTCACGTTGGAGTGACTGTTAACGGTTTAGGTGAACGTGCTGGTAATGCGGCTTTAGAAGAAGTGGTTATGGCTCTTAAGTTCTTGCTGGACACTGATTTAAGCTTTGTTACCGAACGCTTTGTCGAACTTTCTGAATATGTTGCTCGTGCTTCAGGCCGCATGCTTCCTCCCTGGAAATCTATTGTGGGAAGCAACATGTTTGCTCATGAATCAGGAATCCACGCTGATGGTGCCTTAAAGAATCCTCGAACTTACGAAGCGTTTAGTCCGGAAGATGTCGGGCTGGAGCGTCAGATTGTTATTGGCAAACACTCTGGAACTGCTTCGATTAAAGCCAAATTCAAAGAATATGGCAAAGAAATCACTGAAGCAGAAGCCGTGGTAATGCTTGAAAAAGTACGTGCTCTGGCAGTCGATATGAAACGTTCCTTGTTTGACAAAGAGTTGGTTTATATTTACGGGGATATATTAAAACAAAAAAAGCAATAATCCTAAGACTAAGTTCACAAGGCGGCGAGTAAGCCGCCTCTTTAGACGCTAGTTTTTCCTCAAGAGAAGGGAGTATTATTCAATGACAGTTAAGGTGACATTAATTCCTGGTGATGGGATAGGACCTGAGGTTAGTGCGGCTACCCAGAAAGTTATTATGGCGAGTCAGGCCCCCTTGGAATGGGAAGTTGTTGAAGCAGGAGAGGCCTGTATTGCCAAATATGGAACCCCTTTGCCGGAGCAAGTCTTGGAGACAATTCGCCGCAATAAGGTTGCCATCAAGGGGCCGATCACTACTCCCGTTGGCAAGGGATTTCGCAGTGTCAATGTATCCCTGCGGCAGCAGTTACAGCTTTTTGCCAACGTGCGTCATTTGCGGAATCTGCCGAATGTGCCCTCAAAATATCAAGATGTTGATATCGTAGTTGTTCGCGAAAATACTGAGGACCTCTACGCCGGAATTGAGCATAACGTTGGAAATCAGGCTGCGGAGTCAATCAAAGTAATTACCCGCGAAGCATCTGAGCGAATTGGCAGGTATGCTTTTGAACTTGCCCGGCGGGAAGGACGAAAACGTGTGACAATTGTCCATAAGGCTAACATCATGAAGCTGAGTGATGGGCTTTTCTTGGAAAGTGTCCGTAATGTGGCTAGGGATTTTTCTGATATTGAATGTGAAGATCGAATTGTTGATGCTTTGTGCATGAATTTAGTACAAACCCCTGAACAGTTTGATGTACTGGTCCTGCCGAATTTGTACGGTGATATCGTATCCGACCTCGTCGCAGGCTTGGTTGGAGGTTTAGGAGTTGCCCCGGGAGCAAACATTGGAGAAATGGGGGCTGTTTTTGAAGCTGTTCATGGCAGTGCTCCTCAGATCGCCGGCCAAAATATTGCGAACCCTCTGGCGATGATTCTTTCAGGGGTTGAAATGCTTAAGTATTTGGGATTTGCTAAGGAAGCTCAGAGGGTTGAAAAAGGCGTATACCATGTTTTAACCCATCGAGAGTATATCACTCCCGATTTAGGAGGAACGTCTGGAACTCAAGAAATGGCTCTGGCAATTATTGAGAGTATGGAAGCATAATTATATGTCTGAATTCCTGAAAAAGCGATCAAAAATGCTTAAATTTTAATATATAGTCTAAAGTTTGACAAAGTTCAACTTATTAAAAAGCAGGTTAAGTATTAAAACTTTAACCTGCTTTTTGAATAAATGTCAACTTTGATATACATGTATCTATATGTAGACATTGCAAAAAAATGAAGGCTAGTCGGCCTACAATAGAATTTTCAAATTTTACTGTCAACGAAAGTGGACAGTATTATCTGACAAATCGGAACTTTCAACTAGATATTTCCTGTTTAAAGGCTTGTTGCATACTAAACAAAAGATTCGGAATCAATTGAATAGTCATTGGCATAGAAATTGCAAAGATAATTCATTACTCTCCAAATTAACTAATTCTTGGACTAAGTAAATGCGGTACTTAGGGCTTTGTTCTGGGAGCGAGAGATTCATGGAATTAAGTAAGGGGGATGCAGCATTGATTAGGGAAGAGTATCAGAAAAAATGTGTTTCAGCTGATGAAGCAGTAAAAGTGATTCGTAGTGGGGATTGGGTGGAATTTGGTTGGGCTGCCAGCATGCCGACTCTGTTAGATGAAGCATTGGCACGGCGCAAAGATGAACTTCATGACGTAAATATGCGTGGAGGTGTCATTTTAACTCCAATAGCTTGTGTTGAGAGTGACCCAACTGGAGAACATTTTACCTGGAATAGCTGGCATCTTGGCGGACGTGAACGGAAATGGGCTCAGAAAGGTTTAGCTTATTATATACCGCTTAAATATTCAGAAATGCCTCGCTGGATACGTGAAAACTTACAAACAGATGTTGTGGCTATTCAAGTAGCCCCGATGGATGAACATGGTTATTTCAGTTTTGGCGTGTCAATTTCACACTATGCTGCTGCGATTGAAAAGGCCCGTAATGTTATCGTTGAAGTCAACGAAGATATGCCTAAGGTTCATGGCGGTTATGATCACATGGTCCATATTTCTAAAGTGGATTACGTTGTTGAAGGCGGCCACAGAGGTCTTCCGATCCTGCCCTCAGCTCCTGCCTCGGATATTGACCGACAGATTGCTTCTTATGTCCTGCCGGAAATTCATGATGGTTCATGCATCCAACTTGGTATTGGCGGAATGCCGAATGCTTTAGGCCAAATGATTGCCGAGTCAGATCTTAAGGATCTGGGGATTCACACGGAAATGCTGGTTGACGGTTTTGTAGATATGGTGAAAGCAGGTAAGGTCACGGGAAAATGTAAAAACTTAGACCGTGGCAGAATTGTTTATTCCTTTGCTGCGGGCACTCAGAAACTCTATGACTTCATGCGGGATAACCCGTCTTTAGCGGGCTACCCGGTTGACTATTCTAACTTCCCTTTTATAGCGTCTCAAATCGATCAATTTGTTTCAATCAATAGTGCTTTGGAAATCGATCTCACAGGTCAAGTTTGTTCTGAATCCGCTGGATCAAGTATGATCAGCGGAGCTGGCGGACAGCTGGATTTTGTGGAAGCAGCTTACCATTCTAAAGGTGGCAAAAGCTTCATTTGCTTGCCTTCTACCTACAAAGATAAAGAAGGAAACATTCACTCCAGAATCAAAGGTACCATGACTTTGGGTTCTGTAATTACGGATACGAGACCAACAGTGCAATTCGTCGTCACTGAGTATGGTAAGGTAAACTTAAAAGGACTATCTACTTGGCAACGGGCAGAAGCCCTGATTTCGATTGCGCATCCTGATTTCCGAGAGGAACTTATAGAAGAGGCCAAGAAGCTTAAAATTTGGAGAAAAAAAGCTTAGGCTCATAAAGTAACCATATCTGCCTTAAAACTTGGGTCATAATCAAATTTATCATCCTTAACTATAAGAAGGGGAGTTTCCTAATTCGGGACCCCTTCTTTTCTCATCTCTGGACATTAGAGCCGTGAACCCTTAGAATTGGAAAAGGAAGGGTTCAAGTATCATGAGATTGAGGTTGACAGTACGATGGCTAATAAAGTTAAAAAGAAAGACTCTCTAATTCCTCCAAGACGCCCGGTCTGGAACATATGGCAAGGATTATTTTTGATAGCTCTTGTCACGCTTCTTGAATTTCCCCTTGGCTGGTTGGAAACCCCTAAGGATCTCGTTTCGATACCCGGAGTGTTAAGATTTTTGGGAGTTGGCTTGGGAGATGTCTTCTTATACATTACTGTTATCTGGGTTTTTATGCGCCTTATTCGTCGTCCCTTTTCAGATTTAGGTTTTGTGAGACCCAGTAAACGTTTTTTACTTTTAGGATTAGGGTCAGGTTTCTTTTTGTTTTTTAGTATTGGTTTATTGGGGAACGAATTGACTAAAATTTTAGGTATTCCTGCACCACAAAGTTTTGCCCTTGCTGTTAAAGGGGCAAGCTATCCTTGGGAATTCGCTCTCCTCACCTTACTGGGGGGAGTCATAGCACCAATCAAAGAGGAAATGCTCTTTCGCGGTTTAATTTACCCGCCCCTGCGGGAAGCTAACGGCAAGGGCAGAGGAATAATTCTGACCGGAATATTTTTTGCCATGTTACATTTTGACCTTATTCGGTTTTTGCCCTTATTTCTGGGAGGAATTGTACTTACATGGTTATATGAACGCTCTTCCAGTATATGGCCATCGGTTGTTGCACACGGAACCTGGAATATTTTGATGGCACTTGCCCTTTGGATTCAGCGTTATTAATGATTATTATTTTTTGAATGATTCCTGGCATAGATGTACGATACTACTTAGGTCAGCTTCGGGGTTGTTTTGTCAGACGCGTTAATCATAAAAATTAAGACAACTTCTTCATTTATATTATCTAGAACAATATATTATCTAGAAAAACCGAGAAGGAGAGTTGTAATTGTGGAATCTGTTTTAATCAAGACTCATGGATTGACGAAACGGTATGGGGCGGTGCCTGTGGTAAAAGGGCTTGATTTAGAAGTTAAAAGCGGTGAAATATTTGGTTTCTTGGGGCCGAATGGTGCCGGGAAAACGACGACTATTAAAATGCTGACCGGTTTGCTGGACCCTAGTGAAGGAGAGGCTTTGATCTGCAACTACGATATTAGCAAACAGCCGACTCAAGCTAAGTCTTTAATGGCCTACGTGCCTGATCAACCTAAATTATATGGTAAGCTTTCAGCACGAGAATTCCTGCACCTTATTTCTGCCCTTTACAGAGTACCTAAGAATGTTGTGAACGAGAGGGCAGAACAGCTGCTGAATTTGTTCGGACTTCAAGAACGAGCGGATGAATTGCTGGAAGGCTATTCTCATGGCATGCGCCAAAAGGTGGTATTGGCATCAGCTCTTATCCATCAGCCCAAGGTAATTCTTCTCGATGAGCCTACTGTTGGTCTTGATCCGGGAAGTGCTCGTTTGCTCAAAGATGTTCTGCAGGAAATGGCTCGACAAGGGGCTGCTGTTTTTGTATCCACACATATACTGGAGATTGCCGAAAGGATGTGCCATCGTGTTGGCATTCTTAAAGATGGCTCGCTGATTGCTCAAGGCAGTCCTGAAGAGCTGCGGCAGAACGTAGGACATGAAGGAGAAAGCCTGGAAGATATCTTCTTAGAGCTTACAGGTGGTCATGAAAATGCTGAACTGATTAAGAGTCTGGGGGAGGGCTAAAGCTATGAAAATCCTATTGCCTCCGCCTTTGGAGAGTCCGCCGCCGGAACAATCATTTTGGCGTAATTTTCTGCTGCTGCTTAGAAATCAGCTGAGGGTAAGTTGGAATAAGCTGCGTCACAGGCCGGTGGGAGCCCTTATCGGCATGGCAGGGCTTTTAATAGGGGCCATTGCAATTGTCGTTTCTCTAGGGATTTACGCTTATGGTTCTTTAAAGGCTCTGTCTCCCAATACAGTTCAGGGCTTCCTTTCGATGCTGTTTATGGTCGGTTTAGGGGCTCAGATCTTTTTTGGTATTACAGGAGCATTTGTTGCCCTCTATATGTCCGATGATCTTGAGCTTTTGTTCATGGCACCGGTACCTATTAAAGCTGTGTTTGCGGTTAAATCGTTAGTGATTATTGGCAGTAATTTTTTAACGGTCGTTTTGTTTGCCTTCTTACCTGGACTGTTTTACGGATTGCTTTTTAAAGCCGGAGTTTCATTCTATATCCTGGTTTTATTGGTCGGCCTTGGTTTATGGGCAATAGGGACAGCGATCGCTGAACTCATCAATCTCCTGGTAATGCGTGTTATTCCGCCCCATCGCAGTAAGGAAGCTATCGGCTTTATAGGGGCTTTGGCAGGAATTATCATTGCCATTAGTTTTCAGCTTCCGAATATGTTAATGAACAGCAGCAGCAAATTCGATATTGGCTCTTGGTTGGAACAACAAAAACAGATGCTTAGTGTCATGAGATTTTTCCCCTGGGGATGGGGTTCGTCGGCACTCGTTGCGGGTGTATCTCAAAATTTCTTAGGTGGGTTAGCCTGGAGTCTGTTAATACTTTTGGTCGGGATATTACTTTTCTTAGTCGCGTTTAATCTTGTTGAGAAAGGATTCCGCAGAGGATTCATTTCCCTCAGTCAAGGTGAAAGAGGAAAACGGCGAAAGATTCAGGCAGAAGAGGGGCGAGGGAAACTGCAGAAGGCCCCTTCCCTTGCTTTCCTTAAGCAAGACGTTGTATCGCCATCATCTCCCTGGTTAGGAATGTGGGCCGTAGCCAAAAAGGATTTACTCTCAATGAAGCGTGATACTCGGGAGTGGTTCGGATACTTAGTACCTTTGATTATTATGCTTTTCTTTGTCGGACAGTTTTTGTTTTCGTCTGTTAAAACTTCCGGCAGCACATTGATGACCGTGTTAATCATGTATACTATTATGTTCAGCGGAAATATGGCTTTACAATCCTTTGGCCGCGAGGGAGAATCAGACTGGCTCTTAAACAGTGTGCCTCTTGCCGGATGGCCAGTCGTCTGGGGAAAGTTGTTGGCTGCTATTTTACCTACGTTGGTGTTAATGGAAGCACTGTTAGTTGGGACTGGATTGGCTATTGGGGTTTCTAAGACTCTCATTATTGCTTTGGTCGTTGGCGCGGTGTTCCTTGCTTTAGGATCAAGTTCTATCGGGCTCTTTTATTCGATTAATAACTGCCGTTACAATCCCGATACGCCTCAGCAGCGGATAGCCCCAGGCGCTTCCTTGTTTATGTACCTGATAAACTTGTTTTTCATACTTTTATTAGCCTTGGGCTTAACCTATCTGTTTTTGCCGAGTGAGTTGGTTTCCGCTCTTAGAGACCTTCCGGCTGTTACCTACGAAGGAGGCTTAAGGTCAGGGCTGTTTTATGGAATCTATCTTTTGAGCCGCCCCCTCTTATGGTCAACCGCTTGGCGGGTTTTTCTGGGAGTTATCGTAACGGTCGGAATATGGGCGGCCATGTTTTTTGGATTTATGGCGGCGACTGTTCGGCAGAGCCGTAAAGGTTTTCGAGTAGAAATTATTGCAGGCAGAAAGAAAAGAAGCCGATAGGGCGAGGAGGAAGAAAGGTGAAATCAAAGTATCCGATTAAAGGCAAAATCAATGACATCGGCGTTATTAATTTGGAATGTCTGCGTCTTTCCTCAGACGGAATGGCTGTGGGATATTATGAGGGCAAAGCTACCTTTGTGCCTGGCTTGCTGCCTGGGGAAATAGGACAGATCCAGATCATGGAAATAAAGAAAAACTGGCAGCGAGGTAAACTGCTGAGGATTATGAAAGAATCTCCAGACCGGGTCAACCCGCCTTGCAGCGTTTTTTCTGTTTGCGGCGGTTGCCAACTGCAGCACCTTAAGTATGAGCAGACTTTAGTCTGGAAGAGACAGTGGGTGGCTGATGCACTTGCCAGAATCGGTAAAATACAACTGGATAACGTTAAAATTCATCCAACCATCGGTATGGATCATCCCTGGCGCTATCGCAACAAAGCCCGGCTCCATTGTGGAGAGCCGGGCAGCATTGGTTATTATCAGGAAAAAAGCAAAGCGACGGTTCGGTTTAGTGACTGTCTTCTAATTAGTGAAAGAATGAATCGCTGGGTAAGAGAAGTGGAAAAACTTCTGAGCGAACAAGATAAGAAATCCCTTTCCCGGCTGACTTCACTTACCTTCAGGGAAAATTCTCAAGAAGAAGGCATGTTGATTCTGGATTCCATGGAAAATGTTAATTTGATGGATAGGGATGGTTTTTTAGCGGAGGCGCAGAAGTCCGGGGTATCGCCCGAGCCCGACAAAGAAAGGAAAGAGACAGGACATCATGAAATTGGCTTAGGACTCCGCTGGGTCTGGGGCATCAACGGTTCAGGAGAACCGGTGCGCATCGCTGGTCAAGGGGATTTTACCGAGAGCGTGTTGGAAGCTGAGTTCAAGATCTCTCCCCTGGCCTTCCTGCAAGTCAATCCTACTCAGACCCGCAGACTTTATCAAACGGTGTTAGATTGGGCAGAGCTTTCCAATGAGAAAGTGGTTTGGGATCTTTACTGCGGAATTGGGACTATTACCCTGGCTTTAGCGGCAAAAGCCAAAAAGATCTGGGGAATTGAAGAAAACCCCTATGCCGTGAAGGATGCCAAGGAAAATGCTAAGCATAACCGAATTGAGAATGTAGAGTTTATTACTGGAAAAGTGGAGGATACCTTCCCGCAAATCACCGACCAACCGGATATCGTGGTCCTCGATCCTCCTCGGGCCGGGGCGCACAAGAGCGTGTTGGAGCGATTGTTGGAATTGCAGCCGGCGCAGATCATCTATGTATCCTGTGATCCGGGGACATTGGCACGGGATCTGGGGGTATTGCAGAGCGGGGGATATCAGGTGGCTGAGGTGCAGCCGGTGGATATGTTTCCGTGGACGCCCCACGTTGAGACCGTTGTAAGTTTGAAAACACCTACATTTTGAGAGCCGCATGTACCAAGGGTTTGGCGGATGGGATTATTTTCAAATTAGCTGAAAATGTCAAGAATGAGTTAAGACCGCGTTCGCGGAAACATCTTGAATGTAAATATAGCGTTTTTGCAGGAAAGATTCGCTAATGAATGTGTCGCAGTGTCGAGGGAGCATAAATTCCTCTCGCAAACCCCTCATTTGGAAACATTAAAATGTTTTGCGTTTACTATAAAGTTGTGAGATGATTGAAGAGTAAAGGCAGGGGTTGTGTGATGGGCAAAGTTATTTACTTGAAGTCAGAGGAAGATGACTCTCAAGGTTCATTTATGGATACATTTTTTGTTACTGCAAATGAGTCAGGTCGACTGAAGAAAGTGTGGACGTGGTTAACAATAACTTTCTTTCTAATTGGGTCAAGCGTGTCAATCTTTAGTTTTTTCTGGGGGTAAAACAGAAGAAAATACTTCAAGTCCAACATTAATGCTACATAATAAATTCACGGAGCTGTTCCATAAACACCATTTTATTGGCCTCTGCCCTCGCGGCGGGGGTCTTTTTTGTGCAGTTCAGATATTGTGCAAACGCCGTGTGACCGGAAACTTTCATGTACAGTGTGGAGCAGGAAAAAGGCGGAGATAATATCAAAGCCTTACCTATTGCTATTTTTGAATAATAACATCAATATTCAACAGATAAGATGATCTTTAAACTGTGGATACAGTTATGTTGAGAATCTTAGTTAGAATGAATACACAAAAGGAGGATTTATCGATTGGTAGGTCTTCCTTTTGCGTACTTTATCTTAATATGTTGAAGTATATTTGACTCAAAATTTTGGGAATAGTTTTTATGTATAAAACTAGTAAGATTACGGGGGACAAAAAAACTTATTCAGTGATACTATAAATATCGTTACTAGTTTATATTTTTCATTTTTGAAATATTATATTTTGGACTATATTCGGTTTAAATCAGTTTAGAAATGCTGGTACGAGGATTAAAAACATTCATGAGGAATTATATGATATAGCGAAAAACGACAAGAAACATACTAATTTTAATGATATAACTAAAGGTAACAATGGTATTTTTTTTGCAAAGAATGGATATGATTGTGTTTCTGGTTTAGGATCTCCACATTTCAATATAGTTTTAAAATCATTATTATCTACGTATCATGATTAGCAGAATTTAGTCATATCCTTTAAAACGCCTTCCCCCTGTAAAGTGGAAGGAGGAAAATTGTTTTTTTATTTCTTAAGTAAAGAAAAATCTACAGGTATAAACTAATTTCTTCTTCATTAATCGTTTTGAGCCATTACCGTAGTTTATTAGCCTTAATTGCATTTTCCTTACATCATGCCGGGATTTTTGGGGGGATTAAAAGTGAAAAAAATATACATTTTTTTAGTATGCATAATGATATTAACAGTTGCTGGCTGTTCATATAAAAAACAAATAGTTAACCTGAATTATACTTTTAAAGGCGAAAATGAATTTTGGGCTGCTGAATATCAAGTAAAAGGAACAGGTACATTTAGTAAAAGTTTTTTTGACCAAATCAATTTTGACAGTGATTTGAACAAAACATTGATAGTAACTTATAAAAAAGACATATCTCAATTATCTTTAGTTAAACATCTTGAGATATCATATGAAGTTGAAGATGATCGTGGAGAAGATGTATTGAAAAGTAAAAGGTTAATATATAATTATAATAACTACTCTCATGCTCAAAAAAATTATATTTTAAAATCACATACTACAGGTTCAGGAATTGAGGATGGGAATGATATAATAAAAGTAACAATAAATATTGACAATCAAATACAAACAATTAAATTAAAAAATGAACAATTCAGTAAGGGAAATAGTAATAACACCAACGTTATAATAGACCCATCAATTGCGGTAATACTTAGGGCGTAATAGGGCCAGTGCTGGGTGCGATTTGGACTGCTCTCTATCACTACTTTCGAATCTGGTGGGTTAGAACCTTTTCCATAATTGTTCATTTGATTGCTTTGTACGAAATTGTTTTGGGATTCAAAGGTATTTTAGTGATTATTCATTAAGGTTAGAGACAACATTTTAACTTTTTTATACGTTAAGACAGAAAATGGACATAACATTATAATTAAGTCAACTAAACTGTAATTAGTGGACATCAAGCTAAGAATAAAAGACATTTTTTGTCCGCTAAGGTTGTTTTGTTATTACTCTTACCAGCGATGATGCCACTAAGGGCAGGTAATTAGCAGTATATGGCTTAGAATAAAGAAATCTGACTTTTTGTTGGAAGCTACCGTTTAAGCGTATATTTTCGTTAAAATGTTGGTGGAACCCCTTGTCGAGGATAATGCTCATCCCATAACAAACCATGTACATTAAGCGATTTGAGGATCTATCCGATTGTTTTAGAAAATATACCACAACCATATTAAGGAGAAATACCGATTTAGAAGACCATAATTGGGATTATAACCCAGTCCATGACCCATTTTTACACGTATCTCGGCTTAACCCCTAATTCAGTGATTTTATGTAATAGTTTTGCTGTGCAAAGTCAATGTACGGGAGGCGTTAGTGTGTTTCGTGGTTTCAGATGGCTGGTCGTTCTAGTCATTCTTCTGCTCTCCATTAGCTCCTATGTATGGTCCTTTCATACGTTTCATCCGGCCCGGTTGAGCGTGATAGCCACTACGACGGGACTCTCTCAAGAAGAAAAGGTTGTTCAGGCCGCAAAGAATTTACAAGGGGTCATTTACGACTACTCGGGCGGCAGATTCCTGAAACTTGGTCTTTTGGTTTGTACTGATGTGCCGCGCCTAAGTTATCAGACGGCTGGCATTGACATTGGTGGCCTTATGGCCGCAGATTACAAAAAGTATCCAGATCATTACGCAGCTTTTGCTGGCAATAACCCGTCAACACCTTATTTTGCTCGGCGGGTAGAAAATCAAAAGGTATTCTTTAACGACACTAGCAGGTTGATCCGAAACTGCACGGCCCCAGAGCCGGGTGATTCAGTATTTTATGGTACATCACACGTAACAATGGTGCTGGCAGTATACCCTGACCATACCTATGATGAAATAGAAACTGCGCCGGGAACCCTTCTTGTAACCGTCCATTATCACAAAGCTTGGGTTCCCAAAGACGTAGGTCGGTTTAATCGGCTCCAGGTAAGGTGAAACCATGACTAAACGATAGCCCCCCGTCAATCTACCGAAACCCCTTCAATCCCGCAGGATGTGATGTGGTTGCCTAGTGGATACCGGGGGAAGGTGGATAGGGAATTAGTGGAGTCACGAGAGATGGGTCTGCTGGAGAACGGATGATGGAGCTTCTGGTCTGTGCTTGAGGTGAAATTCCTGTGCCTAATAAGTGATTCGGTCAATTTAACGAAATTCACCTACTGATGAGGGATATTATGGATTATACTTTAAAGTTTATCGCAACTATGATATTAATTCTAATGGGTACGAAGCTTGTAATGATTGCAGCAAGCCAATTTAAGATTGTAGAATTTTTTGAAGAACTGTGGGAAAAGATTCATTGGGTTTTCTCGCGTAATCGAAAATGACAAACAAACCATCAATACTTAAATCACCCCGCTCATCATTAGCGCCCAACTCCTATCAACCCCAAATCCACAAATACCCATAAACCCCAGCCCCCAGTCAAACCCACCGAACTCCATCAATCCCGCAGGATTGGATGAACTTACCTATCGGATAACCGAACCAGAAAGCTGGAGGGATTGGATGGGGAGAGTTTTAGTAACTAACAGAGCGTCAATGGACGCTCTTTTTGCGTTCTTATTGCAGGAAATAAAGGATAATCGTGGAATTAAAACAATATACGGAGATGTCTGATGAGATCGCCACACAGAGAGCGGTAGGGAGCCGTATAACTTAAAAATTATTTAACGAGGGGATATCTTTGAGCCGAGATAATTTGGAGAGTCTACAAAAAAGAGCAAGTTCTATTCATATAGTAATGGAGATTATCTTTGTTATTGGGATAATAATCTTCTTAGCAGTTTTTATGGGTTTTATATATTCCATTTTTGCTTCCCCAGAAAGATTTAACGCTGTAAAAGGCAATATAGACTGGTCTATAACTAATAAATTAACCAACGGTTCTTCATTCTTTATTAATATTCCCTTTAAAGTTTTACAGCCGCTAGGTAATAGCATGATTAATGCAAAAAATGCGTTTTTAGTCGGCGTGTCCTCATTACTCGTTAAAGTTTTTTTAATAATTTATGGTATAAAACAAGCTGCGGATTTTTTAAATTCTATTTCAAACGATAAAGCCCCATACGTAATCCTCAATGTCAAACGGATTAAAAAAATTGCTCATGTGATAATTTTATATTCGGTCCTAGTGGATACCTTATCAAGCCTTTTATACTCAATTTTTGTAACAAGAATATTCACTTTGGATTTATCAAATGTTCATTTGAGTGGAGTATTGATTGGAGGGTTTATTCTTGTTATTGCCGACTTATTCAAATATGGAGTGTTCCTCCAAGAAGAGTTTGATGCAAAATTGTAAGCATGTAATTCCGTCCACCTCATTGATAGTAAATCCATTCACGTCACCCGCGCCCCCGCTAACCCTAAGCCAAATCCCTATAAACCTCAGCTACCCGTCAAGCACCAAACTCCTTCAATCCCACAGGATGGGATGTGGTTGCTTGGTGGATACCGGGGGAAGGTGGGAGGCTGGAAGAATGGGAGCGTGTGACCATGTACGATTTTCCTGAGTTTATGAAATCAAGCAAAAATCGAATTAGCAATAAAGAGCAGAATACACAGGATATTGAGGGCTATTATTTCACTGGAGCAGAGGGCAGTCAGATGGCATTTTGGACATGTCATGCTGACAGAACTTCTAAGATACATAAGCATGAATTTGACGAGTATATGGTTTGTGTTTCCGGCCAATATACGGTAATCATGGATGCTAAAGAATATGTTCTCAATCCGGGAGATGAAATCTTCATTCCAAAGGGGATTGAGCAGTGGGGAAGGTGTATTGCCGGAACAAGAACTATCCACGCATTTGGTGGTAAACGAATTATTGGGGAATGATCCAAAAGTCCCCAACCCAGTACCACCCGCTAACCTCACCCTCAAATTCCTGCCTCCCTAGCCAAGCCACCCGTCAAACCCACCGAACTCCTTCAATCCCGCAGGATGGGATGTGGTTGCCTGGTGGATATGGGTGGATGGGGGGGCTTATCAGAAAATATGCAATATTGATGTAAGGAGTGATCTTTGTGGTAAGTACAATTGACATAAAGAAGAGAGCTATCGAACTGGGTGCTGATTTAGTAGGAATCGCTGACCTAAAACATGTAAGTGGGCTTCCTACCGAACCCAAAGATCTACTTGAACCTTATACCAATGCGGTAGTTATTGCGGTTGCAGTTTCTCCGGATGTTTTTGAGCAAATAAAGAATGGCCCAACACCCTTGTATGTTCATCATTATCAAGTAGCTAACACTCTTTTAGACAATATTGCCCTACGTTTGCAAAACGAAATAATCCATGAAGGATTTCGTGCTCTTGCTATTCCGGCTTCCCTCATTGTTGATAAGGTTAATTGGATGGGACATATTTCTCATAAAGCGATGGCTAAAGCTGCGGGTCTTGGTTGGCAAGGAAAAAGTCTTCTACTAGTAACACCGGAGTATGGCCCGCGTGTTCGTTTGGCTACATTACTTACAAACGCACCACTTGATCCAGATCCTTTGCAATCTAATCGATGTGGTACATGTAACAAATGCCAAGAAGCATGTCCGGCTGCTGCTATTAAAGGTGCTTCATGGGATGATCATCCTCAATCAAGAGAAGAAGCACTCCACTTCAACCAATGTGTGGAAAAATTAACAAATGATTTTGCCAAACGTCCTGAGATCGGTAAAAATGTCTGCGGAGTTTGTATTAGTGTCTGTCCTTGGGGAAAACGTAGGTAGTTTTCCCAAGGACAGACTTGCCTTCATATGAAGTTATTTCGGACTTGGAATCACAAACTATTCCAAGATGTTTTACAGGATACCTCATCAACCCAAAATCCCCATTACCCCCAGCCCACCTGTCAACTACCGAACTCCTTCAATCCCACAGGATGGGATGTGGTTGCCTGGTGGATAGGGGAAGTGTGGAGATGGCGGAGGGATGAACGCTCGGGAAAATGTTGAACGCTAGGTGAGAACCTGAGGATCTCCCTACTATTTTTTGTATATATAACAAAGTCGATATTCGGGAGGTAAACTTCGTCGATGCTCTTCCAAAAGATATCCATAGCCCGGAAGCCACTCTTCCCAGCCAAGGCATTACATACTGCAATAAACTCTTCGAGATTGAAAAGACCCTTGAGAATCTTTCGAGCGAACAACGACAATTAGAGCGTCTGAAACAGGAAACTCTACTTTTTGGGAGCAATTATAATCGCAATGATAGTGTATTTTTTTAGAGGCTTTTTGGGCGTGGATTGATTCCGCGAGAGGCAACAACAATACTTAAATGTTCCAAATTGAATTTTAAGCTTATTTTCTATTACTATTAAATTTAATAGTTACTAATAAATTTACTAATATATTTTAGTTTTGGAGTGCCTTTGATATAATTTGGACAATATGAATTCGGAGGTCAAAATATGGAAAACATAACTATTGAGGTTGTAAAAGACGGAAATATTGAGCAGTGTAGAGAACTGTGCAACGAGCTAATGGCATTTCAAAAATCAAAGGCTAGCATAGACCCAGTGAGATTTGATACTATGAGTTTTGACACAAGAATGAAAAAAAGCTATGAAAGTTCGTTAGAAAATAACATAATTGTTGCTAAGGACAATGGTATTCCTATTGGATATGCTTTTTCTACCGTAGAAGATACAGAGCACGGCAAGTATTCTGGCCTATACCCAGAGTGGGATAATCTTCCTAAAAGAATTGGTTGTTTAAGTAACCTCTATTTTCGGAACAAATATCGTGGTCTGGGACTTGGCTCTAAAATGTTTGAAATGTCTATGGAGTGGCTTGAGAGTTTTCCAGATATTAATTTAATATTTATATATGTTTCAAATGGCAACAACACAGCACTTGAATTTTATCTTAATCGTGGTTTTACCTATAGCCACGATGCATGGGGTGGCTTCATAAAGGCTGTTTACAAATCAATTAGAAGTTAAGGTTAATTTTTTATATTAACATTCTATTATATGAAATTCATGTTTTATGATATAAAGAAAGTGTGTTCCAAAAGGGGCACACTTTTTCTATTATCCATGATAATTAATAACCGTCCTTATCGGGCAGCCTTGATTCTTAAGAGTCTTCTTCGATGTGCATTGTATAATTTGTCATAGAGCTAAAATCATTGGTTATATTTGATTATTATGTAGTAATAATCGGAGGTAGGTACGATGGAAAAAGATGTTATAAAAATATAGTATTACTACAAAATTTAGGTTCAGACAGTATTAAATCAATTGACACTAAATCATTTGTAACTGCTCCTTGGACAATCTATAAATGCCAATTTGGCTGTGGACGCTATGGAAGAAGTTGGTGTTGTCCGCCAAAATCTCCAAGTCACAAACAGACTCAAGAAATAATAAATTGTTATAATATGGCGATTCTTTTTAGGTGTCATGATATGTCTATTGTAACTGATATTGCCGTGAAGATTGCTAAAGAAATGTTTCTTGATAGGTATTACATAGCTATTGCCTTTGGTAGTGGTCCATGTATGCGATGTAAAGAATGCAATACACAGGGGTGCAATTTTCCCGACAAAATAGCACCTGCAATGGAAGCTTGTGGAATAGTGTTTATCAAACGGTAAGGAATAATGGCTATGAAATTACAATTTTGCGTGGGAAGGATGAAGTTCAAAATCATTTTGGACTAATACTTATGGAATAAATAGTCTAAATTCAATTCGTTGATTTTCGCAACTGGCATTTCAAATCCCATTTTAATAAGCACTAAAGTTCCAGTTATTCTTATACCCGTTAGAATAAATGCCACCCTTACTGGGCGGCATTCGTAGGATAATCGGAAATTTATTTATCAAGGGTTTGCAGCCTAACTTATCTCAAACATGACTTTGTAATTGACTATAAATTTATCGGAATGATATTAGTAGGGTAGCGAAAAAGAAATGGAAAGCCGTCGAAAGATTAAGGTTCTCCTTGGGATGAATAAGAAGAGTTCATTTCGTTTAAAACAGTAAGTAGTAAAGTTTGAAGAAGGTAATGAGCAGTGGAGAAAACCCCAAAAATAGAAGTTTGTTTATATTGCTCTGGTTTTGACGTCAATGAGCTAAAGAACAAAGTAAAAGTAAAAGTAAAGATCAGCTGTATAGGAAAATGTTCGAAAAAGAATCCAGAGCTTAATGGAAAAGTATATGGGTTTCTTAACGGTGAATTTACGGTTTGCGACACTAAGGAGGAGTTCTTTGCAAAAGTTGACAAATTGGATTCCTATGTATCGAATAGCAATAAGAATCCTTTAGTTGACGCATTTTTAGAGCACATTGAAAAGTGGCGTGATGAACATGACAAGTTGAGAGAGCTTTGTCTTGATTGTCAGCTGACAGAAGAATTAAAGTGGGGACAACCCTGTTATACGTTAAACAATAACAATATTGTTATTATTGGCGGATTTAAAAATTACATTGCGCTTTCATTTTTCAAAGGTTCATTGCTCAAAGATAAAGGCGGCATTCTTGTAAGGCAGACGGAGAACGTACAGGCTGGCCGGCAACTTCGGTTCAGCTCTGTTAAAGAAATTGCCGAGAAAGAGACGATGATCAAAGAATATATTGGAGAAGCAATAGAAATTGAAAAAGCCGGTTTGAAAGTGCCTGTCGAAAAGAAACCGGAACTTAAAATTCCGGACGAATTACAAGCAAAATTTGATGAAGACCCTGCTTTTAAAAGTGCATTTTATGCATTGACGCCAGGGCGTCAAAGAGGCTATATTTTTCATTTTACTGGAGCGAAGCAATCCGTAACCCGAGCATCAAGGATTGAAAAGTATACGCCTAAAATTTTTGATGGATTGGGCATAGACGATTGACTACTCCATACCCCCAGGGTATTACTTAAGCTGCTAATTATTCTTACAATGTACCAAATAATGGATATAAATTAAGTGATCGCAAGTAGGATTAGTGGAAGTTAAGTCATCTTTGGGTAACCGCTAAGTAATTGCAAAACTTGGTTTAAAATCAAAACAGGAAGACAATTTGTTATACCAAAAACCACAGTTTTTAAAATTGATTATAAAACAAGTGCGTGGCCGACTCAGACAACTACGCACTTATGCTTATTAAAAGTTATGAAAATGCTTATTTTAGCGTTAACTGTTTGTCATTAATCCACTGTGATAACAAATAATCGTTTTAGCACCGAGTGATTTGATTTTTTCCAACGATTCAGCGGCTTGTTCTGCATTGTCGCATTGCATTGGATTGGGATCAACCAGCTTCCCATCGGAAATATTTGCAGCATCACCAGCTATTAAGGTGTTGCTTTCTTTATGAAATAAAACCATATGACCGGGAGTGTGACCGGGAGTGTGATGAACGAGGGAGTATAAGAAATTTTGTGTAATTGGTTTCTTACCTTAAAATTATAGATTGTTACTTTAGGGCTTATTTTTCCAAGAGATGGTAATAATATTCAAGGCTCTTATCTACCAGGAGGATAAGGCTCTGCTGGAGAGCAACCTGAGCGTCTGGATAGATTCTGCCAAGGGTAGAGGGGTAACGGTTAACATACCGGTTACCTCTTTTTACTACCCTTGGGAGAACTTTTTGCGATAAACTCTGGGGCGAAGCCCCATTAACTAACTGTCTTACCTTCAATTCTCTCATTAAAATAGATTGCGAATTGGGAGACACACTCTCGCCATTCTCTCAGGGGCATGGTCCATTTCTTTGAGATATCAGCTGTAGCCAAGTACAGGATTTTTACTAAGGCTTCATCGGATGGATAAGCCGTTTTTGTCTTTGTCACTTTTCTTAGCTGGCGATGATATCCTTCGATCACGTTGGTCGTATAGATGAGTTTACGAACTCCATAGGGATATTTAAAGAATGTTGTTAGCTCAACCCAATTCGTTTCCCAGGACTTAATAATCACTGGATATCGTTTGCTCCATTTCTCCTTGAATTCTTCAAAGGCAAACTCAGCTTCTTCTAGCGTTAAAGCTTGATACACTTTCTTTAAATCAGCTATCAGTTCTTTTTGGTACTTATAGGGCACGTATTTTAATGAATTGCGTATCTGATGGATGACACACAATTGAATCTCTGTTTTGGGATAAACCGTATTGATAGCTTCGGAAAAGCCTGTAAGCCCGTCTTTACAAGCAATTAGTATATCCTCAACGCCTCTATTTTTAAGATCATTACAGACACTAAGCCAGAATTTTGCACTTTCATGTTCACCAACCCATATACCTAGAATTTCTTTATGGCCGTCAAGGGTTATGCCTAAAACGCTGTACGCAGCCTTATTAACGACTCTGTTATCTTGACGTACTTTAAAATGTATCGCATCAAGAAAAACGATCGGATAAATACGATCTAAGGGTCTAGACTGCCATTCTGCAATCAGTGGCATTATTTTATCGGTGACTTTACTAACCATAGTGGGTGAAACATCAACACCATAGAGATCACGCATATGATCCTCGATATCCCGTGTTGACATACCTTTGGCATACATGGCAATGATCTGATCTTCAAGTTGGTTTGATGTCGTCTCATATTTCTTAATGACCTGGGGTTCGTATTCCGCATTACGATCTCTAGGAATATCTAGCTCAGTTTTACCATACCTGGTTTTGATGGTTTTCTTACTGTAGCCGTTACGGCTATTGCCGGTGTTATCTCCTTCTGAGGAATGTTTTTCATAGCCAAGATGGTCATCCATTTCAGCTTCAAAGATTTCTTGTAAGGTACCTTTGAACAAGTCCTTCAGTTTCTCTTGAATGTCCTCGACTGATTTGCAGCCTTTTGCCAGTTCCTTAGCCAATGAAGAAGAGTTTTGCATAAATGATCAATCCTTTCCTATTGGTAAGTTTAACCATTTACACAAAACTCTTTACATTCTCATGAACGACGATGCCACCACAAAATGGTATTTCTTGTTTGTCTTTTAATTGCTCATCAACATGAACATATAGCTTTGGAAAGATATTTTTCATCATGTTATAAAATCCCATTCTGTCTGGCGGTAAACTATTTATATTAGCTTCCATTTTTGCAAGTTTAACCGGTGTTTTATCTCCTTGAATATATGGCGTTTCAATCTCATGAGCATAAATTTTCACATCCATATTAGAGATTTCTTTTGCACAACCAATGTGATCTATGTCTTGATGAGTAATAATTAATTTTGTAATTTGACTCATTGAAAGTCCATATTTGTTCATCTCGGATTCAATCACATCCAGTTGGCCAGGGTAACCGGCATCGACCAAAACAATTTCGTCTTTGTCTATAATCAGAGTTGGATAAATCGTATTATTTTGCCCGCCAACACTGACATCACATTTTAACACCTTAATTCCTGTTTCTGTGTTCACAGCAATTCCTCCAATTAAAATAAGTTTAAGAAACACTTGTTTTTTGATTTGTATTTCTATAATATTTTGTGGGCCTCTATTACGCAAGTAGGCACTTAATTGCTACATAGTATATAAAAAGAAACTATTAAAGGAGAATACATCTATGGCTAATAAGTATGATAATAAAAGAGGAATTGAAACAGCACTGGATATTCTTGTTGGAAAATGGAAACCAGTTATTTTGCATCACATTTTTAGCAAAGGCGTCATACGTTTTAGCGAATTACAGCGTCTGATTCCTGATATAACGAAAAAAATGTTAACAGCACAGCTAAGGGAATTAGAATATCATGATATCATTCATCGAGAGGTTTACCCTCAAGTGCCACCAAAAGTAGAATATTCTATCACTGACTATGGAAAGGAACTAGCACCAATACTAAAGCCAATGAAAGACTGGGGAAAAAAACATATTGAACACTTAAAAGAATTGTATGGAGAAACAGAATGAGCGAAATATTAATTTGCTTCGTCTTGTGCATACAAAACTAGGTTCATATCATTCTTACAGGTGATCTTTATTCCTACAATGACACCTCTAATTAAAAGATTTAAAAATACCAAAATAGTCCAATGAGGGCGGTTGACAATGAGTGATACCTTAAATCATAAGACAATCAGACAGTTGCTAAAACCAACGGCGGACCTGTGGACATCTGTAGAGATACGAGGGAACAAAGCTATCTATGGGGTTAGAACCACCAATTTGTTATATCAGGAGAGGCTTGTTCACATGGGCTTCACTTCAGCATGCGAAGAAAAATTTATTAGAATTCTCTCAGCAGAAGGAGATATGTTTCGGACACACGCCAATTTTGCTTACCACCTAGAAGAGATGCTCCTACAGAGTGCGCGTTTACACTCCGTCGGTTGGAAAGAAGCATTGGACTTATTCATCAGGCGAGTTAGAGACACACCTTTGAGCTGGTTTCTGTATGGGTCGGGCGCGCCCCTGCCGTTCGTGGTATAGATGTCGACCCTGGAGACCTTGACTTCTGTGTCAATGATGCTTATCTTACAGGCTCCATCTTCGAGGATTTACTGGTTGAACCTGTCACTACGATGACTGGATGGATTGCTGATTACGGTGGCAGAGCATTTTCAGGCTGCCTCTTCGAGTGGATAGCTGGTGTTCACCCAGAAGTCGACGAGTCGATGCCCCACGAGCAAGGACCAGTTGCTGCAGAAAGAATTGAAATTGTTCACTGGCACGGACACGAGGTCGCCGTTGCCCCTCTGGACCTTCAGCTTGCAGTCACGGACCGACGAGGCCTTACCGACCGAGCAATGAAGATTCGAGCCTACATAGCGTCAAAGTAATGATTTAACGCAAAAATGGAAGATTAGATGTTTGCTATATCGGAAAATGTGAGTTGCCCATTATTCCTATAATGTAAATTAATGGAGAATCTAGAGTTGCTGAGATGCAGTGTGTTTTCTACCGAGCCGATTTGGCAACCCGAGGCACGTTGAGACCGTGGTTTTATGTAGAAAACGGAAACTCTAAACTCGCCTGTGGTGCGGGTTGCTGGGTTCGAGAATATTCGAAATTGAATCAAAAACAGGCGCATGTTTTCTAGCTACGTCCAAGGGAACATGTCACCTGCTTTATACGAAATATGGTAGCATAGGCTAAAATTACATTGCCGGTATAATGAGAAACTATCACTTACGGAGGGAATTTCATAAAAATTCATTTGCGAATAAAATTATTATTGATACTTTGTATTTATAAAATAAGGCAAGTACGACTATTTTGTTTAAATGAACTCTAACATAATAGTCATACTTATCTATAGTATCATCTCTTTACTTCTTAATTGGAACCCAAACCTCACATCGGTAATCTGGAGAGTGCATGTCACCTTCAGGATAAACCTCAAGAGTTGGTGCACAACAATCATGCTGATATCCTGTAGCAGGGAACCACTCTGAATATACCCTTCGTATAGTATTCTGTAAAGCTTCAGGCAGCGCTCCAAGTGATTCAAATATAGAATAAGTTGAAGCAGGTATCGTTGCCGATACATAACCTTTCGGAAGGGGATCTTTGATTTCCTCAACTCCAACCATATAAGTAAATTCGTTTTCACTGAAATCCATAGAGGCCCCTAGGACACCAAGCTTACCTGCCTTTGAGTTGAGCCACTCGTATGAACTATCCTTCATGCAATCGTCCCAGAATTCAGGTATCTGTCTAAAGTTTTCTTCGTTCACCATGGTAATTCTTCTTTGCTTACCAACTATTGTAAAGTTTTCTTTGTCAACAATCTTGTAATTCATATCTTCATCTCCTTTTATCGAAATGTGAAAGGATAGTTTTGGATATGCTTTGAGATTTGCTCCCTGCTCGCGCGCAACCGAAGGGCTTATTCCATGCATTTTTCCAAAAGCTTTAGTAAAGGCTTCGGGCGTTTCATAGCCATACCTGTATGCTACATCGATGATCTTTTTGCCGGATAAAATATCCTGTGCGGCGAGTGTAAGCCTTCTTCTACGCACATATTCAGCTACCGTAACACCGGTTATCATATGATACATACGCTGAAAATGAAACGGGGATGATAAGGCGATTTTCGCTACCTTCTCAATATCCAACTTTTCAGTAATGTTAGCCTCTAGGTATTCTACAGCCCTGTTCATTGCGTCAAGCCAATCCATAAAGCCCCTCCTCTATTTCTATATTAAATGACTGCTACTTATTTTTCCTGTCTTTAAATGCGTTCTGATGACAGGTTTGGATTATGTAGTTAGGCTACTTTTAATATGGGTGTGAAACAACTTAATAGGTTTACCACTGAGACAGTGATGTTTTAGAAGACAGTAATCGCCAGATTGTACCGTATTTTTATGGAAGGTCTGGCGTATTTTGTTTTTCTTGGGGAGACGGATAAATATATTCGTAAGATTAGAAGGGATTTCTGGAAAAATGTAGAATCATTGGAGAGAATTATTTGTTTATTTGCTAATTTTTGAATACAGTACTGAGCTGGTTTATGGATTAAATGTCTATAATTGGCAGCTGAGATTAGCTTGGATTAAGTCATAGCTAGTAGGATAATGCGCAATTACTGGAAATCGTTTTCGGGAGGATATTATGAAAAATAAGTTTAAGACTGCTTCAGTTATAACTTTAATCCTTTCTATATCAATTATCGCAGTTTGGGTAGTACAAACAATGATTGCCTATCAGAATTACATCAAGCATCCTGAATTATCTGCACCATTTTGGGCTTATCAAATTCCAGAAGTCACTGCTTATGGCATACCAGTAATCGTAGGGCTAATTTTAACCGTAATGTTCAAAAGGAAGGGTAAGTAGTTCTCTAAGGTAATACCCTCAACCCCACGTTACCCTAAATTTGGGGTTTCACATAATTCTTATTAAGCCTACTAATCACATTACCAGCTGTCCTCCACAGATATTTCAACAATGCGAGGGCAGCTGGTTAATTCATATTTCTAACAATGAGTTTAAATGCCTTCCCACCTTTATCAGTGTTGGATGGCATGGGACCCCAAAACAGTGGAATATATGATTGGTGGTATTTTGTTATAAGAAAGGACAAAAATTCACCGTGGCTTATAGATGATTTTGGCGTATAACTCCTTCACATTATTCTTATTTTTACGACGTATTATATGAATATAAAAGCTTACCGGACCCTGAGTTGCCAAAAGGCCACGGCGCTGGCTGCAGCAACGTTCAGAGAGTCCACGTTATGGGACATGGGGATGCACGCGGTGTAATCGCAGTCAGCAATCGTGTAGGGCGCCAGTCCATTACCTTCTGAACCCAATACGATAGCAAGCTTTTCCTCTGTCATGAGCTGCGGATCGTCTATGCTGATAGCGTTATCATTTAAAGCCATGGCAACGGTCTTAAAGCCCAGCTTGCGCAGACTCTTCATGCCCTGCTGCGGCCACTGTGAGGGCTCGCTGCCAATACGGGCCCATGGCACTTGGAAGATGGTACCCATGCTCACCCTCACCGCACGCCGGCACAGTGGGTCACAGCATGAGGGGGTAAGCAACACGGTATCGATGCTTAACGCCGCAGCCGAGCGAAAAATGGCACCGACGTTGGTAGAGTCCGCAATACCTTCAAGCACAGCCACTCGACTTGCACCGGCACACGCCTCCTCAACGCTGGGTAGATGAGGACGCCGCATGGCACACAGCACACCGCGGGTCAGCTGAAAGCCAGTCAGCCCTGCTAGCAGGTTGCTATCGGCAGTATAGACGGGGACATCTCCGCAGCGGGCGATTATACCGTGCGCCTGCCCTGCAATGTATTTGCGCTCCATCAAAAGTGAAATAGGCTCGCATCCAGCGTCGAGGGCAAGTCCAATTACCTTGGTACTCTCCGCAATAAAGATGCCCATCTCCGGCTCCAACCGGTTGCGCAGCTGCGTTTCCGTCAGGCGAGCAAAGACATCCAAATTGGAAGATGAAAAATCGCTTATCTCAATGATATTTGACATCTTATCTCCTTATGTTCGAGGTTAGTGGTAAGTAAGAATTACACCACCATCAATATATGAATTTAAGTAGTATTTCGCACTTTCCTTCCAATGCGTCACAGTGTTCTGCTCAATTATACCCCATAACATTGGTTTGTAGATACAAAAAGGGCCCAGCTCTTGCTGAAACCTCAGGGACCAAGGCTTCCGCTAATTCTTAAACCCTACAGTAGAATACCGTCATCTTAATCAGAGGTTGGACGGCATTCGTAGGATAATTGGAATCAAGATTTAGTAAAATGAGACATAATTTTCTATTATATAGAAGATTTTTAATAAATAAACCATAGTATATATATAAATCAGTATATAAACAGGTATTTCAATTGGGAAAGAGGAGGAGATTAAATTGCTGTCTTTAGGGCTAGGGGCTTTGACTATAATATTAGTTTACTTGGTTTCATTTGTACTTGGTGATTGGGCTTTGATTAAAGTTTTCTGGATTATTGGATTGGTTACTTTGGGAATTTCTGCATTGTTGTCAGGAGTTTTCATTAGCGGTAATAAAGTGAGAGCAAACTGGAAGTATGAAGATAACGAAGACAAAAGTATTCGTCAAGGATGGGCGAACAGAATAGACTTTACATAATTTGCATTGATTCTAAAACTATGACTCAAATCGTTGTATTAACCTGTGATATCTTAAATGTGCTCTTAGGGGGATGTTAATGATAAAAGATAAGGCAAAATTTCTAGTATTGGTTGGTATTCTACTGATTATTGGGTCTTGCGGATTTTCCATTTACACAAATAGTAAAGCATACATTGCGAACAAAGAATTAACGCACGATGAACTAACAAAATGTATTAGCCAATACTGGTTTCAAGATGAACAAATAAACTTTACCATTGAGTTAGAAAAAGACATTGACGACTTACATTTATTGCTTTTGTCATACCAACAAGACCCAAATTCCAGCCAAAAGACTGGATTAGCAGTATTCAAGCGTCTGCCAAATGGTAAATATCGATATACTTTTTTCGCTCATCCTACATTATCGACTATAAGCACGGTGGTATTGACTCCAAATGAGGGGGTTAGTTCAAAATCAAATTACGGAGTAATTTTCGGCATCATTTCAAATAATCAACCATCAAAGTATTCGGTTACGTTTGGCGGTAATGAGTATACCGATACTTTTGAAAAGAACAAGTATTTTATCAGGGAATATGATTTAAAAACCCAAACAGGGTTTTCGTGGCGATCAATATATAATTAAGCGTTGGTTGCTTTACTGCTAATTATTCTTAAACCCGTAAGTACAAATGCCCTAATCTCTATGCCATTCCAAATGTGACACATCATTCAACTAAAACAATAATCAAAAAGACACTTGAGTCAGCGTTAGTTTACAAGCAGTTACCGGATTATAATTTACTGCTTGACAAAGGTAATAACAATATAGTTGTGTCAAAAGAGAACATAGACACAAATTGGATTTCACAAATACCAGGAATAAATATAATCGTTTTATCCCCAAGTGCGATTCAACAGAAATCTAAAGATGGCGAGTATTTATATCTTCGGTTTAAGAAAGTTGAAATCGGAATGCTAACTGCTACGGTTTCACTTGACAATACGTGGGCTAGCCCACCAAATGAAAATATTGGGTACACAGGTGGCGGAGGGTTTTCACTAAAGTTTTATAACATACTGGGAAATTGGGTTCAAAGTCCGATGATAGAAAGTTGGATTTCATAAAAAGCGTTATGAATCCTTCTATCCGGTAGTATGATTTCCCCTCACGCCCCCCGCTAACCTCAAGAAGAAATACCCGACAAGTTATAAAATTAAGCTCGCTGGTCAACTACTGAACTCCTTCAATCCCGCAGCAGATTATGCCCTTAAATGCTTGAATAGGAAGGCATAAACTCACTCAGCCATCGACTTACTGCTTCAGAATTGATTCGATGTTTGTTTATTAATACATAACTTTCCATACTTGGCGTCGTCCTTTCGAGAAATTTTACTTCCACTAGTGAACCTTCTTCCAGAAACCCCCTGGCGGCAGGCTCTATCATAAAGCTATAGCCAATCCCTTCTTTTAAAAATGTAATAATGTTGCTGCTAATGTTGATATCCAGTGGATATACATAGTTTTTTGGAAAAACCGAGTAGAACCATTCTTGAAATGGTTCCGTCAGTATTGCAGAGGATAATAAAGGCAGCCTTCTAAGCTCGTCGTCTGTGATACCGCTTAGAGTGGAATTGTTCTGCGAACCTGTAACCAATATGATTTTGTCGCTATAGAATGGTTCACATATAAATTGTGAAGATTTGATGTCCAAATATGTAAATGCAATATCTAGCTGATTCTCATGAAGCATTTGTATCAGATCTTCGCTGTGTTCAATAGTGATTTTAATTGCAATTCTTTTATTTCGCTGTATGTATTTAAGAATCATGTCTTGTACATGACAATCGTAAATAGAGTGAACAGCACCTATATTAAGTGTATCTTTGAATAATTCTAGAGCTCTAATCCTTGAAATAGCTGATGCATGTATACTTAATAATTGTTTAGCATAGGGAAGATAAATTTCTCCCGCATTTGTCAGTATTACATTTTTATTTGTGCGTATAAATAAGGTTTCACCAATATTATGTTCCAGTTGTTTAATCCTGCTAGTGATGGTAGATTGAACCACATGGAGCTGTTCCGCTGTTTTAGTAAAGTTTTTTAGCTTAGCTAAGCAAATGAATGTTCTTAAAAGCTCATAGTCCATACTCTAGATCACTCTTCCCCCATAATGATCGATATTATCGATAGTTATGATTGAATATATTCGTTGTTCAAATAGAAAAATCTTTTTTATAATCTAATTATGCAAAACTATTCTATAGGACGGAGGAAACATGAATATATAATGAATGAAGAAATTGAATATGAAATCAGGAGTGAAGAGACCATGAATAGAATGTATATGAAGCCAACATTGACTCTTGAAGCCGCTAAAGTAATTTCTTCAGCCGCAGAAGCAGAAGCTGACAGAAATGGTTGGGCTGTAGCTATTGCAGTGACTGATGATCGTGGAGAATTAGTGCATTTTATAAAGAAGGATAATACCACAAATGCAGCAGTAGGTATAGCACAAAAGAAAGCCTTCCATGCAGCAAATTATAGGAGAAATACGGTTTTTCATGAGAAATTATTGTCAAAAGGAAATGAGAACTTAGGTATACTAAGTCTTCCTAACTGTATGCCTATTGAAGGCGGCATACAATTAATTTATGAAGATAAAGTCCTAGGTGCAATAGGGGTAAGCGGTTTAGCCTCAGATGAAGATGGAAGAGTTGCACAAAAAGGTTTTGAATCCTTTGAAAAATTAATGTTAGAGTAATTGTATGAGTAATGTAATAATTATAGCCAATAGTTTTTTTGTTTAAAAAAACAATAACCATCATGCTTGGAGCGATGGGGAACCTTTAAGTGAAGGAAGTACGTATTATGAGGAATATTGTATTGCTGGTTGTGGATGTTCAAAACGCATTGATAAATGAACATCCTTATAATGAAGAAAAAGTAATCGAAAATATAAGACAATTAATTTCAACAGCAAGAGATAATAAGAAAGAAGTTCTGTATGTACGTCATGATGACGGAAAAGGCACTGAACTTGAAAAAGGCACAGATGGATGGCAGATTTATTCTAAAATAGCACCTAATGAGAATGAATTAATTTTTGAAAAAAAGTATAACAGCGCCTTTCATAAAACTGGATTAAAGGAGTATTTGGACCGAAACGAAATAGATACCATTATATTGGTAGGGCTCCAAACAGAATATTGTATAGATGCTACTTGTAAAAGTGCTTTTGATCATGATTATAAAATAATTATACCTAAAGAAACAAATACAACATTTGATAATGATTATCTATCCGGAGAGAAACTTTATGAGTTTTATAACTATAAGATTTGGAATAAACGTTTCACAGAAGTCATATCAGTTGAGGAAGTTAAAAAACTTTTAACCATGCCAACTTAAAAGATGCATTCCAAACTGGGCAAACCCAATTTCTTGGGTAGTTATACTGGCTGTTGTTGTTCTTATTATTTGGCGCAAAATCTTTTAGGGTGGATAACTCGGATAGCTGCACATTGCCAAACTATCGATATCATTGACTTCTGCAAATTCTTTTTACGCACGGTATTATATGCTTGCGGGAGGCCAAGATTTGCTTGCTGAACGTATCCAAAATGAATTAAAGTTATTAATAAACGAATACATAATAAGCTAAAGTTGTACTTACGAAGAGTTGACCTTTCAACCTTCGCGAAATAATTGATCATTTATGCAGGATTTTTAAAATACCATAAATAAGAAGCTGCCAAGTGTTGGCAGCTTTTTTCATAATCCTAGTTATATGACGCAAAGTCAGGTTTTCAACGTCAACAATTACCATCCTCTGGCTAGCGGATAAAATATAGAGTTGCCACTATCAAGCCTATAACCACTACGATCCAGCGCAAAACATTTGGCTGCACATGGCCGGCCAATTTCCCTCCGAGCGCGCCCCCAAGTAGTGATCCAACAGCCATCACCAGCGCCACCGGCCACACTACCCTTCCAGAAAACAGAAAAAAGAGCCCCGCGGTTAAATTAGTACTTAAAGCAATGGTCTGCTTCAATGCATTAAGTTGGGTCAGCGAGTCATCAACGGTAATGCCTAATACAGCAAGTACAATAATACTTAACCCGGCGCCGAAGTAGCCGCCGTAAATAGCTGCTATTCCCACCGGGACAACTCCCCATATATCTGATCCCGGTTGAGCTCCGGCGTTCTTGGTTCTTCTTGTCAAGTAGGACCGGATTAAAGGCTGAAAGACTAGCAACGCTGTGGCGAGTAGAATCAAATAGGGCACCAACTCACGGAAAAGGACTTCCGGGGTGACTTGCAGGAGAATGCCGCCCAGTAAACCGCCAACTATTGCCGCCGGGATGTACATCCATAGACGTTTCTTTTGGTTCAGCAGATCCTTACCCTGCGAAAGACTTCCTCCCAGATAACCGGGACATAAAGCCACGGTGTTGGTGATATTGGCCGCGACGGCCGGTATCCCCAGGGCCGTGAGCACCGGAAATGTAATCAGGGTGCCACCGCCGGCAATAGAATTTACTGCGCCGGCTGACAGAGAGGCCAGAGCAATTATGATATAGTTTGACAAGTTAAGCATTTCTTTCATTGATCCTTTCCAGAACCTAGTACAGGTTAACGAATATTATATCATGAGTCATGCACTATTGGACATCAGAGCAAAAGCAAGATTTTAAAAGTCGTTCAAATTCGTCCTGTTATAAATTGATATAAGAATTATATAGTGATTTTAAAGTATTTAATTACATATATTACCCTTATTATTAAACCCTTAAGTACAAATGATCCCGCCTCACCTTAGTGTGGGACGGGATTCTTAATTACAAGCCGATTAATTCTGGTGGGTGGTCTAATATTTTGGGATATACTAAACTTTATTAAAGTATATGGGGTGTTTGGATGGAATCATTTAAAAGTTTTGTTTACGAAAGTATCAAAGATAATATTCTGTCTTGGAATGATAATTTAACATCTGATATTTATGCTATTTCTCTTTATATTTCAAATGTACTCGATGACCCAAGAAGACCAATGGTCACACTGGGATTTAATACTTATAATAATTTCAGGCAAGCGATACAAAAGGCATCTGGGGAAGACGAGGCAAAATGGAATTATGCTTTTTGGTTACAAAATGAGGAACTTGTCATTGGTGATAATTACGATAATAATTTGGAAGGTGGAATTCAAGTTACCAATTGGATTAAAGACTTGGGGCTTTATTATACTGATGAGCAAGAAAGAGATGATTTTGAGAAAGTGATTAAACAAGGCGAGAAAATAACTCGTGCGTTTGTTGAATTGTGTATCGATGTAGTAGGGCGGCTACACGCGGAAGGTGTAATTAAGAACAAGTTTAGAAAAGAAATCCCAGTGATAATCCATGAGCTGGAGTATTACGATGAAATCGCTGAACAGAATAAGAAAGCAAATCCGCAAAATACAATCAAAGAATTTGTTGAATGGATATACAGGATGTGATAGTTTGGTGTTTTCGTTCGCATAATTCTTTACGACGTATTATGTGAATATAAAAGCTTACCGGACCCTAAGTTGCCAAAAGTCTTAAAGCCCAGCTTGCGCAGACTCTTCATGCCCTGCTGCGGCCGCAGCGAGGGCTCGCTGCCAATACGGGCCCATGGCACTTGGAAGATGGTACCCATGCTCACCCTCACCGCACGCCGGCACAGTGGGTCACAGCATGAGGGGGTAAGCAACACGGTATCGATGCCTGCGGGTAATTATGCCGTGCGCCTGCCCTGGAATGTATTTGCGCCCCATCAAAGGTAAAATAGGCTCGCATGGATTTAGGGTCAAGACAGGATGCAATAATATATTTTTTAACAACATTTTGAATAGCTTTGGTTGTCATCCGTCTGTTGTTTCTTGAAATAAATAATACATTGGTAGGTATATCTCTACAAAGATTTTGTTAGTTATAGGCTTATTTCGGGATGCCATTACAAAGCAGAAATCTTTTCAGATCAGGAATATCATATTTCTTTGCAGTATCCTGCAACCTGGATACCAAATAAAACCTCTTCGCAGCCGCCGAGGTATGAAGGAAACGATGGCTTTTTTCAGATCTCTGCACTTGATGGGGAGAAGTGGACTATAGATCAAGTAGCTGAAAATGATGCCAATCATAAATTGATGCCATATGGAACAGCACCGTCTATTACAAAACTAAAAATTCAAGGACAAGAGGCTCGTCTGATTACTCCATCAAATGATCAGCCAAAGGAAGAAAAAGGAGATGTTAAGTTAATAATTAAATTCCCCTTTACCTATACAAATTGATGGGTATAAATGCTATTATTTATTGCTGTATGCCGATAAAAACCATATAAAAGAAATTGCTAATACAATATAATTGATCGTGTAATTTTTTTTTAGAATTAACTACGCTAATCAAGTATAGTGGCCAATAATTACTTCAGTTGAAACTAACAAATGTATACAATTGGCAGCGTTACGATTATTGTAACTTGAAACACAAAACTAATCATGATATGATTGTGCTATTAAAAGAGAAATCGGTGATGAAATTGGATAAGATCTCGTTAGATAAAGAAATAATCCTCAATGCAACAGAAGAGGTCATTCGCCGTTTTGGACCAGATAAAGCGAATATCACTGACGTAGCAAAATCATTAAAAGTTAGCCATGCTGCCATTTATAGATATTATAATGGGAAAACTGCCCTTTGGAATGCAGTTACAGAACGCTGGCTTGCAAATTTGCATGCTCCTTCAAAAAATATTTTAAAAGAAGATAGTCCTGCTGATATTAAGCTTTTTCATTTACTCGAAGACTTTGCGGAAGCTAAACGTCGCAGTGCCATTAATGATCCGGAAATGTTTGCAAATTACATTAAACTGGCTCAAAACTCAATGGAAGTAATAGAAAAGGGTATAGAAGACGGAATTAATCAAATTAAGGAGATTATAGTACAAGGGATTACAGAAGGTATATTTTTTACAGAATTTCCTTATCAGGCGGCAAGATCTGTATATCTTGCAACCAGCGCTTTTATCCACCCAAACTCATTCGAAGATCCTGATCGAAAACAAAACATAGAATCTGTGGTCAATCTTCTAATAAGAGGACTTAAAAATCCTAAAAAGTGAATCGCGCAGGCGAGGACGGTTAGCCTTCTCCTCTCATAACGATTACACGAGGGTCCAAACTAGGTATTTCCAGAAGGTTGACAAAGCTCCAAATACAATGAAGTAAACTTTTAAGCCCCTGACGTTCCAAATAGGAAATGTTGTGGGCATTATTTGTATGTCGGGACTTTTCACATGCTTTGCAAAAGCATAATCAAGCCGAAAGGGGGAACATTTATAACACGTTCTTTCATTGCAACAGTTATCAAATATAATATTCCTATAGACGCAAAAAATAATATGAAATTTGTTACAAGTTACATATTTGACGTATTGTAATTTGTGAATTAAGATGATATAATTCATTTTGCAGTTACAAATATTAAAAGATTTAACCTGTAATTAGAATTATTTGCGCCATCCATAGGTGTGGAACCTGCATTATTGGATTCTTTGATATTTGTGCTGCTTCTGTATATAAGCCATTGCTTGATATTCTGAATTTGCCTGAAAATATGCAGGTTATTGGTGAACTGATGGTTGGTTATCCAGAGTATACTGATCAACTTTTAAGGAGGATTTTACGATGCGTATTTTTGTCACTGGAGCAACAGGTTATATCGGTTCTGCTGTTGTCCAAGAACTCATTGATGCTGGATATAAAGTGATTGGATTAACACGTTCGGAAGAGGGTGCCAAAAAATTAGAAAATGTAGGAGCGGAAGCACTGATGGGGACGCTGGAAGATACGGAATGTCTTTGTAAAGGTGCTTCCATGGCTGAAGGTGTTATTCATATGGCTTTTCGACATGATTTTTCAGATTTTGCAGGATCCCTTGCTATTGATTTAAATGTAATTAACGCAATAGGAGAAACCCTTATAGATACTGGAAAACCATTTATGACCACTGCACATGCCAATGGGGATGCCTCGGATAAGGCTACATTAGCTCTAGCTGAGAGAGGGGTTCGCTCCGCTGTCATTAGTCTTGCACCCTCCGTGCATAGTGATGCGGATAGCCATGGATTTATTCCGCAACTTATCGGTATTGCACGTTCAAAAGGAGTATCTGCCTATGTTGAAGAAGGAGCTAATCGATGGCCGGCTGTTCATAGGCTTGATGCTGCTAAGCTTTTTCGTCTGGCAATAGAAAAAGCACCGGCTGGTTCATATTTTACGGGAAGAGGCGAAGAAGGAATTCCTTTTCGTGAAATTGCCAGTACTATCGGAAAACACTTAAACGTTCCGGTGGTAAGCATTTCCCGTGAAGAAGCAAATGCTCACTTCGGATTTCTTGGTGCATTGGCTGCACTTGATATTCCAAATCTAATGCCGGGAAACTCCGCACGAACAAAAGAGATATTGGGATGGAACCCGGTGCAGCCGGGCTTAATTGCGGATTTGGATCAAGGTCACTATTTCAATAAATAATCTACTGCGTGTGTTATTGTTACTTCATTATAAGTTTGTTATGGGCCAATAATACGGTTGATATATCTAATGCGTTGATGTGAGAATATAGAGGTTCTCACGTCAACGCATTTTGTTTTGAGTAAAAAAATACTAAGAAGTTCGACTCCTATAGATTATCGGAGTCGAACTTCTTAGTTCTTAGTATGATGATTTTATCACTGTCTGTTTGACAGCGCTCAAAATTTTTTTTTGCTATACTTGAAGATTTATTTATTATATAATAAGAAATAGACGCGGTGGAACAAAAATTATACAATATCCAAATATATTATAACACAAATTATACAGTGATGTCAAGTTGTTTCTTCAAGATTCTTAGTTTAGGAGAGTGATCCGATGGACAGTTACCAAGAAAATTATCACGCGGAGATTGAGTATCTCAGGAAGGCATTGGCTTTTATCGAGGAAGAAGTGGAAAAAGAAGCGAAGAATTTAGAAGAGAAAAAGAGTGATTTGATTGCCGCTAGAAAGGATATGTACGAAAACTCCCTTCACGCTTCGAGTGACTTTGAAAGTCTTGTAGATATAAACCTGCATTCTATGCAAATAAATAATTATATCGCTAGTTACAATCCACGGCGTATCCAGAACCTCAAAAAAATGATAAATTCACCTTACTTTGGGCGGTTTGATTTTATAGAAAAAGGGTTTAGTGAAAAAGAAAGAATATACGTTGGACTTTACAATTTAATGGATAGGAACACGGGTCAAGTCTACGTTTATGACTGGCGCGCACCCATTTCAAGTATATTTTATAGGTATGAACTAGGTGAAGTAATGTATGACACACCGTCAGGGGTTAGCCGGGGAGATGTTTCTCTGAAAAGGCAATATAAGATTCGAGATTCAAAGCTAAAATACTTTTTCGATTGCAGTGTCAGGATTACTGACGAAATACTGCAGGAAGTACTAAGCCATAATACTTCAGCCAAAATGAAAAATATTATCGAAACAATTCAAAAGGAACAAGACGTCATTATAAGGGATAGGGATCACGAGCTCTTAATTGTACAAGGTGCAGCGGGTAGTGGCAAAACATCGATTGCACTGCATAGGATTGCCTTTCTCCTTTACGAGGGTCTTAATTCCAATCTGCGATCGAATGAAGTCGTCATAATATCTCCCAACACCGTTTTTAGTCACTATATTTCGAGTGTTCTTCCTGAGCTGGGGGAAGAAAACGTGAAGCAAAGCGTATTTGACGATTTAATCTCTGAGGCTTTTCAAGGCAGGTTTGGGGAAGAAACAAGGGACATGCAGATTGAAACATTGATACATTCCCGAGGGAAGGCGAGTGATGACGTTCGGCGGCAAAGCATCGATTTCAAGGGTTCGAGGGCATTCAAGCAAATTCTTGATAGACTATTATGGCATTACGCCCATCGGCTTATTCCCTTTGAGGATGTCTATTATGATGGAACAATCCTAGCGACGAGGCAACAGCTAAAGAACCGTTTTCTACACAATGAAATTGGTATACCGATGGCAAAACAGCTCAAAATCATCGAAACGTCCCTCTTGAAAAAAGTCCACCCATTACAGAAAAAGAGACTCCAACGCTTGGAAAAGATTGTGGAAAAAAGTGAAGGGCATGAGTTTGAAATAAAGTCCTTTAGCCGATTGTTAGCCATCAAACAAGCCGTGGCTTTCCGGAAACGAATTCAAAAATTCACGAACGTTGATTATAGAGACTTGTATATGCTGCTGTTCAAGAACCGTGGGCTTTTGCTCAAGCTGGCGCAAGGTCTAACACTTCCGGAAACTATTGAAGAAATTATTTCAACAACTTTGCAAAATCTAGAAGAGGGGCAAGTGTACTATGAAGATTATGCCCCGCTTCTTTATTTGAAGTTAAAAATCGAAGGGAATGATGTGGTTTCCGGGATCAAACATGTGGTCATTGATGAAGCCCAGGATTATACTCCTCTGCAATACGAGGTTTTTAAGATGTTGTACAATAATGCAACCTATACTGTCTTAGGAGACATCCATCAGACGATTGAAAAAACAACAGACGGTTCACTATATGACAATATTTCTGAGATACTCAATAAAGGTAAGACAATTAAGCTGTCATTAAATAAAGGGTATAGGTCGACCTGTGAAATCAACACCTTTGCACAGACTCTACTAGGTGAAGGTACCCAACACGGTTATGCTTCTATTGAACGTCATGGTGAGGAACCCAAGGTCATACCTCAAGAAACATTAGAGGCGATGGATCAGTCGATTATTGAAGATCTAGCGAAGTTTACTGAGCAAGGGTATGAATCCGTAGCCGTCATATGTAAAACTCAAGAAGATGCCGAAAAGGTGTTTAGTCGGTTGAAAAAATCGGTGCTACTAACACTTATTAAACCTCAAGGAGGGGAAGTTACAAAAGGTACATTGGTTATTCCAACTTATATGGCAAAAGGATTAGAATTTGATGTTGTGATCGCTTATGATGTTAGTAAAGAAAACTATGCGAATGATTTTGATAGACAATTACTCTACATTACCTGTACACGAGCACTCCATCGACTGGTTATTTATTATAAAGGAGATAAAAGCCCCTTGATTTAATCAAGATTTTATTGCTAAACCTTGTTGATAATGCCCTTAAGGCGTCAAAGAGTGGCGACAGAATATCTGTCAGGGTATTCAAAAATGACGAGTCAAAGATATTTCTTGAAGTTAAGGATAGCGGAATAGGGATACCAAAAGAGGAGATACCAAAAGTGTTTGAGCCGTTTTTTATGGTTGATAAATCCAGATCAAGAGCGAATAATGGAGTAGGACTTGGACTCTCTTTATGTGCGGAAATTGCGAAAATTCATGACGCTTCAATAGAAATCGAAAGTGATCTTGGAAAAGGTACCACCATAAAAGTTATATTTAATGGGGTTTGAAATGCGAAACTTAAAATGCGTATGTGATTATTCAAGGTTGATTTTTCGTTATGCTGTAGTATAATTACAAGAAAATACAAAGGGGAGCTTGCGATAAGCAGGCTGAGAGTAAGCTGAATGCTTAGACCCGTAACCTGATTTGGGTAATGCCAACGTAGGGATATACTTAGCAGAGATTACTGCATATATACTTTCATTGGTATGTATGCAGTTTTTTATGTTGACATGCCTTTCAGTTTGTATTTACGAAAGGAGATATTATGATAAAAGAATGTATTGAAAATGTCCGAAAAAATGCACCTCTTGTTCACAATATTACAAACTATGTAACCGTGAACGATGTTGCAAATGTGCTTCTTGCGTGTGGGGGAAGTCCGATCATGT
The DNA here is from genome assembly GCF_049943955.1 of Desulfosporosinus sp. SYSU MS00001. Lineage (NCBI taxonomy): Bacteria > Bacillati > Bacillota > Clostridia > Eubacteriales > Desulfitobacteriaceae > Desulfosporosinus > Desulfosporosinus sp. SYSU MS00001. Next base: position 67,103 of record NZ_JBNFTW010000002.1, read on the forward strand.
CGGATGATTTGGAGGATGTAGAAGAAATTACTTCCATTTGCGGCGGCCTGAACATTAATATCGGAACGCTGAACAGAAATACAATACCGTCCATGTTTCTTGCGGGAAAGAAAGCAAATGAACTAGGACATAAGGTTTTGCTTGACCCGGTTGGCGCAGGAGCAAGCAAGCTTCGTACAGATACGGCAGTAAAGCTGATGAAAGAGATCAAGTTTAATGCAATCAGAGGAAATATTTCAGAAATCAAGACCTTAGCACTTGGAAGCGGAAGTACGAAGGGCGTTGACGCTGATGTTGCAGATGCCATAACGGAAGCCTCTCTAGATAACACTGTTGCGTTTGTGAAAGTCTTTGCGAAAAAGGCAGGCGGCATCATAGCAGTGACGGGAGCTACTGACCTTGTTACGGATGGAGATAAGTGTTATGTCATCAGAAATGGAAGATCGGAAATGGGCAAAATCACAGGCACAGGCTGTCAGCTCTCCGGAATGATGACGGCCTTTCTTGCAGCCAATCCTGAAAATGAGCTTGAAGCAGTTGCAGCAGCGGTGTGTACCATGGGTCTTGCAGGAGAAATTGGATGGAGCAATATGCAGCCTTCTGATGGAAATGCTACATATCGGAACAGAATTATTGATGCCATCTATAATATGGACGGAGAAACACTGGAAAAGGGAGCAAGGTATGAAGTGCGATAAAAAGGATTTGTTATTGTATGCTGTTACGGACAGGTCCTGGCTGGGTGATGGGACTCTCGGAAGTGTGGTGGAGAAGGCGCTGAAAGGCGGTGCAACCTTTATACAGCTTAGGGAAAAAGAACTGGAGTATGGAAAATTCCTTGAGGTAGCAAAAGAGATAAAAAGCTTGTGTAAAAACTACCATATCCCCTTGATCATCAATGATAATGTTGATATAGCTGTTGCTGTGGATGCAGATGGAGTCCATGTAGGGCAAAATGATATGGAGGCAGGCAATGTACGTGAACTGATAGGCAAGAATAAAATTCTTGGAGTATCGGCACAGACGGTGGAACAGGCAGTATTGGCAGAAAAAAGAGGCGCGGATTATTTAGGAGTCGGGGCTGTATTTCCTACCGGCTCCAAGGCTGACGCTGAGGATGTGAGCTCTGAAACCTTAAAGGAAATCTGTAAAGCTGTCAGTATTCCTGTCGTGGCGATTGGCGGTATCAGCAAAGATAACGTAATGGAATTATCAGGTTCCGGAATATGCGGAATAGCCATAATCAGTGCAATCTTTGCGCAGATAGACATTGAAAAGGCCACATCTGAGCTCAAAGGATTAACCGAAAAGATGGTGACGGCATGATTACGAGTACATCTTTGATCAGGATGTACTTTATCAGTGCCATTGCTTCGGCTCTTGCTAAAAGCATAGATCTGGAAAAAGGAAGCGAACCGCTTAACCACGCATGGAATACTAATGAGGGGAAGAAATGACAATGAGGGAATATGCAACGCAGATGGAAGCTGCAAGAAAAGGAATTATTACTGAAGAACTGAAAAAAGTAGCCCAAAAAGAGCTGATGACGGTTGAGGAACTGAAGCTGTTGGTTGCAGCAGGAAAAGTGGTAATATGTGCAAATAAAAATCATAAATGTATCGATCCGCAGGGAGTGGGCTCCATGCTGAAAACAAAGATCAATGTAAACCTCGGCGTCTCAAAAGACTGCAAGGATTATGATATGGAAATGGGAAAAGTGATGGAAGCAGTTAATATGGGGGCCCATGCAATTATGGATTTATCATCACACGGAAATACAATTCCTTTCAGAAGAAAGCTTACAGCGGAATGTCCGGCTATGATAGGAACGGTGCCGGTATATGATTCTGTAATCCACTATCAGAGAGATTTAAGCACCCTTAAAGCAAAAGATTTCATTGATGTAGTAAGGTTTCACGCCGAGGACGGGGTTGATTTTGTAACCTTGCATTGCGGTATTACCAAGAAAACTATAGAACAGATTAAAAAGCATAAAAGAAAAATGAATATAGTATCCAGAGGAGGCTCTCTGGTATTTGCATGGATGTGCATGACTGGTGAAGAGAATCCTTTTTACGAGTACTACGACGAAATTCTTGATATATGCCGTGAATATGATGTGACAATATCATTAGGCGATGCCTGCAGGCCGGGATGCCTTGCAGACGCTTCCGATGTGTGTCAGATTGAGGAACTTGTGCGGCTTGGTGAACTAACCAAAAGAGCCTGGGAAAAGGATGTCCAGGTAATGGTGGAAGGACCGGGCCATATGCCGATTGATCAGATTGCTGCCAATATGAAAATCCAGCAGACTATTTGCAATGGGGCACCATTTTATGTATTAGGGCCACTGGTAACGGATATAGCACCTGGCCATGACCATATTACATCAGCAATCGGGGGTGCCATTGCAGCTTCAGCTGGTGCAGCTTTTTTATGTTATGTGACACCTGCAGAGCACCTGGCACTGCCGAATTTAGAGGATGTAAAGCAGGGCATTATTGCCTCCAAGATTGCTGCCCACGCAGCAGACATTGCCAAGGGTGTAAGAGGGGCAAGGGAGATTGATGACAGGATGGCAGATGCAAGAAGAGTTTTTGATTGGGAAGCACAATGGGAATGCGCGATTGACCCGGAAACGGCAAAAAAAATCCGAGCGGATAGGAAGCCTGAGCATGAAGATACCTGTTCCATGTGTGGAAAGTTTTGTGCGATAAGAAGTATGAACAAAGCACTTGCAGGAGAGCATATCGATATTTTGTAGTTAAGGATTCGTGCGTCTTATATTTAAAAGTTTAGTTGATAAAGAGAATGAAATTTGCGGAAAATCTTCAAAATTTTTAGTAGCGGCTGTAGCTGTTATTTTTATAATCATAGGTTCCTTGACAGTATTTAGTCCACTTTATTGCACAGGCCTAGTTATTCTGCCTGTGCTTTTAGGCTTTTATGGCGCATAGACTGTTAATGTGATTTCAAACCCGACATATTGACAACTCTAAGCATGTTGATGTTACTTCATAGTGAGTATTTTTTCAGAAGTAAAATGTACAAATATATTCAATGCGTTGGTTGAGAAGTCTTTCTCGCCAACGCATTTTTATTATGAGTTAAAGAGCGGATTGAGGGTGAAGGGGATGACAATTTGAAAAGAATTATTTCTTAATCGGAACTCAATACTCACATCTGTATTCTGGAGAGCGCATATCACCTTCTGGATAAACCTCAAGCCCTGGTGTGTTACAATCATGCTGATATCCAGTAGCTGGAACCACTCTGAATATACCCTTTTGTGAAGGCTTCTGGCGTTTCATAGCCATACCTATAGGCTACATCGATAATCTTTTTGCCGGATAAAATATCCTGTACAGCGAGTGTAAGCCTTCTTCTGCGCACATATTCAGCTATCGTAACACCGGTTATCAAATGATACATACGCTGAAAGTGAAACGGGGACGATAAGGCAAATCCAAATAAATGAATCGAGCAGGAGAGGGTGGCTAGTGAGATGGGACTGGGTTTTTCTCGAAGATTGACAAAGCTCATAAAAAGATAAGTTAAATCCTAATAGGATTGTTGAGGGCGTTAGTTATTGGTATTTCAAGAATTTGACCATACTTTAAAAAAACGGGGTCAAATTGAGAACGGAAGCAATACCTTTTATATTTTAGTGACAAGTTACGAAAACAATATATTGTAATTTATAACGCAATATGGTAATATGAATTTTGCAAATTACAATATCTTAATAATGTAACTTGCAGTATCAAAGTTAAAGGAGAATTTTTTATGTGTAATTTTGTAAGCAGAGCGGTTCAGCTCGAGTCATTCGGCGGTCCTGAGGTCCTCAACATCCGAGAAGTACCCGTGCCGCAGGCTGGATCTGGGCAGATTCGGGTGCGCGTCACCGCGGCCGGACTGAACCCGATGGACTGGTTCATGACCTCCGACCCAGACACCGCCACTCGATTCGGCTTGAGCCTGCCTTCCGGGTTTGGAACCGACTATGCTGGGATAGTGGACCAGGTTGGTGACGGTGTGACCGAGTTCGCGGTCGGCGACCGAGTGTTCGGCGGAGCTCTATCCCGAGCGGTAGCCTCCTACGTTGTAGTAGACGTGGCAGGGACCATCGCGGTGGGTGGCGACGCGCACCACACCCCCGACGGTGTCGACGATCGCACTGCCGCCACCCTTGCTATCGCGGGCTGCACGGCCTCCGCCGCCCTCGCCGTGATCAACCCCGGCCCGGACGACACGGTGCTCATTGGCGGCGCGGGAGGCGGGGTCGGTGTGTTCGCCGTTCAGCTCGCTCGGCTCGCGGGCGCGCGAGTGATCGGAACGGGATCGGCGACCTCGGCCGATGCCCTGCGTGCCCTCGGGGCAGAGCCGGTCACATATGGCGACGGCATGGTCGACCGACTCCGCGCCCTGGCTCCCGCCGGCGTCACTGCGGCGATCGACCTATATGGGACAGACACTATGCAGGCGGCACGAGAACTTGGCGTTCCGGACGAGCGTATCACCACCATCGCTGCACAGGTCAACGGGATCACGCCGGCAAACGGTGCTAATGCTGCCCCTGGCGCCATAGATGAGATTGCTCGCCTAGTCGCGGCGGGTCAGCTCCGTGTGCCCATCGCAGCAAGTTTTCCGATGGAGCAGATCCGCGCGGCGGTCGAGCTTCAAGCCGGCCGGCACGTGCACGGCAAGATTGTCATCGACATCTAGGTGTTGTTCCAGGACCTTGTCGTCGTTAGCTCGGCTGGTCAGGTCATCTACCTATAGGGCTTGCGTTTACTACTCATGATGATCAAAAGTGTGGGTTAGATGATTAAACTTAAATAGGAATATCCCTTTAAATAGGAGCATCCCTGTTCTACCCCTTACAGGAATGCTCCTGTATTTTTCTCACATATTTTCGATATTGAATCAGAGGTTTTTTTCTATGCCAATGTGGAAGAGGAACTTGTTTGTCTGCTGGTTCGGAATGTTCGTCACGGATATTTATTAAATTGCTGGAGATAATAATGGACTATAATGATTTCGGATGTTTAGTGAAATGCTTCCTGATAAGCGAAATATAAAGCGAAATGTAATCTTACTAATCCATTCCATTACATAGATAATCTTTTTGTGAATTTTTAATGGTTATGCTGGAGTGAAATATAAGACATGAGTATTAATCATTTATGGATTATTGTCAGTGCATGTTTTGTTTTCTTTATGCAAGCTGGGTTTGTATGTTATGAAGTTGGCTTCATTCAATCAAAAAATGTAATTAGTGTAGCTATTGAAAATATCATTACATTTGTCATTACAACTTTAGTTTATTGTTTTATAGGATTTGCACTTATGTTTGGAAACAGTCATTGGGGGCTTTTTGGCGGTGATTTCTGGTTTCTCAATAACCTATCTCATGCGCATAATTCTCTAGGCTTTGTTTTTGTATTTTTTGAATTAATGTTTGCTGGAACAGCGGTAACTATTGTATCTGGGAGTATGACGGAGAGAACTAGACTTTTACCTCTATTAATTGCCGACGTTTTTCTGGCAGGATTTATTTATCCTTTATATGGGCATTGGGTGTGGGCAGATATGTTTACCAATCAGTCAGCTTGGCTAAAGCAGTTGGGATTTATGGATTTTGCAGGAGCCACAGTCGTACATTGCACTGCGGGCTGGGTTTCTTTAGCAGGAATCATCATTGTGGGGCCGCGCAAGGACAAATGGGATGCTAATGGTAAGATTAAGAAATTAGGGAGATCGAATATACCTTTTGCTGTGCTCGGAACATTTATTTTATGGTTTAGTTGGTTCGGGTTTAATGGGGGAAGCCTTTTGGAATTTAATGACAGAGTTGGGCTAATCCTCTTAAATACTAATTTTTCGGCAGCAGCAGGTGTTGCCGGCGCTATACTGACAACCAGTATCTTCATTAAAGATCATAGTTATATGGAAGCTGTTTTTTCGGGTGCCTTGGGTGGATTAGTGGCGATAACGGCTGGTTCTAATTATCTTTATCCATCTCATGCGGTTATGGTAGGTTTTATCTCAGGGTCGGTCGTTATATTAGCTAGCTTATTGATTGAAAAACTGGGACTAGATGATGCTGTGGGTGCAGCACCTATACACGGTTTTGGAGGTGCTGCAGGAACCATATTATTAGCTTTATTCACTCCAGCAGAATTTCTTGGAGGCCAAACACGTATAGTTAAGATTCTAGTTCAATTAGCAGGGGTAATACTTAATTTTGTTTGGGCTTTTGGTTTAGGACTGTTATTGTTTTATACAATCAAAAAAACAATTGGCTTACGGGTAACTGAAGAAGAAGAGGACAAAGGGTTAAACATTGTTGAATTTGCTGATATTTATTCATGGCAAGACTATTTGAAGATGACACATTTTGAAAATTTAACACAAGATCTCAACCTTAAAATTCATGCTCAAAATCAATTATTGCAGAAACAGGCTAAACTTTTGGTGGAAACGCAGGAGCATGAACGGCTTAAGTTGGCTAGAGATATTCATGATGGGGTTGGGCAATCCTTGGCAGCTTTAAAATTACAATTGGGTATGGTTGCCAATAAGGTTAAAACTGAGTACAAAGATAATAGATTAAGTAGTCAGGTCGAAGGAACTGTTAACCTTGCAACCCAGACTATTGAGGATATTAGGGCTGTGCTATTTAATTTGAAACCAGCTTTTTTAAGTGAAAAGGGTCTTAGTACTGCAATTGAAGTTTTAATAAAGAATTTTGAAAAAACTACAGGGATCAAGTCAGAATTCAATTTATTAACGGAAATGCCGTCTTGGGAGGATGCTGCGATCTTGAATATTTATCGAGTAATTCAGGAATGTTTAACAAATATCTTAAAACATGCTCAGGCAACCATGGTAAACGTTAATTTTGTAGGGCTTAAAAGGAATTTGTATTTGTTTCAAGTCAGCGATAATGGAGTAGGTTTTGAAGCTGATGGAGTGCATACTGGATTGGGATTGAATTCGATTCAGGAAAGATTACAAATGCTGGGAGGGAGACTTCAGATTATAACGGCAGAAGGCCAAGGAACTTCATTGATGATGGAGGTGCCTTTTGAAGATTAAAGTATTTTTAGCAGATGATCATAAAATACTCCGAGAATCATTACTTATTTTACTCCAACAAGAAAATGATATAGAAATAATTGGCGAGGCCCCTGATGGGCAGACGGCACTGCATGAGATTCTGCGTTTAAAACCGGATATAGCTATACTTGATATTTCCCTACCCCGGCTTAATGGTCTGGAAGTGGCTGAACGGATTAAAAGAGATTGCCCAGAAATAAAAGTAATAATCTTAACAATGCATAAAAATGAAGAATTTGTAGCTCGGGCCTATCAGTCTCATGTTAGTGGCTATGTTTTAAAGGATAATGCTCTCGAAGAATTATTAAAGGCAATTAGAATAGTACAAGCAGATGGAATATATCTTTCGACAGATATTACTTCTACTGTCGTAGCCGGCTTTGTAAAGAATTTTAATCTTAAGAAAAGAGAGCCAGATGAACTTATTTCTTCAAGAGAAAGAGAAATAATCCAACTTCTTGCTGAAGGAAATAGTAACAAACAAATAGCCACCATGTTAAATTTGAGTTTAAAAACTGTGGAAACTCATAGGTCTAATATAATGCATAAAATGGAATTTAAAAGCCTTGCGGATTTAGTTTTATACGCAGTTCGAAATCATATAATTGAGGTATAATTTAATTGAGTGAAAATTAAATACAGTGAAAATTGCCGCCTAATACAGTAAATCCCGTATTAATTAATCCTTCGTTTTAGTTTAAGATTTATTTGACTTTAATAATTAATAAATGGGAGGATTATAATGATTAATACAGGGGATACAGCTTTTGTTTTAATAAGTGCCGCTTTGGTATGTCTTATGACCCCGGGTTTAGCATTTTTTTACGGTGGCCTGGTACGAAAGAAGAACGTATTGACAATCATGATTCAGAACTTCGTTTCTATGGGAATCGTGACAGCCATTTGGGTCCTGGGAGGATTTAGTCTAGCCTTTGGTAAAGATTTTCATGGTATTATTGGTAATTTACAATATTTTGGTTTAAGCGGAGTGGGCATGACCCCAAACCCGGCTTATGGGCCAACCATACCTTTCCTGGTATTTTTCTTTTATCAAGAGATGTTTGCCGTAATTACGCCAGCTCTGATTACTGGAGCCTTTGCCGATAGAATAAGTTTTAAAAGTTATCTCAAGTTTTTAGTATTATGGAGTATTTTTGTCTATATACCTGTGGCCCATTGGGTCTGGGGTGGGGGCTTTCTGGCCCAAATGGGGCTTGTTGATTTTGCAGGCGGTATTGTTGTTCATGTTACTGCTGGAATTGCTGCTTTGGCCTCAGTGTTTTTTGTCGGGAAACGAGTTTTGCAACCAGGAGAGAGTACTGCGCCGCATAACATTGCCTTTGTTGCTTTGGGGACAGGACTTTTATGGTTCGGTTGGTTTGGGTTTAATGGCGGCAGTGCGTTAGCTGCTAATGGTATTGCAGCAACAGCTTGCGTCAATACTGATATTGCAGGTTCCCTGGCAATGATCGCCTGGCTTATCATATCTTGGATTCATGAGAAAAAACCAACCATGTTAGGTGTTCTTACTGGTGCAGTTGCCGGCTTAGCAACTATCACGCCTGCTGCAGGCTATGTCCGGCCTTGGGGAGCTGCTATCATCGGTTTACTGGCTGCAGGCGTTTGTTATGCAGCTGTTCAAATACGCATAAAACTTGATTGGGATGATGCTCTGGACGTATGGGGAGTGCATGGAGTCGGCGGTATTCTTGGATCTATTCTGGTTGGCGTATTTGCTATATCTAGCGTAAATCGTACGAGCGGTCTTCTTCAAGGAAATCTGCACCAATTTTTAATTCAATTATTAGGGGTTGCCTTCACGGCTCTTTATGCTTTTGGTGTAACTTATCTTATCTTAAAAATCATAAATGTTTTCGAATCTGTGCGTGTGCCTAAGGAAGTGGAAATAAAGGGATTGGATGTCACTCTGCACGGCGAAACAGCTTATTTGTAACGATATAATTCAATAAAGTCAGCCAGAGCTTAATGTTCTTGGCTGATTTTTTTACTATTAGTGACAACTAGAAATATTAATACGACAAAAAGCGGAGGTGCATCGTTAATTTGTATCAATTACCGAGTCATTAGACAGTCGAGACGAGGGAACTAATACCCCTGATGAATTAACAATAAAGAAACACCAACCCACGATCTAGCCAACAGCAGGGACTAAAAATCGTCAGGATGTTCCGTGTTTTACGGAAGTCTGGCGATTTCGATTTTCGCAGATTATTTTCGCGGTCTTGGGAGGAAAAATAGGAAACATGTGGAATTTGTAAATTGTTAGCTCAGAAATGTCATAATTTAGGCTAGAGACATTTTCTTTTCCCAGCAGGCGAGTGTCAAGTTTCTGCTTGGTGGGGTCTGCCTGAGGTGGCACTTCTAACCGGAGCGGTGGGGCAAGAGGGCGGAATGGGTTAAATGATCGATTAGTTTATTTGTATGTATAAATTGAATGGAGGGCTTTGACATGCACGTTGCATTCCGGAAAATCATGCTCATAAACCCACCTGCGGCGCTCCGTCTCTGGGAGCCGCACAGCGAAAACCTTGGTCTCGGTTACTTAGCTGCCGTTCTCAGGCAATTGGGATACCAGGTGATTATCCTTGATGCGTCACTTTTCCGGCTCGATGTGTCCGCAACTCTTAAACGTATCCAGGACCAACAGCCGGATGTAATTGGTTTTCGCCTGCTCGATGTTACCATGCCATACGCGATCGACCTGGTGTCGCGTCTGCGTCGCCAGGGCTACTTGGGGCATATTACGGCGGGTGGGCCGGCTGCCACGATGATGGGGTCGGAGGTTCTTAATTTTGTCCAAGGCCTAGACAGCCTCATGGTGGGGGAGGGTGAGGAGACGCTGCCCGAGCTACTGGCGGCCCTCAACTCATCCGGCTCCCCGAAAACCTCCGGAGATTCTTTCTCAAGGATACTCGGGCTGTGTTATCGTGAAGGTGATGTGATTCGGACCAACGGACCTCGCCCTCACATAGAGAATCTCGACGCGCTACCTTTCCCGACGCGGGATACGCTCCCGCATATCCTCAGATGGGGCCGTCTGCCAATGATCATCTCCTCTAGGGGATGCGACGGTCACTGTGTCTTTTGCTGTCCGGCTGCAATGAATGCCAAGTCGCCCGGTTCAAAGTGGCGTCCGCGCGGCGCGGGCAACGTCGTCGATGAGATGGAGGATCTGCAGCGGCGCTACAACGTGAACCATCTGGATTTTCTGGATGATAATTTCTTCGGCGGCGGTGAGGTAGGGATTCAGAGGGCTTGGGATTTTATCGAAGAATTGCGGCGGCGTGGCCTGCGGTTCAAGTTTTCGGTAGAGTGCCGGGTTGATAACGTAGAGGAAGATCTCTTCAAGGCTTTGCGTGACGTTGGGTGTGTGGAGGTTCGCTTGGGCATCGAGTCAGGAGTGCAACGTATCTTGGACCGTTATGGCAAAGGGACAACAGTCGAGCAAAACCGTGAGGTTTTGCTCAAGCTCAAAGAGTGGGGATTGCCGGTCAAAATCGGGTTTATCCCGTTTGACCCGACTATATCTTTTACGGAACTCTTGCAAAACGGAGAGTTCCTTCGCTCGGTTGGTTACCCCGAAGCTTTCAACTATAACAAGATCGAGGTTGTGGTCGGTACTCCTTTGGAACGCCTGTTCGAGAAGGAAAGACGGCTTACCAAGCCCAAGCCGTGGATACGTGATTACACGTTTGATGACCCGGCTGTGGCCTTAATGTGGAAGGTAGTTCAGGGTTATGTGATGATCAAGAGGGGAGCCTTACAACTTGCTGATGGGTGTAAAGTAGGACTGGCTGACCTACATGCTTTGCTCCGTGGGGAGAGAGTCGGGAGTTGAATCCATGTCCTATTGACCTGACGTGGAACTCCCCTAAACAAGTAAGGAGAATCTAATTAGGAGCAAATTCAGAACATAGAGGGGTTATTCATGTTCAAAAATTTATTAGAACCATTTAAGTATAAACAAATTAGTGCTTTATTAATTGGACAATTAACTTCAAAATTTGGTGACTCAATAATGAAATTAATGTTGCCCCTTATTGTTTATTCAATTACTGGTTCCTTGTTATCAATGGGATTAATTATGTCTATAATGATAGTTCCTGAAGTTTTCCTTCTTCCCGTGACAGGGATTATTGTAGACAGGTATTCGCGTAAAAATCTTATGATTCTTTCTGATGTCATTCGTTTTCTTCTTCTCTCAATTTTAACAATTTTGAGCCTTTGCGGACTTTTAAACATTTATGCCATTTATTTTTATGCCTTTGTTTCAGGTATAGTTAACAGTCTGTTTGAACCAGCATACTCCGCTCTGAAAGCTCAAATATTCAAGGAAGACATTCGAAATTCCGCCAATGCTCTTTCGGAAATTTCTAATCAGTTTGTTACACTTTTGGGACCAGTAATTGGAGGAATATTTGCAAGCCTTCATATCTATTCGTTAGGATTTGGAATCGATGCTTTAACGTTTTTAGGTTCTGTATTAAGTCTTCTTTGTATTAAAGTTTATCGGGAAGCTGAGAAAGAGAAAGAGCCTAAGTTCTCATTACACGTTTTTGGAGCAGAATTAAAAGAAGGATATTATGAGATTAATAAACACGACTTTATCAAAATAACAATTTTTGTGGGCGCATTTGTAAATATAATAATCTCTAGTTTTGTTAATATCAGTCTTCCATACTTTATGAAAAATATTTTAAATCTTCCTGATTTTTATTATGGAATTGCGATGTCATTTTTTAGTATTGGGTCTATTTGTATGGCAACTTTTTTGGGTTCTCGCAATCAAATTAATAAAAGAGGCATAATGACTTATATGTGTTTTGGCTTAATAGGCTCTTTCATCGCCGGATTATTGCTGTTCAAGAATGTTTTCGCGCTTATTTTGTGTTTAATGTTAATGGGAGTAACAGTTACATTAATGATGTTAATTTGGTATAGCTCTATGCAAGAACTCATTTCAGAAAAGAATTTTGGAAAAGTTTCCAGCTTAGATAACTTCGGCTCGTTTACTTTATTACCTGTTGGCTATATTTTAGTTGGGTACACTTCCCAAAAAATAGGAATTTCTCAAACAATGCTTATTGAGTCATTATTTATGATGGCTTTTGGATTTCTGATGATATTCAACTCCAAAATAAGAAAATTTGACTAGAGAATAAAGAGACATTAACCCACGCTGAGACGCTAAAACCATCGTTTAAACCAATATTTTTCAAAAGCTAATTTTGCATAATAAGATAATTTTGAAGGACGTAATAAAGTAACATAAGGTTGAGGTTTCTTATAATAATGAACTGTTGAATACCGGGCTCGACTGAACCCAGTATTCATAATGCACAAGCCTTTCCCATCATAACGAAATTTGGGTTTTAATCCTCGTGAAATTTGACGAATGTTTTTTGCTACTACAACTGCTTGGGCATGTGCAAAAGATCCTGCTTTCGGAGCATAGGCACCTAATACTGGTAACCTGATCGCTGTTGCATCTCCAATTGCATAAACACCAGGATAACCTGTTTCCAGAGTTAATTGATCTACTTCAATGTATCCGCTTTTGTCTACCAAGTCTGTATTACGTATTACTTTAGGGGTCCAATGTGAAGCTATACCAAGCAAAAGATCTGAGGGAATCTTTGTATCGTGATCTAATATTAATAAGTTCCTTTCAACTTTTATAACTTTGGCCTCAGTAATCAATTCAATATCCTTATCTTTCAACATTTTTCTTACACTTTGACCAACTTTTGGTGGAGCTATAGGTTCTGGTGAAAAGTCTGGGGTAACTATAGTGAGTTTGATTTTATGGCGAAGCCCACGTTGACGGAAGAGCTGATCAAGAAGAAACATCATTTCATAAGGAGCTGGGGGGCATTTGTAAGGTAAGCTGGAAATAAAAAATACGATCTGGCCGGAAGTGAAATTCTTTAATCTTTGGTTTATTTTCACCACGTCATTAAAATCGTAAGCATTATAAGCGAACTCACTAAATCCTGGTACAGTTTCCGGATGGTACTCTACACCGAGAGATATAATGAGATAGTCATATTCTAGTCGTTCCCGATTAGTAGTTACCAAATGTCCGATAAGATCGATATTTTCAATTTCCCTATGTAGAACTTCGATTCTCTTTTTTTCTAAAATACTTAATTGCCGGGTTATTTTTGAGGGCTTCTTTTCTCCGATCATTAAGCGAGGAAAAGAAGGAGTGAAATAGTGGTTTGGTTCCCGGTCAACTAAAGTTACCTTCATTGAAGACCCCATAGAATTTTTTAAAGCATTAGCAGCAACTATTCCACCAATTCCGCCACCAAGAATCAGGGTTTTCATAAGCTCACCTCTTTAATTAAGTTTTCCCTTAAGCAGAATCTTATCCACTTTACTTGTCCGTGGCCGTTCGATTTCCTGTACTATTTCAATTGCTTTTTGGGCCTTGATTTGAGACGCTTTATCGGTAGTAATTTTGCCGCTTATTATTGCCTTATTGATGTGATTATCAAAATCGGTTTGAAGTCTTTGCGATAAAGTTTTTGTATCAATTCCTTTAGCATAAGCAATCTGAGCCAAGGTTTTCCCGGAATTCAATTCTTGACTTAGTGTGTTAGCATCAATGCCTAAAGCATGGGCAAATGCCAAAAACTTGCCTTCCGCTCCATGTTGATGAACTGTGCAGATTTGATAATAAGGAATCTGAGAGGTTACCTGGGTAGTCATAATAACCCCTGAGCTTAACGCCAGAATGAAAATATTTATTAGACCCCAAAAAGTAATTTTATTTAGACACATATGTTGACCTCCCTATATAAGAAGTTCCGGCAAGTAATTAAACCGTATTATTTTGCACCATTTTAACTAGAAATATTTATTTATAGGTTGGTCAAAAATGCTATTTTAACTACGTTAGCAATTCATCCCCTCCCTCAAATCGTCGCAACGATTAGGGAGGGGATGAATTGCGTCATCTCAACAAATTATTGTCTCTTCATTGCAGTATGATAAACTTATTGGGAATTGTTATAGTATAAAAAAGCTCTCTCCTTAAATTGGAGAGAACTTTTGGTGCCGGCTAAAGAGCATATGAGGCCAATTTTAATTAATTGTATATTGTGGAGGAATATTATGAAATATGTCGAATATTGACCTGAAAACCATAGGGTCTGTTTTTTTATGGCAGATCTACAAAAGGTAAGTTAGGTTTTCTTCAAACGCAGCTATGTCTTAAGTTCATGATAGATATAAGCTACAATAAGCTTGAAAATAACATAATGTTAGATAACAGGAGGAAAAAATTTGAAGAATAGCCGCAGCAAGAATAGTAAAGGGATTGGTGTCAGATTATCTTTATTGCTAGGATTTGTTTTAATTTATATCCTAGGCTCTAGCTTTTTTTCTTTTGCCAATTTTGAAAGCCTTAATAAGCTAAACCTAGATAATGCACAAAAAACAATGGCATTTACTAATATGGTTAACGAATCAAGACAGGCTCAAGTTGAATTTAAAAAACAAGTACAAGATTGGAAGGATACGTTAATAAGAGGTAATGACCCAGAATCTTTCCAAAATTACTACACCCAGTTTCAGCAAGAGAATAATATTGTTCAAACTCTTTTGGCAGAGCTTAAAGTAGATATGGCTAAACAAGGGATGAGTACCACTTCTGCTGATGCCTTATTAGCGAATCACAAAGAACTTTTTGGAAAATATACTTCAGCCATCAAAAACTACGATAGGAGTAACAGGGAAAGTTTACATATTGTTGATGGGCTTGTGAAAGGTATTGACCGAAAACCAACGGACGATATGGATTCATTGGTGAATCAAATTGTCGCAAAAACGAATTCACAAAATGAAGCCATGGTAAAACAGACGGATATTAATGCCAATAGTTTTAGAAAGGATTTAGCAGTAATAGGTGGGCTCGGCATATTCTTAGCTATTGTACTATCGGTTCTCCTATTTTCCACTTACAGGGGAATTGTAAAATCTATAGGACAACTAAATACGCTTATGGATAAAGCTGGGGGCGGGGACCTTACTATAAGGGGCGAGATCTATAAAAAGGATGAATTAGGTCAGCTAACCGAAAGTTTTAATCAATTCATTGAAAGTATCAGAGGCTTGCTTAAAAAAATACTGCAGGACTCGAATCAATTAAATACAGAGAGTAAAACCATTTCATCGTCTATTAGAGAAATTTCTACCCAAACTCAGATGGTAAATGCATCGACTCAAGAAATTGCTGCAGGCATGGAAGAAAACACTGCAGCGACGGAAGAAGTGAGTGCGTCAAGCCAGGTTATATTAGATTCTACCAAGCAACTCTTTGATGTAGCCGATAAAGGTTTAGAACACACACGTGAAATCAAGGAACGAGTTCAAAATCTAAAAACCGATACTGTAAATTCAGCTAATCTTAGTAAAGAAATTTATACCCAGAAACAAGAGCATATCTTAAGGGCCATTGAAAGTGGCCAAATCGTTAACGAAATTACCAATATGACAGATATTATTTCTAATATTGCGAGCCAAACTAATTTATTAGCTCTGAATGCCGCGATTGAGGCTGCTAGGGCAGGTGAGAGCGGCAAGGGTTTTGCTGTTGTAGCAGAAGAAGTTCGTAAACTTGCGGAACAATCGGCTAAAACGGTTTCAAGCATTCAAACAATTACTAAAGAGGTCCAAACAGTATTCGGAAATCTCTCCGAATATGCACAGGATCTGTTGGATTATATTAATGGGCCAGTAACTAATGACTATGTACAGATGGTTGAGACAAGTTTGCAGTATGATGTAGATATGGACTTTGTATATGAGTTAATCCAGAAATTCGAATCAAATGCTGAGGAAATTTCTACTTCAATTGAGCAAGTTTTAAGGACTATTGAGTCAGTTGCTGCATCGACAGAGCAAAGCGCTTCGAATTCAGGACAAATCTCAATAAGCATGAATGATACAGCAAAAGCCATTGGAAATATTTCCAAGATAGCTGAGGAACAAAGTGATTTAGCTGAAGAGCTAAACCAAATGATCAATAAGTTCCAGATCTTTGGAACATCTAACCTTTAATTTCCTTGGACAACCTTTTTTGGCGAAAAAACCAGTTTCGGTTTTTTTGCTTGTTAGCCATTATAGAAAGAAAGTGCCGAATTTTGATTATTTCTGGATTGATTCTAACGATTTCTATGCTGGTTTTTGCTTTAGGAAAAAGCCCGTTGTTTAGAGTAGATCGTGCCGGAATTGCAATTATTGGTGCTGCTCTAACAGTTGGAACAGGAGTAATGAGTTTCGATCAGGCGGTCCAGGCCGTAGATTACCGGACGATAGTCCTTTTATTCTCAATGATGATTATTACGTCCTACTTAAATATGTCGGGATTCTTTCAACTAGCCGGAAATCAGTTCCTAAATCGTTTGCATAGCAAAAATCAATTAATGTTTATGATCATTCTTATAACAGGTATATTGTCTGCCTTCTTTATTAACGATATTATCTGTTTAATCTTAACCCCGATTGTAATCATGATTACCAAGCAGGCAAAGTTAAATCCCACACCTTACTTACTAGGAGTAGCAACCGCTTCGAATATAGGCAGCGCAGCCACCTTAATTGGTAATCCTCAAAATATCCTAATTGGCAGCCTTTCACACATCAATTTCGGTTGGTATATGGCACTGGCAATTCCACTCACACTCTTAGGACTTGGACTTATTTACGTTATGCTTCGTTGGATGTACAAAGGGGAACTGAGCGGTCACCTTCCAGAGGTTCAGCCGATGATGGGGGGAGTGCATGGATATTTAGTCAAGAAGGGTTTAGTTGTTGTATTTCTAGTTTTGCTAGGGTTTTTAATGGGATTTGATCCAGCGGTTGTTGCCAGTCTAGGAGCAGCATATTTGCTCATAACTCGTCGAATTAAACCGAATAAAATATACATCGGTATAGACTTTAATCTTTTAGTCATATTCATAGGATTATTTGTAATCATTGGTGGTATCGAGCATAGTGGCTTGCTCATGTTACTTATTCATATGCCATGGATGAAAAGTATCCAAAGTTTATGGGTATTTTCAATGTTGACTGTGATACTTTCCAATATTATTAGTAATGTGCCAGCTGTAATGCTGCTGAAATATCTAGTTCCGCTGCATATGGGACATATTTGGTGGGCTTCATTGGCTATTTTCAGCACATTTGCAGGGAATCTGACACTGACTGGTTCAATCGCCAATTTGATTGTCGCAGAGCTTGCTAAAAAGGAAAATGTGGAGATTAATTTTATGACCTATTTGAAAATAGGGCTTCCTTTGACAGTTATCATGGTGTCGGCTGCACTTGCATATTTTACAATTATAACGAAAGTATTCCATACTGTTTAAGTACGTTTTGGATTCGTAAAAAGACAACTCATCTGTAAAAGGGCTGGATGATAAGGTTTTCATTCAACCCTTTTGTTGTCGGGGTGTTCCATAGATAAGTAACCTTTTGGGATATTTCGGAAAGAAATTTATTTAGTGATCTAAATCACATATCAATGATAGAATTTAGTTTATGATTAATTGATAGGAAAATCAGGACAGTTGAGAGAGTCTTATGTTTGGGAGGGAGGTCAGCAACTAGTAAGAAAATCAAAAGTTATAGGAAAAAAGGAGGGGGAGTTATGAAATCATGCCGCGATCAGTCACTTAGAATCAACTGTCGAAAATTGACGAAAAATTATGATTAAAAATAGGCAGGAATTGAAAATTACTTAGAGAATTCAAAATATAATCGTACTTATTCTTATTTAAAACACATAGTCATTACCAAAAAGCACCCACTATTAATGGAAAATTACTTATGAGGAGGGGATTGGCCTAACAATGAAGCCGACTTCAAAACGTATGATTACTCTGTTAGGGATGGGAACTGTTCTTGTATGTGCTCTATTATTCTTAACCTACCATTACATCGTTGGCCCTAAAGGACTAAGTACGAGTGTGCCGTCTTTGAGTGCGGTTGCAACCGGAGACAATAAGGCTTGTGTAGAATGTCACCAGAAAGAAAATCCGGGAGTTATCAAACAATATCATGACAGCGAACATTCCAGTCGTGGAGTTCAATGTCTCGATTGCCACAAAGCAGTGAAAGGGCAAGATACATTAACGAAACAGCATTACAATGTTGCAATTATCTCTAAACCAACACCTAACAATTGCGCCCAATGCCATGCAACCGAAGTGAAACAGTTTGAGGCAAGCAATCATTCTGCAAAATCATGGTATGCGGTCCAAGGAGCAAAAAATTTCACTTCGGAAGAACTGGCTAAATATCATTTACTCGATGCTAATGGCAAGCCTCTCAATGGGGGCAATGCTAATGCCGTTTATAATCTCATCGGCAAAGATGCTAGTGCTCAATCTTGCGAGGTTTGCCATGCTGTTGGTCAAAAGAATAGTGACGGTAGTTTTGGGGATTGCACAAAGTGCCATTTAAGGCATACTTTTGATGTGGCACAAGCCCGCAAACCGGAAACATGTGCCCAATGCCATCTAGGCCCCGATCATCCGCAGGCAGAAATATATAACGAATCGGCTCACGGAACTTATTATCAAGCAAATCAATCAAAATATAATATGGACGCACCTCCTGGAACATTGACTGTCAATGATTTTCCGGCTCCAACTTGCGCCACCTGTCATATGTCGGCCTTTGGCAGCGTTCAAGGAACTCACGATGTAGGCCAGCGCCTAAAAGATAACCTAACTCCTGAAATTGCTTCACTGCGCAAGGATGGGGATGTTCACCAACAAACGATGAATTCAATTTGCCTTAATTGTCATGTCCAGTCGTTTATCAATGACGTCATGAGCAAAGCGGACAAAACCATTGCCCTTTCCAATCAAAATGTCCAGAAGGGTAAATCGATTGTCCAAGATCTGCGCAATTCTGGTTTGCTAGGCACCAAGCCCTTTGGAACTCCGATCGACTTTGAATATTTCGAACTATGGCATCATGAAGGCCGTAGAGCAAGGTTCGGAGCCGTTATGGGAGGAGCAGACTATGTAAATTGGAATGGAATTTATGAGCAAGAAAAAGCATTAGTTGAAATGCAATCACAGGCCGATGCTTTGAAAGCGAAGCATTAGGGGAGGATTGGAGATATGATCCGTCGGTTCTATCAAATAGCTATTCGCTATAAAACCTCTCTATTGCTTGGTATGATGGCTATAAATTTTCTGCTAACGGGCGTTGATGTCCTCATTGCCCACTCCCAAAACAATTTTTTTCGTTGGGAACTAATTCCCCTAATTTATACCCCGCTTGCAGTTCTAGCCATTCTTGCCCAACTCATTTTTGCCTCTAATAGAGGAGTAAAGAGAGTCTTTCAGGGAGTTATGTGGTTAGGTGTTGTTGTTGGTGTTTTAGGGACTTTTTTTCACATCTCGGGAAACGCCACTTTCAGCCGCGAGAGTTTGTTTCGACTATTAGTCGAGGGCTCTCCGGTCGCTGCTCCAATCGCTTTTGCGGGGATTTCCAGCTATGCCTTGGTGAGTGAACGTTATCGAGGAACGGCGAGACGATCAAGATTATTGATGCTGGTTGCTCTTGGCTTTTTAGGTGCGGTTGTCGCGGCATTTTTAGATCATGCACGCCTTGCTTTTATACCGGTCTATACTCTAATCCCGATCATTTCTGGCTCACTTGCCACAATTGCCTGTTTCTATGTGGCATATTATCAAATAAACACTACAGAAACTTATCTTTATTTAACCATCGTAACACTTAACCTATTCGTAGGTTTATTGGGGTTCGGGTTCCACGTCATGGGTGATTTAGCAGGAACTCAGAGTATTGTCTGGGCAAGAATCATGTATCGAAATCCATTACTAGGCCCCTTGCTATTTTCTAATCTTGCATTTTTGGGTGGACTAAGCCTGCTGCCAGAAAACGAAGAAATGTTTTTATTAAAATGATGCCTTTTTCAGCTTCTCAAGTAGAGTGCTCAATATCTTCAATAATTTTTGGTTACTAATCTATTATTTGCTTCGTTTAGAACATATTTTATGATTCATACTATTACCTAAGTAGAATTTTAAGCGGAGGGTTACAGCTATGACAGAACATTTTATTAAGAATATTGATTTTTCTAAGGCTCTGGCAATGGAAACATTGGTTCAATACACTGAGGGCCAGGTTGTAAGCAGAACTCTGACCCAAGGGAAATCCCTAAGTATTACGCTATTTGCTTTTGCTGAAGGGGAAGAAATTAGTGCACATTCCTCAAGTGGAGACGCCTTGGTCTATCTTCTTGACGGAGAGGCAGAAATTACGATTGGGGAAGAAAAATTTTCTTTAAAAAAAGGAGAGACAATAGTCATGCCAGCCGGCGTCCCACACGCGCTGCTGGCGGTCAAGAAATTTAAAATGATCTTGATTGTTGTATTCACCCAATAAGTAATTAAAAATGGTTGGTTTTCATCTATGGCCGATGTGACCAATGAAAGGCTCTCTTTTTAGTAGAAGGAGAGCCTTTTTATTCGTTAGAATCTTTAACCGTTGAAGCAAGGCTTGTTAAACCGGAGACTGCGCCAAGCCCCATCGTTTCTACAATGGAAGAGGGTACTATGACCATAGCTCCTTTTTCCTTGATACCCTCATATAAGATATTCATTGCCCGCAGATGTAAAGCAACGGGATTATTCTCATAAGATTTGGCGGCTTCAGAGAATTTAGCTGCAATTTCTGTCTCAGCAGTCCCCAAAATGATTCTGGCTCGACGTTCCCGTTCGGCCTGAGCTTCCCGGCTCATGGCATCCTGTAGCCCTGATGGCAATACGACATCCCGTATTTCAACAGCGTTGACAACAATACCCCAGGGCTCAGTCCTCTTATCAATTACCTCTTTTAGTTCACGATCAATTCTTTCCCTGTCAGAGAGCATTTCAGCTAAATTTGTTCGACCAATAACATCTCTTAAAGCTGTTTGCGCTGCCCAAAAAATAGCATCTCTATACTGAGCAACTTCTAACGAAGCTTTCTTAGCATCTACCACGGTCCAAAACAACACAGCATCAACGTCAACGGGCACCGTATCTTTTGTTAGAGTTTGTTCGGCCTTAAAAGTTGTGGTAATCGTACGGTGGTCAATCCAGTTACTTACAGAGTCGATTATTGGAATCACAAAGAACATACCTGGTCCAGCTAAGTGACTAAACTTACCAAGACGAAGGATGACAGCTTTCTCCCATTGATTAGCGACTTTTACACCATACCCAACCAAAAGGGCTAAGATAACCCCAATTATTATCCAGCCCAGCCATCCAGTTATAAACCAAATCAAGCCGCCGGCTAAAAGGAAAATAAATCCTAATAACATAGATAGAGGGCTGGGTCCACGGAAATCAAATATGGGGAGGTTTACATTTTGATTAGGCATTGCCAAAACACCTTCCTAACAATCGTAGATTTCTGTACTAAGGGTATTTTGCACAACTTTCTTTATTTATATGGGCGGTTTTTGCTTGAATAACCCTATTGGAACTAATATTTATAAAAACAAAGCAGCAGTGAATGAACTGCTGCTTTGTCTTTGACTGTTAAAAATTATGAGCTAGGAAATTAATGAGTAATATTATATAATGCTTCAGTGATGCTTATATATGATTAAAATATTATTGGAGAGAAAAAGCATCATCAGAGAACTATAAATGGGAGGAGACATTGAAGTACAGATGAATCAAAAAACCAGAAATTATTTACCTTATGTTTTGTTATTAGCAATTATATTTTTAGTTGGTGTATGGTATGTAAAATGGAATCCTTATTATCACAAGGCTTTTTTGGCGGCTGCTAAACATTCCATTGGGGATTCTATTGTTTCGGGTAAAGCCGCGGCTCCTCCAGCCCCCTCCTGGACAGCAGCCTGGAATTATACTATTACCTATTTTAAGGCAGTGTGGCAAGCCATTATTTTAGGACTCTTGTTAGGGTCTTTAGTACAGGTATTATTACCAAGGGATTGGATTTATAAAATCTTTGGGGGAACTAATGTTAAGAGTACAGTGCTTGCAGGGGTTGCAGGAATTCCATCCATGATGTGTACATGCTGCTCGGCTCCGGTCGTCGTCGGTCTGCGGCAAAGGAAGGCTTCCATTGGAGCGGCTCTGGCTTACTGGCTTGGGAATCCTGTGCTTAACCCGGCAACTATTATCTTTATGGGCTTTGTACTTTCTTGGAAATTGGCTCTTTTTAGAATTGTGGTTGGAATTATTATGGTTTTTGGGATCGGATACTTCGCTAATAACTGGGTAAGAGATAATGAGACCATGGAGCATTTCGTAACAGATGATCTAACAGACGAAGCGCAAGGGAATCTTTTTAGACAATGGATTAAGGCTCTGTTACCTTTAATTCGAGATACGCTTCCTGCTTACTTCATCGTTGTCGTTATTCTAGGGGCTATTCGTGCCTGGTTATTTCCGGCAATAGGCACAGAGTGGGCTGACAGTGTCTTAGCAGTAATTGGACTTGCCATAGCCGGAACTTTGTTTATCATACCAACTGCAGGAGAAGTGCCTATTGTACAATCACTGATGGCCTTTGGTTTAGGTATTGGTCCCGGGGCCGCTTTACTCATGACGTTGCCAGCAGTTAGTTTGCCATCTCTAATTATGGTCAAGCGGGTCTTCCCAACGAAAGTTCTTCTTTTTGTAACAGGTGCTGTAATGTTTATTGGTATAATTAGCGGTGTTGTGGCAATGTTGATATTTTAAGGGTGTTAATATAAATTCACATATAGAAAAATATCAGAGGTTATGCTTTTCATTTTCTGAGAAGTATAACCTCTTATTAATGAAACGTTACTGCTATTAATATGATTCTAGTAGTTTTACATTATTTTTGGTTTTAGAAGGATTGGACGTATCTTTACCGAATTAGAAGTATTTGATACAACCATATTTGGAGGGTTTACTATGTCAGAGCAGAATGCACCAAAAGGAGCTTTTATTCAAAGGGATAAAGAAACGTATGCTATTGTTCCACGAATCCCGGTCGGGGTGGTTACTCCTGAAGTATTAGAAAAGATCGCGAGTGTTGCCAAAAAATACGAAATTCCAATCATTAAGATTACTTCCGCTCAGAGGATTGCTTTAGTAGGAATGAAACCTGAGATTGTCGAATCAGTGTGGGAAGAGTTAGGGACCGGTATTGGACCAGCAGTTGAGAAATGTGTTCATTATGTTCAGGCCTGCCCAGGTACTACTGTTTGCAAATTTGGGATTCTTGATTCTCTTGGTCTGGGAATGCGGTTGGAGGAACTTTTAGTGGGAGAAGAACTCCCCGCAAAAGGGAAAATAGGTGTATCCGGTTGCCCCTTATGTTGCGCTGAGAGTTTTGTACGTGATTTTGGCATTTTTGGAAAGCGAACGGGTTGGACCTTTGTGTTTGGGGGGAATTCAGGCAGAATTCCTCGTATTGGTGATGTCATCGCTGAAAATTTAAGCGATGATCAGGTAGTCGAATTGACTGAAAAGTGCTTAGAATATTATCGGGAAAATGCGAAACCTAATGAGAGAACTGCTCGATTTATGCAGCGCATTGGAATTGAGGAATTTAAAAAAGCTGTATTAGTAGAATAGTAAACTTTCGCCCTGCTAACCGAACAGTTTTATACCCAACTGGTTCACATCCGGCCATGTTCAGTAACATCATAGAATTTGATAAACTAGCCCATTGATTCATTAGAATAGAAAAAAGAAGATTTATAAAGGAAAATCATATATTGGCAAATAGTTTATGCGTTGGTAAGAAGTAATGTTTCTCGCCAACGCATTTTGGTTGTAAAAGTAAAAGATTATTTACAAAATGTTTTCTTGACATTAAGCCAGAATTTGGAGTATGGATTGGGTTTTTATTTGACTATATACTGTTGATATGACGATACATGTAAATTTCTTGGCCGCTCAAATAAGTTCATAATAGTGAACTCGTTCAGATAAAACTGAACATCGGGGCTTCACTTGGGGACTCTACCTCACCTGAAGTTTACGAAGGACCCACCCCCACTTATAGAAGTGGGGGCATTAAAAACTGGATAAATAATGGGGTTGAATTATGACGTCAAGAAGAACTTTCATTAAAATGATCGCCGGGACAGCCGCAGGCTTATACTCTTTTGGATTGTTTTCATTCAAGAATGGCCCAGTTGAAGTTCTCACTCAGAAATCTGCTACTCAGAAATCTGTTTCAGTAATTGCTTCAGAATCCAAACCACATTATTTACCCCAAAGAGTACTGAACAATTCACTAATTAATGCATCTAATTACTTGGATACCCCAACGTACGATCATTCTGGCCAAGCTGTTCATCCAAGTATCATTGATTTTAAAACTGAATATGAAATGGAGACCTGGGGTAAGTTTCGCTATTGGATGGCACTTACTCCGTATCCGAATTTTAATAGTGCTCTCGAAAATCCAAGCATTTTGGCAAGTATGGACGGGATAAACTGGGTTAATCTCCCTGGTATAAAGAACCCTTTAGCTCCGAAGCCCTTCGGGATTTTGGACAAAAATTATAATTCCGACCCTGAATTGGTCTATGATCCAGGGGATAACACACTGATTTTATACTGGCGTGAATATAGTAATAACGCTTTTGAGAAAATATGGGCAAGAAAAATAAGTTCAACACATGAGTTAAGTAATAAAGTCCTTTGTTTTGAAAAAGCTTGGGACTTTACAAGAACAGGTTTAGTCTTATCTCCTACCGTTTGGCGTAAAAGTGCTCATGAATGGTATATGTGGACTACTGATTCGCGATTTACAATGTATCTGTATACTTCGAAAAACGGCATGATATGGAGTGAAGGTCAGCCTTGCCGTGCTCCCTGGGATACATGGAATGGGGGATATATTCCTTGGCATATAGCGGCCAAGCCTAATTATCCCGAGCAAAGGATTGAGTTCTTAATAGCAGGATGGCCTAAACGAGAAACTATTAATAATTGTCAATTGTTTTATGCAACTGCACCAATGGCACAACCTAAAGAACTTAGTATCCCTTTTGAGAGGGCCTTAATTGCATCCAGCTCAGGGCAGAGGTGGGATAATGGATACATTTATCGGAGCAGTTTTGTTATAGAGCACGGAGATACAACGAAATTACGTATCTGGTATTCGGCCTGCTCAAAGAAAAAAGTTTGGCATATCGGTTATACAGAAGGAACTTTAGATAATAAGACGTTCCAAAGTGTCTAAGTATTTACCTAATAGGAAATAATATGCAACTCGCCTGCTGCCTTGGCAGCAGGCTTTTTAACCCTAAACTTTCAGTAACCTTTCAGGTATTACTCATCTTCTTTTAAGTTTTATTCTCCATAATAACAAAGTAATAATAACTTTGGATTTGGAGGACAGATTTGTGAAAAGAAACTTTGTAAAACTGTTAATTGATGCTCTTCTATCGGTTATTTTCGTATTGCTTTTTAATACACATGTCATTGCCTTGCCCTTCCATGAAGTATGCGGAATTGGCATCGGCTTCGGTATTCTAGTTCATATCGTGTTGAATTTTCAATGGGTAAAGAAGGTTAGCCTGAGGCTATTTGATCCGAAACTTCCCATAAAAACTCGTTTGGGATATGTTCTCAATCTCCTTCTATTAATTGCCTTTACTTTAATCATCGTAAGCGGAATACTTATTTCTAAAGTTCTCTTTCCCAATCTTCGCGTTGGTAATGAAGGATTGTTTAGAACATTTCACGTCAGTGCTTCTTATTCAACTCTCCTTCTGATTGGTATTCATATCGGGCTTCATTGGAAGTGGATTATGGGTTTCTTCAAAAACTTATTTAAAATTAAATCAACTAAGACAACAGAGGTTGTAGCCAAGGCTTTCATGATTATCTTCCTATTGTTCGGTGGTTATCAGATAGTCTCAACAAATTTTGTTGGCCAAATTGCAAATATCAGCGACGTTTTTTCGATGACTAATTCTCAAACCACGCATGATGGGCTTCAACAGCAAACCCAAGGTGTATTAGGAAATCAAGCAAATGATCGACAACAACGAGATAGAGGAAGAGGTTCTCACGGCGATTTTGATCATTCGTTCTCGAGAGAAGCCAAAGGACAATTCCAAAGCCCTAACGCACTTAATGTACTTGCAATAATTATAGAATACTTTGGAATAATGAGTGTCTTCGTAATTTTAACGTATTATATAGAAGGATTCCTGGCCAGAAAGAAATACATTACAGACGGGCTGTAAATTGATGTATTGAGAAGAATGACAGGGCTATACCTAATTTAGACTTAGAAATAGCCCTGTCATTTTTTGCCGCATTAATAACATCAATTTGTAATTGAGTCTTGAGGTTCTGTTCGTTGAATAGTGTCAAAAATATTTAAACTTGGGCTGGATATACTTTTAACAAAGATGGAAAAATACTAATGGAAAAGTAATAGAATTTATACTTAACAAGGAAATATGAGAAATTTGACTAGAGGCTTCTGTAAGATTCATAGAGAAATTTCGAAGCTATAAGGAGTAAATAGGTCCTTAGATGTGGTGAGAAAAAAGGAGTTTAATATGACAGAAAATAATTATATTCAAAAGGTTAAAGATAGCTATTTTGAAGAAGTAACAATTGAGCTGGAAGATCTAAAAATGATGCTGAAAGAAGTCATGCCCGTGGAGGGCTATGTGGATTCGGAAATATTCGAAGAGAATGGAACTACAACCATAGTCCTTAAGGACTACTTTAATGAAGATAAATGGGACGTAGCAGACTTACTTTGTAAGTTAAGGATTAATTCCGAAGGTATTATTCAAGTTGTTGAACACGATATTCCGCCGCTCTTTAACGATAAAAACCAAAAAATAATCCTGGTTCTCTCAAGCCTTGTTGGGAAAAAATTGAATTTTAAAGTAAAAGATGACAATATCGTCGATCCTCTTGAACCGGTAGTAGATTATTTGTATGACGAAACGAAAAGTATATAATTTGCAGCCTAACGGTTAGCAAGTGACTGTGTCCACAGCCAACTTGCTAACCGTTTTTCCTATTGACTGAACACTGAAGTCATGCATGTTTGGCCTAGGAACTATTCAATAATCCGATTTTTTCCGCTTCTTTAATCTTATGATTGGTGTAAAAGGATAAATGGATAATTGAAGAAATGAAGACTTGCAGTTGTGAGTATGTTACTATATTACATATACATTTAGATATACATTAACCCGTTGGGATCTGCAATAAGGTTTTCAAGCTAGCTAGATAAATAAAGAAATAAGTGATCTTGTTCAGCTAAAGCTAAATATCGGGGCTTTGGTGGCGAAAGTGTCCTGTGGACTTTCGCCGAAAGAGCCTAGCCCATAACTAATGCTATCGCGCTGGATGGACCCTATCTCCAAGGATGCAAGGTATGTGAACCACTCGCGCTTGTCGAAGTGGGAGTCTTACGAGTGCATAATAAAATACCAACTGTTGAGGTGATTCTAATAAAAACTGTGGTGATATATAGGTCGAAAACAGGTTTTACTCAAAAATATGCTGAATGGCTTTCTGAGGAGTTGACAGCTGATAGATTCGACGTTTCAAGTGTAACTGTTAATATGTTAGAAGCTTATGATACTATTATTTATGGTGGCGGCTTATATGCAGTAGGTATCAATGGATTGAAATTTATCACAAATAACCTTGATAAGCTCAAAGACAAAAAGATTATAGTTTTTGCTACAGGGCTGTCTTTAGCAAAAGACGAAGTAATAAATGATGTGTTCAAAAAGAACTTCACTCCTGAGCAACAAAAATTAATAAAGTTTTTTTATTTGCGGGGTGGGTTTGATTATAAGAAATTAAACGTTGTAGATAAAGCATTGATGAATCTACTCAAGGCATCTATAAAATGGAAAGAAAAAAGAAATAAGCCTCTAACTTCGGATGAGAAAGGTATGCTTTCAATTTACGACAAGTCTACAGATTTTACATGTAAAACGAAAATTGATGAAATTGTTGCCTATATCCATGGGACAAAATAGTTTTCCAGCGATAACAGCTTAAGGGAAAATTTTAGGCGAAAGGGAAAAGACTGCCAAAATGGCAGTCTTTTTAATTTATTCCCATTCTTGTGGGGTAAAAGATGATATAGAAAATTTAGTTATATTATCAAGGTGAATTGGAAAGGATTTAGTTAAATAATAATGGTCGGGCTGGGGTACTGCTGTAACGATAACAGCACAGCTTGGGCCTATATAGAGGTGCGAAACGTTATGTCTAGTACAGTTTGTGCTCTAGCCATCGCAGTTCAGGCTGGAATTCCGGTTCTGACTTGGGGGCCTCCGGGTGTGGGAAAAACGGCATCAATTACTAAGCTCGCGGATGTTTTGGAAATTCCGCTCGAAGTTGTCCTGGCCTCTATTCGTGAACCTTCAGATTTTTCAGGTCTACCGGTAATTGGGGAGGAAGGCGTTCGTATGGAGCCGCCGGCCTGGGCTTATCGCTTGGCACGGGCCGGAAAAGGTCTGCTTTTTTTGGACGAAATATCCACGGCTCCGCCCGCGGTTCAGTCAGCTTTATTAAGGGTTGTCTTAGAAAGAGTAGTTGGAGATTTAGCTTTACCGGCCGGGGTATCTGTTGTTGCATCGGCAAACCCGCCGGAACAGGCCGTAGGTGGGTGGGATCTTTCCGCTCCTTTGGCCAATAGGTTCTGCCATCTTTTTTGGGCTCTGGACACTTTCAGCTGGGTTAATGGTATGCTTAGCGGCTGGTCTATGTCTGATTTGCCACATCTCGCTTCGTCCTGGGAGGATTCGGTATCTGAAAAAGAGGTGCTTGTAGCCTCCTTTATCCGTCATCGGCCCCACTTATTATTACAGGTACCGAAGGATGAGGCTCAAGTCGGTAAAGCCTGGCCGTCTCCCAGGTCTTGGTCTATGACAGCTAGGTTATTAGCAGCGGCGGAAACAGTGCGGGCCGAAGAGGATGTAGTTGCTTCTCTCATAGGCGGATGCATTGGGGAAGGAGCCTGTCTGGAATTTCTATCCTGGCGCAGGGAACTTGATTTGCCTGATCCTGAAGAGGTATTAGCAAATCCAGCGTATTTGGTGCTGCCGGATCGCGGGGACCTGGCTTTTGCCATATTGTCATCAGTTATTAACGCAGCGGTAGGCAGCCTGACTGAGGAACGCTGGTCCGCCGCATGGTGTGTACTTGCCCGTGCCTTAGACTCTGGAAAAAAGGATATAGCAGCAGTTGCAGCCAAAAAATTAGCGGCAGCGAGGAAACCGGAATTATCGTTACCACAGAATGAATTAAAGGAATTTGCACCATTGCTGCAAAAAGGTGGCCTAATGTGAATCCTATTCATGAGTATTGCAATATTCCCTGGAAAGAAAGTTTTACGGGGCCGTCAGGCAGAGTTTTAGTGAGACTAGATAAGATAAAGGAATCCTGGCTGGACGTCTATAACTATGAAGGCTCCAAACTCTGGGCCCGTTATCTCTTTGCTGTTTTTAATATCGCACTTCCTCAAGGATGGATCGAAAATCTGGAGAGGCTGCATCAAAATCGGAGAACCAGATGGAAGACGGAAATTCTTGTAAGTCCTTCAGGTGAAAAAGAGTACCGGCTTTACACAATGGAAAAGAGTAAATCGATTTGTTCATCGACAATTTGCGTATCAGACAAGCAAATCCATACGTTTTCTATCCGCTTAAAAGATACTGCCCCTCTATTAAAACTATTATTTGAGGATTATCCTCCTGTTTTTCTGCCGCGCTATCGGAAAAACTCTCCAAATACTCCGGCTTTTTATTATTTACATGATCAGACAATGAAGTTTCTAAAGCATCCTGAGGCCATAATGGATCAGAGAGAGCGAACCAAAAGTATTGTCGCCGCACAGGATATTTTTGAATCCGGAACCTTTGAAGCCGGTGAAAAGTCTGGCATTATGGAAACAATTGAAGCTATAAAATGTATGGAGGTGTTGCAGGCGTGATTTTCCCCCTGGAGCTGCAGGCAGCCCGTATCCGCCTGGTGAAAGAACGCCCCTATTTAGCTTCAGCCGCCTGGGCTCTCCGCCCGGTGCCTAAACGTGGTTTAAAAACAATGGCGGTTGATATGTATTGGCGGCTCTACTATGACCCTTCGGGATTATCCCAATGGCCGGTGGAAGTTATCGAAGGTGCTTTGTACCATGAAATTTGTCATCTTCTCCGCAACCACTCTGAAAGGATGAAGGATTTTAATCCACGTTTAAGCAATATTGCAACAGATGCGGAAATCAATGATGATCTTATTCGTGAAGGTGTAAAATTTCCGGCTCAACCTGTAACTCCCGATTATATCGGACAACCGGAAAGTCTTTTGGCAGAGGAATACTATGTTGCTTTGGAGAAACAGGAACAGTTGCCGTCAGCTTATCAAAAGAAGAATCAAACGTCAGGTTCACCGGTTCAAGAGCAAACGGGCAAAACGGTTGAGGTCAATGGTCTGAATTCCCCTCCCAGGCCTGGTTCCGGTCTGTCCGGTTCTTGTGCCACCGGTCAAATGGCGTCTTGGGAGGATCAACCACCCAGCAAAGGGTCTGCGTCTGGAGTCAGTCTAACTGAAGGAGAATTAATTCGCCGCAATGTTGCTCAACAAGTCAGAGAACATGCCAGAAGTCAGGGCAGTGTACCTGGATATTGGTCTCGCTGGGCAGAAGACAAGCTTCAACCTAAGGTAGACTGGCGAAAACAGCTTGCTGCGGCTATACGATTTGCTGTTACAGATACAATTGGGGCAACTGATTATTCATACTGCCGTCCCTCGCGTCGGCATAGGCAGATTGGACGGGGAAATGTTATATTTCCGTCCCTGCGCTGTCCCCTGCCTTCAGTGGCAGTGGTGGCGGATACCAGTGGAAGCATGTCTGAGAAAATGCTTTCCCAGGCTTTAGCTGAAATAGCCGGTATTTTAAGGTTCTTGGCACAAAAGGAAAAAATCTTCGTGTTGGCTGTAGATCATACGGTTGAGTTTTGTCGCCGAGTGTTTCGTCCAGAACAGATTCAACTTACGGGAGGCGGCGGAACAGATATGAGAGTTGGCTTAGAAGCCGCGGCAAGATTAAAGCCTTTACCTCAACTAGGAATTGTCATTACTGACGGACAAACTCCATGGCCCGATCGTCCCCCACAAAGGATGAAAGTTATTGTATTATTGTTCGGAGATGGAACAGCCCCTGATTGGGCTAATGTCATTCAAATTAGAGCATAGCTTAAACTAATAGAGCAGGGATATTGGCAAAAAAAAGCCCCTCCTAAGAGGGGGAAAGGTGGAAATATCAGTTTCCCTCATTTACAGGGTGGGTATAAATCAAATTATGTCATAAAATATATGAAAAAGTTGTCGAAATTTAGCGTTTAAGAAACATTATTTATTTTCAAAATTAATTTCTTATCTTTCAAAATTAAATATGCGGCTATACGTCTTCAATTAAACAGGTTGACTGTTTATTATGTAGAATAGGAACCTTGCCAAATGGTTTGGTTAATAACATAAGAGGTGAAATAGATGAAAAAAAGTATGGGAGCTAAAACTTTGGTTTATCCTACACCGGTATTTGTGATATGTACCTATGATGATGAAGGTAATCCCAATGCTATGACTGCTGCCTGGGGAGGTATATGTTGTTCATCTCCGCCCTGTGTCGCGGTTTCACTACGCAAAGCTACTTATACTTACAGCAGCCTTCTAGCTAAAAAAGCCTTTACGCTAAATATTCCGTCAGAAAACTATATTAAAGAAGCTGATTATTTTGGCTTAGTATCTGGCAAAAAGGAAAATAAATTTGCTCATACCGGGCTAACACCGGTAAAAAGTGATCTGGTTGATGCACCTTATATCAAGGAGTTTCCGGTTAATTTAGAATGTAAAATTATAAACGTTCTTGAAATTGGCCTGCATACGCAGTTTATTGGTGAGGTTTTGGATGCGAAAATTGATGATACCCTTCAGGAAAAAGGAGATCACCCGCTTATCGAACAAATAAAACCTTTAATATTTACGCCAGAAAGCAGAGGTTACTATGTTGTCGGTAAACAAATTGCTCAGGCATTTGCGGTAGGCAATGATACGTAACATTAACTAGAAATGGATTTTTCGAAAGAGGCCACTCTAACCTAAGAGTGGCCTCTTTTTCAACGCTCATTTAATACCAAATTATCGGTACCGGTGAGATATTAGTATTCGTTTAATCTCGGTACTTGACTAGGAGAAAATTTCAGAATTAAATTATATTATCACAGAATTCGAAATAGCGATTTTATTCCAGCAAAATAAAGTGTTATACTTAAATAAATTAAATTATTGTGAAAAATAAATAAATTAAAAATTTGATTTCAGGCGCAAATAGTTATCTAATACCGCAAATATTTAAAGTTTAATAATTATATTCAATAAGTTTAAAGATTCATCTATAAAGAAAAATTATGATAGGAGTGACGTTAAATGGGAAAAAGGAATATCGTTATTGGAGTTACACCAGTAGAATTCGATAATATGCCTGATTCATTAATTGGCAAGTATACCCTCGCGGTTTTAGGCGTTCGCGATTTATACAACAAAATGACCAAGGAGTGGGCTAAAGAATATAATATCGATCTTAAAGTTAACAATAAATGTAATATGCAGAAAGCTATATCAATATCGATGACCAATAATTGTGTGTCATTAGAGGCATTGAGCATTTTAATGAGAATAGGCAGAAAGCCAGTGTTAATGTCACTGGCTCAGAAGAGTAATCTGCCACATACAATATTCCGCGTTAAAAACAAGGTACTCTATAGCTACACTCTTTTAATTTTTGATACGTTAGAAGATGCCGCCAAAATGGCTGAATTCTTTGTTGAAAAGGCAAATACCTATTCCAGTGTTCTTGAACGGTGTTCCTATGAGGCTGCCGGGTTAATAACTGATAATCATTTATTTTATAGTGAAGCAGATCCTAGTCATACTGTTAGTTCTCCATCTGCCTTTTACTAAGTTTGGTTCTATGTAACCATAGTGTTATGTTTGGCCTTAAAATACCTTAATAGGCCGATTCATCCTCAAAAATTACTAGTCTTATCTCGATTAGCCCCCATCAGGATGGTGGGGGCATTTTTTGGGTTTAAGAGATAGGGCATTACTTCTCAATTCTAGAATAATCATCAAGCTCATACTAAAGTAGGGATCAAGAGAAGAGTATCTATCCAAGGGATAATCCTAATAGGTTATTACGGATCAAATTCCAAAGGGAATTAATAATTACTGACGCTTTTTCCGAATAACATCTTGGACGGATTTTGTTATTGTTTCTGACGTTAAGCTTAGGACATCATGCAATTCATCATAGGGAGCACAAACGGCAAAACGATCTTTTACGCCAACTCTTTGTAATGGAACGGGATATTCCTCAACCAAAAGTTCAGCTACGGCACTTCCCATTCCGCCGAGGATCGTATGTTCTTCTGCAGTGACCACGGCACCGGTTTTTCGAACTGAGCGCAGTAGTGTCGTCTTGTCTAAAGGCTTTATGGTATGAAGATTAACGACTTCAGCAGAAATTCCAAGTGAGGCAAGGTTCTCGGCTGCCTCCAGTCCTTTGGCGACCATTGCCCCAGTGGCGATGATGGTTACATCTTGTCCCTCCTTTAAGATACGGGCTTTTCCCAGCTCAAATGGATCCTCTTCACAGGTGACAAGGGGAGTCGGTAAGCGACCGACTCGCAGATAAACCGGCCCTTGGTACTGGGCTGCCGCTCGCACCGCTTTGCGCATTTCTATGGCATCAGCCGGCTCCACAATCATGATGCCAGGCAAAACACGCATTAGAGCAATATCTTCAAAGGGCAAATGGGTTGGGCCATCTTTGCCGGAAGAAGCGCCAATATTGTGCCCAACAATTTTTACATTTTGGTTTGCATAAGCAATCGAAATGTGGATTTGCTCCCAGCCGTTTCCAAGCAGAAAATTTGCATAGGCATTTATAAATGGAATTTTTCCAGCAACGGCGAAGCCGGCACCTGTTCCCACGATATCGGACTCCGAAATTCCTAAGTCAAAAAATCGCTCAGGAAATTTCTCTTTAAACAAATATGTCATCGAGGATTTGGCGACGTCTGCATCGAGGACAACGATATCAGGATTCTCTTGCCCCAAGCGAACAAGTTCTTCCCCGTAAGCTTGACGTGGTGCAATCTTTGTCATTTACTTCAACTCCTCTAGTGCAATTTTTAATTCTGCATCACTGGGAGCAGCCGCATGCCAGTCCACTTGATCTTCCATGAAAGATACACCTTTTCCCTTAATCGTATGGGCGATAATCACACTTGGCTGTGTCTTGACTGCATGAGCTTGCGCAAAGGCTTTCTCAATCTGTGGAAAGTTATGTCCATCGATTTCGAGGACATTCCAGCCAAAAGCTTTCCACTTTCCCGGCAGATCTCCTAACGATTTTACCTCGTCGAGACGACCGTCAAGCTGCAATTTGTTGTAGTCGACGATAGCACAAACATTATCTAAATGGTAATGAGCGGCTGTTAACATAGCCTCCCAGACTTGTCCCTCATGCAATTCTCCGTCACCCAGCATCACATAGGCACGTTGATCAGAACCTTTAAGTTTCGCCGCTAATGCCGCTCCATTGGCAATAGATAGACCTTGGCCCAGCGAACCTGATGCCATATCAACACCGGGGGTCGATTCGCAGCTAGGATAAGCAGGAAGCCGACTCTCGGCTTCACGAAAAGTGAGAAGCTCTTCTTCCGGGAAAAACCCCCGTTCGCATAAGGCTGCATATAGTGCCGGTGCCGCATGTCCCTTAGACAAAAAGAAAAAATCCCGTTTATCCCAGTGAGGGTTTTGCGGATTGACTCGGAGAACGTTCATATATAAAACGTCAAGGAGATCTGTTGCTGACAAGCAGCCTCCTGGGTGTCCTCCCTTGGCTTTGTGGGTCATTTTCAGAATATGGCGGCGCATTCGCCGGGCAACTTCGCTAAGCTCCGAATGGGACAAGCCTTTACCCTGGATCATGGCTTTTTCCTCCTTAACTTGAGTCTTTTCTGTGATCTTTTTTAATTGTACTCCGCGATGAAAAAAAACGAAAGTCTGCAATCTAATGGTGCGAGATAAGGAGAAGAATAATTATAAATAATTATAACTATGATAGCGATTCCTGGAGCAAAACATTATGATAAGGAGGAAATAAAGGATAATCGTGGAATGATTTAAGAAGATATCTTATCGGCAATAGTTAATATCTATTTTTATGGCGAGGAGGCAATATCGTGAGTAATTTACGCGCCCCAGAACTCTTTATTGACAAGAATGGTCTATGGTACGCTGATGGCTTGGTAATGATCAGGAAAGAAATTGTCTGCTTATTTGCTTCTAATCTCCAAAAAGATGATCATAATAACTTTAATATAGAATGGCAGAATCAACTGTACCCCGTAAAGGTAGAAGATGTCCCCTTTTTTGTTCAATCAGTAACTGTGCAGGCTGATCGGATAATATTGCAACTTTATGATGGGCGAAAATTCCCCTTGCCTTTAGGCAATATTTTAATAAAGAACCATATCCCTTATATCTCATTGTTTTGGCCGGGTGATACGAAACTGTCCCGTTCTTCCTATAGTGAGTTGTGTAAAAACTTGATCGAGCGTGATGGTCAGTACTTTATTAAATACGGTGAAAAGGAATGGTTTATTGAAGAGTTGGAATGAATTAAAGTTTACTCCATAGCTTCATTTAGAAGAACCATATGAAGATGATCTTGCCATTTGCCGTTAATTCGCAAATATTTCTTGGCAAGGCCTTCGTTATAAAAACCGAGTTTTTCTACTACTCGCATCGATCGTGCATTTCGCGGCAAAATATTGGCCTCAATACGATGAAGCCCTAATTTTGTAAAGGCGAATTCAATAACTCTTTTTAAGGCCTCCGTCATGTAGCCTTGGTTGATTTCAGTATGGTCCAATTTATAGCCTAGGTGGCACGAGAGGAAGGCCCCATGAACGATATTGTTTAAGCCGATTGATCCAATTGTTTTGGACAACGCCTCATCTTTTTTAAAAAGCCAGACCCTGAATGCATCCCCATCATTGATTTTGGACAATTCTTTGCGCAGCGCTTCTTGATGATAACGAATCGTATAAAATTCAGGTTCCTTTTTAGCTTCCCATTCCTGGAGAAACCTGCTATTACGCTTATAATAATCCAAAACTAAATCGGCAAAGGTCTCATCCAATACCATTAGTGTAAGTCGTTCAGTTTCTAATTGAAGCTGATTAAAAAGCTCCATTTCTCTCATCCTCCTAATTCTAAGTTGGGAAAATTAGTATATCATTTAGCTGTTTTTCGGACAAGAAAACTTGTATCTTCACAAAGCCTGTTTTTTCTTCCTTTGTCTTTTTATGCCTACAAATGGAGTTCTAAGGATAATTGTGAGTTAACGAAATTTGCCCCTAAAATGAATTAAATGACCAGGAACATGAAACAAACATGTACCTGGTCGTTCTATTTTACTATCCTTTATTCAAGATTGACAATAACCTTATCATTTGGTAGTGATCCGTAAATAAGTAGACCCAATGATTTGTTTCATAGTTATCAAGTCTCGTTAAACATCTCCTTTAGATTTGATAAATGTTTTTTAACGACAAGGTTATTCTAAGGCCGCTAGCTGAATTTGGACTGAAGTGAAACTTAAAGCTTACTGAATGTTGGCTGAAAACTCCTTAAGTGGTAGTGGGTCTATGGGTAATTTTGTATTACCTATTTATAAATCAATCATTACTGCGAGTTGAAGATGATTGAAGGAATTATCTGCAAATAAAAAGCAGCCTCGAAGACTGCTGAAAAATGTGACTAATGAAATTATATAATGCAACATCCGAAAGGGGGTGCTGCCAAACGAATTGATTGGCAGCCACCCCCTCAATCTTCCGCAAAGAGACATGTCTAACTTTATGCCAGACGAGCTCTTAGAAAAAAGTCCCTCCGAATTGCTGTCCCCGGAGGGCAATATAAGTACCATGAAAAAGACTAAGGGACTTTCCCCTTGAATGTATTATATCATGATAAACCGGAATAGCTATTGGTAATAATAGGTGGTTAATGGGGATCATCTAACAATTAATAGTGAAAAATCCTTAGTTTCCTGGTAAACTTGTATCAACTAACCTTCCGTAAAGAATACTACTGGTAAATCAGGAGAGTTCAAGAGTAATTAAAGTGAGTCCTAGGCCCGATAGAGGCCAAACGAAACTATCGAGGAGGAATTAGTTATGAATTGGCAGTATGAAGATCGACGTATATATGCAACCGATGAAAAAGGCGAACTAATGTGTGAAGCAACATTTGTTTCTAAGGAAAATGGCGAGCTAGATATAGACCATACTTATGTGAATCCAAGCTTGAGAGGGCAAGGTATGGCCGGCAAGATGATGCAGGTTGTAGCTGATTATTTAAGAGAAAAAGGTCTTAAGGCTTCGGCTACGTGTACCTATGCTAATAGCTGGCTGAAAAGACACGAAGAAGTGTATGCGGATATCTTATCAAAGGATATGGTTGATCAAGCTGTTGCCTGTAAAATTAATACGAAGCATTAGGCTTTTTAAATTAGAATTGACAAAAACGAAGTTTGCAACTAGTATATTAATCATTAACACAATCAATTGAATAAATCTCTTATCAAGAGTGGTGGAGGGACTGGCCCGATGAAGCCCAGCAACCAGCGTAAGCATGGTGCTAAATCCTGTAGGAGTATTCCTAACAGATGAGAGCTATAAATATCTCTTCATGTTAGAAGAGATATTTTTGTTTTTGGTAAAAATTAACGTTTTCCAAAAGAGAGGTGCTTTCCATGGATGATATAATTTGGTTTCCTGTTACAGAGAATGAAAAACAACGCATCGAACGTATCTGTGATTTAGCGGGAATGACTCAACAAGAATGGTTTGCGGAGGCCTTGAAAAAATCCGAAAGGGATTTAGTTCTTCCATTGGCTGCCGAGAAAAAAGTTGTTTTGTATGGTTATGAAAAGGGTCTTAGGTTCTGGAAAAGATCTTTAAAAAAGTTATCGTGTTAGAAAAAGAAATTAGAGTTAAAATGGAGCTAATGAAGGGTGTTAACTAAAGTTACCTTAAAATTAAGGCAGAGATTAGAAGAGGTGTGATTTAAATGGCTTTGAGGAAGCTTAGGTTTTTGGATGATGAACTATTACGAAAAAAGAGTAAACCTGTTGAAATAATCGACGACAAAATAAGACAAATACTCAATGATATGGCAGAAACAATGTATAAAGAAAATGGCGGCGGATTGGCTGCTCCTCAGATTGGATTGCTAAAAAGATTGGTTGTCATTGATATGGGACAAGGGCTTCTGAAGCTGGTAAATCCCGAAATTATTGAACGCGAGGGGAATCAAGAGGTTATCGAGGGATGTTTAAGTATTCCTAATATATGGGGTAAACTTAAGAGGCCTGCTAAAGTAAGGGTTAAGGCTTTAAACGAAAATGGGAAGGAAATAATATTAACAGGGACAGGAGATTTAGCAAAATGTTTTTGCCATGAAATAGATCATTTAGATGGTATTCTTTTTGTAGACTCAGTTACTGAATATGTCAAAGGATCATAAATAATGGTTTAACGGGAGATAATTGCATGCATAATGCTGAACTAGTTCGTTCAATGTTAGATTTTGTTTGAATTTTAATGTTTGACCATAAATACGAAGGAAATTGATGAAAGATATAGAATTAAGTTGATGTAGAAGAGTTAATGTTGAATTAACATTGAAGTTAAGGCATAATCTGCCGTTTGTTTTACGCTACTGGAGAGGAGTGGATCTTAAAATTAAAAAGAAAATAAAATTGTTTGCCATCTTCCTAATTCCTTTTGCTGGATTGTTTATTGGATCGTTCTTATACTTCAACTATAAAATAAACCACTTGGAACCGGGCAACTTGGCTAGTAAATATTTACTTAATGTTGACACCCAGAACAGCACTGAAAAGAAAATTGATCAGTTACTATCTCAGCACTTTATTACGAGTGAGGGTCTGCTGACAAGCTGTCAGGGTGTGGGAACCGAAAACGATAGGTATGTTCTTTTAGAGTCCCAAGGTCAACTTATGGAGTATGCTCTGCTTGTCAAAGATAAAAAACTGTTTGAATCTGTTCTTAATAACCTGCAAACGTATTTTACAGCCCCCAAAGGATATTATTACTGGCGGCTAAATTTGCAGGAGAAACAACCGGACGATGCAACGGCCTTGGTTGATCAACTAAGATTATTAAGAAGTTTGGACGTGGCAAGTTCTGACTTTGGTGAGCTAACTTATAAAATCAAAGCTTTTTTCTTGGCATTTAATCTTTATAAATATAACCGGGACGAAAATGTATTTTGCGACAGCTACGATGGCAGAATAGGAAAAGCAGAGCAGAAAATTTCTTTATTCTATATCGATCCGGTGGGATTGGAAACCTTATCAGCCGATTTTCCTCCAGCCAAGCAATCAGTTCGCAGTACTTTAGATATTCTTAAAAATGCCCCTCTTAATAATCAGGGCTTTTTCCCGTCCAATTATAATTTGCAGACGGGAAGTTATGTCTGGCCGGAAAAGTTCACCACTGTTGAACAATTATACACGATTGATTACGCTCAGAAAGCCGGGATGAATGTTAATAAGTTCTTGGATTTTCTGCATAAAAGTATTCAGGCAAACGGTAAGATTTTCAGTACCTATCATGCGGATGGCAGTCCAGACGGTGTTAACGATTCCGCAGCGGTTTATGCGTTAGCGGCACGGATTTTTCATCAAGCTGGGGATAATAAGGATGAGCAATGGTGTTATGAACGAATGCTCGCCTACCGCATTTCGGATCAACCTGAATTGCAGGGCGCCTTTGGCTACGAGACAGCTACATCAGCGTTTGCTTTTGATCAAATGGAAGCATTGTTAACATTGAATCAAGAAGGGAAGACTAGGAAGCAATAAAATGTTATAAAAATAAAGCAATTCAAAAAGATTACTTTTTTTGCAGAGATTTTTCTTCTGTGGTTAGGGGCTAACCTGCCTACATTTGTGCTGATGGTTTGTAGACCCGTTCTCGGATACGCGGTGGTTGTAGGAGCAGTGCTGCTGCTCACTCTTGGTGGTTTATGGCTGATTAGAAGAAGGAATAGGGTGGGCAGGAACTGTTGCATAATGAATATCTATCCGTTTTTATAAATAAAACTCTGCATATAAGTGGAGAATTTAAACCACTATTTATGCAGGGTTTTGTTTATGAGGGGCGTTTATGCATTTTGCAAAAGCCTCTTTACGGATTTTTGGTTCTAAACAATAAATTTGCCAATGACACTTTGAATTTCTGTGGCTAAGGAAGCCAGTATATTGGCAGATGAGGCTATTTGTTCCATTGATGCTGCTTGTTCCTCGATGCCTGCAGATACTGTTTGGGCTTGAGAAGCAGTCTCCTTACTATAGGTATCTATTTTTTCGGCTGAAGTTGCCAGCTGCTGAGCACCAATTGACACTTGTTGAACCGTTGCTGTTATTTCTTCGATTTGAGTTGTAACAGACTCAACAAGTTTGCTGATCTCCTTAAATGATTGTTCAGCGACATTTACGACATCAAGGCCTTCTTTTACATTTTTAACTTCATGGTCCATTGCAGTAACTGCTAAATCGATGTTTTCATTATTTTGCTCAATAAGAGCAGTGATTTCTGTTGTCGATTTTCGTGACTGCTCAGCAAGTTTTCGTACTTCTTCAGCCACCACCGCAAATCCACGGCCATTTTCTCCTGCTCTTGCTGCCTCAATTGCGGCGTTTAAAGCTAGTAAATTGGTTTGTTCCGAAATTTGAGTTATAAACTGAATGATGGTGCTGATTTTTTTAGAGCTGATTGAAAGACCTTCAATACGTTCTTGAATGATATTTGTCCCGTCACTGATGTTAGTCATCTGGAAGGTTACTTCATCCAAAGCCTTTTGGCCGGCTTGAGTTGTCATCAATGTTTTTGTCATCGAGTCGGCAATTTCACTGCTGCTGGCCGCAACTTCCTGGGTGCTGGCAGAAATTTGTTCAATAGAAGAAGTTACGTCATCAACAGCCATAGCCTCTTTTTCGGTCTCGTTGGCAACAAGCTCCATGGATGAGGCGATCTGATTGGCAGCTTGTGTGTTTTCTTCAATAATGGCACTAAGTTCTTCAGATGATGCAGTTACTTGTTGTGAGGTATGACTAACCTGGTTAACTAGTTCAAGGAGGTGTTTTTTCATAAGGTTAAAACTCTGGGCTAACTTACCTGACTCATCGTTTCCCTTGACAATAACATCTTCAACTGTCAAATCACCATTTGAAACTCGTTCTACCCCGGCTAAGACTTTCTTAAGGTTAATGGTAATTAAATTAGAAATTAGATAACTGATCAGAAGACCCAAAAGAGCCGCGATGAGGGTTAAAACAATGATGACTCTTTGGGCATCAATATTTGTCGAGTCATTTTGAGTATAGATAGTATCTGCTTTTTGGGCACAGAAATCAGCAAGTTCTTGCAGGGTCGTATTTATCGTATCGAGATGTGCTTGAGCGTTATTAGCGAAATATTCATAAGCCGTTGGATTTCCCTGTTTGACCAGCGCTATTGCTTTTTGCTGTTCAGTTCTAAAGGCGGTTAACTCCTGATTAATTTTCGATACTTTTTCTTTTTCATAGGAGTTATTAGCTAATTTCAAGTAGGAAGCATAACTTTTATCAAAGTCATCAGAGAGAGAAATGATCTCGTCTTGCAACTTTTGTTGAGTGGTTTTATCTTTGACTAAAAAATAATGAAAGGTATCTGATTCATCAGCCCTGGACAAAGCTCGCGCATCATTTATGTATTTAACAGACAGAAGGTAATTTGCATAGATATCATCCATTTGAGAATTGTCGACGGAACTAAAGTGGTAACCAACAAAACCCACTGCACAGATGAACAATACCATGATTACGACCAAGGCTAAAATCTTTTTCCGAATTTCCCAATTTCTAAACCAACTCATACATAGCGCCTCCAAATTATTGGTATTTGGCAAAATTAGTTGACTTATCTCGTCTAACACATTTTAGTTGTTTACTTAATACGTTTTCTTTCATCATTCGCTTTAAGCGCAGCATCTGTTGCTGAGGATTTGAGCCCTCCTTTTATTAGGATTTTAGGGTGGAAATAAAAATCGCCACACCTTTGCGGTATGGCGATATGAGCGTTTCGGAAGCTTGGCAGTCATCAGCTTAACTGGAAGACCCATAGCTTTGCGTCCTTGGCTTTCGCCAAGTTTGCCTTTATCGTCCATCCCATAATTTTTTTGTACAGAACTCTTTCGTATAGTTATAATACTACCTTTAATTTCTCGAATGTTGATGTTGACAGTATCTTAATGACTTTATCAAAATTTATTAAACAGTAAGCCCATTAAAATAAAGATAAAGTACAGCCCACTAACCAGGGACTGTACTTTATGTTGCCGTGATGTAACAGCAGTGATAGGTCCATACACCAGAACCATCATTCAAAATGGTGTTAAAAGTCCATCGTTTATATTCTTAGACGCAAAACCTTTATAGAACAATCACACTTTAGTCACGAAAATACCAAATGTCTGGTTTAGAGTAACGTTAGGACAAAAAGGAGGTGAGTCGAACCATGAATCCCTACAGTGGAGGCTTTAGTTTTGGAAGTAGTCAGGGGCATATTACGCCTATTCCCAATGCTCCTGGTTCTAATTTCTCTGTTCCCAACAGTGGCGGCAGCAATGTAATAAGTAGCGGTTTAAACGTTTACGCCTTAATTAACATGGGGCTACATTTTATTATCGCAATCGCTGTTCTCCTGCTAATATTCTATACTGTTAAACACTTAGGTGAATTTCTCCTTTCAGTTAATAAACAGAGTGATAAAGCTCTTGAATTGCTGAATGAGCGCTATGCCCGCGGAGAAATTGACATGGAGGATTATATGACAAGGAAAAAGACGTTAGGTTACATGTCTGAAACGAAAACAGGTTAAGAAGAATCAGGAATTCGCACGTTAAATAAAGTCTTCTGCCCAAGAATTTCCTAAATTTGGAATATTTCTTGGGCTTTATCGCTTTTATAGGTTTTATAATTTTTAAGCCGAAATATCTGGATTCATGCCGACCAACTATTGCGGATATACGGCAATTCATCCCCCAACCTAAATGGGTAGGAGACGAGGTTAAATTTGCTAGGAACTTTCCGATGTAATTCACTGTTGGCTGTAGGACCAAAAAACTGGTATACTAGTACAAAAAGATTGGAGTACTGTATGGACATTGCCGTCTCGGAACGATTGTCTCACGAGTCAACACGTGAATATGTCTATCGTTGTTTGAAAGAAAATATTATGAATTTAAGGCTTCCCCCAGGAAGTGCCTTGTCAGAAAAGGATATTTCCATATTGCTGAATGTAAGCAGGACTCCTGTCCGAGAGGCTTTTATTCAGCTGGAAAGCGAATATCTGCTGGATATATTGCCTCAAAAAGGAACAAGAGTTTCTTTATTAGATGTTGAGAATGTAGAAGAATCCTTCTTCTTACGTGAAACTATAGAGAAGGAAGTCATAAATCTCGCGGTTAAAGAATTTCCTGCAGATAAGTTATTCGAACTGCAGTCTAACATAACCCTTCAGGAATTATGTGTAGAAGAAGAAAATTATCTGAAGTTTTTTGAGCTTGATGAAGCTTTACATAGGTGTATCTTCGAAGGGTGCAGAAAGGGTCGTATTTGGTCACTAATCCAACAAATGAGTACCCATTATAACAGAGTAAGGATGTTGAATGTTGCCGGCAAACATGATTGGCCT
Organism: Desulfosporosinus sp. SYSU MS00001; assembly: GCF_049943955.1. NCBI lineage: Bacteria > Bacillati > Bacillota > Clostridia > Eubacteriales > Desulfitobacteriaceae > Desulfosporosinus > Desulfosporosinus sp. SYSU MS00001. The sequence goes on from NZ_JBNFTW010000002.1 coordinate 111,135, forward strand.
GAGCTTCTAAGTCAGCATGAAGATTTGGTTCGAGCCATCCGAGAAAAAAATCTATCCTTAGCAGCTAAAACGATTCAAAAACACCTAAATAAAATTCGTATCGATATTGAAGATTTACTCATTGAATTCAGGCACTATTTTATCTAAATTAAACAAACTTAACTAAAACCAAAAATACGAATCACCTCTTTATGGGAAATTAACTTTATACTCCCATAAATGGGGTGATTTTTTATCTCTCAATCGTCTAAATAACATTGACTAATATAACTAGTATGGTAGTATAATTAGTATAAATTAAGAAAGGGGTCTGGGTTCTGGTCTGGAGATAAAATAATTAGACGAGGAGGATAGGGCGCGTGAAAATGAGTTTTCGCTGGTATGGTAAAAAACATGACAGTGTTTCTTTACCGTACATTAAACAAATTCCCGGCATGGAAGGAGTCGTGACTGCCTTATTTGATATCCCCGTAGGAGAAGTGTGGCCGTTAGACGATATCATGAACGTAAAGTATGATATCGAAAGTTATGGCTTGCTTTTTGAAACCATCGAAAGTGTCAATATACACGAGGATATTAAATTAGGGCTGCCTAGTCGTGATCTCTATATTGAGAATTACAACAAAACATTGCGGAATCTTGCACGAGCAGGCGTAAAGGTCGTTTGTTATAATTTTATGCCGGTCTTTGACTGGACTCGAACGGAATTAGCTAAAGAACTTATGGATGGGTCAACGGCCTTAGCCTATGATGACAGGAAGCTGCGAAATTTAGATCCTCGGGTTCTTGTCGCAGAGATGGAGAAAGGTTCAAATGGTTTTGTTCTGCCCGGATGGGAAAAAGAACGCTTAACAGAATTAAAAAGCTTATTTGAAATGTACCGCGATTTTGATGAAGACAAGCTCTTTAAGAACCTGCAATATTTTCTGGAGGGTGTTATTCCCGTCGCCGAAGAGTGTGATATAAAAATGGCAATTCATCCCGATGATCCACCCTGGTCTGTCTTTGGCCTTCCCCGAATCATTACTTCAAAATCAAATTTAGAGCGTCTTATTCATTTGGTTGATAGTCCTTATAACGGTATAACTCTTTGTACTGGATCATTAGGGGCTAATCCCGAGAATAATATACCGGAGATCATCCGCTATTTTGGCAAACTGGGAAGAATTCATTTTGGCCATGTGAGAAATATCCAAATTCACGAACCCGGTGTTTTTAATGAAGTAGCCCATAAGGATGTAAACTCGTCTTTGGATATCTATGAAATTATGAAAGCCTTTTATGACATTGGTTTTACGGGACCTATTCGCCCCGATCACGGCCGTATGATTTGGGAGGAAAAGGGAAGACCAGGTTATGGATTATATGACAGGGCCATTGGAGCAAATTACTTGTTAGGTCTTTGGGATGCAATATCTAAAAGCAGGTGTTAATTCTAAGATATCTATCTCTGTTGAGAAATGGTCTTAAGACTTTAACCTGCCGAGGCTAATAAAAACTATGGAGGGATATGATAGATGTTTAAGAAGTATCGCTGGACGATTGTAACGATGTTATTTTTGTCCAATGCTATCAATTATGTGGATAGATCAGCAATGTCCGTTGCCCTGCCGATTTTATCGAAGAAATTTTCATTAACGCCGTTTGCTTCAGGCCTAATCTTAAGCAGTTTTTTTGTCGGCTATGCACTTTTCAATTTTATTGGCGGATTCTTATCAGACGTAGTTGGTCCGAGAAGAGTTATGGGTTATGCTATGGCTGTTTGGTCAATCTTTTGTGCTTTAACAGCAGGGGCTTTTAATTTTATTTCGCTCTTCTTTATCCGTGTTATTTTTGGTTTTGGTGAAGGGCCTCTAACCTCTACCACGAACAAAACAATGAATAACTGGATTCCGCTTAAGGAAAGGGCTACAGCAGTCGGGATATGCAATGGAGGAGCGCCGATTGGAGGAGCGCTGTCAGCGCCTTTAGTTGCTTTCATTTCCCTGAAGTGGGGATGGCAGGCAGCTTTCCTTGTCCTTGGAGTTCTAGGGCTGATTTGGACCTTCTCTTGGTTCAAGATCAGTACCGATAAGCCCAACAATCACCCGCGGGTATCCCAGGAAGAATTAAAAGAAATTACGGCAGGCAGAGACATAGCCGCTGCTCAAGTTGGTTCAGCACCTGCTAAGGTCAGCCTTTTTTCAATTCTTAAACAACGCAGTATCCTGGCTTTGATTGTGGGGATGTTTGGCTATAATTATACGCTGTTCTTTTTTATCACTTGGTTTCCCAGCTATCTCGTAGAAGGACGGCACCTTAGTATCTCCCAAATGGGAATTGCTGCTATGATTCCCTGGATAGCGGGTGCCTTGGGTCAAGTAGCCGGGAGTATGATTATCGATTTTATTTATCGCAAAACAGGCAAGGTTCTCTTTTCGCGCAAAGTTGTCTTGGTGACGTGTCTTTTGCTTGCCGCCGTATGTGTTGTTTTAACTGGATTTGCTAATTCCGCCGTCAGCGCAGTGTTCTTTATGACCCTCGGTGTCTGCTTCATCTACTTGCAAGCAACGACATACTGGGCGATTATTCAAGACCTTGTACCCAGTGAAAAGGTTGGAGGAACAAGCGGATTCGTGCATTCCATGGCTAACATTTCCGGTATCTTTGGACCTGCTTTAACAGGATGGATCGTTCAAAGTACCGGTCATTTCGCTCCTGCCTTTGTTCTGGCCGGAGGTCTGGCAATTATTGGTGCTTTAGCGGTTGCTTTCTTTGTCAAAGCAGCTAAAAACGCAGGTGCCGTTGCTCAGGAACAGATCGCTTAAAGATTTCAAGAAGAATGTTCAGACACTGCCGTTATTAGATATGATTTAATAATTTAAAGTTGGGCCAGGGACAAATTCTTTCTCAACGAAGTCTTTGTCACTGGCCGATTTAGACGCTTTCATAAAGAAAAGGTAGGTGTAAAGGGTGAACAAATTCATGGATGAAAATTACCTGTTAGAATCCCAAACAGCTCGGCAATTATTTTTTGATTATGCCAAGGACATGCCTATTTTTGATTACCATTGTCATCTCCCGGCACAGGAGATAGCAGATGATAAAAAATTTGATAATCTAACGCAGCTCTGGTTAAACGGGGATCACTACAAATGGAGAGCTCTAAGAGCGAATGGCATACTTGAAAACTATATCACGGGCCATAAGAGCGACCGGGAAAAATTCCAGAAATGGGCTGAGACTGTTCCCTTTACCATGGGAAATCCACTCTTTCAATGGACACATTTAGAACTCAATCGGTATTTCGGTATTGATACCCCGTTAAAACCTGATACTGCAGACTCTATCTGGGCGACCTGCAACAGGATGCTGGAAAGCGGTAACTATTCAGCGAGAAGTTTTATTACGAAGTCAAATGTTAAAGCTCTCTGCACTACAGATGATCCCATAGATTCCTTAGTGTATCATGAAAAATTAAAGAATGATGAAACCTTTAAGATCAAAGTTCTTCCCACCTTTAGACCGGATATGGCCCTGGAAATCGGGCATAAATCGTTTCTCGAATGGATCAATAAATTAGGTGATATCGAAAATATTTTCATCAATTCACTGGAAGATTTTTATCTTGCTCTAAACAACAGAATTGAGGATTTTCATGCTCTGGGCTGTCGATTGTCAGACCATAGTTTATCTGTTGCCTTTTACAGTAAAGCAAGTGAAGAAGAGATAAGCAAAATCTTCAAGAAACGTTTAAATCAACAGATTATCTTACCTGAGGAAGAAGTTAAATTCCGAGCAGCCATACTGTTCCATTTGGCCCAAGAATATGCCAAGCATGGCTGGGCTATGCAGCTGCATGTAGGTGCTTTGCGCAATGTCAATTCGAAAATGTTTAACTCCATTGGGATTAATACCGGTTTCGATACGATTGCCAATTTTAATTTTATCAATGACTTAGCCAACGTTCTTGATGATCTTGAGAGTATCGGGTTACTTCCCAAAACAATCCTCTATTGTTTAAACCCTACGGATAATTATTTATTGGCAGCTATGGCAGGAAATTTTCAGAGCCATTTTCCAGGAAAGATTCAATTTGGAGCTGCCTGGTGGTTTAATGATCATGAAGACGGTATGTTAGCACAAATGAAGACTTTGGCTAATGTTGGACTGTTTTCGCGCTTTGTCGGAATGCTGACGGATTCCAGAAGTTTTCTTTCCTATCCCAGGCACGAATACTTTAGAAGGATCATGTGCAATCTCGTAGGACATTGGGTAGAGCGCGGCGATTTTTATCCTGATTTTGATTTTCTGGGACAGATTATTAAAGGTATATGTTTCAACAATATTAGGGATTTTTTAGACGTTGAAATAGATTAGAAGAGATTACGGAAGTAGTTAGAATTCGAATACGATTATGATTATGATAAGAATAGGATGTTGTGCATGTCAAATAAGGAGCAAATTGTTTCACGAATTAAAGAGGGCGGTTTGGTTGCAGTTATCAGAGCAGATCATAAAGAACAGGCTTTTAAGATTACTGAAGCTTGTCTTGCCGGCGGAGTTGCGGCGATTGAAATTACCTTTACAGTACCCGGAGCGGAGGAACTTATTAAGGATTTAGCCCAAACGTATAAATCCAAATCCATAGTAATTGGTGCAGGAACAGTACTTGATCCTGAAACGGCAAGGACAGCGATCTTAGCCGGGGCGCAATATATCGTCAGCCCGTGTCTCAATACGGAAACGGTGAAGCTTTGTAACAGATACCGGGTTCCTTGCATGCCTGGGGCTATGACGATTAAAGAAGCTGTCGAATGTATGGAAGCCGGAGCGGATGTGGTAAAAATATTTCCGGGGGAATTGTTCGGCCCGGCCATTATCAAAGCCATAAAAGGCCCTTTGCCCCATGCATCCCTGATGCCTACTGGCGGAGTCAGTTTGGAGAATGTGAGCGAATGGATTAACGCTGGAGCGATAGCTGTTGGCATCGGAGGAAATTTGACATCAGGTGCTAAAAACGGTGATTATGAGTCCATAACAACCATCGCCAAACAGTTCACCGAACAAATCAAAGCAGCACGAGCTCATTAAAAGAGGCATAGCAGCAATTAGGGAGGACAAAATCAATGCTCGACTTAAGCAGAGAAGGCATTAAAGACGGTAAGCCCTGGACAGAATCCGGTATTGAATTGCCAGGTTTTCAAGCCGATGAAATGATTAGGGTTACACGAGATAATCCGGCCTGGGTCCATTTCGGGGCAGGTAATATTTTTCGAGGATTTATCGCGGTACTACAGCAAACACTTCTCAATAAAGGAGTGGCTAATACAGGAATTGTAGCTGTTGAGGCCTTCGATTGGGAAATTATTGATCAAATTTATAAACCTTATGACAATCTGAGTTTATTAGCCACTATGAATGTTGATGGGACTTTAGCTAAAAAAGTAGTTGGCAGCATCAGCGAAGGGTTGGTCGGGGATCCTGCTCGTCCTGAGGACTGGGCAAGGCTGAAGGAAACTTTTACTCGGCCTTCCCTCCAAATGGCGAGCTTTACGATTACAGAAAAGGGTTATAGCTTAAAAGGGATATCGGGGAAATATTTTTCAGATGTTGAGCTGGATATGCAGCAGGGACCATCCCAGCCCCGCCACCTTATGGCTAAGGTTGCCTCTCTGGCCTATACACGCTTTATTACCGGCGAGCTTCCTGTTGCCTTTGTGAGTATGGACAATTGTTCTCACAATGGTGAGAAACTTAAAAGCGCCATCATAACCATTGCTCAAAAATGGGCAGAGAATAAATTAGTAGAGAAGGACTTCCTGGCATATTTGAATGATCCGGCAAAAGTTACTTTTCCCTGGACAATGATTGATAAGATTACTCCAAGGCCATCGGAAACCGTGCAGACTGCTCTGACGGCTTTGGGTTTTACAGGCACAAAAATTCTCTGCACTAAGAAGAATACCTTTATTGCTCCCTTTGTGAATGCTGAAGGGCCGCAGTATCTGGTGGTTGAAGATGATTTTCCCAACGGTCGCATGATGCTGGAAGACGCAGGGGTGTTCTTTACGGACAGGGAGACGGTAGATAAGGTTGAAAAAATGAAGGTCTGCACCTGCTTAAATCCTCTGCATACGGCTCTGGCAGTATTTGGCTGCCTTCTGGGGTATACTCTTATTGCCGATGAAATGGAGGACAAGAGTCTAAGGCGGCTGGTGGAGAAGATTGGCTATCATGAAGGGCTGCCTGTCGTTGTTAATCCGGGTATCATAAATCCGGAGGATTTTCTCCGTGAGGTTTTGGAACAACGGTTAACAAACCCTTATATCCCCGATGCTCCTCAAAGGATAGCAACTGATACCTCACAGAAAGTGAGCATAAGGTTCGGAGAAACGATTAAAGCTTATCAAAAACGTCAGGAACTGGATCCTGCTGATCTAACCTATATTCCTTTAGTTATCGCCGGATGGTGCCGCTACTTGTTGGGTTTGGATGATGCGGGAAAGGAAATGAAGTTAAGTTCGGATCCTTTGCTGGAAACCTTGGGTAGTTATCTTGCTGGTATAAAACTGGGAGTTCCGGGTTCGGTAGGTGATAAATTGAGGCCAATTCTTTCTAATATAGATTTATTTGGCTTAAATTTATATGAAGCAGGATTGGGAGAGAAAATCGAAGGCTATTTTAGAGAGATGGTGTCAGGTGTTAATTATGTCAGAGCAACGTTAGAGAAATACTTGGTTTGAATAATCTAATGGTCTGTATAGCTTAGACAGTTTAGATGTAAAATGCCGGATATAGAGGTGGCAAAATAACAATGGATGTTGTCAGCTTCGGTGAATCCATGGTTGTCTTTAGTCCGGAAAGCTCCGGACCTTTACGATATGTAAATCGTTTCAGTAAATCTCTGGGCGGGGCCGAGTCAAATTTAATTATAGCCCTTGCCAGACTGGGGCATTCCGTCGGTTGGTTTTCTAAAGTAGGTGACGATGAATTTGGACGCTATATTGTAAATTCAATTCGGGCGGAAGGCGTTGATGTTTCACGCGTTACCTTTGAAAAAGGTCTTAGTACCGGGCTATTGTTTAAGGAAAACTATCAACATGCAAATCCCAATGTTTATTATTATCGCAAAAACTCAGCAGCCAGTACCTTTGGGGCTGAAGATATTGATGAAGAGTATATAAAGCAAGCCAAAGTTCTGCATATTACAGGAATAACCCCTGCTCTTTCTCCTAAAGCTTCTGAAGCAGTCTTTGCTGCGGTGAAGATCGCCAAAGCTAATGGAGTATTAGTCTCCTTTGACCCTAATTTAAGGTTAAAACTATGGAGCATCGAGGAAGCCCGAAAGCAAATCTTAGAACTTGCTTGCTATGCAGATATTATTATGCCGGGTATTGATGAAGCAGAGCTTCTCCTGGGGATAAAGGATATTAATAAGGCTGCGGATTATTTCTCCTCTCAAGGAAGTACAATTGTTGCCATAAAATTGGGCCCGAAAGGCTGCTATTTACGTCATCAATCTGAAGAACTGTTTGTTCCCGGATACAGCGTTGCAAACGTTATCGATACGGTGGGAGCAGGGGATGGGTTCGCAGCAGGCCTTTTAGCGGGAATTCTGAGAAATGAAAATTTGGAAAGATGCGGCAAATATGCCAACGGGGTAGGGGCTATGGCCACTTTGGTTCCAGGAGACTCGGAAGGGTACCCATATTTTGAGCAGCTATTAGAGTTTATAGGTGAAAAACAAGGTATCGAGAGGTGAAATTTAATCTTTCTTGCGAGAAGTCCCCGTCCTCTTTAGGGAGGGGATGAACAGCTATTCGTACATTCACCAAATTCTGTAGTATTCGGTAAGATATTCTGGTATAATAGAATCTAACAATCACTCAGTCGATTCCAAAGGAACTGTTGAACGTCTGCAATTTTAATCCCGGGCTTTTAAGGCCCGGGATTTTATCTTTTGATGATTAAATACACACTACGGCAGATCAAAAGTATATTGACAGAAGAAAGAAAAGTAATTACTATTATCATTAGTCGACTAACTATTAGCTGTAAAACTATATGTGCTGGGAGAGAACTTTTTTGGGATTTGAATTTAATTCACTGGAATGGTTATTCCCTGTATTTGACCGCATGCACCATAATTGTTTAAAGGAGGAAATTGTAAAAAGGGGGATTGGTGAAGTAAGTAATCCACAAATATTGTTTGTACTTAAGAATGAAATGAATAACATGTCAGCATCGCAGAAGGAACTGGCCGAAATCATTGGAATCAGTCCACCTACTATTGCAATATCTATCAAGCGTATGAAAAAATCCGGGCTAATCTATCAGTATCCCGATGAAAAAGATACAAGGCGCAATCTGATCAAGCTTTCAGAAAAGGGATTGGCTTTCATTGAAGAATGTGAAAACGCCTTCAATAAAGTTGATCGTGCCATGCTTGAGGGGTTTACAGAAACTGAACGGGAACAATTGAAACAATTTTACTGTCGTATGATTAATAATCTTGAATCTATAGGAGCTCACCCTCCAGCTCAATTTAAAAAGGAGCGTAGAACGAACGATGGAAATTAACGAACTGAAAAAGCAGAAATACCTTGGTGATAAGGGAATGATTGTCCTAATTGCAGTTCTTAGTGCTTTCATCCCCCTTTCAATGGATGTTTATCTTCCTGCTTTGCCTACTATGACAGAATATTTCCGCGTGTCTCAGTCAATCATTAATCTCACCTTAATTATGTTTTTCATCTTTTTTGGTTTTGGTACCCTGTTCTGGGGACCATTAAGCGATAAGCATGGCCGAAAACCCATAGTATTAGTTGGTCTCGCCATTTACACGGTTGCCAGTCTTCTCTGTTCTTTATCATCAAGCGTCTATTTACTAATCGCTTTTAGGGCTTTACAGGCCTTTGGCGGAGGCGCTGCTTCCAGTGTTGCCACGGCATTAGTCAAAGATGTTTATAACGGCAGAAAACGAGAATCTGTTTTAGCAGTGGTTCAGTCGATGGTTGTAATTTCTCCGGCTGTGGCTCCTGTTCTCGGATCATTCTTGTTGAACGTAACGTCTTGGCGGGGAGTTTTTGTGGCTCAAGCCCTAATTGGTATTTCTGCTCTGGCTGGTTCTTTAGCTTTACAGGAAACAATTGTTGAGAAAAGTACTGCTACCATGATGAGGACCATTGGCCGACTGGGTGTCGTTCTTCGCAACAGGAGATTCACGTCACTTCTTCTGATCTTTTCAACCATGAGCATCCCTGCCCTAGCCTTTATTACTGCGTCATCCTACATCTATCAGGAAAGTTTTCATCTAAGCAGTCAGGTTTATAGTTACTACTTTGCTTTTAATGCTTTAGGAATGTTGTTTGGTCCTCTCATTTATATCCGTTTATCAAACCATTTCAGCCGCATCACAATTATTAACGCTTGTTTTGCTTTAATCATTGCAAGTGGTTTGCTTATCAGTCTTATTGGCAGCTATTCACCGCTGCTCTTTGCTATTACCTTGGTACTCTCCACTGTTTCTGGGAGTGCTATGCGTCCGCCGAGTGCATTTCTGATGTTGGAACAGCAACAGGGAGACACAGGTTCCGTCTCATCACTCATGGGTTCCTTTGCTACAGTTATGGGAAGCGTTGGCATGGGTATTGTCTCTCTGAGTTTGCATAATCAAATTGCTGTCATTGGAGATTTGAACATTATTTTGGGATTGATCTGCGGGGCAGTTTGGCTATATCTCTCCAGCAGGCCCTATTTAAAACAAGCAACCGCCGATTAAGAAGCAGGGTTTATCGCTTTCAAACGATAAACCCTGCTTTTGTTTTAGGGTATTTATTAATGTTCAGCTTGAGCTGAACGAGTTCACTTCCGCTTTTTAAGCTTTTACATGCTTCGGCAGCAAAGGGACAAGAATTAACCCGGATACGATGAGCAACATGCCAAGGACTAAAGTTTTTAAATCGCTTAAGCCGGATTTCAAAACCCAGAAAGAATAAAGAGAGGCTCCCAGAGCCATTGTTCCGTCCAGTAAACGTTTCCATAAATTAATTTTTTCGTAGTTTTCTCCTTTTAAAACTACTACCAAAGAATAAATGCCGGAGAAAAGGTAAGGAACTAAATTTGCAAGTGTGGCAATAATAATCATTTCGTTAAATGCATTGGCAATAGTATCAGAAATCATTGAGAGCAGGAATAATTGGGTAAGGGCGTTTGTTATCCAGGCAGCTCGGTAGGGTGCCCCATTTTTATTTTCTTTAACGAACCAGTGAGGAAAGAGATTAAGGCGAGCGGATTGATATGGGACCTCAACACTTAGTAATATCCAACCAACCGTTGCCCCGAGCATAGAGAGAACTCCGAGAGTGGCCATGATAAAGGAACCCTTTGCGCCAATAATTTTCGTCAAGACGTCAACTAAAGGCTTATCGGCAACCATCAACTCTTTGGCTGGCAATGCCCCCATTGCTAAGAAGGTAATAAGAAGGTAAATAGCTAAGGCGATGATCAAGCCTGTAAGTGTTGCCCATTTAACATCTTGTAGCCTCTTGGCACGCCCTGATAGCCAGACCGCAGATTCTACACCTACGAAGGCCCAGAGCGTAAGAATAGCTCCTTGATTCATTTGCTGAAAAAGTCCGATTGTTTCGCCCGATTTAAGCGTCTTTTCCGCTATAAACGGATGGAGATAGGTTACATCAAAGATGGAAAGAGCAATTATTATAAAAAAGATAAAGCCTAGGATTTTAGTCACAGTTGCAAAGAAGTTAATTTTGCTGGCAGTATAGGTTCCTTTAAACATCAGATAATGAACAAACCAAAGTACCGCTGAAGCAATAGCAAAAGAGAGAAAATTACCTATCTGAACATTAAAACTGCCCAGGGAAAAGAGAATTGTTTTAGATTGTAAAATAGGCAGGAAATACGTTAAATAACCAACAAGTGTAATAAGAATTGCAGCATTTCCAGGTGAATTTGAGGTCCAATAGCCCCATGAAATTTCGAATCCCATGATTTGTCCCAGCTTGCTTTTACTGCCAAATAATTCGCGCGTGTAACTGGGCGGGCCACCGATTAATTCTGGTTTGAAGTCTGACAGTTGGCCATATACATGGGCCAGCATTAAAACTCCGAGGCCGGTGAACAGCCAGGCAAGCAATACACCTGCAGGGGAGCCGACGTTGGAAAGAGATTGTGGAAGCATAAAAATTGCCGATCCAACCATGTTTCCGGTAACAAGTGCAGTTAATAACCAAAACCCTAGTTTTTTGTCACTCATATTAATCCTCCGTAGATTTTCTTAAGGCAAAATAAAAGTAAGCCCCCTGAAGCTATCTCTGTGCTGCTTAAGGGCTTACCTATTTTAGAAGGTATATCGCCGAAGCAGGTAGCGCTCCACAAGACGCTTGTGACAGTTATGCTCCTTTCGAATACATAACCAGCATGTGAGTTTTTGGGTATTATCTCACACACTTCGGCGATACTCCCTTTCAAGTCATAATATTTCCCTAATCAAAAATGACTTTACTCTTGAGGACCGCGCCTCTACCCTGAAATTATGGTTCTCTGGAATTATAAGTTGATCCTTTAGTATCGTAACCGGGATAAGCCCTCTTGTCAATGAATATTCTGTTCATTTAGACTGTAAGTTTATGGACTTTAGCGTAGTATTATCAATCTCTGCTATATCCCAAGAAAACACGGCTTCAGTCGAAGGGGTGTTAACGAATTTAAACGAACAAAATCAAAGAATAAATCACATCACGAAAAGTTTTGAAGAAATTTATACTCTTTTTAACAATCTTGAAAATGCAAGTGATAATTAGTTATAGTATATGAGCTAGAGGAACTTGAAGTGGTTTTTATAAAATAAAACGCTAGGAAAAACTGAGAACGAGTAAATTTTTAACGGATTTAATTGATTCCGATCCACATTTGGAATATAATAGCATTTGTGTTAAGGTAATGTTGTAAACTGGTTTTTGGAGTGAGATAGTAATGAGCCGTGTTGAAATACTTCAGATGATTGAAACTTTGCGAGAGCACTTAAATGTTCTTGGACTGAAAAAGCCGCTTGTTGACCCAGAAGTTATTCAAGTTAGCCAGAGGCTCGATTCATTACTTAATATTTACAACAGCCTGTAAATTAAGAAGATTTTACAGCGGTACGGGTACTACTAGTGTTTTCCTTTGGATTACAGTTGATATGTTAATCCTAAAAATGTAATAAGGGGGAGTACTTGTGGATGCACCTATGAGAATCGTTTTGCTTCGTGATGCGGATAAATGCAGCCTTAATAAGCAACTCAGAGATGCGAGAAATGAGTATACGCTTGGTCAATTAGAGAACGAATATTTTCAGTGGCTGGATCAGTTGGTTTGAAACTCCTTGATATCCCTTTAATAAAAAGAGATCAAGAACATTGTATTTTGAAGACTGAAAAAGTAGGGATCATCAAAAACTTCTTTAAAGTTTTTGATGATCCCTTTTGCCATTGCTTGTTTTAGGATCTTTGTCCTTTTTTAAACTTGAGATATCCGCTTAAACCAATTAACTCAAAGTATTTGGCAAAATTCATGATAATAATATTTGTCCAAATATAGCCAAAGTTGTTACCGGAACCAGCAGTAATAAACTGTACATTGAGGAAGAGTCCAAGAAGTGCAACCCATAAGAGTCTGAAGCCGATGATCATACCAATACCAACGGCTATTTCGCAGATAGGGACTAAGAAATCTGTTACACCAGGCATACCATTAAAGATGTGAACTGCAATCCATGCCCATAATTTATTGATATAAAGAGGATCAAAACCATGAGCCTTAGGTGGCAGCATGTTGGCAGCCATTCCTGCTATAAGCCCTTTTGCGTGCCCTCCGGCAAAGTTAAGCCAGCCTGAAGTCGCTTTTTCCCAACCAGCTTGAACCCAAGCAAAACCATAAATAAGCCGAGCAACTGTGAAGATAATAACAAAAATAGCTTTTTTCCAATTACGCATTTCATTTTTAACAGCATCAACGTATGAGTTCATTTTATGAAGGCCCTCCTTACTTAATAACTTAAAATTCAACTTGACTATACTATCACAAAATAAAAACCCAATCAACACATTAATTATTGCAAAAAAACAAAATTATACAATTAAATTTAAGTCATATTTAACCATCAATGCATTAATGGATTAGTGTTTGCAATTTTTCGATATCAATAAGAAAAAATATTCACAAATAAGATGTTAGTTGTTTTGGTATTAAATAATAAACCTATTAAATATTTACTAAATTTAAAACAAGTTGTACAATTTTGCATTATAATGCAGCTTAAATCTAACACAAGTGAAAGAAACTTCTGAGAAATACAATTTCGTCCATATGTTTTTTGAGTAAATAAAAGAACAACTGCACATAATAATTTCAAATGATTAGGAGGGATTAATCTATGACTGTTCAAGCAGATTTAGAAAAGGCCGTAGCTGCAGCACAATCGGCACTAGGAACCTACGAAACCTTCTCTACTTCAACTTTGGATGAATCAGCTAAACAGATGTTTAAGGAGATGTCGAGTGACATGCAGCGTCATGTTACCCAACTTAGAGGGCGTTTAGCTTATGTAACTCAGAATAACAGCATGAACAAGCCCCTAAGTTAAAAATAGACTTGATCAAATCGTAAGACTTCTATAGGGTTCGCAGAGATATAAGCCGCATAATTTGAGCGGCTTATTATTTTTGAGCTTCAAACAAATAGATTAGGAGAATATACGGATATCCAGTTATCCGTATATTTAATTGATAAGATAGTGCCATTCTCTAGACAGTAAAAATTTTTGGGGCTATTATTTACTTAATAATAAAAATTTTGAGAAAAGTGCAGAGCCTTTTTGTGAATGAAATCACTAGTATTTATTGCTAATCAAATTTTTGGAGATGAAACTAATGAATTGTCAATGTCGTGAGTGTCAAGGAAGAGAATGTCAGTGTAAATTTTGCTATGAAAGAAACACCTGTAGTTATGTTATGATCGATGAATGTCGATGGGAGAAGATTAGGGAAAATAGGAGTGAGAAAACGATAATGAAATTTGAAGTTATTTTAAGAAATAACCTTCAAATGAGTTTATCAGCTCGCCGCGCAAATAGGACTTATTGAAAGCTCTCCTATTATTAGCAAGAATATAAAGTGCCAGAGTTAAAAGCTCTGGCTTTTTATAACGATTATTCAAACCTTATAGAGGAAGTGCAGTAAATATGTGGAATGCTTAAAAAGGGTCTCGAGAGGGGACATCAAAAAAGTTGGCGATTGAATATTAGTCAATTTTAGAGGGAACTTTTACCAGTACCTCGAGTTGAACTTGTCGTCCCTGAAGGTGAGTATACCGGAAAATCCGGAAACTATTGTAAAGGTTCAGAGGCGTAATTATGCCCGAGTTACAGCTATTTACCCTTTCATCTTTCAAAGAGTAACTCTTGAAGGGCTTAGTGATCACTTAAAAGGAACTATGCTGGATTTTAGCGGCGGCGGGATACGCTTTTTAGCGGATTCTCGATGTTTCTTTAGAATTAACCGATGGATGTATGCAAACTAAGGTTCGTGTTCTCCGAATTGAAGAGGTTGAGGATATGTTTTTCAACGGGTGATTTTGATTATTTCAAGATTATTGTTATAAGGTTTGTCACCATTTGGGACAAGATTCATACTATATATTAAAAGAAAGGAAATAATAGAAAAAGTCCTTAGCATAGGTGCAAGAGCCATTTTCGGAACTGATTCAAGCGAATGGGTTGAAAATCAATCTCCAATACGTTAGTTACTAATGATTAGGTAATTAGGTTTTCCTCTTATGCAGGCCACTCAGGCCTATCTTTAGAGGAGGGAATCTAGATGTTAAAACTGCCGCCTTACCCGCCTTATGTTCCTCATACCCCGTTTCCGCCAAAAGTTCGCTGGCCTTATGTTCCTTATCCGCCAGTAGAAATTCCGCCATATCCTAATGTATGTATATTATTTGACACTCTTCCTATTGGAGCAAGAGTCGTAGTTGGACTTGGATCAAGTGAGTGGGTCGGAAATTATGGCGGAGTCATTGACGGAGTATTATTTCTAACGAATGCTCAACTATTTTCCAATGTTGGAAATCCTATTGATGGAATTCAATCTGTAGTCAGAATTCCAATCATCAATCTTCAGTATATTAGTTATTAAAAAGTAGGGACTGTGTAAAACAGTAAGAGAAACCGCCAGAAATCGTTTGAGATTTCCGGCGGTTTTAACGTTTCGGGAAATGGAATTAATTCAAATGTCTTTAAAATTGGAATTTCTTAATTTCTTCTTTTAATTTATTTGTGCTTTCCTTAGTCCTAAATACTTGTTGTTTGACTTCATCAGACTTGCTTTTTACTTCAGCGGCTCGATTTGCGATATTGGTGATTCCGATAGCCCCTTCATTGGCAGCATTAGCAATTCCATCTATTGCAGCTAAGATATTTTGTATCGAATTCATAAGCTCCTTAGATGTTGCGCTGAATTCAGTAACAAGCTCATCTACAAAGATTGCATCTTCTTTATATTTTCCAGCTACATTGAGCATAACCTTATAATCGTTAGCTACGTCGTCAGAAACGTAGGCAAGTAAGTTATCAGAATTACTCGAGAGATTGTTCACAGAGTTTGTGACTTTCGTAGTGACCTCTTGTATTTCCATGACAGCGCCTTTTGATTGCTCGGCAAGTTTTCTTATCTCGTCAGATACCACCGAGAAACCTCTGCCCGCTTCACCGGCCCTGGCAGCTTCAATTGCAGCATTTAAGGCAAGCAAGTTGGTTTGTTCAGTTATTTGCATAATCGATTGGGTTAACAGGTTAATTTGATCAACAACCTTCGATTCGACGATAGCCTGTTCCAATGTTTCCTTGGTTTCTGCAAAAACATTATAGGCTTTCTGTTGGGCGGTATCAACATTTTGCTTTGTATCTTCTGCTCGTTCGGCGATTTTTCCTGCAGAAAGAGCACCTTCTTGCGATTTTTGAGCAATTAACTGTACGGATTTTTGTATTTCTTGTGAAGTTGCCGCCATCTCTTCTGAAGATGCTGATGTTTCTTCCATACTTGCCGCTAATTCTTCAGTTGTAGACGATATTTCTTCGAAGTTTTCAGCTAAGTCAATCACATTATTCATGACATCTTGTACTTCTTGTTCAATTACAGAAGATTCATCCTGAATACTATTGATCAAATGTTTGATGGAATTTTTCATATCTTTTATAGCATTTGTGATTGAGCCAATTTCATCGGATCGAGCCAGATATTTAGGATTAATATCTCGAGTAAAGTCTCCGCTCGAAACAATTTCCAAATACTCCGCGGACTTTATGATAGGTGTAGTTATTCGTCTTGTAGTTATAGTGATTAACAATATTGTTATCAGGAGCATAATGACAGAAATACTTAAAACCATAAACGATATTTTTTTGGCACCTTGATTTAATTCGCTTTCTGCCATAAATGACGCTAATATCCAGTCGGTTCCGGCAACTTTATAGGGATTAACTATGTACATCATACCATTAATATTGACATCAAAGGGTTTTAAGTCCTTTGCAAGGAGATTTTGCAAGCCCGGTATCTTAACGTCAGCTAATGTTTTGAAATTATTTTTGGCATTATTTCCATCAGCTAAAATAACTCCAGTGTTATGAACGATCATGTAATATCCTGTTTTGCCAGGTTTCATGGAACTTAACATGCTGCTGATAACGGATTGCTGAACATCAATTCCTATTGTGCCAATGAGATTTCCATTAGCATCAGTAAAGGACCTGACGTTGCTGGTAATCATTTGATGGGAAATGCCATCCACATAGGGTGCCGTTCTCACGATAGCCCCATTGCCGCTTAAACCGGTTTTATACCAGCCTTTTTCGGGAGGATTAAATTTAGCCGAGATGCTTGTTTCAGGCCATTGAAGATAGGCACCGTTTTTTGTGCCGAAATACACATACATTGTACCAGGATGACTTTTGGCATACTGATCAAAAACTTCATAAATTTGTTGCTCCAACCCCCCGTTTTTTGAAGGGGTCATGTTAACCTGTTGATTGTTATTGGCATATGAGGTGATAGTTCCGTCATTTGCTTTCATGACTAAGGGATTAGAGGCCATCATATTGATGTCTTTATCAATCCGGTCATAGAAGATTTGAATTGAATTTGCGGCGATCTTCATTTGTTCATTGGAATTATTAAAATAATCACTTTTTGCCTGGGTTGTCACTTCGTAACTGGCTAAAGTGCCGACTGTTGCAAGTGCAACAATAATAATTGATAAAGAGATCACTAGAAACCTAGATTGGATACTTTTAAATTTCATCCATGAACCCTCTTTCCACATTATTTCCAAAGATCCTATGCTTGTGTTATGAAACACAATACCTTAATTTTCAGCAAAATTCAATATAAATTTCCTAAATCTATGTTATTTCGAAATTAACGGCCCCTTATATTTGATCACTGATATCATCGGAAAATCTTATATAAAACTTGATAAAACTTTAAATAAAGCTTATAAAAAACGTTAGTTCGCCAGTCACTAAGCTGCTGAATAAGCTTATTCCGGCAAAGATGAGCGCTTATATATTATGCTAGCTATTATACGGTAAATCTTTAAGTGAATTAGCATATTACGTCTTCTTTATATCCCCTATAGCTGTTTGGTATATTACAGTTTTATGAAGAGGTAATATAATTATCTGCAAAGAATGCTGTCGAATTCAAGGTTATTGAAAATAAGAGTAAGCGTCTTTTTTAGACTCGTGAAACATGAAAACTCAGGAATTGAGACTTAATTTGTAATTTGAACAGTGCATTAGTAAGAGCGGATAAAACCTTTGGAAGGTTTCTGCATAGTTAAAGAGGAGTAGTTCCATGGAATATTTCGGAGAAGAAGCCTTGGGTCTGGTCGAAACAAGAGGGATGGTTCCGGCCATTCAAGCTGTGGATGTCATGTGTAAAACTGCCGATGTTGTTCTTGTTTCTTATGAAAATATGGGTTCAGGTCTTGTCACAGTCATGGTGAAAGGTGATGTTGCCGCAGTAAGGTCTGCTGTGGAAAAAGGGGCAGCTGCGGCAGCTGCCATTGGCGAAATGGTTGCTGCTCACGTTATCCCGCGCCCCGTAAGCCGAGTAGGGAAAATTGTTTCCCGGCATGATGTTGATAACTGACATGAATTACTTTGAAAAAGGGGAATTGCATGGAGAGAAATGATGCCTTGGGATTTATAGAGACCTATGGACTTGTATCGATACTTGAGGCTGCAGATGCGATGTGCAAGGCAGCGGACGTAGAACTGGTTGGATATGAGAATGTGGCTTCCGGATTAATTTCTGTGGTAGTTCGTGGTGATGTTGGGGCTGTAAGAACAGCGGTTGAGGCCGGCGTTAAAGCAGCTGAAAAAGTAGGTAAGATTTATAGTACTAATGTTATTGCCAATCCGCATCCGGACGTTGAAAAAATTGTCGCTAAGCACGTTATTGATTGGTGAACGGATGACTGTTGATTTTAATTTGGATAGAGAAAGGAGGCGAGGATATGGATCGGATTGACCAGGATTTACTTTCCATCCAAGAAGCCCGGATACTGGTGGAAAATGCGCGGGAAGCACAAACGTCTTTGGCAGCATTCCCACAGGAAAAACTGGATAAAATCGTGGGAGCTATGGCTGCTGAAGTTTTAGAATATGCCCGAGACCTTGCGGTGATGTCTTACGAGGAAACGGGATTTGGGAAATGGCAGGATAAGTATCTTAAAAATGTCTTTGCCAGCGACTATCTGTTCAAAAAAATCAGAGATATGAACGTTGTCGGTATCATTGCAGAAGACGAAGTCAACAAGACCATGGATATTGGCGTTCCCATGGGTGTTATTGTTGCCTTGCCTCCTTCGACAAATCCGGTATCAACAACGGTCTATAAGGCCTTGATTGCAGTTAAATCGGGTAATGCGATTGTTTTTTCGCCTCATCCCAGGGCCAAAAAGACCATAAACAAAACTCTTGAAATACTGATACGGACGGCCGAAGCTAACGGTTTGCCCTCGGGAGCAATCGGATATTTAAGGACAGTTACAGTACCGGGTACAGTTGAAATGATGAATCATAAAGATACTGCATTGATTCTGGTTACGGGTGTGCCTAAAATGGTCGCTGCTGCCCATTCTTCGGGAAAACCCGTTATTTACGGAGGGCCGGGCAATGGACCGGCATTTATTGAGCGTACTGCTGATATTAAGCAAGCAGTGACGGATATTATTGCCAGCAGAACCTTTGACAATGGCATCATCTCTGCTTCAGAACAATCTATTGTGGTCGAGGAATGTATTGCAGGGGAAGTTAGACAAGAGCTGAGAAATAATGGGGCTTGTTTCCTGTCCGAGGGGGAGTCAGAAGAGCTCAGCAAGTTTTTCCTGTGCCCGGATGGCAATATTAATCCGGAAATTGTCGGCAAATCGGCTGTAGAGATAGCAGAGAAAATCGGGATGCGTGTTCCTGAAGAAACAAAAGTCTTAATTTCCGAACAGAAATATGTGTCCGATACCAATCCCTACTCGAAAGAAAAACTTTGCCCTGTGCTGGCTTTTTACGTTGAAAAGGATTGGCTTAATGCCTGTGAAAAATGTATTGAATTGTTACTTAATGAAGGAAGGGGGCATACACTTGTTATCCATTCTCGCAATGAGACTGTGATTCGAGAGTTTGCTCTGAAAAAACCAGTTTCAAGACTCTTGGTCAATACGCCTGCCACATTGGGGGGGATTGGAGCGACAACCAATCTTTTTCCGGCTATGACATTGGGTTGCGGTACAGCCGGCGGTGGTTTCACTTCTGATAATGTTTCGCCAATGAACTTGATTAATATCCGCAAAGTCGGTTACGGTGTGCGGGCTTTAGAAGATATCACACAGGACGTCAGAGAAGCTTCACCGGATTTGAAAGCTCTGCTGGAAAAACTGCTGGAGCAGCTTGCTGCTCGTTGAAGATTTAAGTAAGTGTAAGGGAGGACCATAGTTTGAATCCAAAAGACTTTTCAACAAAATTTGCCGATGCCACCAAAAGCTTGTCTTCGGATGAAAAGGCGGCCATTATGAAACTGTTTGAGGGAATTTCTAAGGAATTAACTGTCCATAAACCTAATCCTTCATGGGCAAATGAACCGAAATCCCCTGTATTTGCAGGAGAAATTACCAGCTTAACGCCGCGTTTGAAACGGCTGCGCGATGCTTATCTAGAAGCAAAACCCAGTGTGAGCATTTATCGTGCCAGAGCGTTTACTCAAGTAGCAAAAGAAAATCCAGGGATGCCTAAAATTTTGCTGCGGGCTAAATGCTTTAGAAGAGCTTGTGAGACAGCGCCTTTATTAATTCAAAAGGATGAGCTGATTGTCGGGCATCCCTGTGGAAAACCGCGGACAGGTGCAGTATCTCCGGATATTGCTTGGAGATGGGTTCGGGATGAACTGGATACCATGGCGACAAGACCGCAGGACCCTTTTCAAATCAGTGAAGAGGATAAGCGTGTTTTACGGGAGGAGATTTTTCCTTTCTGGGAAGGTAAAAGTGTTGATGAAATTTGTCAGACGCAATATGAAGAAGCCGGTGTCTGGTCGTTTTCCGGCGAAGCCTTTGTTAGTGATCTATCCTATCATCAACTCAACGGCGGGGGAGATACCTGCCCCGGCTATGATATTATTCTTGTCAAAAAGGGAATTAATGGTGTAAGGCAAGAGGCTGTTGATAAATTGAATCAATTGTCTATGGAAAACCCTGATGACATTGATAAAATCTACTTCTACAAAGCAGAAATTGAAACTTGTGACGGAATATTAGCCTACGCCAAACGTCTTTCAGACTATGCACGGGAAGTGGCTGACAGGGAAGAAGATCTGGAACGGAAGAAGGAACTTTATAAGATCTCTGAGATTTTGACAAAGGTGCCTGCTAATCCCCCGCGAACGTTCCATGAAGCGCTTCAGTCAGTCTGGACGCTGGAATCCCTCTTTATGGTGGAAGAAAACCAAACAGGAATTTCTCTCGGACGTTTGGATCAATATATTTACCCCATGTACAAGGCCGACATGGAAGAAGGCCGTCTGAACAAATTACAAGCTTTTGAATTAGTAAGTTGTTTCATTATTAAATGTGCTGAAGTTATGTGGCTGTCCAGTGAAATGGGGGCGAAATACTTCGCAGGCTATCAACCATTTATTAACTGTACCGTGGGCGGTCAGAAAAGAACCGGCGGTGATGCCACAAATGATTTGACCTATCTGATCATGGATGCTGTTCGTATTACCAGGATGTATCAACCGGCTCTCGCCTGTCGGATTCACAATAAATCACCCCATGAATATTTAAAGAAAATTGTCGACGTTGTTAAAGCAGGTCTAGGCTTTCCCGCCTGTCACTTTGATGATACCCATATCAAGATGATGTTATCTAAGGGTTTCAATATTGAAGATGCTCGTGACTACTGTTTGATGGGGTGTGTCGAGCCGCAAAAGTCCGGGCGAATCTATCAATGGACGTCCACCGGGTATACACAATGGCCGATCGCCATCGAATTTGTCTTGAACCGCGGCATGATGAAATGGCATGGAACAATGGAAGGGCTTGACACAGGGGACCTCGATAATTTTAGAACTTATGAAGACTTCGATGCTGCCTGTAAAAAGCAAATTGAACATATCATCCGTTTGTCGGCTATCGGTACTGTTATCAGTCAACGAGTTCATAGAGAACTTGTTCCTAAACCGCTGATGTCCTTGCTTGTGGAAGGCTGCATGGAAAAAGGCACTGATGTGACCAACGGGGGAGCGATGGTTAACTATGGCCCGGGTTTAATCTTCTCTGGGTTAGGAACCTACGCAGATTCGATGGCAGCCATTAAGAAACTTGTCTATGACGAGAAAAAATACACGCTAAAACAGATTCGTGATGGCTTAAATTCCAACTTTAATGGTTATGAAGCCTTGCGTACGGACTGTTTGAATGCACCGAAATATGGGAATGACGACGACTACGCAGACAATATTGCTTCTGATATTATCTCTTGGACAGAGCGGGTTCATAATTCCTTCAAAATGTTATATTCCTACCTAAGTCATGGTACTCTTTCAATTTCTAACAATACGCCCATCGGGGAAATTACAGGTGCAACTCCTAACGGCCGATTAGCTTGGACCCCATTGTCCGATGGAATCAGCCCGACCCAAGGGGCGGATAAATTAGGCCCCACAGCCATTATTAAATCCGTTAGTAAGTTGAATAATGATGCAATGAACATTGGAATGGTCCATAACTTTAAACTTTTACGAGGCATTTTGGAAACTCCGGAAGGAGAAAATGGACTGATTACGCTGCTCAGGACAGCATCGATTCTCGGCAACGGGGAGATGCAATTCAGCTATGTTGACAATGAAGTATTGAAGAAAGCCCAAGTGGAACCTGAGAAATACAGAGACTTAATCATTCGTGTTGCCGGGTACAGTGCCTACTTTGTCGAACTGTGCAAAGAAGTACAGGACGAGATTATTAGCAGGACTGTTTTGGATCATTTCTAAGAATAGTTTTAAAGGAAAAAAACATGATGATTACAGAATCAACCAGCATCTTAGAGCGCAA
The DNA here is from genome assembly GCF_049943955.1 of Desulfosporosinus sp. SYSU MS00001. Taxonomy (NCBI): domain Bacteria; kingdom Bacillati; phylum Bacillota; class Clostridia; order Eubacteriales; family Desulfitobacteriaceae; genus Desulfosporosinus; species Desulfosporosinus sp. SYSU MS00001. The sequence continues at coordinate 133,785 of NZ_JBNFTW010000002.1, forward strand.
AGCGAGGATCTTCAATGTTCAGAAGTATTCTATCTATGACGGGCCAGGTATACGAACCTTGATTTTTTTCAAAGGCTGTCCCTTAAGATGTCAATGGTGCTCAAACCCGGAAGGACTCGAACGAAAATTTCAAGTCATGTACATGGAAGATTTGTGCGTGCATTGCGGAAGTTGTGTCTCGGTTTGCCCAGAGAATATCCATTATTTCATTAATGCAGAGGACGAGCCGCAGTACCATAGTGAGAGGCCGAGACATAATGTCAGGAGAAACCTTGCCTGCAGAGGTTGCCGCAAGTGTGAGGCCATATGTCCCCAAAAAGCGTTGTCTATCGCTGGCGCAGATAAATCAATCTCCGAAGTTTTAGAAGTTATTCAGCAAGATACCCCCTTCTACCTGAGCTCCGGAGGAGGTGTCACTCTTGGGGGAGGCGAGGTTACAATGCAGCCTGAATTTGCCGCCAATCTCCTCATGGAATGTCAAAGCATGGGAATTCATACTGCGATTGAAACTTGCGGTTATGCCAAACTGGATTCGCTGCTTAAAGTGGCCCAGTTTACAGATTTGTTTCTCTTTGACATTAAGCATATAGACTCTGAGAAACATTATGAGCTAACAGGAGTGCGTAATGAACGCATTCTGGAAAACTTAGGTGAGCTCCTGCGCCGCGGCTTTAATGTAAAAATCAGAATGCCTCTGATTCGCGGAATGAACGACAGTTTAGATACAATTCATCGAACGATGGAATTCTTACAGCCCTTTAACAAACGTAAAAACTTTCGAGGTATTGATTTGCTTCCCTATCATAAATTGGGCATTAACAAATACAAGCAATTGGCGATGAATTATCCTATTACTGAAGACTTGACTTTCAAAGAAGAAGAATTAGAGACTATAGCTGCTGCGATTAAAGATTATGACCTAGAGGCTAAAATTGTAAAGCATTAATAGGGCTTAGAGTATATAGGCCAGCAGGACAGAGGGATGTTATGAGTGCAGATGAGTTTGATCGAAAACGTATTATTCAGGAATATGTGCCTGGCAAGCAAGTTACGCTGGCCCATATTATAGCTTCGCCTGTTCAGGATTTATACGAACGTTTGGGAATCGAAGAGCGGGGAGCCATCGGAATTGCAACTCTCACTCCCAGTGAGACAGCAATTATTGCCGGAGATATTGCGACCAAGACATCTGATGTGGAGATCGGGTTTTTGGACCGCTTTACCGGCTCCTTGGTTATATCCGGCGATGTGGCCAGTGTTGAAGAAGCTATGACCGCCATTAATGAGACGCTGGATAAGTTGTTGGGCTTTACTCCTGCGAAGATTACACGCACATGAAGAAACGCATTATGGTCGTTGGACCGACTCAAGCAGGTAAATCTACTCTGGCTAACCTATTAAATGACACTAACAGACCTTTAAGAAAAACCCAAGATGTTATTTATGGGAAAAACACCATCGATACACCCGGTTCCTATATTGAAAACGCGTCGATGTATAAATACTTGATTGCCACTGCCCAAACTGCATCCCATGTGCTTATTCTGCTCGATTCATCCAGACTTGTTGATGTTTATCCGCCTGGATTCGCCAAGACCTTTACTTGTCCTGTTATCGGCGTGATTACCAAGAACGATTTAGGCCAGGAAAATGTTAATTTGTGCACACAGAAGCTATTAAACATTGGAGTTTCCCAACCGTATTTCTTGGTCTCCCTTAAAGACAATCAAGGGGTAGGGGCCTTAAAAAGACACTTACATCTTTTGGAGCAGAAGGAATAAAATTTGGGCCATTAATGTTGCTAGGTTGCTCCTTTCGACGCATTGGGTGTTGAATTGAGATTTCAGAAAGTGGGGTGAGGCTATGAAGTTTATTACCGAGATGGAGTTGCGCGATTTATATCAGAAAGGGCCTTTTACCACCTACGCTTTGGAATCGTCTGTAAAAATCACTCCAGGTGCTCGCCAATTTTTGGTGGACAGAGGTATCAAACTGGTACAGGCTCAAAGCAATGATGGGGTAAGTACATGCCAAACTCGAGGGAAGGAAGACCATGCCCTGAAAAGCTGGTGTTTACAGAGGCTGAGACATAAGATGGAAAGCCTGGAATCTCTTTTTCTCCTGATGACGGCCGAGCTTGTAATGTCCGGTGACGCCATGTTGGCCGAGGAAGTCATAGATTTAGGAAAGTGTTTCCGCAATGTAAAACATGCTGAACTTCAAGGCATTCCCCCAGATCCGATAAAGTTCTGGGAATGGTCGGAAGAGGAAATTAAAAATTGTGCCGACAATTTGGTGAAATTATTGGAGATTAATGAATTTCACGCACGGTTGGCCAATGGCAAAACGGTTACGGTGTTAAATTATTTGCGCGCTTCACTCAGTGAGCTTGAACCAGCTATTTTAGAAGCATATTGGGTTGAAGAGCAAGAAGCTTGCTCACGTCAAGATCTGATTGATAATGTCGGTGTGATTATTAACATACTCTGCATTATGATGTGGAAATGTCTGGGAGGACAGAAATGCAAACCATAAATTCTGCGTTTCAAGAATGCGATCAACTTGTTCGTGATTTTGAGAAAGTCATTGCCAAGCCTTTAATTAAGAAAACTACCATCTATTATACAGGGATTGATTTGGGAACCGCCTATATCGTCTTAGCAGTTTTAGATGAGAATTATCGGCCTGTTGCCGGGGCGTACCGCTTTGCTAATGTGGTTAAAGACGGGATGGTTGTCGATTATATTGGTGCGATTCGTATTGTTAAAGAATTAAAGCAGGAACTCGAAGAAAAGCTGGGAACCGAACTGATTTTTGCCTCGGCTGCTCTTCCTCCGGGAACCTTTACTTTAGATTCTGGGGCCATTAAGCATGTTGTTCAAGGTGCTGGTTTTGAGATTACCAAATTATTAGATGAACCGACTGCAGCCAATGCAGTATTAAAGATTAAAAATGGAGCAATTGTTGATATTGGCGGCGGAACGACAGGGATTGCCATTTTAAAAGACGGTGAAGTGATCTATGTCGCCGATGAGCCTACGGGCGGCACCCATTTTTCCTTGGTCATTGCGGGGGCTTATAAACTAAGCTTTGACGATGCGGAACAGTATAAACGGAATCCGCAAAATCACCGGGAATTGATTCCGGTCTTACGACCCGTTATTGAGAAAGTCTCTTCCATTATTAATCGTCATGTCCAGGAATATTCGGTCAAAGAAATCTATCTGGTTGGCGGAACTTGCTGTTTGGCAGGAATCGAAACGATTATTGCCCAACAAACTAAGCTCCCAACCTACAAACCGCAAAATCCGATGTTTGTCACCCCCTTGGGAATTGCTCTGAATTGCACACAGGAAATTCAATAGACAGGAGCGGTTTCTCTATGGACTTTCGGATCATAAAATCTCCTTCTCAAGGAACTCTGGAGCTGCTTTTTCGACGTAAAGGCTCTGCCTCATCTGTTACGATTGAGAATTACGATGCTGTAGGTTTAGTTCAGGGACGACTCATTGATATGGTGTATGCTGCCGATATTGCTGAAAAAGCTGCCGGAGTTGTCGTGGAAGATATCAAGGGTCATTGTCCGCAGCATCTGATTATGATTGCCATCTTCGGGGATACGGCGGCAGTGGAAGCAGCCATTCAGGAAATACAAAACAAACTAAAATAAAACAGGTGAAATGCAGTGATAGCAGCAAAAGTAATTGATAACATTTGGGCGACTCGTAAAGCCGATTCGCTTCGTGGATTGAAATTTATGCTGGTTGAAGTTCTGGGAGGAATTGATGCCGGTCGTCTCCTGATCGCCGCCGATACCATCGGTGCCGGCATTGGTGAACGTGTACTGGTTTGTACCGGCAGTTCTGCGCGCAAAATGCTGGACCGCGACGATACACCTATTGATGCCGTTATTACTGGAATTATAGATGAAGATTGTACATTTTAAGAAAAAATTCGGAGGTGGAGAACGTTGGATCTTCTGGACATGATTAGGGATGCAGGAGTTATAGGGGCAGGAGGAGCTGGATTTCCAACTCATGCCAAACTAACTTCGAAAGCAGAGTATATCTTACTCAATGGTGCTGAATGTGAACCTCTTTTGCGCGTGGATCAACAACTGATGGTTCAGTCGGCCGATGAAATCATCATGGGATTAGCAGCTGCTGGAAGATATATTGAGGCCAGAAAGGCCATTATCGGGATTAAAGGCAAACATGAAGAAGTTATTGCTCACATGCGTAAAAGAATCGCTGCTCAGGGTCTTGAAAGTTACCTGGAAGTCATGGAACTTCGGGATATTTATCCCGCCGGCGATGAACAGGTTTTAGTTCATGAGTTAACCCAGCGAATTGTTCCGGAAACGTCTATCCCTTTGAAAGTAGGGTGTGTTGTAATCAATGCCGAAACCGCACTCAACGTATTTAATGCCATGTCCGGAAAACCTGTGACGGAAACCTATATCACTGTGGCAGGTGATATACCTCAGCGTTTAACTGTCAAAGTACCTGTCGGTTTGCCGATCCGTGAGCTCTTCAGCCAATGCGGCATAGACAATTTAGAAGACTATGCTGTTATTGATGGCGGTCCTATGATGGGTTCAATTCTTAAGACCTTGGATGGTCATGTCACCAAAAAAAGTAAAGGCTATGTTTTGCTGAAAAAAGACCATTTTCTTATGCGCAAGAAGTCAGTCAATCTCGATCAAGCACGGGTCATCAGCAAAACGGCTTGTGAACAATGTAGAATGTGTACCGACTTGTGTCCGCGTTATCTCTTAGGGCATAACCTTCAGCCTCATAAAGTTATGCGGGCTTTGAACTACAATCTCGAAGATGTTAAAGAACAACAAATCGCTTTATTGTGTTGTGAATGCAATGCCTGCGAATTATTCTCCTGTCCGGCAAATCTCCATCCTAGGTCTATTAATCGTTATTTCAAAGGTAAGCTGGCAGAACAGGGAATTAAATATCAACCGACAACCATGGAATTTCAGCCGAGAGAGGCTCGAGACTATCGCCTGATTCCAAGCAAACGACTCATTGCCAGAATTGGCTTAACAGAGTTTGACAAACCGGCTCCGATGACTAACGTCAACTTTCAGCCTCAGTATCTGACGATTGCTTTGCGTCAGCACATTGGAGCCCCGGCAATTCCAGTAGTTGCTGTGGGTGAACAAGTTCAAGCCGGTCAGATGATCGGGAAAATTCCCGACAACAGCCTTGGGGCATCAGTTCATGCCAGTCTGGCAGGTACTGTTATGGATATTACAGATAACTCTATTGTAATAAAGGTGGGTTAGTATGTTTAGAGCAATTGGAATGATTGAGGTTACTAGTATTGCAAGAGGAATTTACGCAGCTGACCAGATGCTCAAAACTGCTTATGTTGACGTGGCCAGTGCTACTTCTGTCTGCCCTGGCAAATATATCACGATCGTTCACGGAGATGTAGCAGCGGTTGAAAGCTCAGTTAGTGCAGGTGTTGCTGTAGCCGGAGAATATTTGGCAGACAGCTTTATTCTCCCCAATGTTCATCAAGGGGTTTTTCCGGCTATTACGGCAACAACAGTACCGGAAGGGACTGGGGCCCTTGGAATTATAGAATCATTTTCCATGGCAACCATGATTATCGCTGCAGATGCAGCCCTAAAAGCTGCCGATATTCAGGCTTTGGAACTTCGTCTGGGCAGGGGGCTTGGCGGCAAAGCGTACTTCACCTTCACCGGGGATGTTGCTGCTGTAGAAGCCGGTATTGAAGCCGGGAAGGCTATTGCTCTTGAAAGAGGTTTGCTCGTTGATACGGAAGTAATACCCTCGCCCTCTGAGCGACTATGGAGTTCTTTATTGTAACGTTAAAATTTTTCCTTCCTATTTAATATATACATTTTAAACATTCAGCGAAAGGAGGTGTGATCTTGAAAAAACTTGTTTGCGCCGATGAGGTTAAAGCAGCAGCAGCAAAGGGACAAAAAATATTCTGTGTTGACGGCAATGCGATTATTACACCTTCAGCCAGGGATATGGCTAAAGATTTGGGGATAGAATTCACTGAAGGTTCAGTCCCGGCAGAGAACCATAGTTGCAAGGCAAGTGAAATGCAGAAAAACCTAAGCCAAGGTACAGAAATAGACAGAGATCTGATCTATCAGGTTGTCAAGGCTGTTTTGATGAATAAGGTTCTGCAAAATGGCTCGTTGTCTGTTCCTGTAACACCGTTTTTGACAGAGAGTGAACCAAAAAGCGGACTGAAAATTGTGCGGGGCAGAACCGTTAATTTTGAAAAGTTTGATACAGGAAATTCAAGTACCAACGTTGCATACAGGGAAGTTATCAGTCAACATGATTCTCAAATGAGTGCAGGTTTTTTAACGATTGAAAAGTCTAGTTTTGATTGGGAATTATGCTATGAAGAGATTGATATTATTCTCGAAGGAAGTCTGTCCCTCACTATAAATAATAAAACCTATGAGGCTTGCCAGGGTGATGTTCTTTTCATACCGAAAGGCTCGAAGGTAACTTGGAGTTCTACCGGGTATGTCAAACTCTTCTATGTAACCTATCCGGCAAACTGGCCTGACCTTATGGCAGAATAGGAGGGAATGTTATGCAAGCACTTGGCTTAATTGAGACACGGGGATTTCTTGCTGCGATTGAATGCGCAGACGTCATGCTCAAAGCGGCGCAAGTGGAACTTGTAGGGAGAACCTTTGTTGGCGGCGGTCTTGTAACGATTGCAGTAACCGGTGATGTGGGAGCCGTTCAAGCTTCAGTAGAAGCTGGTGCAATTGCGGCTAAGCAGATAAGAAACACTTCACTGGTTTCACAACATGTTATTCCCAGACCGGATGGCCAAATAGAGCATTTGGTTGCTTCAAACATCCCACCAAGTTCAGATTTAAAAAGCCCCTTAAAGGAATCGCTTCCAAAACAGGGAACCTCCAAACAACGTTTTGAACCCGATGAAACCGCAAAAGAACCTGCTGACTCTTCGCAGCTGCAAACGACCTTTTCCAGCAAAGAGGACGTCGATACTTTTGTCCATAAATTTGGGCTTAAAAATAGCTTGGATGCTTTAAAGACTCTTTCAGTATCCAAACTTCGCAAATTAGCCAAAGAATATAAAGAACTTGATATCGCAGACCGTATAATAGCAAAGGCAAATAAAGATTTACTTTTGCAAAAGTTTAAAGGTTATTACGAAAGAATGAAATAAGACTAGCTTCTGCGCAAGGTTATCGAATTGTGCAACAGGGCAGGTATAACCTGAAAAAGGTGCATATCTGCGGAAGGAGGAATCGTTGAATTGGAAAGCTTTGATTATGATTTGCAGTCTGTACAGGAAACTAGGAATCTTGCCCGTCAGGCTAAATTAGCACAAGCTGAACTTGCAAAATTCAATTGTGAACAGATTGATAAAATCATACGAAATATGGTTAAAGCTGCAGAGGAAAATGCCGTAGCATTGGCCAAAATGGCCGTAGAGGAAACAGGTTTTGGTAAGGTTGAGGATAAAACCTTTAAGAATCACTTTGCTTCTACAGAACTTTATGAATTCATTAAAACTATGCCGACTATAGGGGTCATTCGCGAAGATACAGTCAATAAAGTTACAGAAATCGCCGAACCGGTAGGATTGCTCATGGGAATCGTTCCCTCAACGAATCCTACATCAACGACGATCTATAAGTCCATTATTGCCATTAAAGCTCGTAATGGGATTGTATTTTCCCCGCATCCTTCGGCACTAAAATGTACAAATCAGGCGGCAAAATTGATGCATGATGCGGCGGTTGCAGCCGGTGCTCCTGTAAATATTATTGGCTGTATCTCTAAACCATCGATGGATGCAACCAATGAACTTATGAAGTGTGACGAGGTTGCAATGATCATTGCAACTGGCGGTTCTGCCATGGTAAAGGCAGCGTATAGTGCAGGTAAACCTGCTTTGGGTGTCGGACCGGGAAACGTTCCGGCCTTTATCGAAAGAACTGCTAATGTAACGAAAGCTGTTAAAAATATTATAGCCAGTAAAACCTTTGACAACGGAACCATATGTGCATCTGAACAATCCGTTATTGTGGAAGAATGTATTCGTGATCAAGTTGTAGAGGAGTTCAAACGCCAAGGCGGTTATTTCATGACACCTGCGGAAACCGAGCAGGTAAGCAAGAAGTTATTTGTTAAAGGACATGCGATGAATGCCAAAATGGTAGGCAGATCTTCGGAAGTCATCGCCAATACTGCTGGTATATCAATTCCCCCGGGAACAAAAGTGCTGTTGGGTGAACAACAGGGAGTGGGTGAAGGATACCCGCTGTCTTATGAAAAGTTAACAACAGTATTAGCTTTTTATACCGTTAAAGATTGGCAAGAGGCTTGTGATTTAAGCATCAGATTATTGAATAATGGCGGAGTAGGCCATAGCATCTCTATCCATACTGAAAATCCTGAAATAGCTAAGAAGTTCTCCGAAAAACCTGTTTTTAGGATTTTAGTCAATACTTCCTCAAGTCAAGGCGGAGTGGGAGCAAGTACTGGGCTTGCACCGGCCTTTACCTTAGGATGCGGCACTTGGGGCGGCAGTGCAACCTCCGATAATGTAACACCGTTGCACTTAATCAATATCAAACGTATAGCCTATGGAATCAAAGACTTCACTGAAAACGCCAATAGCTCCGCTTCTTTCTCCTGCGAGGCACAGAAAACCGGTGTTTCAGGCAGTATCAGTGAAGATCAGATTCAAAACCTCGTGGAAGAAGTGCTTTCGCTCCTAAAAAAAAGAGGTGACTACTAAAGTGGGAAAGTACGACACTTTAGTAGAGCTTTTACTCGAAGTGGTCAAAGAGGGGGGAGATATAAAGGAGAAGGACAACTCCATACCTGTGGGAATCTCTAATAGGCATATTCATTTATCCCAATCTGACGCAGATGTTTTGTTCGGAACGGGATACAAACTGACAAAAACTAAAGATCTGTCTCAACCGGGGCAATATGCCTGTCAGGAGACATTAACCATCTGCGGGCCTAAAGGGGCTATCGAAAAGGTCCGCATTCTGGGGCCGGTGAGACGCGAATCGCAGATCGAAATATTATTGGCAGATTGTTTCAAACTGGGGGTTACTGCACCGGTAAGATTGTCAGGAGACTTGGAAGGTTCTCCAGGTATAACTCTGGTTGGCCCTAAAGGAAGTATCTTTCTGACAAAGGGATTGATCATTGCTCAAAGACATATTCATATGTCCCTGGCAGATGCAAAACATTTCTGTGTTAAGGATGGGGAAGAGGTTACTATCCAGACAACTGGACTTCGTGGGGGTACTTACACTAATGTTGTTGTGAGGGCCAACGATAACTCAAGTCTGGAATGTCATCTCGACACTGAAGAGGCCAATGCTATGTGTCTAAAATCGACGTCAAAAATTAAAATCGTAAAATGAAAGTAATTTAGAGGAGGCAATTCACAATGAACAAAACTGAAGCATTAGGATTAATTGAAACTAAAGGTCTGGTTGGAGCAATCGAGGCGGCTGATGCCATGGTCAAAGCAGCTAATGTCTATTTGATTGGCCGCGAGCTTGTTGGTGGTGGTTTGGTTACGGTTATGGTCAGAGGAGATGTTGGTGCAGTCAAAGCTGCTACTGATGCCGGTGCTGCTGCTGCTCAACGAGTAGGAGAACTGATCTCCGTCCATGTTATCCCACGCCCACATGGTGACGTAGAATTGATCCTCCCTGCAGTGAAAAAGGAAGCATAATCATTTGAAATTTATTCCCAACTGTGAACAAATGAAGGCCAAAACTTCTTAACTTGAGGTTTTGGCCTTCGGGCATATTAGCGGATGCTAAATTGTTTGCCTTTGCTTAAACTTTAACCTACATATTTCATGAGGCGTTTACCATAATCCGTAATTTTATAACTTAGTTGAAGATTCCCGTTATCATCGAGAGCAGCATTCTTTAAGTCAATAAGACCCGTAGCTGTTAGCGTGAGAAGATAATCTTCAATACCTCGCTCATTAACACTTCTATCAAGAGGATACTCATTTCTCAGGATTACTAATAGTTCTTGATTTGAGAGGTTTTCATTCTCGGAGATTACTTGTAATAGTCTAAACTTGACAGGTATCTGACTCATAAAGAAACCTCCTTAGCGAATTTTCAAATTAAGCAGATCTTTGGGATTACCGACGGTAAGGATCGTCCCCAGAAACAAGACAACAACACCGATAATTAAGTTTGGGGTAAGCGGCAGGTTATTCAACAACCACCCAAAGAAAACTGACCAGATTGCAAAGGTCACACTCAAGCCCATGGTTCTGCCTACTCCGGTCATATTCATTGCTCGATACCAGGATAAAAAAGAAATACCGCCGATAAGGCCGATGACAGCAATGTACCAGCCAGTTGGTGCCGAGAAGCTCTTTGTAAGAATTTGGTACGAAACACCTCCTGCCAATGGGAGGATGGCAAAAAGATAAACAAAAAAGGAAGTAGCTTCTCTTATACCGATAGCGATATCTGAATCAACTAAATCCATCCCATAAGTTGATAGCACACCTTCTATAGCCCAGCCAATGGCAGAAATAACGGCAAAGGTAATGCCAAGATAAAAATGAGGATAATTCGAACCATCAGGCGGGACAAATCCCACGATAAATGAGCCAGTAATTGCTAGTAGAATACCTGCCCATACACGAGGTGATATCTTTTCTTTAAGAAAAACGGCACCGAGGACAGCGCCAATTGCAGGATATCCTGCCGTAATTGCAGCGGTATAGGAGGCTCCTGCAAAATAAATTCCAAGCAGATTACCAGACATTCCGATTGGTCCGCCAAGGATAGCAGCTAACATAATTATTCTAGCCGGCCGTGTTTTTAAGGTACGAGCATAATCGCGCCATTTTCCATTTAGGACATTATAAAAAAATAGCCAAAGCGCAGCGAAACCATCATGAATACAAGCACCGACTAAAGGAGCAGCGAAAATACTCATATTATTTGTGAAGGGGGCTAAACCAAGCACCATTCCCATGAGTACTCCGTCTAGCCCCCAAGCTGCACCTGACAATAACCCACTTCCAACACCCTTTTTAGCAAAGGCTAAGTCTCTCTTCTGCAAAAGCAATTGTGCTCTCTGTTCCATTAGCCTAATAACTCCTTAAGTTGATAAATTCCAAACCGCATCTGACGCAGCTGATCCAATTTACACAGCCTGGACAACTTGGGCAGCGTGAGCTGCCTGCGCTGCCTGCCGTTTTTTGGTGCAAGTATCTTTAATCACTCTGATAAATTCTTTTTCCACCAAGGAAAGATGGTGGCGATTCGACCAAATTAAGAGAATTGATACTTCTAAATGAGCATCGTCAATTAAGATTTTCTTGATTTTATTGGATTTTGCGAATTCATCAGCCATAAATTTAGGAACAAATGCAATACTTTCACCTTGAGATAAAATTTTCTCCATCATCTCTAAATTATCAACGCGGTAAGAGACATTGATATCACCATATTTACGCAGCAAACTAGATACGCCACAATTGGTAATATACTCAGTGTTGTATAAAAGTATAGGCAAGGTAAGTGCTTGATTAAGAGGTATTGAATTTTGACTAATCGTAGAATTTGACCCAGTAATAATTACAAATTCATCCGTAAATAATTCTTTACAACTAATGTCTTTGGCTTGGCAAAATGCTTCGGTATTAAAAATAATACCAAAGTTTGCTTTACCGGTTTTAACGTCTTGCAAAATATTATTTGATTCTCCGACTTTTAACAAGGTATTAACTTTGGGATGATTATGTTTAAAAGTCGTTAAAATATCAGGCATGATAGTGATATTTACACTGGGATCTGATGCAACCGAGATATTTCCATTAAGCTCGATGGAATTAGCTTTACCTATAGATCGGATATCATCGATGATATCGAGTACTTCTTTAGCTTTGACTATAATCAATTCCGCTATTTCGGTTAGTTGAGCACCAGACCTTGTCCGAGTTAAAAGTACGACACCGAGTTCATCCTCTAGCTTACTGATGGCTGAACTAAGAGCCGGCTGGGAAATATGAGCTCGTTCAGCCGCCAGCGAGATGGACTTGGATTCCTGTACTGCAACTAAAAAGGCTAATTGTTCAAGACGCATAGTTCATAACCTTCCTTAATAACGTATGTCGAATCCTGGCTTTTATTATACTATTTGTAATTTAAATTACAATATAAAATAAAGAAATATCTTGTATAAACAAGAATGATTTTAGTTATATAGGATATAACTACTAAGTATCCTATTCGAACAACAGATTTAGTTATATGGGATATAACTACTAAGTATTTCACAGAAAAAGTCGAATCGCCTATAATAAGCGCAAGTGCTTATTATCACAAAAACAGTGCCCCAAAAAACAAGAGAAAGAAGAGAGAAAGGAAGGTGAATTAATAAGAAGAGGGATGAAGTGTTAGATATATAAAGATATAAAAGTAGAGGTAAAAGGTATAGAGGTATTGATTCCATATAAACCAGGTATTTCAACCAATCAACAAAATCAAAATATGGGAGAGTGGGTATATGGCCGTAGTGACCGAATCAAATTTGGATGCAACAGTTAAAACGGGTGGTAAAAGACATTATCTTGATGAAGCACGTATGTGTATGGAACATTATAAATTTTTGATAATTCTTGCTCTAGCCTATGCGTTTGATCAAATGGATTTATTTACGTTTTCTTTCGTAGCCCCTGCCTTAACAAAGCATTGGGGTGCTTCCATGGAGTGGATCGGAATAGTTAACTCGTGTACCTTTGTAGGTATGTTGTTCGGCTGTTGGTTCGGCGGCTGGCTGTCTGACGTAATTGGCCGCAGAAAAGCATTTTTGTTTTCCGTGTTCTTTTTCTCGACCTTTTCCATCTTAAATGGAGTGGCACCCACTCCAGCAATCTTCTTAGTTTTTAGAACCTTAACCGGTTTTGGTATCTTGTCAATGGTTGTTGTAGCTATGGTGTATATTACTGAAATATTACCGGCTGTTTCAAGGGGAAAATGGCAGGCCATATCGCTGGCAACGGGTTTGCTGAGCGTACCTTTAATTGGACAAGTTGCTGAAAAAATTGTACCAAGCAGTCCTAATGGTTGGAGATATATTTTCTTTATCGGCGGAACAGGTTTTATCATCTTTATCTTAGCTCTAACCTGGCTCAAGGAATCCCCGCGTTGGCTTATCACAAAGGGTCGTTATTCTGAAGCTGAAAAAGTAATTCAAAGATTTATTCCCAATGAAAAAGTTGACATTAACAATGAAGCCAGTATTAACCCGGAAAATACTGCTCCCAAAGAGGCTGGAACGATGGAGGCACTTAAAGAAATCTTCAGCAAGAAATATGCCAGGAAAACCAGTGTTCTAGTCATCATGGTCTGCTGTATTACAGTTGGTTACTTTATGTTCTTTGGATGGATGCCTACATTATTAAATGATTATGGTTTTTCCTTGGATGACGCTTTGTGGATGTCTGCTCTTGTATCGTTTGGAAGTCCTATCGGTAACTATCTGGCTGCTGCCTTTACGGACAAAGGCGGAAGAAAGATTCCTATCGTTATCTACAGTCTTTTAGTCGGAGTACTGACAATTGTCTTTGGTACTCTTAAGATCCCCATGGTTATTGTCGGTATAGGTTTCTTTATCAGAGTACTGATGGATGGCGTTTTCGTAGTCATGTGGTCTTATTTAGCTGAAGCTTATCCAACTCATATCAGAAACAGCGGTACAGGCTTTATTTACAGTACAGGCAGACTTTTGACTGCTGTAGCTATGGTCGTTGTACCAATGATCTACAAAGGTTTTGGATATGCAGTATTGTTCGGCATAATCGGTGTTATGTTCCTCTTAGTCGCTGTTACCACTGGACTCTGGGGTGAAAAGACCGCTGGTCGCTCCTTGGATGAGATTGAGGCCTAGATAATTTTTCATCTATAGTTATGGATGATAATAATAAGAATTTTAAGGAGTTGGGGTTATGAAAAGAACAGCACTTACCAATAAGTTATTGGTATTGGGCGTTGATGGAATGGACCCAAGAATCAGTAAAAAGTTCTTGGCAGAAGGGAAAATGCCTAACTTACAAAAATTCATTGACCGTGGAGCTGCAAGAGAAGATATCCGTCTGCTTGGTGCAATTCCTACAATTACTCCGCCATGTTGGACAACCCTTGCCACAGGCGCCTATCCAGGAACTCATGGTATCACATGTTATTGGAGACAATCTCCTGAAAGTCTCGATGCTGTTGTCTATAATATGGATTCACGCAACTGTCTTGCAGAACAAGTCTGGAATGTTAGTGCTGAAGCAGGAATGAAAACATTAGTATGGCACTGGCCGGGGAGTTCATGGCCGCCAACCTCTCACAGCGAAAATCTTAGTGTAGTCGACGGTACGCAGCCTGGTTCTGTGAATATGGGCGTTGCCCAGCTTGACTGGGAAAAGGTTATCGTTGCTACACCAGAAATTAAAGAAGTGCGTTACGCCCCAAGAGTTGACAAGCCGGCAGGGGTAGGCTGTATCATTACTGATTTGGAAGATACACTGGACAATGATGTTGATGACGAAATGATGGAACTTTGGTGGGGTGACACTGCTCGTCAAGGTGGAGAAATTCGCACTTACGTCATGGATGATGAAGATACCGAAGTTGTCATTGGTAGTAAGGTTGCCTACGACATTGTAAATTCTCCCCTTAAAGAGGCTACTGGTTGGGCTAATGCTCCTGAAGGTGCCAAAGAATTTACTGTCTTAACTTCTGGCGGTGTGATGAGACGACCTGCGCTTATTCTGAAAAATGCAGCCGGTGAATATGATCGTGTGGCTATTTACAAGAATAAGAAAGCTGAAACCCCAATTGTTGTCCTGGAACGTGATAAAATGGTAACCGGTATTATTGATGACGTAACCAAAAAGGAAGTTACTAAACCGGCCTGCCGTTCAATGAAGATTCTCGAACTTGACCCGGTAGGAAATCGAGTGAGACTATGGATCAGTAATGCACTTGATATTTCCAATGACCAATTATGGCATCCCAAATCTCTTTATCAAGAAATTAAGAGCAACGTAGGAGAGGTTCCACCTGTTAGCTTAATTGGTGGAGAAGATGCTGAATTAGTCCGGGAAATCTTCGAACCCTCTTGGGATCTTTATAACAAATGGCAAGCTGACTGCCTGAATTATGCCATCAAAGAAAAAGGATATGAAGTTGTATTTTCACATCTTCACAACATTGACTGTGCTGGCCATCAATTGTGGCATCTTGGCAAGACGTTAGAGCCCTGGAATTATACCGATGAAAAAACGTATCAAGGGTTCATTGAAAAATTCTATATCCAGACTGATAAGTATTTTGGCGAATTCCTCCATTTACTGGATGAAGGTTGGACAGTATTTATTCTCAGCGACCATGGACTCATCGTTGGCGAAAATGTACCGCCAATTATCGGAGAATATGGCGGTCTCAATACTAAGGTTATGGAAAAATTGGGATATACCGTGATGAAGAAAGACGAGAACGGTAATTCCATTAGGGAAGTAGATTGGGAAAAGACGAGAGCCGTTCAAATCCGCAGTAACTATATCTACATTAACCTCAAAGGCCGGGACAAATATGGTATTGTTGACCCGAAAGATAAATATGATTTAGAAGAACAAATCATCTCTGACTTGTATAATTATAGAGATGAGAGAACAGGCAAACGTGTTATCGGTATTTGTCTCAGAAATAAAGATGCTGTGTTAATTGGTACAAACGGACCAGAATGCGGTGATATCTTCTTCTCTGTAGAAGAAGGCTATAACAGGTTGCATGGTGACAGTATTTCAACTTCAGAAGGATATTTTGATACCTCAGTTTCCCCGGTTTTCGTAGCAGCTGGTTCCGGTATTAAGTCCGGATTTACAACTGAGCGTACAATCCGTCAAGTTGATGTTGCACCTTCGGTCGCCGTATTGCTTGGTTTACGTTTCCCCGCACAATGCGAAGGAGCACCGATTTATCAGATCTTCTCTGAAGAAGTTTAGTTTGGTTTAGTTAATTTAGAAAAATATTTATGCAGCTATCAGAAAGTAGCACACTGATAGCTGCTTTTTAACTGAAATATCGAGGAATTAAAAAACTAAAACTAATTATCTTAAAGATTAAATATAAGTTGACAAATGGATTATAAATATTAAACTAATGTTGCTAAAGGAGTGTTAATATGTCATTACAACAATTGAACTCAAACAGTTTCGAAGAAATCATCTATGATGATTGTGAATCCTGTCTGGTTATCTTCTCCAGAAAAGATTGTCATGTGTGTAAAGAAGTTGTTCCGATGCTTGATGAATTAAAGCCACAGTATGAAGGTAAATTTGGGTTCTTTTATGTTGATGTAGAAGAAGACAAGAATTTATTTCAGCGTTTTTCTTTAAAAGGTGTTCCGCAGATTCTCTTTTTCGCGAACGGCGAATATCAAGGGAAACTTGCCGGCAAGGTTGAAGAAGAAGCTGTAGAAGACAAAATTGCAGAAGTACTCAATGCATAATCACTTTGAATACGCTTCAGGAAAGTAAAGGAAAGGAGTAGAAGTCATGGCTAATACGTATGACTTGATAATTATAGGCGGCGGACCTGCCGGATTATCGGCTGCAATTTATGGCGGCCGGGCAAAGCTTAAGACTTTGGTTATCAACAAAGGGGCTATCGGAGGTTTAGTTAATACAACTCGTGAAATCGTAAATTATCCTGGATATACTCAGACTAGCGGACCGGACCTTATGAAAGATTTTCATAAACATGCTCAAAGTTTTGGCGTTGAATTCTTAAGAGAAGAGGTTGTAAGTGTAGATCTTTCTCAAGAAGAGAAAACGATTAAAACAAAAAAAGGAAAAGAATTTACTGCTAAAGCAGTTATTATTGCCTGTGGCAGCGAGCCTCGGCTGTTAAATATTCCTGGGGAAAAAAGGCTTCGGGGAAGCGGAGTGGCCTATTGCGCGACCTGCGACGCTGAGTTCTTCGAAGGTGAAGATGTTGTTGTCGTAGGCAGCGGCGACCAGGCGATTGAAGAGGGTATGTTCATTACTAAATTCGCCCGCAAAGTAACTGTCATTGTGTTACATGACGAAGGAATTCTCGATTGCAATAAAGTAAGCGCTGAAAAAGCCTTTAACAATCCTAAAATAGAGTTTGTTTGGAACGCTACCATTGAGGAAGTACTTGGAGAAGAAAACGTTGAAGGTGTAAAACTTAAGAATCTAAAAACGGGCGGTTCCTCAGAACTAACCTGTCAAGGCGTCTTTTTCTTCGTGGGGATGGTTCCTTCAACGAAATACCTAGTAGACAGCGGAATTGAAATAGATAGAAGAGGCTATATTCCCGTAAACGACCTTATGGAAACTAATCTGGAAGGTGTTTATGCTGTAGGGGATAATCGTATAAAATATCTTAGACAAGTCGTTTCGGCAGCAGGTGATGGCGCAACAGCTGCTGTTGCCGCCGAACGTTATATCGAAGAACTTAATGTGTTTAACAGCAATGTTCTTCAGAGCGAGAAAAAGGTCTTATTATTATTTGAAAATGCCCTGATTAATGAAAGCTTGGAGTTTGGGACCTTATTAGAAGAGGTTAACAGCGAATCCGCCGATTACAAAATTGTTAAAGTTGATATGGCAACGAAGAAAAACCTTGCTCACAAGTATGATATAAAGACTGCACCAGCAGTTATTGTTTTGGAAAAAGGAAAAGAGATCAAACGCCTTACCTGTGTTTTGGATAAGGATAAACTAAAGTCACAATTATGCTAGATCATAGTTATATAAAGCAAAAGGGGCACCTTAGATACTGGGTGCTCCTTTTGCTTTATCCAATTTTAAAACCCCCACTTCTATTTTATTTCGATGTTTTGGGGTGTCCCAAATGTGTAACCCGGATAGGCTGCTGTAAGAGTATAAGTTTGACCGGTGCTTAAGACAGCGCTGATTGTGTAAGTTGTTCCATTGTCTGATGTTGTCGCATTAGAAATTGAGACAGAATTTCCCGAACTATTTTGAAGCGTAAAGTTATCAGGCGCCAAACCATTCAGCGCTGGGTTCAATGTGACAGTAAATCCCGATGTCGACGGGTTACTGATTTTCATGGTTTCACTGACTGATGTCTTAGTTGGAGCGGTATTAGAGGTTGAGGAAGAGGAATCAGCAGGTGTTTCTGAAGAGGAGGCGGAAGAGGAATTGGAGGAATCCGGAGAAAGGGACGAATTATCTGACGATGCATTTGAGGTTCGGGACTTGATAGCGGCCATATTAGTTATGATTGAATAAATTTCCTTGCTGATATTGTACTGATGAATTAGTCCGTTATCAATTAAAAATATGGTAACAGAAGAACTCCCTTTACTATCATTTTGAATCAACGTTTGCAAAAAAGCATAATCTTGAGCAGTAACAGAAAGCTGCTGAGAAGTTCCATCAGAGACATATAATACCCAATACCCTGACGTTAAAGCCTTATTTTCACTTCCGATGTTCATCGTAATATTTCCGTTCGGTGAAATTTGAGAGGAGTAATTGGCTGAATTAGGATCATTAGAGGTATTAGAGTCATTTGTATTTGGTAGGTTAACATCATTTGCGTTTGAAGCTGCGACACTCTGGTTATTGATATTTTCCAAATAGCCGTGAAAGAGAAAGTAACCAATGACAACAATTACTAATATACCTACAGCTAATGTCCCTAAATCTTGCCTGAAGTCGCCGTGTGGTTGACGCCACCTTTGGTAAGGCATAGGTCTTCTCCTTTCAAAAATTCAGAGATAAGCTTCCATAACCTCAATGTATTGTCATAGGACAAAGATTAGTACTCATAATAAATTTTTCTATCTGATAATATGCAAATTAGCAGGGGAAATATGTCTGACGACAGTTATGTGTTGGTTGCAATTAGATAAAGTAGTATTAGCAACAAACTAAGGAAAGAAAATTAACATAGAATTTTTTGCAAATAGTTTTGAGTCCCCCCTAAAACCTTAGTCAAAAAACGTATATGCATTTAGAGGATTATTTTGACAGTAAAGTAGTTTAGGAGGGAAAAGCTATGAACAAAAAAGCAAAATTGACATCTGTGGCCGTGACAAGTACTTTACTCATAGTTACTTTGGTTGGGAGTGCCCAAGCTAAGCCGAATTTTAAGCCTCATTTTAACCGTTACTCAGGGCAAGACCGTTTTCAAACGTCTACGGCTATTGCTCAGGAGGAAATTCAGGGACAACAAATGCGAAATGTGGTTCTGGCCTCAGCTTATAGTTTCCCTGATGCGCTGTCGGCAAGCACCCTGGCCACAAAACTTAATGCATCCATTATTCTTGTAGGTACTGATGTCAATGACTCAGAAGCCAGTTTGAACTTTGTGAAAAAGAATTTAAAGGCCGGGGGAAACATCACGATTATCGGTGGTGTTGGCATAATCAATGAAAAAGTTGAGAAGTGGCTACATAAAGCGGGCTATCACGTCACACGAATGGGTGGCTCTGATCGTTTTGACACGAATTCAATCATTGTCAACAATCTTAACGTGAGTCCTGGAACACCGGTTATTGTTGTTAGCGGCAATGAATTTCCGGATGCTTTAGGCGTTGCTTCGCTGGCGGCTAGCAAAGGATGGCCGATTCTCCTCAGCAGCCCCACGAAATTGCCTGATAATGTTACAGACTTTATAACTAAAGATCAACCTTCCAATATCTATATTGTTGGCGGTAAAGCTGTTATCAACGATTCACTGCAAACAACACTGCAAAGTTTGGCTCCTAGCGCCCAGATACAGCGGTTTGGCGGTCAGGATCGTTTTGAAACCTTATCGCAAATCTTAACCAAGTTTTATCCAAACCCGACCCAGATTTATCTCGCTAATGGATATGATTATGCCGACGCACTTTCTGGAAGCACATTAGCAGCTCAAAACAATGCACCAATTTTATTAATTGATCCCAAATCGAGGCAGTTACCTCCATCGATTAAAGACTATCTCATTACTATTCGGAATACGGGCAGTAATCCTCAAATAAACGTACTTGGCGGATCGGTTGGTGTCCCTGACTGGGCTGTTAATCTGGTCAGCGAGATTTTTGGGGATTCAACCACCTCTTCAGGAGTTATTCCTGTAACGGTGAGCAACCCGTCGACGACAGGAATTACTGTTGGATTAAATCCGGCCATTAATGGGTTAACTGTCAGTAACTTTACTCTTTTGAATAGTTCGGGGAATTCTATCGCTCTGACAGGTGCGACAACGTATAACGGAGGAGCCACTTACACCGTTAATGCACCTTTAAGTGCCGGGCAAACGTATACGTTAAGGTTAAACTATAATGGTAATAGTGTTGGAACAGCCCAGACCTTCACTGTTCCTTACGTTACAAGCAATCAGACTGTTAACGTCAGCAATCCGACAACGTCAGGATTTACCGTGGGGCTCAGTTCGTCACTTAACGGTTTGACCGCCAGCAATTTTACACTTAAAAATAGTTACGGCTATACTGTTCCTATTACAGGTGTGACAACTCTTAACGGGGGAGCCACTTATACCGTTAGTGCAGCCTTAAGTGCAGGACAAACCTATACCTTAACGGCTAACTATGCCGGTTATACCCTGGGAACAGCCCAGACCTTCACTGTTCCTTACGTTACAAGCAATCAGACTGTTACTGTCAGCAATCCGATAACGTCAGGATTTACCGTGGGTCTCAGTTCGTCACTTAACGGTTTGACTACTAGCAATTTTACACTTAAAAATAGTTACGGCTATACTGTTCCTATTACAGGTGTGACAACTCTAAACGGAGGAGCCACTTATACCGTTAGTGCAGCCTTATCTGAAGGGCAAACTTATACCTTAACAGCTAACTATGCTGGTTATAACCTGGGAACAGCTCAGAGTTTTACGGTGCCCTATACTAATGTCAGCAACGAAACACTCACTGTAAGTAACCCTTCTACTACAGGATTCACAGTGGGTCTGAGTTCGGCCCTGAACGGTTTAACCATTAACAACTTTACACTTCTTAACAGTTCCGGATATTCGATACCTATTACAGGTGTGACAACTCTAAACGGAGGAGCCACTTATACCGTTAGTGCAGCCTTAACTGTAGGGCAAACCTATACCTTAACGGCTAACTATGCCGGCTATACCATGGGTACAGCTCAAAGCTTTACAGTTCCTTATAACACGAGTAATGTGACGTATACAGTTAATAACATATCGACAACTGGATTTAATCTAAGATTGAGTACAGCACTGAATGGTTTAACTTCAAGTAACTTCACTCTCCTGGATAGTTCCGGAAACCGCATCGCGGTTTCCAGCGTTGCAACCTCTGACGGCGGAACAACTTATACCATTAGTGCAGTTTTGAATGCTAGTCAAACCTATACGTTAACGGCCAATTATAATGGTTATGCTTTTGGGACATCTCAAAACTTCGTCGTTCCCTCTATTTGAGCCGATAAATTCAGACCAGACGTAAGAAACAGATTGGTCAAAGCCGAATCAGGTTGAGACCTAAACCTCAGATATGAAGCCATCAAAAAGCCAAGCCGCGCGGCATTTAATGCCAAGAAGATGTTTTTGATAAAAATCTCCCCTTAAGGCAGATTAGTTCTAATGACTGCCAAAAGGGGAGTATTTATTCGCCAAGCGAGTTGACAGGAATAGATTTAATAGATATTTTGTAATTGGGAATGTTCAGACTCGCTTTTAAAATGACTTCATTTTAAGAAGAAAGGATGTGAACGAAAATAAGTTCTAAAAGAGTGGAAATAGAGTCAAATTACCGTAATACATGTCTAAAATTCTGGCGGGATATTAAAAAAAGTAATCCTAAAGAAATAACAGCGGCACGAACTGTATCCTACAATAGTGATACCCGTCAATTCATAGTGCTTTTTTTTAATGAAGAGTATGTTGTGGATAGTGATCAAGAGATCATCCGACGAAGAAGAGATGGATATGTTCCTGAAGTGTTGGCAACGATTATTATCCTCAA
The DNA here is from genome assembly GCF_049943955.1 of Desulfosporosinus sp. SYSU MS00001. Lineage (NCBI taxonomy): Bacteria > Bacillati > Bacillota > Clostridia > Eubacteriales > Desulfitobacteriaceae > Desulfosporosinus > Desulfosporosinus sp. SYSU MS00001. The sequence goes on from NZ_JBNFTW010000002.1 coordinate 155,837, forward strand.
TTATTTAGCCAATGCCAAGCCTTTCCTGGGATCTGACTTAAATTGGGTAAGCATTAAAGAACTGCCTGGTGGTACGATATTTTATTCTGCATTTCACAAAACAGTTATATCTGTGTTAATTAAATCTTTTGGACATCAGTCCAGCCGGTTAATGAAAGTTTCTCAAGTTTTAGGTGGTCAGCCGGGTCCTTTCGGAGATGCTTCGGTAGTTTTGAGAGCATTTCCCGAAATACCCTTGTGTGTCGTAATCTGGGAAGGGGATGAGGAGGTTAAGGCTAACGCCACTATACTCTACGATTCTTCCATACAACAACTATTAGATACTGGAATAAGTATTGATCTTGGAGTGTACCTAGCAGATGAGTTAAAGAAGCTAGCCCAAGAGCAATGGAATAAATACATTACATAGTGCAACTTTTTTACCTAATTTCTGTTGCGATTAAGAGTTTCAGTTTTGGGCTTGAAGGATTTGTTGTACAATTTGTCAGAATGGCCTATAATTACTTTGTAGAACAAGAAAGCTAATAGTTGTATTTTGTTGCTTTATAGCTTTTTAAAGTGCTTAGTTCTTTACTTCATTAAATTACTACTCCATTCCAATGTAGTCCTCAATGAGTTGGAATGGAGTTTTCCGTTATGTTTTTATAAGTATTTAATTACGACTACAGATATTAATAGATCAAGGAAAGAAATAATTCTCGAATTGTAATTAAAGTTTAATATTGCAAAAATATTAACAAATATTGAAATTTACTACATAAAGTAGAATAATAAAAAGATAGGTAAGAGTATTTATATTACAGTGAGAAGAGATGAGGCTTTAGAACAAACCATTTATAGATTCAAAAGATGGAGAGATAAAAACTACTTCTATGTTAGTATAGAGAGATTTCGATTTAAAAGAAATCAAAAAGAAGGGAAATTAGGGTAAGCAGAGGTGTTTTAAAATGTACATAGTTTTTCCGGCGGATGAAAAACTTAAAGAAAGGCTTGATGCAGTATGCAAATCATTGAATGTATCCTTTGAAGAATGGTTTGAATCTGCCCTAAAAGCCTCAGAATTTGATGTGCTGACAAATTTGTTAAGCAATCCGAAAGATAAAGTTTCATGGATGTGGGACGAGAAACTAAGCCGTTTTGTCAGGCGATCAGATATTGAATGATTAGAAAAGTAGTCTTAATCGAGAAATTATTGGTATTACCAGTAGCTATTTATTCACTAAATATTATTATTATGTATTGCCTGCCTTTAACCGGCAGGCAATACATATTTATGGATAATGACATATCCAATGAAATTATTGAGTAAAGGGTAAGGCGATGTGAAAAAATTTAGTTTATAAGAGCTATTGTAATATTTGAACTATTAAGATAGTATATAGTTGTATATACAATATAATGAATTAACAAGTAGATATATGGAATAGCTCATTGTGTTGGAACTGTGAGAAAAGAGGGAATGATTGAGATGGGTCAGATTAGCTATTTAACGAAAGCAACGATTTCAGGGTCAAAAGGACTTCGATATTGGGTTGCATTCGTGTTAGGAGCATTAGCTGCCTTTGCACCGTTGTCGATTGATATGTATTTGCCATCTCTGCCTTCTTTAATGACAGAATTACATACTAATGCATCTTTGGCTCAGTTGAGTATTACTGCCTGTTTGCTTGGAATTTCTGTAGGCCAATTGCTTATGGGAGCCCAGAGTGATATTCGTGGCCGTCGTTTACCATTGTTAATTGGACTAATAGCTTATACGGCTGCAGCAAAAGTTCAATAATTTCTGCATATGAGATAATTAGATAGGGCGGAAGCGGAAATCTATAAATATTTCGGGCCGAACCAAAATTATATAATACATGCTTCTTTAAAGTGCTGTTACTATACGCTAAAATATTGGGTAAAGCAATAACTGATAACAGATAATTGGTAATAATTAACGAGGAGGACTTGAAAAATGTCTAAGATTGAAGAAGTTAAGGCAATGGTGCAGTCGGGAAAGGCTAAACTCATTCCTGGGTTGGTACAGGAAGCCTTGGATGAAGGAAATGAAGCCCAAAATATTCTCCAAGCCATGGTCGACTCAATGAGCATTGTTGGAGACAAATTCTCAGCTGGGGAAATATTTGTTCCGGAAATGCTGATGGCGGCTAAGGCTATGTCTAAAGGTGTCGATATACTTAAGCCGCTTTTTGCTGGTCAAAGTACAGCTTCTTATGGGACATGTGTTATAGGTACCGTTGCGGGTGATCTTCATGATATTGGCAAAAACCTTGTGTCAATGATGATAGAAAGCGCTGGATTCGAGATTGTTAACCTTGGGGTTGATGTATCGGCAGCTAAATTTGTCGAGGCTGTCAAAGAAAACAAAAATGTAACGTTAGTGGCATGTTCAGGTCTTCTTACAACAACAATGACGGCTATGAAGGAAACTGTACAAGCCCTTAAATCCAGCGGATTGACAGGTTTTAAGGTGATTATCGGCGGTGCGCCGGTAACTGCGGAATTTGCAGTATCAATTGGTGCAGACGGCTTTGCTCCCGATGCAGGCAGCGCAGCCGTAAAAGCTGTGGAATTAGTTAAGGGTTGATAAACCATCTCAACAAAATGAGGAGAGGTAATTATGTTAACGAAACGGCAAAATTTAAACGAAACGATCAAGGGCGGAAATCCTGATCGGTTTGTAAAGCAATATGAATTTATGCATTTTATCATGGAAGCTCCTAATCCTGGTGGGAACTTCCCTGAACCTGGGCAAACAATAAAAATAACTGGGGTATTACCTTCCGGTGGCCGGAAGGTCAACTCGGCGGCTTTCCGGTTCATGACGAGGAGCATAAGGTTCTAAAGGATATCACCGAATGGAAGAACTATGTTAAAGTACCCCCAATCCCTACAGCTGATGAAGATTGGGCGCCTGCTATTGCCCATGCGAAAACTGTTAATCGTAACGAGGAATTTGTAACAGTATTTGTCGCACCTGGGGTGTTTGAAATGACTCATCATCTTATGAGTATGGAAGATGCCTTAATGGCTTTATACGAAGAGCCGGAAGCTATGCATGAACTCATTGATCGTCTTACTGAACAGGAGTTAGCTTATGCTAAAGTTTTGATTGATCGTCTTCATCCTGATTGTATTTTTCATCATGATGATTGGGGAAGCCAAAAATCGTCCTTTATTTCTCCGCAAATGTTTGAAGAGTTCTATCTTCCGGCTTACAAGAAAATATATGGTTTCTATAAAGCTAATGGGGTAGAGCTGATTATACATCACAGCGATTCCTATGCCGCTAATTTGGTGCCCTTTATGGTTGATATGGGAGTAGATATTTGGCAGGGGGTTATGACAACAAACAATACGCCGGAATTAATCAAAAACTATGGCGGAAAGATTAGTTTTATGGGAGATATCGACAGCGGTGTCGTCGATTTCCCGGCTTGGACTCCTGAAATAGTTGGCAAAGAAGTAGAACGGGCATGTAAAACTTGTGGGAAGTTGTATTTTATACCTTGTCTGACTCAAGGGGGCAATTGGAGTTCTTTCCCGGGAGTTTATGATACGGTAAATGAAGTCATTGACAAAATGACCAAGGAAATGTTCTAATATCCATTATTAAACAGCCAAAATTATTAAAGATTTAAAGATTGCAGGGCCGTGAGAGAATAAAGTTTCTCCACGGCTCTTTCTATTTTAGGGCTGGAGTTTATAACTCTAAATTTCTTCTCGAATATCTCCTGTTTCAGTCCTAATGCGCCAGAACATAAGAACTAACTCAACAGATTAATTATTTATCCAAAGAGAAGGAAATGTATGAAAATTGTGGAAAGTTAATAGATGGAACTTGTCTATAAAATTGGAAGTGGTGGGGTGTACCGGATTGGAATATAGAGATGTAGATCGATGTGCATCATGTGGAGGGAAGTGTTGTAAGCTTTATATACAAAGGTGTGAAGGTGGACAAATGCCTGATGAAATTCATTATGCTAATGATAATATTGTAGATCTAACTCAAAACTTTGAGTATTATTTCCAGCACAGTGTTTGGTACTTAGAAAAAGATAAGTTTGAAGAAGAACCACTCTATGATGTACTTAAGGCTTTTAGTGCTTGGATTGATTCTTACATCTATGATGATTTTTCGGCTAGAAAAATTGAAGCCCTGAGATTTCTTAGTGAACTGAAAGAACGCGGAATTAGTATGGGGTACTGTGCTTATTGGACGAAGCGAAGCGGTTGTATTATTGCATGGGAAAAACGTCCTATAATTTGCAAAGAACATCGATGTAAGGAATGGCTTGAAGAAGACAACGAAAAATAATACTTATGGCCTTAATCCTTTGAAATGTTTCAGATAGTTGGAGGCTGCGAATTGGAAAAACTGAAGTTGGAAAGCGCTGATATTGTTCAGAAAAATATTGAGATAATCGGTGAATTGTTTCCAAATGTTATAACCGAAGCAAGAGATGCAACGGGAAATTTTAAAAAAAGAATTAACTTTGAATTACTTAAGCAGGAGCTTTCAGCAGATATTATTGCCGGAGAAGAAGCCTATGAGTTTACTTGGGTTGGAAAAAGAGCAGCCATTGTCGAAGCCAATAAGCCGATTAGGAAGACTCTTCGTCCCTGTGTAGAGGAGAGCAAAGAATGGGAAACTACCGGTAACCTGTATATTGAAGGGGACAATCTTGACGTTTTAAAGCTGCTGCAGGAAAGTTATCTAAATTGCATTAAGGTGATTTATATTGATCCGCCTTATAATACGGGAAAAGATTTCATCTATAATGATGACTTTAAAATCAACAGAAACCATTATAAAGAGAGAATCTCTGTGTATGATAATGAAGGTAAGAGATTATTCCGGAACACTGAAACCAATGGAAGATTTCATAGCGATTGGTGCAGCATGATCTATCCGCGTCTTCGGTTAGCGCGTAGTTTGCTAAAGGACGATGGAGTAATGTTTATAAGCATCAGTGACCAAGAGATAGATAATTTGAAAAAAATATGTAATGAAGTATTTGGTGAAGAGAATTTTTTAGCTGATATTATCTGGAACTCTACTAAATCTGTGACCAACACAGCGATAATTTCAGTTTCTCATACCCATAATCTGGTTTACTTTAAATCCCTGGACTATTTTGTCAAACATCGAGAACGTTTCAGATTTCCCGAAGACGGGGAGGGCTTTGATAATCCCGACAATGACCCTCGAGGCAAGTGGAAGGCAGACCCTTTTCAGGTCGGAGGCTGGAGACCTAATCAACAATACGAAATTGTTAATCCCAATACCGGTTTTGTTTATAAACCCAATGCTAATTGCAGTTGGAAAAATGACTATCAGAAGTTTCAGGAATTACTTAAGGATCAGAGAATAATATTTGGCAAAACCGGTGAAGGTGGTCCGCAAAGAAAGCGTTATATTTGGGAAGCAGAACCAAGGGGAAAGGTTGCGAAGACTATCTGGGATGATATTGAGACGACAACGAACGGAACCCAGCTAATTATGAAACTATTTGATGGCTTAAATGTCTTTGATAATCCCAAGCCCGTAGAATTAATAAAACGATTTCTGCAATTAGCAACTCATCCAGATGAAAACTCTACTATTCTGGACTTTTTTTCAGGTTCGGCTACAACCGCCCATGCCGTTATGGAACTAAATAGCGAAGATAAGGGAAACCGTAAGTTTATTATGGTTCAATTGCAGGAGCCTTGTGATAAAAATAGTGAAGCTTTTCAGGCTGGGTTTAAAAATATCTGTGAAATTGGTAAAGAACGACTACGCCGGGTCGGGGAAAAACTAGTAGCTGATAAGAGTGATAATGAAGGGGTCAACAGACTAGACATAGGGTTTAGGGTCTTAAAGGTAGACAGCACAAATATGAACGACGTATATTATGCTGCTAGTGATTATCATCAATCAATGCTTTCAGAATTAAAGCCGAATATTAAAAAAGCCAGAACGGATTTGGATTTGCTTTATGGCATTATTCTTGATTGTGGCTTACCTTTATCCCTTAGTCATAGAAGTGAAACGATAGAAGGGGTTACTGTGCATTTTATAGATAACGGTTTTCTGATAGCTTGTTTCGAAGACCATATCTCTGAAACGGTTATACAAGAAATAGCAAAGCAGAACCCTCAGAGAGCAGTGTTTAGAGATAGCTGCTTTGCCGGCAGTGCAGCTAAAATTAACGCCGAAGCAATCTTTAAGCTAATGGCCCCTGATACAAGCCTTAAAGTTATATAGGGGGGGAGACTTTGAAGCTTAAGTTTAAGTATCAAAAATTTCAGGCAGATGCGGCAGCGGCAGTTTGCGGAGTTTTTGCCGGCCAACCTAATTTTGCTTTAATTCCAATAGCCACGGGGTTGAATTCTTCGGGATATGCCAACCAAAAGCTTTTGATTTCGGATGACCTGATAAAATCTAATCTTCAGAGACTACAAAGAAGAAATCGATTAGAACCATCATCAAAATTAGATGGAAGATATAATCTAACCATTGAGATGGAGACAGGTGTAGGCAAAACCTACACCTATATCAAGACTCTGTTTGAACTGAATAAGCATTACGGCTGGAGCAAGTTCATCATTATTGTTCCCTCTGTGGCTATCCGTGAGGGTGTTTATAAGACTCTTGATATTACGAAAGACCATTTTGCCGAAGACTATGGAAAAAGGATTCGCTACTTTGTGTATAATTCCAAGGACTTGAGTAAAATAGCTCAGTTTGCCTATGACAGTGAGATCAATGTTATGATTATAAACTCGCAAGCCTTTAATTCCCGCGGAAAAGATGCCAGACGTATTTATATGAATCTGGATAGTTTTTGCTCACGCAGGCCCATTGAGGTTCTGGCAGCGACCAATCCAATACTCATTATCGATGAACCTCAGTCGGTGGAAGGAATAGCCACGAAAGAACGACTTAAAGAATTTAATCCCTTATTGACCCTGCGTTATTCAGCGACACATAAAAAAAATTCTCTCTACAACCTGGTGTACCGACTCGATGCTTTGGAAGCCTATAATAGGCAACTAGTTAAAAAAATTGCTGTCAAGGGAATATCAATTACTGGAACTACAGCCACAGAGGGCTATTTATATTTTGAGAAAATTAATTTGTATGATGATCGTCCTCCAACGGCAGCTTTTGAGTTTGAAGTGAAGAGCAGGAATAGTGTACGAACGGTGAGAAGAATGATTGAAGAAAGGTATGATTTTTATACTCATTCTGGTGGGTTGGAGGAATATAGGGGGTATATTGTTTCTAAAATCGACGGTTTAAATAATATCGTAGAATTTACGAATGGTGTTGTCATAGCGGCCGGGGATATTTTTGGTTCAGTTAATGAAGAACAGATACGTCGGATTCAAATCAGAGAAACGATTAAATCACATTTAGAACGAGAACATCAATTATATCGCAGTGGTATAAAAGTTTTATCGCTTTTCTTTATCGATGAGGTCGCAAACTATAAACGATATGATGAAACCGGAAAAGCATTTAACGGTAACTATGCAGATATTTTTGAAGAGGAATATCAGGAAACTCTTAAAGAATGGGAATTAATTTGTAGAGACTATGATTACCTTCAATTCCTCAAGGAAATAAATCCTAAAAAAACACATGCTGGTTATTTCTCCATTGATAAACGAAATAAACGAATGACTAACAGTAAAATTGGCGATAAGAAATCGCAAATTACCGACGATGAAGGCGCCTACAATTTAATCATGAGGGATAAAGAAAGACTCTTAGATTTCAAAGAGCCGGTGCGCTTTATTTTTTCCCACTCGGCCCTGCGAGAAGGATGGGATAATCCTAACGTTTTTCAGATATGTACACTCAAGCGGAGTTCCTCAGATATACGGAAACGCCAAGAGGTAGGCCGGGGTCTTCGCCTCTGTGTCAACAACTATGGCGAGAGAATGGACGCTAATGTCCTCGGCAGTGGTGTCCATAACGTCAATGTCTTAACGATAATTGCCAATGAGAGCTATGACAGCTTTGCTAAACATCTTCAGTTAGAGCTTGCAGAGTCTATTGCAGACGGTACAATTTACGATCCTCAAGTAATGGCACCTGAGAATGCGCGAAGTAACAGTACCAGCATGAAACTTCATAAACAAACTGCTGAAATGAGGACTTTAAATACTCTTTGGGAAAAAATAAGTGCCAAGTTGTCTAATGGGGTTAAATTTGATAATGGTGAATTGATCCAAAAGTCAATTCAGTCTTTAGATAGGTACCTCAGTGTATCTCGGATTTTCTTTAAGATAGAGTATGGTGACATGGATACCATTAAATCAAAAGGAACTCTGCATAGGGGGCAGGCCATTGAAAAGATTGCAGGCAGAACAGAAAAGGTCCATTCTGCTGTTAGCATGACCATTAAGTACGATTTAATCGGGAAGATCGTTGAGGCAACCGGTTTAACGCGAAATGATGTGTGCTGCATTTTACAAGGTATAACCATTGAAACGTTCGAGCAGTTTCATATCAATCCGGAGGAATTTATTCTCAAAGCCTCCGATCTTATTAACCAACAAAAAGCAGACGTGATTATTAAACATATTGACTATCATAAACGAGATGTTGTTTACAATGAATGGCCTTAATAATTTAGTTTCAAAATGTCAAGGTTAGCGTAGTTGGTTTTATCCATCGTTATCCAGAATTTATCCAGACAGCTCAAAGTCTGGATTTTACTTTTAACAAAATGCAAAATATAGTTTACATATGGGGTGGTATATTATATAATATGCAATGTGGAGGCGATGGAGGATTGAAGAATCTTAAATTGAAGTCTGCTAGGGCAAGACTGGATATGTCTCAAGAGCAATTAGCCGAAGCTGTTGGTGTTACGAGGCAGACAATCGGCATGATCGAGGCTGGGAAGTTTAATCCATCATTACAGTTGTGTATTGCTATTTGCAAAGTACTAGGTAAAACATTAAATGATATTTTTTGGGAGGAAGAATCATGAGAGATGAGAGAATTGAACAAGCAAAAAATAAAATAAGAAGTGAACTAGCTGTTATTATATATGTAGGTATTGCTATATCGTTTGCAGTCAAAACGTTGCTCTTTAAGATGAACCTGCAGGAATGCCTTACAGAATATTTAATTTTGATATTTTTCCCGGTCTATGAACTCATACGCATGAATATGATGAAGGTTAGTATCTATAGTGTTTACCCTAAGTATAGGCATAAACAATTAAAGACCTTGATTATGTTAGTCATGGCATTTTTTGTAGTTGCTGCAGTTTCTGTCTTTTCTTCGACGAAACAGTTAACCGTGAATCTTTCACAAAGCTCAATAGTTTTCTTATTGATATTTTCAGTTCTGTTTATCGGCGGTTTTTTTCTGGCAACAAAATATCATCAAAGCAGAGCTTATAAATATGAAAAAGAATTTGATGATAACGGACCTGAAGAATGAGTATCTCATAGAAAGAGTAAGAGTTGGGATAAGAGCAAGAGCAAGAATCAAGAATATTGTATGCATGTATAAGAAACATTTACTTAATGTATACAATTGGGTAAGATGCTAAATAGAAAAGGTTTAATGAATATTGTCAAAGCAAAGGTGCTTTGAGGGAAATTTCTCTCCAAGCACCTTTTTTATTCGGTTTTTAAGCCCCCCACTTCTATAGTAAACACAATTAATAAAGGGATCCGGCAGCAACTTGAGTAAAATTAAGAAAAGTTGAGGTGATCACGATGAAAAAAATAGAAGCAATTATTCGTCCCGAGAAACTCGATGATGTAAAAGAAGCACTCAGCAAGAATTGGATTGATCGCCTCACGAATAGTCATGTTTTTGGAAGCGGTAAGCAACAAGGTTATATTAAAGTTTACAGGAATGTAGAGTTTGATGCATATTTTATTCCTAAAATGAAAGTTGAGGTTGTCGTTAAAGACGAAGACGTTGAAAAGGTTGTGAAAATAATTACTGAAATGAGCAGAACAGGTATGATCGGTGATGGCAAAATATTAATAGCCACAGTTGAAAATGCTGTGGGAATCAGAACCGGTGGCAGGGGAGAAAAAGGGCTGTGATCTAAGCTTAAGATTGTAGTCGGAGTGAAATTATATTGAGCGGTCATGCACTAGGGATGCAAAAGGGTAAGAACTTCAAGGAGGATAAATCAATAAATAATCGAAATCTTATAATTGGAGCCGATAGAGTCTCTTAGAACCAAAATTACTAGACGGAGGTACCAATGATGAAAATTACCGATATTAAGATTGGACACATCTCCATTCCTTTGAAAAGACCTTTTAAAACAGCTCTAAGAGAAGTGAATAGTGTAGAAGATGTTGTTGTAAAAGTAATAACCGATACAGGACATATAGGTTATGGAGAAGCACCGCCAACGGGAGTAATAACAGGGGATACTACGGGGGCGATCATTGGAGCTATAGAAGATCATATAAAAAAACATTTAATTGGTTTGGATATTAATAATTTTGAAGAAATTATGCTTAATTTGGATAAAGCAATAGTAAAGAATACTAGTGCTAAGGCGGCAGTAGATATTGCGCTCTATGATCTTTATGGACAATTGTATAATGCTCCTCTTTACAGGCTTTTAGGAGGCTATCGAAAAGAAATTACTACCGATATTACAATCAGTGTCAATACTCCGGAAGAAATGGCAGAGGATAGCAGGGCAGCTATTGAAGAGGGCTATAAGACCTTAAAAATAAAGGTGGGAAAAGACCCAAATTTGGATATCCAACGGATGAAGGCAATCCGTGATGCAGCAGGATTTGCTGTAAACCTTAGAATTGATGCCAATCAAGGGTGGGGTGCAAAAGAGGCGATATATACATTAAGAAAAATGGAAGATGCAGGCTTGAATATTGAGTTGGTGGAACAGCCTGTGCCTGCTCATGATTTTGAAGGGCTTAAACTTGTTACAGATCATGTATCCATTCCTGTACTTGCAGATGAAAGCGTATTTTCACCTATGGATGCTTTAAAAATAATTCAAATGCGAGCGGCAGATCTCGTAAATATTAAACTAATGAAAACAGGAGGTATTCATAATGCCTTAAAGATTTGTTCATTAGCTGAAATATACGGAGTGGAATGTATGATTGGCTGTATGTTAGAAAGCAAAATAAGTGTTACGGCTGCAGTACATTTAGCATTGGCAAAACGTATTATTACTAAAGTTGATCTTGATGGTCCTGTTTTATGTAAAGAAGACCCTATAGAAGGAGGCGCAGTGTTTAACAACCATAAAATAACCATAGAAGATGTCCCCGGTCTCGGATTTAAAAAGATTCACGGGGTCGATTATCATTAGAATTCATTATCATCTTCACATATTATGTCCGGTTCCCATATAAACAAAGTATTTCAATTAGGCTCGTTAGAGACGTAGACGAAGAATGGCACATTGCTATAAGAAATAAAGGAATAGGGAATAAAAAGAACCTATAGTAGTAGAACTCCAAATAAGAGTCTATTTCTATAGGTTCTTTTATTTCTTCCATTATCGTTTCAAGTTGACTTATCTATTAAGAAAGGCAATTGTTACAATATAGAGGGAGATTATATAGAAAATTAGCCAAATAAAGGAATTGACGTTTTGAGAGTGAACTATATAACTATATAACGATATTCTAGGATAGAGGGAAGGAAGGAACTAAATCAATTATACGAGGAGGTATTAACGTGTTTATGTTTCATAGCCCCCCAGACATTATGTTTTCATTAATCCCAATTATATTCTTTGTGGTTTTTTTCCTGGTCTTAGGCACCATTATTTTTGGTATTATAAAAAGTATCGGGCAATGGAGATATAATAATTCACAACCGAAATTAACTGTCTCTGCAAAAGTTACCTCGAAGAGAACTCATACGTCAAGCAGTATTCACCATGATGCCGGTGATACGGGAACTCATCATGTTGAATCAACGTCATATTATATAACCTTTGAAGTCGAAAGCGGAGACCGGATGGAATTTAGAGTTGATGGTCGTGAATACGGATTAATCGCAGATAATGACCTTGGAAAACTCAGTTTTCAAGGTACAAGATTCTTAAGTTTTGTCAGGTATAATTTTCCTCCTATAGAAAGGGATTCAGTTACCCCTTCCTTATAACATTGATGAAACTGCTGACCTTTAATATCTAGACGCCTGCTGGTGCGGTTCTTGGGAGAAACTCCGCGAGATTCAAAGTAGCAGTTACTAGAGTTTTGAAATAAAGGGGTTCATGACAAAATAAGAACATTATTTCCTCTGTACTATATTTAAATATTGTGATAATCTTGACTTATATGAATTATTTATTATATGGTGGAAAGTGGTTGGCTTAATAGTACAAAAAACGATTCTCAGTGGCTAACGCACAATAGCACTTATGGGGAAGGTGTAAAATGAAACAACGAATTAGTACTGATCAAATCCAACAACTGACTGCGCAACAGCGAGACAAACTAAAAGAATGGTGGATGCCATCATTTGGGGATTTATTTGTTTTTGAAGACTATTGTGATGAGAATTTATTTGATACTGAAGATGAGATCAACATAAATTTTTTTAATGCAAAAATTAAACCATTCAGTCTTCCGTTACTATCAGTGGGACAGTGTTTAAGTTTATTAGCGCCATATAATCCTAAGCTTAACTTTGAAGGCAATGGTTTGTGGCATCTGGAAATACAAATCAAAAATGATCAAAAAATATTTATGGAAAAAGACCCTGTTGATGTGCTTTTTAAAGCTATAAAATTGGTTATTTCTTAAGACCATCTTACCACTTAAGGAACGGTCCTTTTTGTAAAATCCCCCTTTATTTCGAGGGGGATTTTTTACTGTCTTTCCTTATAATTTCTTTCCTATTTTCTCTCCAACTAAAACGTAACATTCATACCCCAGACTAGTTTGCCTAAGGATATCCTCGTCGATTTTAACTTTATTAGCTTCCAAAAATAAAATTACGGTGGAACCGCCAAATTTGAAATAGCCCTTTTCATCACCCCGGTTTATGGATTTCTCAGGGGTATAGGTTTGGACAATTGAACCGACGCAGGTCGCTCCAACTTCTACATATAAAACATCACCAAAATTGTTTGAATGGAAGATACTCCATTCTCTTTTATTTTCACAAAAAAGTTTCTTGACTCTTTGAAGAGCAATTGGATTAACAGAGTAATAAGATCCTTTAATTTTTATGGATTTTTCACAGATACCATTGTCTATAAAATGAAATCGGTGATAATCAGTAGGGCAAAGCCTTAAAATTAAACAAGTGCCATTATTGAACTTCTCAGCAATGTGATCATCTCTAATCAATTCTTTAAGACTATAGGTAAAACCTTTTACTTGAATCAATCTATTTAAGTCTATGTTTTCATAAGCGAAAAGCCTCCCGTCTCCAAAGGAAATCAGCGATAGGTTGTCTTTATCAATTGGACGAGCTTGAGAATTTAATTTACGATAGAAAAAGTCATTAAACGACGAAAAATCGTTAAGCTTTTTTTTAGCCTGAGTCAAATCTATATTGAAATTGGTAACAAAAGTATTAATTTTCTTCCTGCTTATTCTCCTGTTCAAATACCAACCATAGAGGCTTGAACATAGTCTTCTTTTTATAATTAGTTCTAAAAGACTCATACCGATGGGAGACGAGTAGGTCCAATTCAAAACATTTTCTCCAGCTACCTTTTCTATCTCATAAGATTTTTTGTTTCGATTATAATACTTAATCAAATGCATCAACTCCTAATAGAGGAAATATCCTGCACCTGAGGTTAAAACCAGATGCAGGATCATTATTTAAAGCATTAGGACCCTCCCATTTTTTGAAGCGGGAGCGATAGTCTTAACAGTTTTTTGTCATTGAGGATTGATATACTTTAAGTAAGGCTGATTTTTCTATTGATATTCTTTTAGAGCCTGGGTATAATAGAACATAAGTTCTGCATGAACCAAATACATGTACTGAAGGGCGGATTCGATAATGAAAGATATTTGCGCTGAGTGTATTGAGAAGAAGAAATGTATAGAACCCTGCGAAGCATGGTTAATTGCTAATAATCAGTGCCCTGTCTGCCGTAACAAATTGATACATAGGGGAGGATGCACCGAGTGTATTACGGGAGATTGGGCGAAGTGTGGTTAACGTGAAAGTCGTAATGAAGCCGATTGAAATGATTGCCTGGTTCGATGTGCCGGGTATACCGCGCCCCATTCGTTTTCGGCATGATGGAGAGGTGGTCAAAGTTGAACAGATTATTAGGCTGTCCGAAGAAAAACTTGCCGGAAATCGTATGAAGATTTATGAGTGTCAAAGTGATATCAACGGCCAATTAAAGCGATACGAGCTTAAATATGAATTAAATACGTGTAAATGGTTTTTATATAAGATATAAACTCATCTGAAAAGGTCCTGTATAGTTATTTAACATAGTTTACAACATTCATGTTTTTGGGAACTGGGGTTTGAGAAGGATCGGCATCATAGCCCACTATGAGGCAGGCAACGGAACGGTAACCGGCTGGAATTCCTAATACTTGCTTTACAGTTTTCCCAGGTTCACTCTCTATAAATCTTGTGGGAGAGACAAGGTAGCGGGATCCTAGGTTTAAAGCTGTTGCAGCTAAAGTCATGTTTTCGACGGCAATTGCACAGTCTTGCTCTGCAAAAGGGGCATCCTCAACAGGCGCTGAAGTGATAATTAGAGTGGGTGCACCATATAAGGGGTTATAATCTGCTGGAGCACTTATTAATGTACGGACGCCATCGTTGATTTGCTTAAGAAGATCCGCGTTTTGAACAACTGTAAAATGGCGGTTTTGAAGATTTCTACCCGTTGGACCAACAATACCTGATGATATTATGGCGTCTAAGTCAGTTTCACTAACTTGTTGGTTAGTATAACTTTTTGTCCCTTTTCTTTTCATGATTATTTCGATAGTCTCATTCATATCTGTCACTCCCAAAAAATTAATTATTTTCAATATCATTATAACTATACAATTCAATAAAGCAAGAAAAGCACTTGGTGAGCCTTATGTTGGTATTTGGAACTGCTTGTGTTAGATTATTCACTATTGGTGCTAAGTCAACTCAGGAGGCATTTAAGGCCTCTTGATGTAATTGTCTGCGGCTTCCGTCAACATTTCCTTCCATGTAGGAAAATTGGTGGTATTTGCAACATAGGCATCAATTGTTTTGTCCGGAATCGCATCATAATCTTCCTCTGTTGTTACATTAAATCCACCAGCAGAGAAAAATTCTTCGATGGATTCAAACTGAGTATAGAGTTTCATAAATTCAGGTGTACAGATTTCACTTAACGTAACATTATTTTCCAAGTTCTCATGCCTCCAATATAGTTTAAGTTAAATAGTTGGTTTTATTTTGTTATTTTCTCGTTAAGAGTATTATTTGAATTTAGCTATAATTTTTATACTATTACAGTAAACGGCCAGGCAATTCTTGCCTGGCCGTAAAAACCATCACAACTGTTATCAAAAGAAGTTTTTCTAAAAGACTATGCCCATTGCAATTAGTGTAAGAATAGCAATTACAACAATTGCCACACCGACCCCACAAAGTATCATTAGTTGCCCCCCCTTATTACCAGTATATACCATAATATTCCTGTTATGGTTTTGTGATACAAAATGAGGGGACAAGCAAGTTTTAAATTTGATTTTGTCACGAACTGTCAAGAAGAACGGAATGGGTTGAATATAGCCAAATGAGATTTGATTAAACGGATTTTAGGAAAATCCGTTATTTTTTATAAATTATTAAAGGAATAAGGATGATAATGTAGAATTATAGAGAATTGTAAAGTAAATTAAAATAATAATAACTTCAATTATTGCAAACTATATTGGAGATATCGCTAAATATTAGCGAGGATTTCATATATGAATGACATTAATGCAAATCTTATAAAGAACTATGATTCTTTATAGGACAGTCTTACAGAATCATGGCTTGGAAGGTAGGTTGGCTAAGGAACATATTGGACTTGATCAGGATATAAAATTGATTGACAAACACGGAAGTGAAAAAACATGGTAAGAACTGATGATGAAAGAATACTCCAGAAGTGTTGTGCTGACGGCTTGGGCTGTACAGGCAGTTTGGATATTACAGACCGCAAGTCCATAGAAGAAAGCCAGGTCAAATATCGCAGCTTATTCATGAATATGCGGGAAAGCTTCATACTCATGAAAATAGTTCTAAGCGAAAATAACGATCTTAAGGATTTGGTGTTTACTGAAGTCAATAGTCGGTTTGAAAGTATGTTTCATCTGAAGCCTGTAAACGTAATAGGAAAAAGCATTTTTGATGTATTTCCTCAGATCACTCAATTTGTCTTGGACCATTTGAAGATCGTTAATGACGAATCAAATGAGCAAGAGATTCACTTTGATGCTGTTGACTTTTATTCGGAATATTATGGCCTATGGCTGTCCATTTCAGCTTTTCTTCCCTTGCCGGGTCATCTTGCTCTAATTATTACCGACATAACCCAACAGAAATTGTCCGAACTTGCCCTGCGTGAGAGTGAACATAAATATAGGTCTTTATTTATGAATATGACAAGTTCTTTTGCCTATTGTGAAGCAATTTGGGATAAGAATGGCGATCTTGATGATTACCAATTTAGAGAAGTTAATGATCACTATGCTCGGTTAATGGGCAGAGATAGAACCGAACTCATTGGAACAAGATTTTCGGAAGTTAACAACATGAATCATCATGATCAAAAACTTTTGCTGAAACAAATTAATGATTTTCTAAAATCCGGCGAGAGAAGGTACGAAGGTGAATTCTTCAATAAAAAATCAAAACATTGGTATTACAGGTCCCTTTATTGCATAGGCAACGAATGTTTTGCGGCAATTATTACGGACATCACCAAACCAAAAAATTATGAAATAGAACTCAGGGAGGCCAAGGAGGAGGCCGAAAAGGCCAGTGTAGCTAAAAGCGAGTTTTTAGCAAATATGAGTCACGAAATCAGGACACCCCTTAATGGTACGGTAGGCATGATTGATTTAGTTCTTCAATCACCTCTGACTTCAGAGCAGTATGACTGTTTGGAAGTTGCTAAGAGCTGTGCTTACTCTCTTTTAAATATCATCAATGATATTCTGGATTTTTCTAAAATGGAAGCAGGTAAAATGCAGACTGAAAGCATTGACTTTAACCTCAAAACACTTTTGGAAGAACTAGTTAAAGCACATTCCCCCAGTGCCGTAGGCAAAGGGTTGGAGTTAACCAGTACAATATCTCCCTCTATACCAACCTATTTAAAAGGAGATCCCAATCGGCTTAGGCAAATCCTTAATAATTTAATCAGCAATGCAATAAAGTTTACATCTCAGGGACGTGTGACTATCCAAGCTCGTGACACCAAAGCTGCAGATACATTGGAATCGATATACGCGTTGGAATTTTCTGTTTCCGACAGCGGAATAGGGATAGCAGAAGACGAAATGGAAAGGTTGTTTAAGAGTTTTAGCCAAGTAGACGGTTCCCATACCCGAAAATATGGCGGTACCGGACTGGGGCTAATTATCTCCAAGCAATTAACGGAGTTAATGGGAGGAAGAATGTGGGCTAAAAGTCGAAAAGGAGAAGGAAGCACGTTCTTCTTTACCCTTAATTTTACCTTGGGTCAAAGCTCTGATAAACCATTGGCGGCGAAGGAAATTACAAAGGAGCAAAACCCTTTAAATATCCTTCTGGTGGAAGACAATTTAGTTAACCAGGACGTACTCACGAAGATGCTTCAGATGGGAAAACACAACGTTCATAAAGCCTGTAATGGCTTGGAAGCTTTAGATGTTCTTGAACAACAGGAATTTGATGTTATACTCATGGATATCTATATGCCGGAAATGAATGGAATTGATACGACAATGCTAATACGCGAAAGAGAAAAGAAATATAACCTAAAATATACACCGATAATTGCGCTGACGGCATACGCCTTGCAAGGGGACAGAGAACGTTTTCTTGCTCAGGGTATGGATGAATATCTGTCAAAGCCAGTCCTTATGGAAGATTTATTGGATGCTGTTCAAAAAGTTACCGCCTATAAAACAGCTGAATTTGCAGGTGATAGGCAGGAAATACGAAGTTCCAGCCAATTCGTGGCTTTAATCACTCAGCTCTTAGATTTAATATCAGATAACGATTTACAAGCTATTGAGAGAACGGCTCACCAATTGAAAAAACTGGCCAATAAGCATGACGTAGAGGAGTTAAAGATTATAGCCTTTAAAGTCGAACTAGCCTCAAGAAGAGGCGATTTACAAACAGTTATCGAAACTATTCTAAAACTAAACGAGGAATTTATGCCTAAACGAGTTATTTAATAATAATCAAAATTTGGTCCTTGCAAGTGCAAGGATTTTTTTTATTAGGTATTCATACTGATCGTTGCAGTCTTAGCAGATAGGAAATTAATTTCTTATATTCTTCTAAGTTGCCGTTAAACCTCAAAATATTATATTGTTATTTACTTAAATTAACAAAAATACAGATATCTGTTTTGCACATTTTTTAGAACTAATTCACCTAGTTTTAACATCGAATTAACATTTAGTTCATTAGGTTTTTACAAAAAGCTATTAAGATGTAAATAAGAATTAATTTCTTGATAAATTCGACATCATAGTAAATGCCTGAAGAAGGGGTTTTTAGATGTTTACGTCTAAAGTTAAAGGCTTACAAAAACTATATCGACTACTGAAGGACAATAAAAAAATTTGGGTAGTATACCTTGATATTGTTAATTTTCATGAAGTTGAGTTTCGTTATGGTTATAAAATTTGTCAGGAAATTTTGACGGAGATTGAAAATGAGATATATTTCACTCTTAAAAAACAACGTAGTCTTTTTCTGTTCTCGCATTCAGAAAGCAGAGGGGGGGATGATTTCGTTGTTTATTTTGTTCCTGGGGAAAACACCCATTGGGAAATGTCCGATCTCCTTGAACAATGGGTTCTTCCCATGGAAGAACGGTTTAATCGTAGATTAAGTAAACTTGTAAAAGAAAAGATCCGTTTGCGAACCGGAATTGCCCGGTGTGTAAATGTAGACAGCAGAAGTGCCGATTATTTACTTTATGCGGCGGTGAAAGAGGCTTTTCTTCTCAACAAATCTGAACCAGATCCCCAATTTTTTGCCCGGCGCGAGGAGATTACTCATTTAATTGAAGAACCGGAGAAGTACCTGAGAACAGCTTTTCAACCAATCATTGAAACGCGAAATGGTGATATTTTTGGTTTTGAAGCACTAACCCGAATACCGGGTTCAACCTGCTTCAGCAATATTTCAGATCTCTTTCCCTTTGCTGAAAAAATAGGTCAACTTTATCCCATAGAAACCCTTTGTCGCCGGCAAGCAATCAAAGCTTATCCCAATGTTCTAAACGACAAAGAATTTCTTTTCCTTAACATTAACCCTCAAATCTTGCTCGACCCCGAATTTGCCTCCGGCCAAACGAGAAAGTTACTCACTGAGATGGGAATTACACCTGCCAATGTTGTGCTTGAAATTACTGAGGGAAGTGCCATCGAAAACTACTCCACCTTTCGAGATGCCTTAGATCATTATCGCGGTCAAGGTTACTTAATTGCCTTAGATGATTTAGGGGCCGGCTATTCTTCTTTGCAATCCGTCGCCGAACTTCATCCGGACTTTCTCAAAGTTGACCGGTCTTTAATTTCGGGAGTTCACACTGATCCTACAAAATGGGCTTTGCTGGAGACTTTTGTTACCTTTTCTAAGCGCATCGGCTGCAGTATTATCGCCGAAGGGGTTGAAACAGATGAAGAAATGCGTACCGTAGTCCAGCTGGGTGTTGATTATGTCCAAGGCTTTTTTGTTGCTAAACCCGATTTCTTCCGAGGGAGTATTAACCCTGCGATTATGGAAATTCTCAATCCCGAACGCCGCTTAAAATATACGGAAAATAAACCTATCATTTCTATGGTAGAACCCTTGCCGCTTTTTGAAACCAATGTCCTTGTCAGTGTAGTAGAAACATATTTTCGTGACCATCCTCATCAATGGCTTGTTGGGATTACTGAGGATTCGCGAATCGTTGGAGTTATGCAGCGGGATAGACTTTTTGCAGCTTTGGGGACCCGTTACGGAGTTCCTCTTTACTTGGAACGTACGGTTCCTATTTTGATGGATACTAATCCGCTGATGGTTGAAGATACGACGCCTTTGGAAGTTGTCTCTAGTCTAGCAATGCAGCGTTCAGATTCCCAACTTTATGACGGAATTATTGTTGCTAATCAACGAAAGCCCATTGGCATGGTATCTGTAGCAAATCTCATGAAAGCTATGTCGGAAAGACAGATTCAGTTGGCCCAAGGTGCCAACCCCCTGACAGGGTTGCCCGGTAACCTGCGTATTGATCAGGAAATACGGCAGCATATAGAACGGGATCTTACCTTTGGCCTTCTTTACATAGATCTTAATAAATTCAAATACTACAATGATTTACATGGCTTTCAACAAGGCGACCTGGTAATCAAGATGTTAAGCGAGGTCTTGCTGAATGTGAGAGATTCTTTGAGTGACGAGACCTTTGTTGGACACATAGGCGGTGATGATTTTATTGCTATCGCATCCCCTGCAAATCTAGAAACTTTAGCGGCTAATATTATTGAGCAATTCGAGCAATCTTGTAAACAGTTACCCGGTCAAGAGAACTTAAGTGTTGCTTTGGCCGGGCTCGTCATTAACACTGCTGAGCAAAATTGGACTCCTTTATTAGTCTCCGAGCGGGCTGCTCGAATTAAAAAAGAAGTAAAGGCTTTAGGAGGCAACTCGTTCATATTACGCTAAATAATTAATGGTATAAAACTAAAATCGAAGCGAATTTAATACATACGATTCACTAAATCGACGATAATGGAGGAATTATTGTTGAAGATAACTAATAAAATCAGAAGCTTATCAAATACAAATGT
This sequence comes from Desulfosporosinus sp. SYSU MS00001, assembly GCF_049943955.1. Classification (NCBI taxonomy): domain Bacteria; kingdom Bacillati; phylum Bacillota; class Clostridia; order Eubacteriales; family Desulfitobacteriaceae; genus Desulfosporosinus; species Desulfosporosinus sp. SYSU MS00001. The sequence continues at coordinate 176,828 of NZ_JBNFTW010000002.1, forward strand.
AACAATAAAAGAGATTTATAAAGCTATTTCCGGCAAATTAAGGAACTTAACGTTAAGAAAGAAACATGTTACAAAAAATAAGACTATAATGAAATTCTTCAGAAGTTTTCGCAACCTCAAAATAGCCTATAAAATTAATAGTTTAGTTCTGATTATGGCCGTCTTGATGGGATTTATCGGCTATATAGGTTATGCTTACTATCAAAGACAAAATAGCGAATTTAATAAAATGTATGCCAGCTCTTTATCAGCCGTTAAGGTCTTAAATGAAGTTAGGGCTAATACTGGAGTGGCAGAGGCATTGTCCATGGAGATGATTTTGGCACCTATTGACGAAATCCGCAGACAAGAAATTCTTAAGGATCTAAATAACGCTGATAATACTATAGACGCCTCTCTTAAGGACTATGCTTCAATCCGCAAAAGCTCGGAGGAAACCGCAAAGTTAACTAGCTTAAAAAAGGCCCTTACGGATTACAGAAATGAAAGGCAAAAGGCTTTTGAGCTTAGTGATCAGGGAACAAAACAAGAAGCCTATTTTGCTTACTCCAATAATGCTTTAACCTATATTGATACTATACATATTCTGCTGTCGAACCTGATTTCGTATAATCAAAAGTCCATGGATAGAACTCTTGCCCAAAATAATCAAGACTTTCTTCTCGCCGGCAAGGTTTTGCTTATTTTTCCAATTGCTGCGGTTCTTCTAAGCTTGCTTTTAGGCTTATTTGTAGCGAGACTTTTAGCAGACCCTATAAAGCAAATGTTAAAAAGTGTGCAGGAAGTTAAACATGGGAACTTAGTGGGTAATGAAGGGCTTATTCTCTCAAGGGATGAAACAGGTCAATTAGGTCTTGCTTTTGATGCAATGCGAACTACCCTGCGTAATTTAGTAGGTGAAGTTTCGCGATCCAGTCAACTTGTTTCAGAATGTGCTCAGGTAATTCAAGTGATCACTGAAGAAAATTCCATTGTTTCAGAACAAATTGCCGGTACTATGACATCAGCTGCCTCTGACACTGAAAAGCAAGCAGTTACAGTCAATGAGGCTTCCGTTGCTATCCAGCAGGTATCTGCAAGTGCCCAGCAAATTGCAGCCACCAGTATTTTTGTTGCGGATCTTACCGAGAAGACCTCAAAAACGACAAAATCGGGCCAGGAAGCAATTGACAGAGTTGTTCGACAAATGTCTGTCATAGGGAACAGAACTAAACAAATACAAAATAACATTAATAACCTTACCGCAAGTAATCGTCAAATTAAGGATTTCACGAAATTTATCAGTGATATTGCTGCTCAAACCAATCTGCTAGCTCTTAATGCTGCTATTGAAGCAGCTAGGGCTGGCGAACATGGACGTGGGTTTGCTGTGGTTGCTGAAGAAGTGCGGAAGTTGGCAGAACAGGCTCAGGAGGCCTCGAAGCAGATTAGCTCCTTGATTAATAATAATCATGACAATATTACCTCGGTGGTTTCAGTCATGACGGACGCTTTAAATGATGTAGAAGAGGGAATTCAAGTCGTTGAGGTAGCAGGAGAAGCATTTGCCGTGAACAATGGTCATATAGAAGAGGTATCGACCCAGGTCAGGGAAATATCCACTTCGATCCAGCAAGTTGCTGTCGGTAATCAACAGATTGTGGATTCAATTTTTAATATTCAAGGTTTTAGTGAGGTTACAGCACAACGTGTTCAATCTGTGACAGATAATATTCAAGAACAGGTGGTAACCATCAGTCGTTTGACTAGGGCAAGTCAAGAATTAGCTGCAACCGCCCAAAAACTTCTCACCTCAATCCAAGAATTTAGAGTTAGCTAATTCCTTTCAATGGTTACCTTACTCTACAAGAACCGAGTTTTAGTGGAGTAAGGTATAGTTTTACTATTATTGAGTATTACTTATTATCATCCTTTAAAAGAAGCGATAAGTGGAACGGAGATGGTACTGTGTACAGTATGATGTATGGCGAAGTCTCTTTCGAAGAAATGTACTCAATAATCAAAGCTTATTTATCGCAAGATAAGAAAGGAGAGTACAACGTCTCAATTGGATCAGACAGCCAAAATTTTAATGATACCAAAATACCGATAACCGTTGGCATTCATAAAATTGAAAATAAAGTCGGCAAAGGCGGAATTTTCTTCTCGGAAATTAGAAGAGTTAATAAAATAAGCAATATACGCCAAAAGATTTATTATGAGACAAATCTAAGTTTGGAACTCGCCGAAAGATTAAAGGGAAAATTTCTTAATGATGAAATTCCTAATAAGATAGCAATTCATGTAGATGCCGGATATAATGGCCCGACGGCAAAGTATATTGCTGAAATAATGGGTTGGGTCAGATCTTGTGGCTTTCAATGTGTTATCAAACCGGATTCCTACATGGCGTCCAGCGTTGCTGATCGATTATCTAAATAAAGTAAGTACTACGATAGCTCAAACCGGGATTACTTCCGGTTTTATTTTCGTCAAATCATAAACCTTTGACGTAAAGTATGTAAGTTTTTCCAGGGAGATTTCATACTAATCTTATCTAAAAGGACTCCACCAAAAACAATCGAAGGAATGATCGGAAGGCTGGCCATGTATTAACTAAAAACAAACGGGAATAATTTTAAAAATAGATAGTCAGAAATGAAGTTAGTATTAGATATGGAGTTAGTATATGAAAGAAGTTAATAATATTGAAGGTGCTTTGGACAACCCTGAGGAGGCATCTCTATTTGAAGGGTTTGATATTGCAATTCAAAAAAGAGACATTCAGCGAATTGACAGATTAGTTGATGATTACGAAAAGAGCATTTTAAATCGGCTGGAAGAAGACTATACCAGCAGAACTACATATCCTGACCGTCTGGCCGATCGTATTGCCCAATTTGGCGGAAGCTGGAAGTTTATTATTTATTTCGGACTGTTTTTAGCAGCTTGGATAGTCTGGAATGGACTTCTTTGGACAAAGTCATTTCATTTTGATGAACCACCATTTATTCTCCTAAACTTATGTTTATCATTTCTTGCAGCGTTTCAAGCCCCAGTTATCATGATGAGTCAAAACCGACAAGCCGCCCGTGACAAACATGAATCGGTAATTGATTTTGCTATTAACTATAAGGCTGAGCTGGAAATTGATGATATGCAAAGTCATTTGCATCGTATTGAAACTGACGGTAAGAAAAATATGGAGCAAGTTAAAGCTGAGTTCTCACAAATCAGGCAAATTTTGGAGTCTATTGAAACCAGGCTGGAAAAGTGAACTCGCCCCCCACTTATAGAAGTGGGGGGCTTAAAATTGGATAAATATAAATGAGTAAGGAATTTTCATGCAAGGGGAGCAGCGCATACGACTTTGTACGTAATATGCGGGCACCTCTTTTTATGTTTTTGAATTTATGCTATTAGATCTTCATGCCACAAAACGGCATCACTATGAAAGTGCAACTAACCTGCCCCTTTGCTGGAGGCTAACAAATCCAAGTGTTCTTCGCGCGTCAGATAAGTATCTCTTTTCACTAAAAAATAGAATTAAAAATTAAGCATATAGAAATGCAATCAAATACATACTAATACCTGCACTGGGAACATTTAGAGAGTTTATTGGTGTAACTGACATAAGAGTTAGGATTAATGTTAAGACTTAAGGTTTAAGACTTAAGGTTAATGGGTTTAAGATTTAAGATTTAATATTTGAGATTTAAGGAGCTGTATTGGCTGATGCTGAGACTATGGAGATATTTAAAACCCTATACGTTGTTAATTATTACAGCTGTAGTTTTGATTTTTTGTCAGGCTATGGCAGACCTTTCCCTGCCGGATTATATGGCAAATATCGTCAATCAGGGCATTCAACAAGGGGGGATCCTTAATGATGTTCCTGTGGCCGTGAGACAAAGTCAGATGAGCAAGCTTACTCTTTTTATGACTCCTAGGGATAAGGCGGAGGTTTTAAAAGATTATACCTTAATCGACAAATCAAGTCAGGACTATGAAAGATATGTCCAGACGTATCCAATTTTACAGAGAGAATCAATTGAGGTTCTAAAATCTATTGATCAATCGGAAATAAATAAGCTGAACCCAGTGTTTGGCAGGGCATTTCTAGCAGTTTCAGGTATTGAAAAAATGAAATCTACCGCTAATGGGGGCGTAATTTCTTTTAACGGAATGAAAGTTCCAGCGAATACAGACTTATATGCCCTTATTTCCAGACTTCCTCCGGCTCAACTAGCTCAACTAAACGGAAAAATCAATCAGCAATTCTCTGCCTTAAGCGACAGTATGATTATTCAAACAGCTGTCAGTTCCGTTAAAGCAGAATATGCTGCATTAGGCATGAACACAAACAGAATTCAAAATAGTTATATAAACAATACGGGTATGGTGATGCTTTTAATTGCATTAGTCAGTGCAGCCTGTACTATCATGGTAGGGCTTACCTCAGCAGTCATAGCCGCAGGACTGGCACGGGATTTGCGTAAAAGTATATTTTCAAAGGTAGAGAGTTTTTCGAATGCAGAGTTTGATCAATTTTCCACCGCATCACTGATCACGCGAACCACAAATGACATCACCCAAATACAGACTCTGATTGTGATTATGATCAGAATGTTTTTTTATGCTCCGATGATGGGTGTTGGTGGAGTGATCAGAGCTCTGGGTAAGAGCACTTCTATGTCTTGGATTATTGCTGTTGCCGTAATTGTGCTTTTAGGTTTGATCTCCATCGTCTTTTCGGTGGCTATGCCCAAGTTCAAATTAATTCAGAAACTTATCGATCGACTTAATTTAGTAACTCGTGAAAATCTCTCCGGGATGATGGTCATTAGGGCCTTTAACACCCAAAAATTCGAAGAAAGTCGTTTTGATCGGGCTAATTCTGATCTGACAAAAACCAACCTATTTGTCAATAGGGTTATGGTAGTCATGATGCCGGCAATGACCGTAATTATGAATGGAGTTACACTGCTCATTGTTTGGGTTGGCGCTTCTCAAATAGCCAATTCAGGAATGCAGGTTGGGGATATGATGGCTTTTATGCAGTATGCCATACAAATCATTATGGCCTTTTTAATGTTGTCGGTGATGTTTATTATGATCCCAAGAGCATCTGTATCAGCTCAGAGGATTGCCGATGTTTTGGATGTTAAGCTTGTGATTGTTGATCCGCAGACCCCTAAAGACTTTAATCCTAAAATTAAGGGCGAATTAGAATTTCGGAATGTTTCCTTCAGGTATCCCGGTGCTGAGGAAGATGCTTTGCAAGACATAAGTTTTAAAGCCCGGCCAAATCAAACCACAGCGATTATTGGCTCGACGGGTGCAGGCAAAACAACCCTTATTAACCTGATTCCCCGTTATTATGATGTTACAGGCGGTTCTATCTTCTTAGATGGAATAGATATCCGTGAGGTAACTTTGCATGATCTTCATGACAAGATCGGATATGTGCCCCAAAAGGGTATTTTGTTCAGCGGAACTATTGAATCTAACTTGCAGTATGCTGATGAATCTGCCCTCAGGGAGGATCTCATGAAAGCTGCAGATATTGCCCAAGCCACGGAATTTATTAACGAAAAGCAGGAAGGATTATTGACAGGGATTGCCCAAGGCGGAACAAACGTTTCAGGTGGACAGAAACAACGATTATCGATTGCCCGTGCTTTGGTTAAGAAACCGGAACTTTTTATTTTTGATGATAGTTTTTCTGCCTTGGATTTTAAAACAGATGCAGCCCTCCGTAAAGCCCTGAAGGCTGAAACCGGAGGAAGTACGGTCCTTATCGTTGCCCAGCGCATTTCTACAATTATGAACGCCGAGCAAATTATAGTCCTTGAGGAAGGAAAAGTGGCTGGAATCGGGACCCATGATGAATTAATGAAAACTTGCGAGGCTTATCAAGAAATAGCCTTGTCTCAGTTCTCGAAGGAGGAATTAGCATGAGCGTGGAGACCAGGAAGAAGTCATCTCAGCGGGGTCCCATGGGCGGTATGGGCGGCGGCCCCGGCGGTATGATGCAGGGGGGCGAAAAGGCTCGAGACTTCAGAGGTACCATGAGGAAACTATTAAATTACTTACGTCCCTATCAGACAGCTATGATCTTCGTCATTATTTTTGCCGCAGCTAGCTCAGTCTTCTCTATTGTCGGCCCCAAAATACTAGGAAATGTCACCACAAACCTTTTTGAAGGTGCTCTAAGCAAGCTTTCCGGCAGTGGCAGCGGAATTGATTTTAATTATATTGGTAATACCATTCTCCTTTTGGCAGGCTTATATTGTTTAAGTGCTCTTTTCAGTTATGTCCAGGGCTGGGTTATGTCAGGTGTGGCTATGAAAGTCAGTTACCAGTTTCGCAAGGACATTTCAGAGAAAATTAACCGTATGCCCTTGGGTTATTTTGAACGAACAAATCATGGCGAAGTGTTGTCTCGAGTTACTAACGATGTGGATACCCTCAGCCAAACACTAAATCAGAGCTTAACGCAGATTATCACTTCTGTAACAACGGTCCTTGGTGTGTTGGTCATGATGCTAAGTATAAGCTGGCTCTTAACCTTAGTAGCTTTCCTGGTAATCCCTTTGTCCATGATCATTATTATGATTATCATTAAATATTCACAGAAATACTTCAAGCTGCAGCAAGATTATTTAGGAAATGTAAATGGTCATGTGGAAGAAATGTATAGCGGTCATGTGATTATGAAAGCCTTTAATGGCGAGGAGAAGAGTGTTGAGAAGTTTGAAGGCTTTAATAGAAAATTATATAGGGTGGCCTGGAAATCACAGTTTTTGTCAGGTCTGATTATGCCCATTATGAGTTTTGTCGGAAACTTAAGCTTCGTTCTCGTTAGCGTTTTAGGCGGCTGGCTTGTCATCAAAAAGTCTATGCAGGTAGGGGACATTCAGGCATTTATTCAATATGTACGATCATTTACTCAGCCGATTACTCAATTGGCTAATATCTCGAATATACTCCAGCAAACGGCAGCCTCAGCCGAACGTGTTTTTGAGTTTTTAGCCGAGGAAAATGAAGTTCCGGAAAGCACTGATCCAGTTAAACTGGAGAGAGTGCAGGGGAGTGTGGAGTTCAGAGATGTACATTTCGGCTATGAACCAGATAAGATCATTATCAACAAATTTTCCGCTTATATAAAATCTGGACAAAAGGTAGCTATTGTTGGGCCGACGGGAGCGGGTAAGACTACGATCGTTAAACTTTTGATGCGTTTTTATGATGTTAACGATGGCACAATTTTGGTCGATGGACATGACATCCGCGACTTCAGCAGGCATGATCTGCGTTCTTTATTTGGGATGGTTCTTCAGGATACCTGGCTTTATAATGGAACTATTATGGAAAATATCCGTTATGGCCGACTCGAGGCAAGTGATCAGGAGGTAATGGAAGCGGCGAAGGCCGCACGCGTCGATAGTTTCGTTCATACACTGCCGAAGGGTTATAATATGGTACTCAACGAGGAGGCTTCTAATGTCTCGCAAGGGCAAAAACAACTCTTGACTATTGCCCGAGCCATCTTGGCTGATCCCAAAATACTTATTCTCGATGAGGCCACCAGTTCTGTCGATACCCGGACGGAAGTCGAAATTCAAAAGGCTATGGATCACCTTATGGAAAACAGAACGAGTTTTATTATTGCCCATCGTTTATCAACAATCCGCGACGCGGATTTGATTCTCGTCATGAACCATGGTGATATCATAGAACAGGGGCACCACAAGGAGCTTCTGGCAAAAGGCGGCTTTTACGCTAACCTTTACAATAGCCAGTTTGAGGCTGCTGAAGCTGGCTAATGGTAAGAGGCTCTTGATTGCTCAAGAGCCTCCTTAGACTTTCCCGGCTGAACGGCATTTTTAAATACAGTTATGGTTCTCTAATAACCAATAAAACTCCGGAAAGTATTAAAACTGAACCTATCACAAATGGGAGCCCCACGTGTTCGCCGAGAAAAAGCCAGCCCAACAAAGTCCCTGATAGGGGCTGGAAGAAGAAAAAGAGACTTCCGCTAGCGGCCTCGACCATCTGCAGGCCTTTGTTCCACAAAAAGAAAGCAAGAGCAGTAGAAACAATGCCAAGATACAAGATTCCACCCCAGATCGCGGGACGGGCCATGACAGCGACCGGAATTTGGCTTGCCTGAGAAGCCGCAAAAGGGGTAATAATTATTGTTGCTATAAAAATCGCATAGGTCGTAACAACAAGTTGAGAGTAAGTGCCGGGAACTCGTTTTATGAGTACAGACATTAAGGCCCAAGTTACTGCTGCAACGCCTAAGATTAGTCCTCCAAGCTGATACGTTTTACTAATATCTCCGATTCCAACAATGCACAAGACGCCAATGGTTGCCAAAAGCACCGAGAGTCCTTTGCGCAAGGTCATTGTTTCCTTTAGCAAGAGACGAGCGAATATAACCATGAAGGCCGGAGTTGCTGAGGTAATAATAGCCCCCATCTGAGCCGTAGCTAGTTTTGTTCCCAGAAATTGAGTCCAGATCGATAGGGCATAGCCTGTTATCCCAATCATCAGAATTAAGGGGATGTCACGCTTACTTATGCGCCAAGATTGATGAGTTAGGACTGCCATAGCTGAGAGCACGAGGAGCGCGATTATATAGCGCAGCCACACTAACTCTAAGGGTGGTATGACGCTAAGAACCACTTTGCTAATGACATACATACCTCCCCAAATTGTCGCAGCTAAAGCTAAATATATAGAGCCTAGTTTATTTTTGGACATTTAAGTTCCCTCCGTCTTCAATGAAATTAAGTCCTTATTCCAGACGGAAGATGCATAATCCACTTCGATCCGTCAGGATAGAAGGGCTGCGGGAACATCATTTTCAAACAGTGGTGCTGAAAACATGCCAATTCACCTCCGTAAAAAGAAAATTCGCCTTTACAGGCCAATTTTCCTCTGAACTGTTAAATTAAACTTGTATAATGATGATTTTAAAATTGTTCATAGACTTGAAAATAACTTAAGGCAAAATATTCACTATATTTTTATTAGTTTCAACTTTTAATTACATTATTATGCTATAATATACACCAAAAGACAAAGGCAAACTTGGTGAAAACCAAGGACGCAAAGCCACGGGTCTTTCTTCATGAGGAAGATAGCCGGGTTGCAGAAAATGGTAAGAAACGTCTTTGTCGTCGAGAATATCCTATCTTGGCGATTTTTTCTTTCTTGGTAAAGGAGTGATAATAAGAATTTAAAAATCCTGAAGGGAGTGAATTGTATGAGTTCTCTGCAGCTAGTTGTTTTTAGATTGGGTGATGAAGAATATGCCTTGGAAATTACTTTTGCTCAGGAGATCATTCGAATTCCGGAAAGAATAACTAAAATGCCTTATTTGCCTTCCTACATAGAAGGAATGATTGACCTGAGAGGTAAGGCAATTCCAATTATTGACTTAAAAAAGCGATTTGGTGTTGAACAATCTGAGCGAGGTGTTGACAGCCGTTTGCTTATTTTGAACATAGAGAATGTAGGAATTGGGATAATTGTGGATGATGTCTCAGAAGTTATAAAGGTCGAAGAACAATCGATTGAAAGACTTAATGCAGAACTATCGAGTCTTGGAAGCAGCAAAGTGCAAGGTGTTGTTCGGATTGACGAGCGTTTGATTCTTTTGTTGAACGGGCTGAATTTTAAGGCTGAAGTTTTAACGAGCAGATAGGGACGGGAGTGATTTAAAGATGATAGCTTTAGCGGGTGTTGAGGCGTGTAAGATCATGGCTGGATTTATGGCCGATTTAATACCAGGCGGAGTACTGTTCGGAGTTGTGGAACATGACACCTTTGTTTGGGTGAAGACCTCTGAGTCGTTTACGTTAGACATTTTTCAGGTTGGCAAGAGGTTAAAGGAAGATACAACGACGGTGCAGGCAATGCAGAAAAAGAAGGTTCTAACGCAAAATATTCCCCGTACGGTTTATGGCATGAGAGTAGTTATCGTCTCAATTCCTATCATCGATGATAAAGGAGATGTCTGGGGTGCATTCACCATAGCATTCCCTAAATTACACCCCGTAGCTGCCGCTTTTAGAGATTTTGCTCCAATTTTAGCTGAGATGTTCCCTGAAGGGGCTTATATATATATGTCAGATTTAACGAAGATCGCTTATGCACAGGCCTCGGAGAAATTTGACATGCCGTCAATAGCAGTAGGCTATGAACTAAGGGAAACAGATATCGCGTATCGGGCGCTGCAAACTAAAAAACCAATTATTGAAGAAATTGACGCTTCAAAATACGGGCAGCCACTAACTATTGCCAATTTTCCCTTGTATGATGATGAACGTAAAAATCTCGTTGCAACTCTGGGGATTGTGACACCGAAAAAAACGGCAGTTACCCTGCGTGAAATGTCAATCAACTTAGAAAGCAGTCTTGAAGGTATAGCCGCCGCCATAGAGGAGCTTTCAGCCTCAGCGACGGAAATACACACCAATGAAGGGGAACTTAATACTGATATTAAAGGGATAATAAATGTTTCAGAAGAGATTAATGAGGTATCGGCTTTTATTAAAGAAATTGCTGATGAAACGAAAATGTTAGGATTGAATGCAGCTATCGAAGCAGCCAGAGCCGGAGATGCAGGCCGCGGTTTTGGCGTAGTTGCTGAGGAAATAAGAAAACTCTCTGCTCAATCAAAGAGCACGGTTCCCAGAATTAAACAATTAACTGATACAATAAAGCAGAAAGTTGAAGAAGCGAGCCGAAAAAGTAATATCTCCTTAGATGCCAGTCAAGGACAAGCGGCTGCCTCGGAAGAGATTTCTGCAAGCATCGAAGAAATCACTTCCATGTCAATGGAATTAAGCAATCTCGCCAAAACTTTATAGTTGTTTTCTTTTTTAGCTAATGCTTTATTTCCTGGCGGACCTGTTCAATTTTATTAGACGCTGAGACAAGATCTTCTTTGCTATTTTTTAATTGAGACTTACTCAGATCACCGGTACTGCTCAAACTATCGTTTAGTTCAAATAGCGATGCTGTGAGCAATCTGGCTGCTTCGGTTAAATCAATGATCATTTGGCTGTTCTGGGATGATTGTTTTAGAGCATTAGCATTCAGGTAGTCAGTGGAGGAAAACTGATATAATTTATCTAATGTGGCTGTTATTTGTTTCTTATTGATTTCTTTTGAAGCTGCTATCTCTTGATATTGTTTTAAGATATCTTCCAGAGAACTTTCAATTTCAGCGGGGGTCATAGAAGGATTTGCAATTGTCGGTATAGTATCTGAAAAATCCTGCCAGGCAGATACTCTTTGGTTGAACGCTAATTTGAGAGCAGCAATGGCAATTATGATCACAATAATTGCTACCCCTAGGGTGGGGAGTTTTCTCTGCTTTTTAGCAGCCGCTCTGATTAACCACAGACGTTTCACTGTTTCAACCTCCTTTCCTTAAGACCATATCTATTCTATCGTTAATATACAGAAGCAAAGGACAGGTAAGAACCAAAAAAATAATCCATATTCTGTCAAATGCATGATAAAAGCGAGCACCTAATTGAGGTCCTCGCTTTTTTTGTGAAGAAGTTATGGTTTTAGCCTCTAGCTGAACAAGCTTACTTCATTTTTACTTGGGATTAAAAGTTAGGTTCAATGGATAGTATATGAGATGTAAAAAAATGTATTTATCTGTAAAAAAATAAGATTGTAGTAGGTGTGAACGTTGACGTTAATGTTACATTAGTGCTAATATAATCTTAGCAACAGTAAGGAGGGTATTGTGGATAACTATAAAATTGAGCAAGTTGCTCTTCAGAGCGGCTTGACCAAAAGAACCATCCGATATTATGAAGAAATAGGTATGTTACCGCCGCCTAAACGCAGTGAAGGGGGGACTAGGTACTATAATGAAGAGCATATAGAATTGCTTAAAAGAATTAAGTATACCAAAGACGCCTTAGGCTTATCGCTGGAAGAACTGCAGCATTTTATTGCGCTTAGTAATCTCATTGAGTCTCAAAAAGTTAGCTTTAAACAAACTGCTGAACGTCGAGAGCAAAGAGAAAAGCTGTTGAGTATTATAGACACCTTAGATGAAGAACTTACTTTAATCGAACAGAAAATCTTAAAAATTGAACGGGTTAAAGAGGACTTAACCAATCTTAAAAAACGAGCTCAATCGGTAATCGAGAAATTTAACTTAGAGGAAGTTTAATGAAGTATTACCTCTAAGGTTTTATCAGTTCCGAAGGAGGTAAATAGAATGGGTATTGATAAAACGTTCTACAACAATGTCCTTAAAAATATGTTCGCTGATCCCTGTGAGGTTACATATTGGGATGGGGACGTTAAAAAATATGGCGAAGGAGAGATTCAATTCCGAATTAATTTCACTGAGCCCATACCTAAATCGGAAATTATCAGTGATCCCTCCCTTGCCTTCGGCGAAGGTTATATGCATAAAAAAATTGACATTGATGGAGCTGTACAAAAAGTTATCGAGTCGATTTATAATAATCAAAGCAGCTTTCTTTATGAGAAAAAAAATTATGTTAGATTTGCTAAGATGCTTTCCAATACTTTACGTAAAAGTAAAGATGATGTTCAATTTCATTACGATATCGGCAATGATTTTTATCGCCTTTGGTTGGATGAGAGCATGACCTACTCTTGTGCTTATTTTGAATCTCCGGAAGATAGTCTTTTTCAGGCACAAAAAAACAAAGTAAATTATATTCTGCGTAAACTTAATTTGCGGCCCGGACAAACCTTATTAGATATAGGCTGTGGTTGGGGAGAATTAATCCTTACTGCTGCGAAAAACTATCAAGTTAAAGCTGTGGGGATAACGCTTAGTTCAGAACAATACTCACGAGTTTCGGAAAGAATTAAAGAAGAAGACTTAGAAGATCTCGTTGAAGTTCAGCAACTTGATTTTCGGGAATTTAAAGATAGAACCTTTGATCGAGTCGTAAGTGTAGGGATGATTGAGCACGTCGGCAGAGAAAATCTTGATGGGTATTTCTCCGCTGTAAAATCCTTTCTTAATGAAGGGGGAATATCTCTGCTTCATTGTATAACAGGCTATGATGAAGCTTCAGGAACAAACAGCTGGATTGAAAAATATATTTTTCCTGGAGGATATATTCCGGCAGTTAACGAACTCGTATCGTTAATTGTTGAAAATAAATTTCATCTCATTGACCTCGAGAGCTTGCGCGAGCACTACACAAGGACTTTAGAACATTGGGCTCAAAATTTTGAACAAGCGCTTCCGGAAATTCGTAAAATGAAAGATGATACCTTTATTCGTATGTGGCGTTTATATTTGAATTCTTGTGCCGCTTCATTTCACTGCGGCAATATAGACGTTCATCAGTTCCTTTTTACCAAAGGAGTAAACAATAATCAGCCTTTAACTAGAAAGTATATGTATGAATAATTTATAAATGGAATAATGAAGGGATATTTATTCACTTCTAAGGAAAAAAGAGCTGTCTCTTGCAAAACGGCTATAGAAAGCAAGTATGTACAAAAAATAATCTGAGAGGAGGTATTTTGGACCTCCTCCCAGATTATTTTTCTTATAACTGTTCTGTTTCCTTTACTAAATTTATATGAAAGGTTAGGCATAACTGTTAAATATACGCAAGAAGTGCTGTCAGATTATTTAAAAGATGAAAATACGAGAGTGTTCACCGTTTGACTCTACAAGGAAATTTAGCGAATAGGCCATGACATGATCTTGACTGAATTCCGCCGAAGAAGAATATCTGTCAATATTTGGTGCGTAAAATCCAAAAAGCCGGCAGTTGTAGCAATCGACAGAGGAATTAGGGTTTCTGCGGCTTTTGAATAAGTTTTACTTGAACAGCCATTTTCAATTGATACTAGGGGATAAAGTGGAGCCGATAGCTTAGCGTTTTGGTCAATCCACTGTACAGGATGAGTAAAGGAGGAGTATAAACCGGTTTTGGCTGGGAAGTTATACCAGTTACTCGCTGCCCATTTCTCGAATTCTAAATGCCCATCAAAAATGACTCCCGTTGAATGATGGGGTACACACATATCTTGTACTAAGTGCAAAGCCGCTCCAAGATAAAACATTCCTTTGACCATCTCTTTAGAAAAGAGGGACAGGGCTTTATTGAAATAATATTGACACTCTGCTGCTGCATCCGGCCATTGGACGCGGCTTTGATCGTTGTTCCAATTATAATAATGACACACATTTTTCCAGCCACGGTCTGCCCATAACAGGCCTTTTTTTAGATATGTATGATAGTCCTCGAAAAAGTTGGCTGCTCTGGACTTGTTGTCTTGTTCTAAGAGGCGGTAAGCTTGTTCCAAGCTATAGATGTGAGGAAGGCCCGGGGAATTAAGCAAATACTGCAAAGGCCCTACGGGGGCTAAGATCATTTTGGTCATTTTCCCCAGAGTGTATGTATATACACTGACGTTCATGAATTTATCACCTCATCGTTTTATTCTTGCCAGAAAAGTCCAAGTTGAGTTAACTATCTTCAGGTTCGAACCATCTTTAGCTCAACTTTAGTTTAAACCATGAACGTAAAAGATGTATTGTGAATGTGTTAAAATGAAGTAAATATGCTTATAGGTACAATCTAAATGGCCAAAATGATAGCCGCCTGTTTTTAGAATCAGACGGCTAATTTCAATATTTTTTAAATACATTTATTCACTTAGCAAATCGAAACAATACTACATATTATGACAATACTTTTGCTTTATCTGTTAGCTTGCCTAAGGGTACAATAAAATGTAAGTTAATTCGTGAAAAACTATTAGTTTGGCATCATAGGAAAACGTGCACACGAGGTGGAAGCATGACAGAACAAGAAAGGTTTATTATTGAAACTATTTTAGCAGATGTTGGTCTGGAAACATTATGTTCAGGAGCAAGCGATCAAAATTCCCAAAATGAACCGTTAAACAAGGATAGCCAATTGTATGAAGCGAATTCTCACTAGGTGAGTTTCGCTTCATAATTCAAGGCTTGTCTAAATCCTAAAGTGTTCTTTTAACCAAGTAAAAATCAGAATAAATAACGATCCTCTGAGATATTCTAGGATAATTAAGGGATTCAGATACCAAGGTTTCAGGCATAAATAAATTATTAAAGGAGGCCGCCTAAATGCCATTTATCAAAATTGAAGCTGGGAAAATTGATAAAGAGAAAAAGGAAAAACTAATCAGCGAGTTTACTAGAGTCGCCAGTGAAACTCTTGGTATTCCGGAAGAAGCATTTATGGTCTTAATTAAAGAGAACGAGATGGATAATTGGGGTACAGGGGGAACGTTACTTAGCAAAGTATTAGCAGAAAGAGGAAACAAGTAGATTAGCAGTCTAACAAAAGGTTGCCAGAGCGGATAGAACGTTCTGGCAATAGAAATTGCTGCCGCTTTTATCCTGAAGGCTCCGATGTTCATCTTTAGCTGAACGAGTTCAGTTTCTTGCGAAAATAATTAATCTCATAATAAAAAAACAATTCTTGAAGGATTTCCCTTTTTATTCTCGAAATAATATAACGATTACTTACATAGTGTCTTTTTATTCACATACCCGCTCCTAAGACCCGAGGCGGATGTTAAATTAGATAGATATAAATATCAGATGATTATTAATTATCGGAGGATTTTGATATCTATGACTGCAACGTTTCGTACTATTAAAGATTGGGAAGAATTTGTTGATTTAAAAAAGGAGATAATTAGGCTCAGGGAAGAACGAGTTAATCTTCAAACAGAGGTTTTTTTGTTAAAAAAATCCCTGAAAAAGGAAATTAAGAATAGAGAATACCTAGAAGGTGAAATAGCAAAACTAGGACGTTTAAATATTATAGGGCAGCTGGCAGCAGGTCTTGGACACGAAATTCGAAATCCTATGACGACTATACGAGGATTTCTTCAAATGTTACAGAGTAAAACGGATTTACTTGTTTATCAAAATTATTTTGAATTAATGATCGAGGAACTGGATAGGGCAAACCTCATAATTACAAATTTCTTATCGCTTGCCAAAAATAAACCGACTGAAATTAAACGTTTGGATCTCAACAAGTTGCTGGAAAACCTATTTCCGTTGTTAATCGCTGACGCTTATAGTCAAGATAAGAAGTGTATTTTTCAACCGGGTAAGATTAAGGAAATTGATATCGATTCCAATGAAATTACCCAACTAGTCTTAAATCTGGCCCGAAATGGTCTTGAAGCAATGGAGCCAAATGGTTGTCTTACGATTGAAACCTTTATGGAAGAAGATAAGATTGTCCTTAGTGTAAAGGATGAAGGAAAAGGAATTGATGAAGAGAATCTGAAAAAGCTGGGCAATCCGTTCTTTACTACCAAGGAAAATGGAACTGGTTTGGGTCTGCCCATGTGCTTTAGAATTGCCAACAGACATCATGCTCATATTGACATTGATACAGGTCAAGACGGAACTACTTTTTTCGTACGTTTTCCCAACCCTTCGATGAATAAGTGAATTAATAAACTAGCTTCGGATTTTACAATCCAGGCTAGTTTTTATTTTCATGATAAGAACGTTTAAGTCATTCATTTAATATGTTATTTATAATAAAAATAATATAATATTTATTCTATAAGGGGAGTGGCAAAATGCGAGTCATTTGGGAAACAAGGGATTTAGCCGAGATTATCTTGTCATTGAAACCTGCCTTATGCGATTTGGTTTCCAAAACAGGCGAGCATTTAGTATTGCCTATCTTAAGCCTCGATACAGTGTCGCAAGAGGTTATTAGTTGTCAAATTACAAACTTTTTTCTTAGGAATTCTTTGAGCTCTGTATTGGCAGTAACCTTTGAAGAATCGAATTCTAGTCGAATGATTAACATGTACAAAGGGTTTTGGGTATTTTCAAGCAAGTTATTTGATACTATCAATCTACGTTATACCATTATACCCAATGAGCTTATTAAGCGAGAGATAGCAAACATCGTTAATCATACTCAGCATAATTCCTAATGCGGTGATAGTGGCATTGGAGCAAACCGATCCTATGTCACTATCACTATTCCAGTTGTTATTTCGAATAGTATCATGAATATTATTGAATACTTTAGAGAAGATAAAGGTGTTAATTTAAAGGCAGCTTTGGGAGGGATTATGCCAAACATATTTTGGTATTGTGTATTGGGACTAATTGGGCTAATTGTTACTGGATTAACCATCTATAAAAAAAGAGATAGACATAGGGGAGTTATATTTCTTGTTTTCTTTCTCGTGTCAACAAGTATTACTTGGATTGGCGAATTTGTCGTACTTGGGTTATTTAATAGTTATGCCTATATCACAGGAATTTTTGCAAGTCCTTGGGCACAGAACCTCTTAGGCCATCTTATACTTAATTCCACCTTTTATCCAGGTACTGCAATATTAGTTGCAGTTTATCCCTTAGGGATAGGCTGGATTTCTTTAATTACTATTTTCTATTTGCTTATGGAGTATTTGTTTTTGAAATTAGGCATCTACGAACATCATTGGTGGAAAAGCTATATGACAGTTATTTGCATTTTTATCTATCAACTGGTTACTAAAAGTTGGTTTGAAAAAATGAATGACCTGAAGTCAGGTTTTTTAAGATTTATGACGTTTTACCTCGTTGGTTTTGTTCTGCTGCACTATCCTGTACCCGTATTGTTATTGTTGGGGAAAGAGTACTATCACGTGCATTGGGCATCTGATTTATATTTAGCAAGTACTTTATTTATTTTTACATATCAGCTCGCTGAAACTGTACTTTTAGTTTTTTTTGTATGTGTTCTTGAGAAATGGTACTGGAAGATAGTTCCCTTTGGTATTGCGATTATTGGACAACGTATACTTCTGAATCTAAAAATTCTCGTTCTCTGTGAAGGGTGGAATTTCTTTTATACCATGACCATTTATTATTTGAGTATTGCTGTCTTCATTTTGATTGTCAAAAATTTCATTGCTTCAGAGGTAAATAATTCCTTCCCTAAAAAATGAAAAGGGGCCGTGTTTTCACGGTCCCTTTTCAAGCGTAATTTTCCTTACTAATTATACCTGCGCGCTCCTAGATAACGTGAAGCGTAAAAGCTGTCACCGAGACTGGAGACTTCAATACCACTGTTGGGGTTACTGGCATGAATAAATCGCCCCCCCCCCATATAAATGCCTACGTGAGATGCGCCACTAGTATATGTAGTGAAAAACACTAAATCACCGGGCTGAAGGTCATTTTTGCTGACAGGACTTCCTGAAGCAAACTGTGCATAAGAAGTTCGCGGCAGGGATATTCCGGAATTAGCATAAACATATTTTGTAAAACCCGAGCAGTCAAAACCACTGCGAGTAGTTCCGCCGAAGACATAGGGCGTACCTTCTAAACTGAGCGCTCGACCTACAAGAGATGAATTATTACTGCTTCCACGGGAAATCCCATAAGCAACTGTCACATTGCCAGGTCCTTTGGCAATGACTTGATTCACAGGATTTTGAGTGACTTTTTCAGCTAATACCTTTTTGGTTACGTCGATACCATTTTTACGCACATAGGAATAAGTAACTAATTTTGCGCCATTACTTCCTTGGGTTACAACTTTAGAATTGCCAAAGGCCAAACTCGGATCTATTTTCGATACAACATCATAGGGTATTGTTTCCGACCCTGAATAAGTTCCTTGACTAACAACCGTAAGATAGGGTGTGGAATCAACAAGCTTTATAGTTTCTCCAGGTTTCAGCATGGTATTTTTAGTTGATCCCGGATTTCCGGCTAATACCTCATCGGTTAACATATCGTTTTTGCGGGCAATAAGCCACCAGGAATCATTAGGCTGAACGGTATAATTTTTGGTCGTTATCTTGCCATCCATCAATACCTTAAAGGCTTGATCAGGTGTTTTCACTTGATCCGGGGAGACTTCAGCTTTTTCGGCACTAACATTTTCGGCAAAACTTATTGATTCAATCTTATTTTCAGAGCTGGGTTTTGCATAATAATCTTGGTATTTTTTAAGAACCTTGTCCACGTCTTCCTTATTTGGCAAAACAGCCACAACGGAACCATCTGCTTTTAAGGTGTAACCATCAACATAACAAGTTATGTCGTTTTCTAGTTTTTCTTCATTTAAAGAAGATTCCAGATAGGTCGCCGGACTAACCCTGACGTTCTCATAAGTTATAACGTCATGAGTTTTGGCAGCTAGGCCATATGGTTTGCCTTCCTGTTGCAAAATTGTTTTAACAAGGTTTTCGGCCGTCGCTGAATTTCTTGCCAGGCCAATTTGATGACCGTTAACAAGAACTGCAGCCGCAGAAGTCGTTGTTGTAAGATTGTAGGTAACCCCACCTATTAAAATGAGAGAAATTGATAAGGTACCGATAACTTTTGGCGATTTCCAAGAAATCTTTCGTAACGTATCGCGCGAAAACTGTTGGATAACCAGTTTTTTCTGAGTCCAATCGAAATGCTTGAGTTGGCTAAGTACTTCGCCTTGAATCTGAGACAGTTTACGAGACCATTGCATATTATTCACCTTTCACAATTGCCTACGAGGTTAGTTGACGGGTTCGGGCAGGAAGGTGTAAGCCCTTCGCGCATTATACGCGATTAACCCCATAAATAAAATCCCCCGTTCTAGACGACCTAGATTCGGCATTCCTTCTCCTTTCATTAAAGCATATCATTATTTATTCGACACTATATGCAAATGTCCTCTAAATTTATTTATGAAATACTTGTGAAGTTTTAAACTTACTCTTAGAAACTTGTCATTTCTCGTTTGAATGGATGCAAACTCTAGAAGTTAAAGGGCATACTAACAGCATAATAACTCTCTATTTTAGGAGATCTTAATTTAATAAGGGGGACGTGTTGTGTATAGACTTAATTCTAGGCAACAGAAAAAAGTTTTTGATTCTTTTCATAAGGTTGTGGAGACGCGAAATCCAGAGCTAATCAGTGAGGATTTATATAATCATTTAAACTTAAACTGCAATTTCTCGTCGCATTTTAATCTGGAGGGGTTTCGAGATGCTTATAGCGGTGATCGCTTTAAGGAGTTTTTAAATTACTTTGATCGCTGTTCTCCTCAAAGTCAGTGGCTTGAAGCACCGGAAATTAGCCGGGAATTTGCGGAATTGAATCGGAAAATGGTTGATTACGGAAGTGATCATATCTAAAACAAGTCGCGGATAGGGGACGGGCCGTTGCATCATGAATATCTATCCGTTTTCATAAATGAAACCCTGCATATAAGTGGATTTGAACTACTATTTATGCAGGGCTTTATTTTATAAAGGACGTTTATGCCTTTTGCAGCCCCTTAATTGTGGTCATATCTTGATACCATATTTTTGCAGGCGATAAAGCAATGTTGGGCGGGTAATTCCTAAATATTTTGCTACCTTGGTCTGATTATAGTTGTGTTTTTCCAGAGCCTTAATGATAAGATGTTTCTCTAACTCCCCTAAAGAAAAACCACTTTCAGAAAGCTGGATCTCCGGTGTTGGCGATTCTTCAAGATGTTTGAGCAATTCCTTAGGAAAATGCACCGATTGGATTTCTGAACCCTGGCATACAATAAGTGCTCTTTCAATAACATTTTGCAGCTCTCTGACGTTTCCTGGCCAGTTGTATTGGGTTAAGGTCTTCATCGCTTCAGAAGAAATTTTTTTACTCTTGGTAGGATCAAATTTTTCCAGAAAGTGATTAACAAGAAGCGGGATATCCTCTTTTCGGGATCGAAGGGGAGGCATGACAATACCCATGACATTTAAGCGATAGTAAAGATCTTCTCGAAAGGTTCCGGTGGTGATAGCCGCGGCAAGATCTCGATTCGTTGTAGCGATGACTCGAACATCGACGTGGATTGTCTCGGTTCCGCCAACTCTTTGAAAACATCGTTCTTGTAATACCCGTAACAACGTTACTTGCATGTTGATAGGCATTTCTCCAATTTCATCAAGAAGGATTGTTCCTTTATCGGCGATCTCAAAGCGTCCTTTTTTTCTGCTGGCTGCCCCGGTAAAGGCCCCTTTCTCGTGGCCGAATAGTTCACTTTCTAAGAGATGTTCCGGAAGAGCAGCACAGTTTACTGCCACAAAGGGTTTATCGAAACGATTGCTGGCTTTATGAATTTCTAAAGCGGCTACTTCTTTTCCTGTTCCGCTTTCACCGGTAATCAGTACTGTTGTTCCGGTTTTTGCAACCTGGCGGATTAAGAGAGATACCTCTTTCATCGGTTCACTTTGGCCAATGAGTTTGCCATATTGTCTGCCCAATTCCTGACGTAAAAAATCAACTTGATTCTCCAGATTTGAAAGATGGAGCGCTTGTTGAACCTGGACTTTGATTTTTTCGAGCTTGAAGGGCTTTGTAATATAGTCCAGAGCGCCAATTTTCATCGCCTCTATGGCCGTATCAATAGTCCCATGGGCGGTGATCATGATGACAGGTACATTAGGGTGCAAAGATTTTAGCTCTTTTAATACTTCGATGCCATCGAGATCAGGCATTTTTAAGTCCAAAATTACCAGCGAGGGTTCGCTTTCTTGGGCCAATTGGATGCCCTCTAACCCTCTTGTGGCGGTCATCACCTGATATCCTTCATGGTTGAGTGCCCTCTCGAGGGCCCAGCACATTCTTTCCTCATCGTCAATGACCAGAATTTTTGGTGTCAAGAAGATCACTCCTGTCTAAAGATTTTGGGCAGTACAGGAAGATTAATCCGGAAGATAGTCCCTTTTCCTAGTTCGCTGTCAACGTCAATGGTTCCGCCATGCAGTTTTACACTTTGATAGGAAATTGACAAACCAAGACCGGTGCCGGTCTTTTTGGTTGTATAAAAGGGATCAAATATTCTTGATTTATCGTTTAGGGGGATACCCTCTCCAGTATCTGCAAAGCTTATGGCAATGCTGCTTTCCCTTTCTTCAGTGGTTATTGCCAGTTCTCCGCCTTCAGGCATAGCTTCTGCCGCATTGACAATGATGTTTACAAAAACTTGTTTAAGCTTTTCGGTATCAGCTAAGATTTTAGACAGGTTATTTGCCAGATGTATTTTTACGTGGACGTTTTGCTTGCGCAGCATAGCGGCGGAGAAGGAGAGGACTCCTTTAATAAGATCATTAATGGAACATTCCTTGGTGGCAACTTTAGTAGGACGTCCGAAATCTAAAAGTTCCTGAATCTCAAAATCTTGGCGGTCGATTTGTTCTTCTATTGCCCGCGTAAATTCTTCAATGCCGGTCACTTGAGAATATTCTTGTTTCATCAATTCAACCAAGGTTTTAATGATAGCAATTGGATTGCGTAACTCATGAGCCACACCGGTTGCCAGACGGCCAAGAGCGATCAGGTGCTCCGATTGTCTCAGCTGATCTTCTAATCGTTCCTTTTCGCTGAGGCCAACAGCTAAGCGATTAACTGCTTGAGCCACCTGACCAAGTTCTCCCGGCATTTCAGGCAGCAAATGATGGATATCATTTTCCATGCGGTTTAACCCCTGCTTCAAACGGTTAACTCCGGTCATTAAGTTTCGGATAACAATAAGGGCACCAATCATAACAATAGCCAAGACAGCAAGAGTAAAATACCTTTCAAGTTTCAGGAAGAAGCTGCTTTGATAAAAAAAGGGGTTAAGCCGCTCTTCGACCCACATTACGGCGACGACGTTCTTATTTAAAACTACAGGGGATATATACTCAACGACCTGATCATTCCATAAACCAGATATGCGAAAGAGCGGGGTATTACTCATTTCGGTTGCAACTAAACCTGGTTTTGTATTGTCAAAGATGTCCTTTTCCCTTTGAGCTTCTTCTTCCTGAGAGAGGTTACGATAGTTATGCAGGAAACCAAGTACGGTGATTTTTTCTGTTTTGGGTATATACAAGCCAAAGCGAATTCCTAAATTAGCTTGAATCTGTGGGTTCACAACTTGGGTGAATTCGTCTTGAAGCAGAGATGAAGAGATTTCAGTTCCTAAGGACAATGATTGAAGATTTTTCGAAAAATCCTTATTGATACTGTTGACCAGGGCTTCGAGTCGTTGTTCTTTGTCTAGGAAAACAACTTCATCTGTCTTGGAAGCAAAAAAAATGTCGTACATTAGAGCAACAGATGGTACAAGCATGATAACGGCAATGATAATTACGATCTGATTTCGCAAACTGCTGCTTTTAAAGGTAGAGAATAATTTATTTCTTCTCAGCACAAAATCACTTCCGTTGTTATAACTGTAGTATATGCTACAGTTATTATTAAATAAAACCTACACTCTATTAATGCCCAATAATACCGTGAAGGTAAGCATGCAATCAATAAGCAGCTCAAATGAGTTAGAAGTCCTTCATTCAAGTGTAGCATTTGCTACACTTTTTAATTGATTGATTGCCGAAAATCTTGAATTGAGGCCTTTTTGGGGTCTGGCACGCTTTTTGCTATGTAACTAGTTATATAAAATTATACCACAATATCAAAGTAAAGCGCTGATATTGTTCCTATTTAGTATTAACCCTAATACGAAAGGTGGAATTATCCTTGTCTAGCTTAGTACTCAATACGTATTCACCTTTAGTTGATAAAATAAAAACTGAGTCCGGAGATCGATCTTCCCATCTTTGGCTATTAGTTAATCCTAACTATCCTGCAGTTCGTAATGATATTTGGGTGCCGATTCTTGAAGTGATTCAGGATCAAGTATACCGTAAACTTAAAAAAAGAATTGAGACTAGAACTATTTATTTCAAAAGTATGGTCAGCGATATCGGTTTGGTTTCTAATGCTTCGCAATTTTGGTCATCATCCGAAATTACAGATGATATTATATCGCTAAAGGAAAGTATTCTCGAATATCGACCCAAACTATTAATTACCTTTGGAACGCTAACTTATGAATTAGTAAATCGTATCTGTGAATCGGGATCGGAAAAAGGAACCAAGTATTGGAACAGTGCAAATTTAGAATGCGAATTCGAGAAATCCATTGCAAACTTTGATATCAACAGCACGAATAGGATTCCTCTGCCTCGCCGGGTTATGACGAGGAGGAAGTTTATGGAAGACTACGATTCTTCTTGGGAAGTCTGTGAAAACTACTTTAAGGATGTTGGAACAAAGATTGCTGATAGAATTATTGAACATGAGCATGAACTTAATATTTGGATTGATTGACGTGTCTGACAGCAAAAAAGCGCCTTCCGGAATTTGGTTATTCCGGAAGGCGCTTTTATAGTTTATCCAATCGTAAGACTCTCACTTCTACAAGTGGGAGTGATTCCCATACCTTGCTTTGGTGGGGGTAGAGTTCACTTAGAAAACCCTTCTGGCGCCCAGATATACAGATTGCCAATAAGGACCGAAGCTATAAATTGTCACTCCTTTGGAGCTGGAAGCGTTTATGAATTGATCATTTCCGATATAAATACCATCATGGTCTACTATCCCGTTTTTTTCGATTGAGAAAAAGATTAGGTCCCCCGGTTGTAAATTGCTATAGTTGACAGGCGTTCCCACTGTGTATTGATCACGTGAAACCCGTGGTAGGGTGATTCCGTTTTGAGCAAAAACATACTGAACGAAGCCGGAACAGTCAAAGCCGGTGCTAGGTGAGTCTCCTCCCCATTGATAGGGGACACCAAGATATTTTTCGGCAGTATTAATAAGGGCAGCTGCTTTATCAGCATGGAGTTTTTCTGTGTAAGCAGCATTGAGAGACTTTGCGGTGATTGGCCCAACGATTCCATCAACACTTAAGGATTGGGCCGTTTGAAAAGCAACAACCCCATTCTTTGTTTTGGAGCCGAAAATACCGTCTGTTGTCCCAATATTATAGCCGAGGTAATTAAGTTCAGTTTGTAACTGTACAACATCAGGACCTGTTGAACCAAATTTAAGTAAGGTGTCGCCTAATGAGGCCTGTGCCGATTGAGCTAAGCCGAAGACTAAAAGAATCACCAGTAAAATCAGACTTGTCAGTTTCTTTTGCATAAAACATCCCCTTTCTTGATTACGATGCTCATTATTACGATAGCCAAGGAGCATGTGCATAATTTCATTATATTTTAAAGCCTTGGGACAAGTCCATGGATAAAATATTCCAAAATCATGTCATATTATTTGCTTTTATAGAAATTGAATCATTGCGAAGGATCAATATCCCGCTGCACAAGATTGAGGTTGAATTTCATTAGATATAATAGATTAGATATAAAAAAAACCGCTCAAAAAAGCAGTTTTTTTGCATGAAACGGGCAGTCTCCTAATGACGGTGATCGTCTATGATTGTCTAGGCTACGATAGAATCTGTCTCGGCCAAACAATCTTTAATTACGTTATATACTCTGTCCGACAATTCATTGGCCTGATCTTTTGTAAGACTGTTGGTGGGGATGGGATCTGAAATAATAATTTCCACATGGGCTGGCTTTATCAGAAAGCCATTTTGCTCCATAATCTTATAAGAACCGCGAATTGCAATAGGAACAATAGGAACTCCGGCTTTTAATCCCAATTTTAAGCTTCCGGACTTAAATTCACCTAACGTTTCACTCTTGCTTCTCGTCCCTTCTGGGAAGATAACCATGGAATAGCCTTTTTTTAGATGATCTGCGGCCTGATTAATAACTTTGAGTGATTGGCGGATATCAGAACGATCCATAAAAACACATTGCATATGTGTCATCCAAGTACGGATAAAGGGTATTTTAAGCAGCTCAATTTTGGCTATAAAGGCCTTAGGCTTTTTTATGTATCCCAAGAGTAAAGGGATGTCAAAGTTTCCTTGATGGTTGCTCACAAAAAGGACGGGTCCGGAAGGGATTTTCTCCTCCCCAGAGATTGAAACTGTTACGCCTGCACACTTTATTAAAGACCGAGCCCAGTTTGTAGCCATTTCGGCAGTGATCTTGTCTCGTTCGGAAATTTGTCCCAGCTTAGACAAGCGGTTAATTTTCATTAGGACGGGCTCGATAGCAATAAGGTAGAGCCAAAAGTAGATAAACCAAATAATTGTACGGATCATTATTTTTTCCCTCTCAATATTGTTTTAAAGATATTATAGCTTAGAGAAGCAATTTTCGAAATGGCCATTTATTCAGCATCTCCGAAAATTACGATATAGAAAAAATTTTAGTATTGTCATATAATAGGTCTGGTTAATCGAAAGAAGGGTTTATATGCTGAATTTATGTTTACGCATAGCTCTCATAGTTTTAATTACAGCGTTTTTTTTAATCCTCATTTACATAATACAGAAGAAAAATAAAGAACTAAACGTTTTGACCGATCACTTAAAATTAAGAAATAATTTTTTTACTGAAGTTTTTGAGAATACTCAAGATGGTATTCTAATCATGAATCAAAAAGGAAAAATACTTAACATTAATAAATCCTTTGGAAGAATGTTTGGAGTTAATACCTCCGAAATCTTGGGTTCGGATATTAGTGATGTTATGCTTGGCTCCGATAAAAAGGAAATCGATTTTTTTTGCAATAAAATTCCAGAAGGAGTAATTTCAAATATTTCATGTTTCCGTAACGATGGCTTACCCATTCAAGTTCGAATATTGGCACTTCCTTTAATAATTAAACAGGATGAAATGGAGTTTTGTGTAATTTTTAATGACCTTGCTCATACAGAGAGTTCTCTAAAAGATTTGGAATTACAAAAAGTATATTTCCGCAAGCTTTTCGAAAATTCTCCGGAGGCTATTTGCATCTTAGATACAGAAGATAGATTTATAGACGTTAACTGTGCTTTTGAAAAAGTCTTTGGTTACTCAAAAGAGGAGCTGCTCGGCTTCACTATTAATGATAAAATTGTTACCATGGAGCAGAGTGATAAGGCCACTGAGCTTTCCGAAAAAGTTATCAAGGGGAATATCGTTGAATATGATACTCTCCGATCTCGTAAAGATGGGAGTATTGTTCATGTTCATATCCTTGGCTACCCTTTAATTTTTGAAGATCAACGGATTGGCTTGTTCGGAATTTACAAGGATATTACGGAGCAAAAAAGGGCTGAAGAGGCTCTAAAAGCTAGTGAACATACTTTTAGAACTCTCTTTGAGGGCTCATCTGATGTTATATTAATTCTTGATGATAATAAGTTTATAGATTGTAATCCTGCGACTATAGAACTGTTAGGTTATGATTCTAAAGAAAGTATTATTGGCAAGAGTTTTTGGGAGCTTTCACCGCCATTCCAAGTCAAAGGAGTTTCTTCTCAAGAGAAGGCGATGGAGATCATTAAAACGACTCATAGAAGTAAAAAGTTTGAGTGGCTTTTGAAAACGAAGGACGGGACAATTGTTCCTGGAGAAGTCATGCTGACGTCCATCCTAATTAATGAAAAAAGAGTGTTTCATGTCTTATGGCGAGATATAAGTGAACGCAAAAAAATGGAACAACGGTTTGAGTTTTTAAGTTATCATGATTTTCTTACAGGATTATATAACCGCCGGTTTTTTGAAGAAGAGCTTAAACGGTTAGATGTGCAGAGAAACTATCCTTTAACGGTTGTTTTTGTCGATGTTAACGGTCTAAAGCTTATTAACGATTCTTTTGGTCACAGTATGGGGGATCAACTCCTTAAAACTGTCGCCGAGGTAATAAAAGGTTCCTGCCGATCCGACGACATCATTGCCCGTCTAGGCGGGGATGAATTTGTTCTTCTCCTGCCTAAGACTAGTGCCATTGAAACAGATCAAATTCTTAAACGCATTAAAACTCGGGCCTTAGAAGAGAAAGTGGGTTCTATTGCCTTATCGGTCTCCTTTGGATATGAGACAAAGACTCATAAAGGTGAAAATATTTATGAGATTTTAAAAAAGGCCGAAGATTATATGTATAAGAAAAAGCTTTTTGAAAGCCCGAGCATGAGAGGAAAAACCATTAAGGCAATTATTAGCACTCTGCATGAGAAAAACAAACGTGAAGAGCAGCATTCTCATCGAGTATCAGCGCTTTGCGAACGAATTGGCAAGGCCTTGGACCTTCCCGAAGGACAAATCGAAGAACTGAAAACTGTTGGCTTGCTTCATGATATCGGTAAAATTGCAGTTGAAGAAACAATCTTAAACAAGCCCGGCAAATTGACCGACGATGAATGGGAGGAAATTAAAAAGCATCCGGAAATAGGTTATCGAATCCTCAGCACGGTCAATGATATGTCTGAAATGGCGGGTTATGTATTATCTCACCATGAACGTTGGGATGGGAAGGGATATCCTAAAGGTCTAAGGGGTATTGCGATCCCGCTGCAGTCAAGAATTATTGCTATTGCTGATACCTATGATGCAATGACCAGTGAACGAAGTTATCGTAAGGCTTTGCCTGAAACCATTGCCTTGCGGGAATTGAAAATTAACGCCGGGATTCAGTTTGATCCTCAATTAGTTGAGATTTTTCTTCATGACGTCGGAAATAACTCAGCATAATTCATTGCAAACTAGAAGTTTTATTTGACAAGCAGGTAGTTTTCAATTATACTGAAAGCGTTAAAAGGGAGTAGTTTTAAATTACAAAGTCAACATACCCGGCAAGAATTCTTGCCTGGCTTTGTAAGCCCAAAGAGGTAACAAGACTTTTGACATGGTCTTAATTGACTATGTCAAAAGTCTTTTTTATTTACCTCAAGGTTTATATTTGAAGTGAGGAGTGGTTATATTCATTAAGTACATCGAAATTTTATAGGGGGCAGGGGATAATAGGAAAGCAAAAGGAGGATCTAAGTTTGAATTATTATCAAAAAAAAGCCCAAGCGGTTATTGCCGAATTAAAGAGCGACGAAGAACATGGATTATCTTCTTCTGAAGTTAGAGCAAGAATTCAGCGATACGGGAAAAACGTTTTCACACCTAAGCCCAAAGAGAGCCTTTTTGTCAAAATTATGGAAAGCCTGAAGGAGCCTTTAATTATAATCCTATTGATATCAGGGGTAATATCATTACTAATGGGTCACCTTCCGGATGGGCTGGGAATCTTCGCTGCCGTTCTTATAGCCACGACTATTTCCGTGATTCAGGAAGGTAAATCGGATAAAGCCTTCGAAGCCTTGGCTAAGCTGAGTGAGGATGTTCTAGTGAAAGCAGTGAGAGACCGCCAGATAATCCATATACCGCAAAGTGAGCTTACCATCGGTGATATTATCCATTTAGAAACAGGGGAAAAAGTCCCGGCAGATGCCAGAGTTATCCATTGTTCAAATCTCGGAATTGATGAATCCTTGCTTACCGGTGAAGCAGAATCTGTTACCAAAAAATCCAAGCCTATTGAGCGTGAAAACTGTCCCCTGGCTGAACAAACCAATATGTTGTTCTCAGGCACTATGGTCATCGAAGGGAGAGCTATTGCGTTAGTAACTGCTGTTGGCGATCAAACTGAAATGGGCAAAATTGCTGAGGAATTAAAGGGAGAGACGACGGCTCAAACTCCCCTGCAAGAGAAATTAGCGGATCTTGGCAAGAAAATCTCAATTATTGGATCGATAGTAGCTGCTGCGATTTTTCTTTTCGAGTTGTTAATTATGTATCGACAAGGGTTGCTTGTTCCGGGTAATATTACTTCAGCCCTGCCGGGAGTTAAAGACGCTTTTATCACTTCCGTAGCCCTTATCGTGGCGGCAGTTCCGGAAGGCTTACCCACTATGGTGGCAATTACCCTTGCTTTTAACATGCAGAAAATGGCTAAAAATAACGCTTTAGTCCGTAAGTTAATCGCCTGCGAAACGATTGGTTCCGTAAATGTCATATGTTCCGATAAAACAGGAACCTTAACTGAAAACAAGATGACGGTGGTAGAGGCTTGGTGTAACGGTCAAGAGGTATCCGCGGCGAGCCTGAATTGTACTGCATTATTGGAGAATTTCTGTCTCAATACGACAGCAGATATCACGAAAAAGGATAGTCAGTATACGTTTCTGGGAAATCCAACGGAATGTGCTCTTCTTGTCTATGCTGATATGAATCAAATTAACTATCGCGACTATCGCAAAAAGTTTGGCGAGCCTGTTGCCGAATACAATTTTACGTCAGCAAGAAAAATGATGTCCACGGCTTATGAAACGGCAGATGGTTACCGTATTTATACCAAGGGCTCCCCGGAAAAAGTCCTTAAGATTAGTGATAGAGTCTTGGTAAATAATGAGATTGTTCCCTTGACCCAGGAACACAAAGATAGAATTGAAGCTGGAATTAAAGGCCTTCAGGATCATGCTCGGAGAGTATTAGCCTTTGCTTACACCGATTTTAGAGCAGAGCCTCAATGGGAAGATATCTACAATGTGGAAAATAATCTTATTTTTACAGGCTTTGTTGGAATTGAAGATCCATTGCGCAAGGACGTCAAGGAGGCTATCGATCAGTGCCGTCGGGCAGGTATTGCGGTCAAAATTTTAACCGGGGATAACATTAACACTGCTAAAGCTATCGCCGATCAACTGGGAATTATCCGCAAGGATTCTTTGGTTCTCGAGGTTACGGATATTGATGCCATGAGTGATGAGGAGCTGAAAAGTAAACTCAGTAACATTGTTGTCATAGCGCGTTCAAATCCTACGGCTAAAATGAGAGTTGTTAAATTGCTGCGTGAAAACAATGCTTCCGTCGTTGTTACCGGTGATGGCATCAACGATGCTCCTGCTTTGAAAGCGGCTGATGTTGGAGTTGCTATGGGAATCACCGGAACTGAAGTTTCCAAGGAGGCTTCGGATATTGTCTTATTGGATGATTCATTTTCCAGCATCGTCAAAGCTATAAAGTGGGGGCGAGGCATTTATGAAAACTTTCAGCGCTTCATTCAGTTTCAGTTGACTGTTAATATTGTAGCTTTCATTACAGTTATTTTGGCAGAAATCATAGGTTATAAAATGCCGTTTACAACCCTGCAATTGTTGTGGGTAAATATTATAATGGACGGACCGCCGGCCTTAACTTTAGGTTTAGAACCACCCAGAGAACATTTGCTTGAAAAACGGCCGATTAAACGAAATGCTTCTATTGTTACTAAAGATATGTTATTTAAAATCATTTCCAATGGTTTATTTATCGTGGCAGCCTTAATTTTCCTTCTGAAAACTCAAATACTTGGAGGAAGTGAAGCACAGCAATCAACCATTGTCTTTACGTCGTTTGTACTCTTCCAGTTATGGAATGCCTTTAACTGCAGAGAATTTGGAGTAAAGAGCATCTTCCCTTATATTCATAAAAATAAAACGATGCTCGGCGTGGTATTTCTAACCTTTTTAATTCAAATTATGGTTACCCAATTTGGTGGGCAGGTATTTAAAACAGTCCCTCTTGAACCTTATCTATGGTTAAGAATGCTTGGATTTACCTTTAGTATTGTTGTTTTCAGCGAATTATTAAAACTTATTATGAGAGCTGGGCAAAAGTTCGTTAAGATTAATAACTTATAGTTTTTGTTTCTATCCTGAAAGAATTTGTTATGGGCTAGGCGCTTTTGACGAAAGTGTTCACAGGACACTTTCATCACTAAAGCCCTAGTGTTCGGTTTTAGCTGAACGAGTTCACTAGGATCGATTTACTGAATAGGATGTTTACGTTTACCATTATAGTT
The DNA here is from genome assembly GCF_049943955.1 of Desulfosporosinus sp. SYSU MS00001. Classification (NCBI taxonomy): domain Bacteria; kingdom Bacillati; phylum Bacillota; class Clostridia; order Eubacteriales; family Desulfitobacteriaceae; genus Desulfosporosinus; species Desulfosporosinus sp. SYSU MS00001. The sequence continues at coordinate 208,392 of NZ_JBNFTW010000002.1, forward strand.
CAGCAGGAGTATCCATTCACAAGGATACTCCTTTACTGTTTCCTTTAAACTTTCTGGAAAAGCTATAGCTTCAAGGGAGGGAGCTTTGCCAATAATAGTAGACTCTCTCCCCTCTGGTCGTCTATGGTTTGTGAGATTCAGCGATCCATGGCCTAAGGTTCACCTCGGGTTATTATACAAAGGTTTACAAAACCTTAACGTTCAAGGGTGGGTCTTTTAGTATAATAAGCTTGAAAGTGGGTGCCAAAAATGTCTAATGATTTAGATATAGTCGATAAGTTAATTTCTTTAATGTCCTCAGGAAAATACAACGCCCATGATAGACTGCCCTCTGAAAATGAAATTGCCGATACTTACGAGGTTCCTCGAATTACAGCGCGGAAAGCCTATGAAAGACTTGAAGAAATGGGATATATTTATAAAAAACAGGGAAAAGGGAGCTACGTCAAAGACAGATATCAGCAAATTGAACTTGTTCTGACAGGAGATGTAAGTTTCAGTCAAAAAATGATCGAGAAAGGATATGACTTCCAATCGAAAACAATCTTTTGCCAAGAAATTAAGTACAACAAGAAAATTTATAATTACTTAGAAACTACTAAAGAGGATAAGATCTTCAAAGTCGGCAGGTTAAGGTATATTGATCGTCAACCAATAGCGCTTCATGTTTCTTATCTTGCAAAATCGGTCTTTGAGGATATTGATGACGCCGGCAGGGATATAACCTCAATGTTTCAGTATTATCACAGTAAAGGGTATACACGATTTGACTCTAAACCCAGCGTCTTAAGTGTTTCTTTTCCCACGGCGTCTCAGAGAACGTTGTTTAATTGTCCTCATTTGATTCCTCTCTTAGTTTTGGAATCGGGTTGTATGGATAAGAAAACGGGTAAGGTATTGGAATACCTCAAAATTTATTATAGAAGCGATTGCTTTTCTTATGTTATACCGTAAATAATTTGTTGAGATAACGCAATTCCTCCCTCCCTAATCGTTGCGACGATTTGAGGAAGGGGATGAATTGCTGATGTGGTTAAATAACCCTAAATTAATATGTGGTTAATACATTTTTTACATCAATGATCTATAATTAGATGAAATTCATGACGAGGATCATAAAATAAAGGGGAGTAGCCTAATTGAGAACGAAAGAAGAGTATTACGAGTTGGTTTTAAACAATAGAAAAATCGCTAGTGACCCAATGAACCTTAAGTGCACATGTAGGGAAGTTCTTTGTGAATGGCATGGACGCTGCCGGGAATGTGTTGCTTTACATAGATATCATCAAGATCATGTTCCAGCCTGTTTTCAATCCTTTATTAACGATAAATTAAAGGATATCGTTAAAATTGGAGAAATGACCGCCGAAGAAAATAAAAAGACACCAATAGAATACCGACTCTATGTTAAGGAACAAGACCAACTTTTACGCTCTAGCCCGGAATCCTAACTCGATAAGTTTAATAAGGGATTGTAACGGCATTTCCATGGGTTATTTGCTGAACTTACAGCAAATAGCCTTGGAAATGCCGTTTTGTAATTTAACTTTCTTCTACCGGGGGGGAGTTTATCCAATAGTAAGACTTCCACCTCTACAAGTGGGAGTGGTTCCCATACCTTGCTCCAGTGAGTTTATTTACGAAGATTTAACGGAGTCTATACAGAGCTTTAACACGGTCGACTTGGCAACAAGTTATGCTCAATATGTAAACGATAACGCTTACAAAGGAAGGCTTAAGCATGATTAGAAAAAAGAGAACCGAGATCTTAATCAAAGGCTCTGCGGAAGTTTCCGCAAAATTGGCCCAGGAAATACTTCAGGCCTATGACGTCAAGATCATTGAAGAAAGCAAGAATAGTTTAGTCATGGTAAAAGTTCGGGAGAGCGCTCAGCGAGGCTTATTTTACTTAGGTGAGGTACTTATTACCGAATGTAAGGTGATGATCAACGGGTTTTTGGGAATTGGCATGGTCAAAGGACATGAACTAACCTTAGCCTATAACCTGGCAATTATTGATGCGGCCTATAATGGGGATTTGCCAGAGACCAAAGCATGGACTAAGGCCTTATTGCTGGAGGAACTTCACATTAACGAAAACTATGAGGCACTAAAGAGGCAAGTCTTAAAAACAAAAGTTAACTTTGACACCATGGATGTTCAATAAGAGGGGGGGTATGCAGATGAAACTTGATCTCGTTCATGATATCCAAGCAGCTTATCGCAAAACGCTTGCTTCCATGTCTCGGCCAGGCTTAATCAAAAATCTCCGTGATCAGGCAGATAAGGTGGCTATGGAGATTGACTGTTTTAACTCAACCCTGGTATTGGCTCTGATGCTCTTCGATACGGAAGTAACCTTCAAAATATGTTCTGAACACGAAGTTGAGATGGCCAAGCTTATTAATCAGTTGACTTATGCCAAAGCAACGGAACTGGAGAGTGCCGATTATATTCTGATCTTACATGACTCGAAACCGGGGGATTTGGAGAAGGCTTTCCAAATGGCCCGCAGCGGAGATTTGCTGGACCCTCACAAAGGTGCAACCTTGATCATTGAAACAGACGTCGTAAGTAATGATCGGAACCTCACTCTGAAAGGGCCCGGAATCGAAAAAGAAAACTATATGGATGTGACGCTGAACGATCAGTGGGTCGATTGGCGGGAAGAAAAAAACTCTGAATATCCTCTGGGAATTGATTTAATCTTTACAGATCGGGAGGATAACATATTGTGCCTCCCGCGGACAACTCAAATTATAAAACAGGTGGTTGGATAGATGGGGTATGTTGCTGTTAAAGGCGGGACTCTTGCCATTGAGGAATCGCTGAAACGACTAAAATATGAGCGGTTAAAAAAGGGAGCCGTTGTTGATTGTCAGAGAATTGAAAGCGGAATGCGCTGCTTAATTGACCAAGTTATGTCAGAAAGCAGCCTATATAATGAAACGTTGGCCGCGCTGGCCATAAAGCAAGCGGAAGGAAGTCCTGAAGAAGCTGTCTTTTTAATGAGAGCCTACCGTTCAACTCTGCCGCGCAATCATTATTCCCGCGTTGTTGAGCCTGAGGACATGATGGTCGAACGCAGAATATCCGCAAGTTTTAAAGATATACCCGGCGGACAGATTTTAGGTGCGGCCAATGATTATACTCATCGTTTGCTTGACTTTAACTTGAGTGAGGAAAGCGATGAAGAGGCGATCAATTGGGTAGGTGATTATGTCCTGGAAGGCGGAGAAGTTAACGATAGAACAGATTTGGCTAATTTACCTAAGGTGCTGGATTATCTGCGGGAAAATGGCTTGATGTCAGTTTGTGATAATGATAACCGTGAACCGGATGATGTTACAAAAGAGAGTCTCCAGTTTCCGGCGAGCCGAAGTGAACGTCTGCAGATTTTAACCCGAGGGCAGACAGGAGCTGTTACGTCTCTGGGGTATGTAGCCTTGCGCAGTTTCGGGGCCCTTCATCCTACGGTGGGGGAACTGCGCATGGGAAATCTGCCTCTCTATGTGGATAATCCCTTCGATGAACAAAATGAAAAAGACGATGGTTACTACATTGGCGAAATTAAAGTCACGGAAGTCGAGACGTTGTTTCCGGAAGATATCCAGAACATCAATGGGGAAAAAGAGATTGAATTCAAGCTCGGCTATGGACTTTGTTATGGTCAGAATGAGACAAAAGCAATTGCCATGAGTATTCTCGACCGCTGTTTAGAGGCGGGTGAATCAGAGCATGCCATTAATGACGAGGAGTTTGTCCTGCTGCATATCGATTCCGTCGAGTCTTCGGGTTTTATATCGCATCTGAAATTGCCCCACTATGTAACGTTTCAGTCCAAGTTGGACAGCGTGCGACAATCGAAAAAAGATCTGCCCCAAACTAAGGGAAACAATGAGGAGCTGCAGTCATGAACATTGAGTATAATTTCGCCTTTTTTGATGAAGGGTCTAAACGGGAAATTAGAAGGGCAACCTTAAAAGCTATTGCCATCCCGGGTTATCAGGTGCCTTTTGCCTCCAGAGAAATGCCCATTGCCAGAGGATGGGGAACAGGAGGACTTCAGTTAACCCTTTCCCTGGTGGGGAAAGAAGATAGTCTGAAAGTTATTGACCAAGGCTCTGATGAATCGGTAAATGCCGTCAATATTAAGAAACTTATTGCCCTGACGACCGGAATTGGTGTTACAGACGAAACAGCCGAAGCGACCATCATCCAATCGAGACACCGGATCCCTGAAACTCCGCTGCAAGAAGATCAGATCCTGGTTCTCCAAGTACCGATACCAGAACCTCTTAGGTATTATGAACCGAGTGAATATGAAACAAAAAAACTTCATGCAGAACATGAATATAGTGGTGCTTGGCTTATGCTTTTTGAGCAGATCGTGAACTATGGGGCCATGTCCACAGGAGCAGATCATCCTGTGATGGTTCACAGCAGATATGTGATGGCTCCCAGCCCTATTCCGAGATTCGATAACCCCAAGCTAAATCAGAATAAAGCCTTGATTCTTTTGGGCGCCGGACGTGAAAAGAAGGTTTATGCAGTACCTCCCTACACAAAGGTTGCGTCTCTGGATTTTGAGGACTATCCCTTTAGGGTTGAAACTTTTCAGGATAAGTGCTGCAGATTATGTGGAGCTAAGGACGTATTTCTGGATGAACTATTGAATGATATTACGGGTGAAGCCTCATATCAATGCAATGACACCAGCTATTGCCTGCAAAGAATGAATGGAATTTCAAAAGGATGAGGGATTGCAAATGGATGATTTTGAACGGCCTGTTTTAGCGGTGCGAAATATTAATAAACAATACGGTCAAGGATGTGTCAATTGTCGTGGATCAAAAGGGGAGGGCTTGTTGAAAAATTATTGTCCCGTTTGTGGTACGGTATATGCCTGCAGGGATATCTCCTTTGAAGTCTATGAGGGAGAGATTTTAGGAATTGTGGGTGAAAGCGGCAGCGGCAAGTCAACGATGATGGAGTGCCTTTATTTTGACCAGGAAGTAAGCAGCGGCGAGGCTTATATTGCCGCCTATAAAGGCGGTAAAACAAATGTCTTCAAGGAATCTTCACAGCAGAAACGATATATAAGGAATCATCTCATGGGAAAGGTGTATCAAAATCCCCTCATGAGTCTCAAAATGAATTTCTCCTCCATTGGAAATATTGCCGAGAAGTTGATTTCAGCCGGAAACAGGAATGTGGGGCAGATGAAGGTCCGCGGGGAAGAACTATTGGAGCACGTCAATATCCCTGTCTATCGTATGAAAGAAGCTCCTAAGAACTTCTCGGGGGGAATGCAGCAGAGGGTTCAAATTGCTAAAGCCTTATCGAACAATCCGCCGCTGCTGCTCCTCGATGAGGTCACGACAGGATTGGACTTATCTGTTCAAGCCAGTGTCCTGGATTTAATCAAGAGCATTCAAAGACAGTTAAAGATTTCTATGATTATCGTGTCTCATGATTTAGGCGTTATCAGAATGTTGGCTGATCGAACTCTTGTTATGCTTGACGGACAGGTAATTGAACAAGGCTTAACGGATCAAATTTTAGAAGATCCCCAGCATGGTTATACTCAGAGGCTTGTCCAATCCTTGTTGTAACTGCCGGCGGATGAAGGAGATAGCATATGTTTTTAATCACTAATGCTCAGATCATTACGGAAGAGTCAGTCTTAACAGGGTATAACCTTCTAGTCAAAGACGACCGGATTTTTAAGATAGTGCCTCAAGGTGAAGAAGCTATAACCGAGGAGCTTCAAGAAGATATTCAAGTTATTGACGGGGCAGGCGGCTATGTCGCACCGGGATTTATTGATATTCACTCGGATTATATTGAGACAATGGCAGCACCAAGACCGACCTGCCTAATGGATTTTCAGATGAGTCTTCGCGAAACAGAGAGACAATTAGTTTCCCATGGAATCACCACCATGTTCCATTCCCTATCCCTTTTTAAAGACACTGAGTATAAGCGTAAACCCATCCGAAATCCGGAAAATGTCCGGAAATTCATCGATTTGGTTGCCGGAACTGGAACTAACCATCACTTGATACGACACAAATTTCATGCCCGGTTTGAAATAGACAATGTTAACGACGTGGAGGAATTAAAGGGGTATATCAAGGAGAAAAAGGTTCAGCTTGTTTCCTTCATGGACCATTCACCGGGCCAGGGACAATACCGGGATCTAGAGGTCTACAGGAATATGGTCAAAAGCTATAACGATTTAGAGGATCAGGTGATTGATCAAATCATTGACCGCCATCAAAGAAAGGAAAAAGTAACGATTGACGGGATTAGGCAAATCGCAGAACTGGCTCGGGAAAATGGTATCGCTATTGCGTCCCATGATGATGACACTGCCGAAAAATTAGAGTTGGTACAAAGCTGGGGAGTGACAATCAGTGAATTTCCCATCTCTTTGGCAATAGCTCAAAACGCCAAAAAGAAAGGATTGTTCACCATGGCCGGTGCCCCCAACATTCTCTTGGGAGGTTCCCACAGCGGAAATTTATCTGCAGCTGAAGCAATCCTAGCGAACACTATTGACATCCTCTGCAGTGATTATTATCCGCCTGGTATGCTGCATGCTGTGTTCATGCTTCATGAAATGTATAAATTAGATCTTGTCGACGCTTTCAAATTAGTAACCCTAAATCCTGCCAAAGCTGTCTCTCTGGATCAGGAAATCGGCTCTATCAGAGAAGGGAAGAAAGCGGACCTCCTGATAATTGAAACGATTGAGGAGAATTATCCAGTTATTACTGCTGTAATCATTGATGGGAAATTAAAGCAAACAACATCCTATTCGGCTTGAAGGTTGAGTAAATTGGGAAAGGTCGGATGAACTAATAATGATTGTAAGGCTTAGTCAGGAACCTTGTATTCATGAGAACTGTCAGCTGGACAATGTTGAATTGGGTCAGTATACAGAGGTAGGGACTTATAACGTCTTAGAAAATGTTAAATTAGGCGATTTTTCTTATACAGGACCCTTTTGCATTGTTCAAAACACTGAAATCGGCAAGTTTTCTAACATTGCGGCGATGGTAAGAATCGGGCCTACCGATCATCCTATGGATAGGCCTACCCTGCATCATTTTACCTACCGCCGCAGGAAGTATGGTTTGGCAGAATCCGATGATGAACAATTTTTCCAATGGCGGAAGGAGCAGAGAGTCAAGATTGGTTATGACACTTGGATTGGACACGGTGCCATCATCATGCCCGGGGTAAAAATCGGCAATGGAGCGGTGGTAGGCAGCGGTGCAGTGGTTACGAAGGATGTGGATCCCTATACCGTTGTAGTCGGAGTGGAGGCTAAACCAATCAAGAAACGATTTTCTGAAGAGTCTGTTCAAATACTTGAGGAGATTAAGTGGTGGGACTGGTCCTATGAAATGATTAAAGAAAGGCTTAATGATTTTTATCTTCCTATCCAAGAATTTCTGGAGAAGTATAAAAAAGCAGGTGTGTAAATGGAAGAAATATTAGTTGTCGAGGATTTAACAAAATCCTTTATCATTCACAATTTAGCTAAGCACATTGAAGCGCTTCATGATATTTCCCTTAACCTAAAAGGAGGTGAATTCGTCGGGATTACAGGGAAAAGCGGCAGCGGAAAATCAACGGTCTTTAAGTGCATATATCGTACTTATGTACCTCAGAATGGACAAATCTGGTATAACTCTCAAAAATACGGCTTTGTAAATTTAGCAGAACTCTCAGAACGACAAATGATCTATCTTCGGAAACATGAGATTGGCTACGTATCACAGTTTCTGAATATAATGCCGCGGACAACCGCACGGGAACTGGTAAAACAAGCCGTTTTAGAAATGGGATCTGGTGAAGATTATGCCAATATGGAAGCTCAGCGAATGCTGGAACATTTTGAACTGGACAAAGAATTATGGGATTGTTATCCTGGAACCTTTTCCGGCGGTGAAAAGCTGCGCTTAAATATTGCCAGGGCTATGGTCAAGCGTCCTAGGTTACTGCTTCTGGATGAACCTACTGCCAGTTTGGATCATGCTTCAAAATTAAAAGTGCGGGAACTAATTGAGCAATTGAAACGAGAAGGAACAACGATGATGGGAATTTTTCATGACCTGGAATTTATGGAAAACCTCTGTACTCGGGTGTATACAATGCATGATGGCAGATTGCAGGATTTTCAAATTTAACCTAAATATTACAATGGTTTAATGGGAACATAATTATGGTTAGGTAAAATACAACTAGGACTTATGGAACATCGCAATCATATTTTAAACATCGAGAGGAGAATAAAAACGTGAAAAAAGCCACTTTATCGTTCATGGCAGTTATTCTGATGTCTTCCCTGCTAGCAGGATGCGGCACTGCCGCTTCTTTAACCTCATCGGCAAATTCCGGTTCGGGTTCAGATGTTAAAGAGCCAGCAACAATCACTATCGCCTGGCTGCCTAATAATTCAGGAGATAATGAAAAGGCTTTCCGTGACGAATTTGACCAGATCATCGAAAAAGCAACAGGAAAAAAAGTTGAAAACAAATTGACGACTGATTATGCTATAGCCATTTCAGCCCTGGAAAGCGGAGACGCTCAAATAGGGTACTTCGGACCGAATGAATACATTGTCTCACATGCTAAAGATCCTAAGGTCATACCTTTGGTGGTGGAAAGCGGAGATTCAGGGACTTTGAACGATGCCCTTTACCACAGCCGTTTTCTCGTTAAAAAAGGCAATGAAGATCAGTACAAAGCGGGTGACAGTTATGACATTGATAACATAGCAGGGAAAAAAATGTCCTTCGTTTCCACTAGCTCAACATCTGGGTTTAATATGCCGACCGCAGCAATACTGGGGAAATTCAACAGTCAGGACAAGTGGAAAAGTCTTACCAAAGATGACTTGGCCCAAGGCGGCAGCGGGAAATTTTTCAGCCAGGTTCTCTTTGCTGGCTCACACCAATTATCGTTAGTAAATGTACTTACGGGCAAATCTGATGTTTCAGCAGTTGATGATCTTGATGTCGCTCAATATGTAACTCTCAGCTCAGGAAAAGACAATGAGGCTGGGGCTGTCTATACGGTTAAACAGGGTGCCGATGCTCCATTTAATACACTTGCCGGCGCTCAATTTGAGATCATTAAATCCATACCGGTCTTAAACACACCACTTGAGGCCAACAGCGCAGTGCTAAGTCAAAAAACTCTGGACCAAATAACTCAGGCACTTACCTCTGATGAGACAACAAAGGATACCAAGATATTTGCTCCGAAAGGTTCTCAAGGATCTGTCTTTGTCCAGCCCCACCGTTTCTTGAAAGTTGATGATTCCTGGTACGATCCCATGAGAAAGGTTCTGGGCTATTCTAAATAGAAGCCAATAGTTTAAGTGAAAACCAATACTTATTGTATCTTCAATTAAATAGTTAGGGTTTGGGGGTGAGGGGCGTTGCCTTGACGCCTCTCTCCCAATAAGAAAGGGGGACTATGAATGAAACTGGAACTAGGTGTGAACCGAGAATTTAGTGAACCTTTGTTGGAACTAAAACATGTCACCAAGTATTATCACGGTGCGGCACCGGCCCTGGAAGACATCAATTTTTCGGTTGCGGAGGGAGAGTTTATCTCTGTTATAGGCCCATCCGGTGCCGGGAAATCCACCCTTCTCCGTTGTATTAACCGGATGATTGAAGCGACCAGCGGCGAGATTTCCTTTGATGGAGTCCTTATTTCGAAACTGAAGAAACGAGACCTGAGAAAGCTGAGAACAAGGATCGGCATGATATTTCAGCATTATAATTTAGTCGATAAGTTATCAGTGATTGAGAATGTTCTTCATGGCAGGTTAGGTTACAAATCAACCCTTGCCGGGGTAATGGGACGGTATAGCCCAGAAGAAAAACAACAAGCGATGAGGATTATTGACTTATTAGGTTTGCATGACCAGGTCTATAAACGCTGTGACCAACTAAGCGGCGGTCAGAAGCAGCGGGTTGGTATCGCCAGGGCTTTAATTCAAGATCCCAAGCTGATTTTATGTGATGAGCCCATTGCATCCTTAGATCCCAATTCAGCCAAAATTATTATGGATCACCTAAGAGATGTTTCTGCTCAGATGGGCATAACAGTTATTGTTAATTTACATCAAGTCAGTGCAGCTCTCAAGTATTCGGATCGCATTATCGGTGTCAATCAGGGAAAAATCGTTTTCGACGGCTCCCCGAGTGCTTTAACTACCGAAAAAATCGCAGAAATTTATGGGTCGGAGTCCAATGATCTCATGGTTGAATTAGGAGAACGCTATGCAATCTGATATTTTTGCTAAACGCAAAAAGGACAGTCTGATATTTTTTTCCTTATTAATATTGCTTACCGTTGGCTCGGTCGTCATTACCCAGTATGACGTGTCGAAAGGGTTTACCAGTCTTCTTAAGGCTTTTATCTGGGGAGGTTCCAATTTTTATCCCGATGGTAAGTCCCTGACCATATTGCCTGATGTACTGCGAAAATTATGGGATACGATCCTGATGTCTATTGCGGCAACGACAGTTGCCACGGTTTTCGCAACGCTTTTGGCCTTGGTTGGTTCCCGAACCACAAGGATGAACAGACTGTTTAGTCTGGTTGCCCGGGGCATAGCCTCACTCTTTCGCAACATTCCTCTCGTCGCTTGGGCCATGGTCTTAATGTTAGCTTTTAGTCAAAGCTCAATTACAGGCTATTTGGCTCTTTTTTTAGGATCGTTTGGGTTTCTGACAAGAGCCTTTATTGAAACCATTGACGAAGTGTCCAACGACTCCGTTGAAGCCTTGTCAGCTACCGGGGCCAGCTATTTCCATATAATTTTTCAATCAGTTTTGCCGTCCAGTCTTCCCCAGATGATCAGTTGGATATTATTTATGATTGACACGAATATTCGTGATGCCACCTTAGTTGGTCTTCTTACAGGCACAGGAATCGGGTTTTCCTTTGATTTGTACTATAAGAGTTTTAATTTTCATGCCGCAAGCCTTGTGGTGATTTTAATTGTCATTACTGTAATTCTTATTGAAATGGTTTCCAATACTATCAGAAGGGTGATTATGTGAAGAAGATTGAGGAAGCAATTTTACCCTCGAAACCCTTGACTAGGGAGTCTCTTACCATGTGGATATTATTGCTTGTTTTATCCCTATTGACTATCTATGCCCTGGCCACTATTGATTACACGAGTGTGGATATGGGAAAGGCCATGGCTGATACTCTCAATAATTTCAAAACTATATTTTTCCATCCTGCAGCTCACCGGCTTAGCTTGTGGGACGCATTTTACGAAGTTTTAATAACCATGGGGTTGGCATTTTTAACGACCTTGTTTGGCGGTATCATTGCTATGCTCCTGGGATTGTTGGCCGCCCAGAATTTGGCGCCAAAACAAGTTACCAATATTATCAAAGGTTTTGTCGCTTTTATTCGTGCAGTTCCCAGCATATTATGGGTTTTGATCTTTGCCGTAGCGGCGGGCCTGGGCAGCGTGGCCGCGGTTATCGGTTTAACCTTTCACTCTGTCAGCTATTTAACGAAGGCCTATTCCGAGTCTTTTGAGGAATTAGACAGAAGCGTTATTGAAGCTTTGATGGCCAGCGGGGCGAATTGGTGGCAGATTATTTTTCAAGCGGTTATACCCTCCTCTGTTTCTTCCTTGCTGTCCTGGACGTTTATGAGATTTGAAATCAACTTCGCCAATGCTGTTGCCATGGGCGCTGCTGCCGGGGCGGCCGGAATCGGCTTCGATTTGTTTATGGACAGCGGCTTTTATTTTGATCTCCGGGAAATAGGACTGGTAACCTATCTTATTATAGCTTTTGCTATAGTGCTTGAAACGATTTCCACTAATTTAAAAAGCAAGATATTATTGAAAAAGGCTTAGCCTGTAACGAGCACAGAAAGCAAATCACAAATTACAAATTACAAATCATAGAACATAGATCGTAGATCACAGGCTAGGTCTTGAGGTTTTCCAAATGTTGTGAATTAAAGGTTTGGAAATAAGGATTAAAAGGGAGCAAATTTGACGTGAGAACAAAGAAGATTTGCGTTTACAATGCCAAAATGATTCTGCCTGAGAAGGTCAGCAAAGGCCATATTGTTATTGAAGGCAATAAAATCATTGAGGTAGCGGAAAGTGATTTTCCCAGAATGAAGTGTTATTCAGACCTGACGATGATTGATGCCGAGGATTGTTTTGTGATGCCGGGGATGATTGATCTTCACAGCGATGCCATTGAAAAAGAAATTCAACCAAGACCCAATACCCTATTCCCCATTCATATGGCCTTTTATGAGTTGGAAAAGAAACTTACGGTCAGCGGTATCACAACCATGTTTCACTCTCTAAGCTTAAGTGACGAATGGGGAGTAAGAAATCAAGATATGGTTGTGGGAGTTATAAATAGCATCAATACTCTTAAAAATGCTCGTTCTATGATTAATCATAAGATTCATCTTCGCTACGAATTGACGTTTCTTGCTGGGCTTAAAGCCCTGGAAGGTCTCATTAAAAATAAAAGCATTGATTTAATGTCCTATATGGATCATACACCGGGGCAGGGACAGTTTAGAGATGCGGAAGCACTTAAAACCTTTACTCTCCAATCTTATGGTAAAAAAGAGCAGGAATTTGATAATTTTCTCGATAAAACTATCGAAAACCAGGCCCGAATCAATTGGACCAAACTTACGGAATTATCCAAGATTGCTAAACATAAGGGAATTCCTTTAGCTTTTCATGACGATGATACCCAAGAGAAGATCGATACCCTCCTGGAATGCGAAGGGATTGTCAGCGAATTCCCCATTAATTTGACTACTGCGGTTTACGCAGCTTCTAAAGGGATTCACGTCTGCGTCGGAGCTCCCAATATTATTCGCGGAAAGTCCCACAGCAACAATATGAGAGCGATTGATGCCATTCTTAATCATGCGGCAGATATCATTTGTTCCGATTACCTGCCAAGTGCCATGCTTCCGGCAGTTTTTTCTTTAACACGGGAGGGAATCGCACTGAATGAGGCAGTTAAGATGGTAACCTTAAATCCTGCTAAGGCTTTAAAAATAGACGGTGAGGTCGGTACCATCGAAGTCGGTAAATGTGCAGATTTAATCGTTGTGGAAATGCATCAGGATTATCCGATCCTTCGGAAAACCTTAGTGGGTGGGAACACAGTATTTCAATCAGATTATAAGGCCTATAGTGAAAGAGTTGATAATGTATGTTAATCCGACAAGCTACGGAGCTAGATCTGTCAAGTATAACAGATCTTTTACAAGCCATGGACGGTGAGGAGAGGATCGATGACGGCGAAGCCCTGACCATATGGCGGAAAATGAAGGAGTATCCCTATTACAAAGTATTTGTAGTTGAAGACAGCAACCGGATCATCGCTGCCTGCAGTTTGATCATCTTGGAAAATTTGGGCCATAGAGGCGCCAAACTTGCCCTTGCCGAAAGTGTGATTGTCTCTGAGAATTACAGAGGCTCCGGTATTGGCAGTATGCTGATGCACTTTATTATGGATGAAGCTAAAGAGGAAAATTGTTACAAGCTTATGCTTTCCAGCAATAACAAAAGGGTGCAAGCCCATGAGTTTTATCAGAAACTGGGCTTTCAACAACATGGAATAAGTTTTGTGGTTGAATTTAATCGCCATGGTGAAAGGAATTAAGCGTTTATGAATGTCGCAGAACTAGAAATGTATGACTTTGCTAAACGTTTAATGTATTCTGCAGGGGCAAAGCTGAAACAGGAGCGCAGGCAATCCGTCATTAAGGTTAAGGAAAAGACGTCTCAGATGGACCTTGTCACGGAACATGATTTACTTATTGAGAAATTCCTCATTGATGCTATTCTAAATAACTATCCGGATCATAATATCCTTGCTGAGGAAAGCAGGGAACAGGTATGTCCGGAGCATAATGATTATACGTGGGTTATCGACCCTATTGACGGTACGGTCAATTATTATCGGTTTGGCAAGGATTATGCCATATCCCTTGCCCTATATAAAAATGAAAATCCGATGTTTGGTTTAGTTTATGATGTTGCCAACAGCGAGATGTTCAGTGCAGGTCGTGGTGAAGGAGCAATCATCAATGGACACCCTTTAGACACTTTGCCGGATTCCCATGATAAGCTGAGCAAAGCAGTTGTTGGTATTAGCTTGAGAACTATGAGAGAATTTACAGGTTTGGGTATGGACGTCATGGGGATGTTGTCCCAGGCCCAGGCCTACAGATATTTGGGCTGTGCCTCTCTGGAAATATGTAAGGTTGCCAACGGAGAATATGACTTGTTTATTTCGTCTAATGTCCATCAATGGGACATTGCTGCCGCCAGGATTTTTCTGGAACAACGTGGGGGAGAAGTTCTTATTCGCAGAACCAATGAGAATAGGTCACCTTTTGGTAAATTATTAGTAGCTGCTTTTCGCTCGCCGTTGATATGGACAGAGGCTCGCGAATATCTTCCCCTCTGCCTGAGAGATGAGTTTGGCGCTTAATTTGCAGAAGATACAGCCACACAAACAGTGAATAAAAGGGTGATTTTGTGCCTCAATATGAAGAAATAATAAGGGAAGAGTCAAAGAGCATTTGTCGAGTTTTAAAGTCTTATATGACAGAGAATGAGGCTCTGATTTTTGCCGAAGACGTTGTCTTGTTAAAGGAGGACTTTAGGAGCAATCAAAATATGTTCTTAAAAAGGGCTAGTACGCTTGTTCAGACCGTGGTATTAATTCTTGCTGCATTGGCATTTCATTATTTTTTTCTGCTGCAATTCTTTTAATGCTTTGAGCAAGAAATTAAAAAGCTAGCAATTATTGAGAAAAAAATAATTATAAAGGATGATTAGAAACTATGATTGACTTACATGTTCATACGGATATTTCTGATAATTCCTTAAGTATTGGTGAGGTCATCAAACAGGCAAAAGAAAAGGGAATTACTCATCTTGCCATTACAGATCATGATACCACAAAGGGGTTAAATGATGCTCTGTGCCTGGGAGCAGATTTAGGTGTCACCATCGTTCCGGGCATAGAAATATCGGCTTACGATTATGAAAGGAACAAGAGAGCTCATATTCTGGGTTTATATATCGAACCGGGGCATTCTTCTCTGGATCGTCTTTGTACGCCTCTAATTGAAAGCAGGAAACAAGCATCTTATGATATGTTCCTTAAGATTCTTGCAGCGGGATATGAAATAACCTGGGAGGATGTTCTCAAGTATGCTGGAGGGACTGGCGTTTATAAACAGCATTTAATGCATGCCTTATTGGATAAGGGGTATTGTGAGGCCATTTATGATGATCTTTATAAGAAGCTTTTTCACCGTGGAAGCAGTACTCACCCCCGGGGTGCCGCCTTTGTTCCATTAGAATATATTGATGCTCGCGAGGCGATTCAAGCTGTCAGAGAAGCAGGAGGAATTCCTATTCTCGCCCATCCCGGACAACTTGGTAATTTTGATGCCATTGATGAGTGGACAGAAGAAGGACTTGGCGGGATCGAAGTTTTCCATCCCAGCCATAATGACACTGACCGACGCCAATCCCTGCATTATGCACAAAAGCATAACTTGGTGATTACAGGCGGTTCGGATTTCCACGGCTTTTATAGTGAAAAACCGGTTGAGTTAGGTTGTCCGGAATTGGGGCCAGAGTGTATTAAAGAACTTTCCTTAAGCTTAAAGAGTCCGAGCATAGTTTAGTTTTAAGTTATGCTTGTTTCAATATAGAAAAGAGATTGGTTAAAGCATTAACCATATAATTTAGATAGTTAAACTTAAAACATTATACAAAAAACAATATGATTTTATAAAAGAGTGGATATGCTTCTATGGGAGAAGTTATCCACTCTTTTTAATACATTCAGATCATTTTTTTAGTTTGCATTCGCCTTCGGCAGGTGGTTTAAAGTTCTTGCGGAATCACTTTGGATGTATTATAACCGCGATCTTCATAGGGCTGAAGCTTATCCAACCATTTTTCCTTCAGCTTTTTTAAGGCATCTTTAACGTCAAAATATCCTTCTTCAGGGATTTCTAGAATTTCCAGTACCTCAATGGCAAAGGCTTCTGCTCCAAATTCTTTCCATTCTTTTTGGAGTACTTGGTTTGGGAAGGTTCCCATATCTAAATTAAAACGTTTACCGTTTATGGTTTTAAGATTAAGAGTACTTTCAATATAAATCTTTTGATTTTCCAGGTTTCGAATCTGATAAACTCCTGCTTCGGTTTTAGTTTCTTTATAGAGGCGTTTTAGTTCTTGTTTACGGTCCATGTTACGATCTCCTCTTTCTTCAATGCCTCGATTAAGCCAATATTGGCTGCCGTCAGGTGTGCGCTGCATAAACCCATATTCTATTAAATACCGTCTGAGAGTTGCAAAATCAGGATAAACAGATTTAAGAGTTAGATTAACGTCTTTTTCTGTGTAGGTTCTATTTTCGTCGAAACGTTTGGCAATTTGTTGGATTGCCAGTAACTTATATTTTTCCTTTATAGAGAAGGTTTTAAGAGGACCATCAAGCCCTTCGGGGAAAAGCTTGAGTAGAATTTTGTCCTTCTCGGCTTGCGTAACCTTATAACGGTCATCTACCATCGTTGCTGTTTTAGGGGGGGCTAAAAACAAGGCCTCTGTATTACTCTTTTCTTTAAGAAGCTCCATCATGACAAGGAATACTTTAGACTGCCGCTCTTTTTCTTTCAGAGAGAATCGGTGATTTCGAATGGTTGAAGCGCTTTTAATACCCATTTCTTTTTGAATTTCAGCATCCGTTTTACCAGTATAAAAGTATCCTAAGAGTGTTTTTTGATGGTCGGTAAGCCCTGTAACCTTTTTGTCCATTTGGTTAAGGTATGCAAAAACCGATCCATGGACGTTTTCTATGTGGAGTTTCATGTACCGAAAGGCCTCGTAGAAAACATCATCCTCCTGATAGATGATTCCTTTTTCAATTGTTTTACCGCATAGTAAGCAGACATAGTGTTCAGGCTCTTGACGATAACCGCGCTTTAAATCGTCTATCGATGAAGTCCAAAATAATTCCGAAATCGCCATAGAATAGACACATCCTTTATATTTAGAACAAATCTATAGACATTATATCATTGTGTCTATAGATTATCAAACTAAATTATAATGGAACGCTTCTTTATGTTTGTTTTTAAAGTTATAAGTTGGTAAAATTCAGGCATTAAGCTGATAACTGGCAAATCAATGACTGGAATGAGGCTTTAAAGGACAATCTAAGCAATTTAACTTCGTGCGGCTCGCGTCTCTTAGAAACCTATTCCTTAAGCCTTGTTTAGTGCCTTTAGCAAATGTCTGAGATCTTCGGGGAAAGGGGCACGAATTACGAGAGGAAGGCCGGTGACAGGATGCAAAAAGGCATAAACCGAAGAATGTAAGGCCTGACGGTTTATGAGTAATGTATTTCCGCCATAAAGATCATCTCCCAGCAAGGGGTGACCTATGCTTTCACAATGGACTCTGATTTGGTGCGTTCTTCCCGTCTCTAAGATGAATTCAAGCAAGCTGGCTTCAGAATAGCGGCGGATGACTCGATAATCCGTTCGTGATGCTTCTCCATCCCTCTGAATTTGGCGCTTGATAAAACTATTGGGAGCAAGACCTATCGGAGAATCTATAGTTCCTCTGTTTTCGTACAGGTTTCCTTGGACAAAGCCATAGTAACGTTTATGGATGTGACCACGCACTAGCTGCCAAGCAAGCTGCTGGTGGGCAAATTGATTTTTGGCAATGATCACAACCCCGGAGGTATTGCGGTCAATTCTGTGAATAGGTCGATAAAGTCTCTGCTCTCCTTTGCGCTCCCAGTAACCTATGACAGCATTCCCCAAGGTATTGTCAGGGTAGCGGCGATTAGGGTGGACGACCTGTCCGACAGGTTTGTTAACAGCTAACAGATAATCATCCTCGTAGAGGATACTTAAGGGAAGATCTTCGCCTTGAATTGGCGATTCTTCCTCCGCAAAGAGCTGAATAGAGAGAAGTTCACCTTCTTTCCCTCGTGCAGTTAAGTAAGTGAAGCGTCCGTCCACCCAAACTCGTTCTCCCTGTTTTAAATGCTGTAAAACTTTAAGAGAAAAATGAAATTTATGCTTTAAGATGGAAAGATATTTTTGACCGGCATCCTCCAGCTGTAAACGATATTCCCATAAGGTATTGACTGAGTTCATAGTGACCTCCATCTTCATCAACGAAAATTAAAGTGTTATTAAAGGTTCGTTATAGACATAAAGCGTTAATAAAAAGGAAAATGCTAAGGTATGAAGAATATACATACAAACTATCCACTGGTAAATCCTTTAAAGGGATTCTGTTATTGAGATAAATTGGCAGAGAAATGAGCAATTTAAGGTTATAATGTCAATAGAACAAAGCGATTGACATTATAAACCATTTTAACTATGATTTTAGTCTAAGGAGGCCCTAACGTGAAAGATCCTCGTTTTGAAAAACTAGCCGATTCTTTAATTAATTATTCGATAGCCCTGAAACCGAGGGAGAAAATTCTTATTGAAGTCATTGGAACAGGTATTCCACTTGCCCAGGCTCTTGTACGTCATGCTTATCAAGCTGGAGGAGTGCCCTTTGTATCTGTCATTAATCATACTCTAATGCGAGACTTATTAAAAGAATTCACGGTTGAGCAAGCTGAGGCTATGGCTCGATGGGACCTTGCAAGAATGAAAGAAATGCAGGCCTACATAGGAATTCGGGCAGGGGAAAACGCAAACGAATGGGCAGACATTCCCAGTGAATCTCTGAAATCATATTCATCCTCTTATCAAAAGAAGGTGCATATTGAACAGCGCATTCCCCATACTCGTTGGTGTGTTTTACGGTATCCTAACTCTTCTATGGCTCAGTTAGCATCAATGAGTCTGGAAGGATTTGAAAATTTTTACTTTGACGTCTGTAACCTGGATTATGAAAAAATGTCCTCGGCTATGAATCCGCTCAAGAACTTAATGGAGAAAACCGATCAAGTACGAATTGTTGGACCGGGTACTAATCTAGTATTCTCGATTAATGGAATGCCAGCGATTAAATGTGACGGACGCATGAATATTCCTGACGGGGAAATCTATACTGCGCCTATTAAGGAATCGGTAAACGGGCGGATCAGTTATAATACCCCTTCTTTGTTTCAAGGATTTACCTTTGAAAAAATTGTCTTGGATTTTAAAAACGGTAAAATCATTAAGGCCGTCGCCAATGATACGCAGAGGATTGATGATATCTTCAATACCGATGAAGGTGCTAGATATGTAGGGGAATTTGCCCTCGGAGTAAATCCATACATCTTAAACCCAATGCTGGACACCCTTTTTGATGAGAAGATCGATGGAAGTTTTCATTTTACCCCGGGTTCCTGCTATGATGACTGTTATAACGGCAACAAATCAGCCGTTCACTGGGACTTGGTGTGTATTCAAAGACCGGATTATGGCGGCGGTGAGATCTATTTTGATGAAAAATTAATTCGCAAAGACGGCCGTTTTGTGTTGCCGGAACTGGAAGTGTTGAATCCGGAAAACCTGAAATAACGTTCTCTATAACCCTGATCGTAACCCGCATTTGGGAATTGAGCAGGGGTTGAATGAATTCAAATGGAGGCGGTTCGATGGTTAATAAGTTGCTATCCAT
This sequence comes from Desulfosporosinus sp. SYSU MS00001, assembly GCF_049943955.1. Classification (NCBI taxonomy): domain Bacteria; kingdom Bacillati; phylum Bacillota; class Clostridia; order Eubacteriales; family Desulfitobacteriaceae; genus Desulfosporosinus; species Desulfosporosinus sp. SYSU MS00001. The sequence goes on from NZ_JBNFTW010000002.1 coordinate 228,115, forward strand.
TATCCTAGGTGCGGTTTTATGGGGACTAGGTATTTACCTTAATATTGCAGTTGCCATTGGCAAGTACGGATTGCCGGCTTTTTTGGCAGGAGTACTTCTTGCTCTGGGGTTTTTAGTTACCAAAGCTTTGTCGGAAAAAAAGACAAGTATGGATTTATGGATTATTATTCTCAGAGGCTTAGCTGTCGAATCGCTTCTTTTTCCCTTGGCCAATTTGGCGATGGTTTATCTGGTAATGAAAGGTTTCCCCTTTGAGGAAACGAGAGCTGTGTTGATTGAAAGCGGCCTGATTGCTGTCATTTTAGCAGGGGTGTTTTTCTTTAATGCTCATTTATTGAACACGAAGATTCGCCGCTGGCGTATGGGGATAAAAAAGTAAGTGGTCTAACTATGGAAGAGGAGTCGGATTTATAAGAATGTCGAATAAACGCTTACGTTTGATCTATAATCCTTATGCTGGACGGTGTAAGTTAACAGGTCAATTAGATTCAGTGATACGAATTTTTCAGGAAAGCGGACATGAAGTTTGTATTCATCGAGCCTGTTCTCCTGAAGACATTGAAGAGACTGCTTCGCAAAGCAGTGATGTTGATTGTCTGGTAATTGCCGGGGGAGACGGGAGCATTCACCAAGTAGTTAATGGTGTGGTGAAAATCCCGGCATCCCAACGTCCTGCCTTGGGAATTTTGCCTGTAGGTACAGCTAATGATTTGGCTTATGCTCTCCATTTGCCGAAAAGTGTTCCTGAAGCCTGTAAAGTAATCGGACGAGGAAATATTTACAATATAGATACGGGTATGGTCAATAATCGCTATTTTGTGAATGTTGCTAGTGCAGGACTTTTAACAGATGTTTCACAAAAAGTGGATCTGAGAGTGAAAAACTCTTTGGGTCAGTTAGCCTATTTTCTGAAAGGGATTGAGACGCTTCCTTCATATCGGCCTTTTGGGGTAGAGTATGATCTTGACGGAAAACATTACACGGAAGAAGTTATACTTTTTCTGGCGGTTAATGGTCTTTCCGTTGGAGGAATCAGACAACTAATGCCCAGAGCGTCTTTGTCTGACGGAAAGTTGGATATTTTAATGGTTCCACTCGTTGGTTGGCCGGAAACTCTTCGAATTCTCCTAAGAGTTTTACGCGGAGAACAAGTAAGCACCCCCAAAATGAAAGAATTTCAAATCTCAGAACTAACGGTTCATACTGATCGGCTCATAACCTCGGATCTTGACGGGGAGCACGGTCCGGAAAGCCCTTGGCATATTTGTATTGGCCCCAAAATTTCTGTGTTTTGTTAACTTGTCCTTGAAGCTTGTCAGTAATTCTAAGGGTTAATCGGGGGGAGACTTGATGTTTGGCTCATCCTTTCAACAGGAAGTTTTAAAACGTCTAAGCTTAATCTGTCCTGTTTATTGTGTTGGCGGTGCAGTGCGGGATGCAGAATTGGGGATACCCAACACAGATGTGGATGCTGTCGTTGCCCTATCGTCTGAAGAAATCTTTAATTTTTTAAGCCGTTGGGGCTATACACCTCATTTGTTAGGCACAAAATTACAAACGGTAAGTCTGTTTCAGGAAGCGGATCGCTTAGACTTAGTTTCCTTTCCCGGTGAGCTAGAAAGAGATGCTTTGCGGCGTGATTTTACAATAAACGCCATCTATCAAGATGTTAAAACAGGGAAAATAGAGGATCCTTTTCTGGGCCTGAGAGATTTAAGAAATCGGTATTTAAGATCTTGCGGCAATCCTTCCGATCGATTTAAGGAAGATCCCTTAAGGGTTTTGCGAATGATTCGATTCGCAGTTAAATACTACTTAAGCATAGAACCTGAGACCTGGCAGTCGGCAGTCATCTTTGTCCCTCAACTTTTAGAGGTTTCCAAAGAACGAGTGACTGAAGAATTGGGAAAAATCCTGGTGTTGGAGAATGTTGCTCGGAGCCTTTCATTACTAGATCAGATTGGATTTTTTCAACTATATATTCCCGAACTATCCAGGCTTAAGGGATTGACTCAAGGTCGCTTTTATACCAAAGATATATGGGAGCATACCTTGAATGTGGTTAAGTATAGCCCAGATCAGATAACTTTGCGTTTAGCAGCTTTATTTCATGATCTGGGAAAATGGCAAATTGTCGGCAGAGAGAAAGGACATTATTTTCTCCACGAAAAAGAAAGCGCCCGGCTTTCGCGGGAAATTCTTACCCGCTTTCGTTGGAGTATGGTTCTTCCTGGGGGAACTCATGGGGAACAAGAGGTTGAATATCTTGTAAGGCATCACAGTCTGGGTTATCGTATCTTTAGAAAGGAATTGAGGGGAGAAGCTGATTGGCAGAAGGTATCCTTTAAAGCGCGCTGTTTTGCTTGGAGAATCGGATGGAACGGTCAGGTTTATGATCCGCTTCCGGTCGAAAATTTACTGAGGCTGTGGCAGGCGGATTTTCAAGGCGGAAGGCAAGTGCACAGGGATGATTTCGAACGTTATGCAAAAATTCAAAGTGAGGTAAGAGCTGCTTCGTTATGGATAACTGAGCGCATAAAAACTCTGGATTGGAAGGTATTAACTCAATTTGCTCAGAAAAAGGACTTGAGAGGCAAGAACTATGGACGATTTAAAGAACAGGTGAGCAGAGCCCTGATACGATGCCCAGAGTATTGTTTGAATGACACCATCTTTCTGGAAGCAGAATACCGAACTTTTTTACTGAGAGATGCTTAGGGTTTGGGGCGTTCCTTAGGTGTTATTTTAGCAATTGCAATTGAATATCTTATTTGAATAGAGCGAAGATTGAGCTTAAAGGAAAAATATGTCTTGACTGGTACAAATGATAAGTTTATAATTATTACTAAAAAAGAGGTGCTATTATGGAGAAGCGTTGGCGATGCAACGTATGTGGTTATATACATACCGGCGATAATCCGCCTGAAGTTTGTCCTATTTGTAGTGTTGATGCTAGTAATTTTGAGCTGGTAACGGGGGATCCTGGACTGAACGCAACATCAAATGTAAAACCGGCAGCGAAGATTGAAACGACTCAATCAGACGGTCCTCAGGTCATTCGCCATGCACTTTATAAGGTTTCTTATGGCCTGTATATTATTACGGCTGAAGCTGATGGAAGAGATAATGGACAATGTGCTAATACATGTTTTCAAGTGACGTCAGACCCGGCGAGATTGGCTATTGGCATAAATAAGTCGAATTTTACTCATGAACTAATCCAAAAAGGGGGAAGATTTGGAGTATCAGTTTTAAGCCAGACAGGTCAGGACTATGCTCGGAAGTTTGGATATCGATCAGGGCGTGATGCGGATAAGTTTGAAGGAGTAGCGGTTCATCGTGGAGAATCGGGTGTTTTGCTGCTCGATGATGTACTTGCTACAATGGAAGCGAAAGTGGTAGGCCAACTCGATGCGGGAACTCATACCCTCTTTTTGGCGGATGTTGTTGCGGCTGAGATCCTTCAAGAGGGGGAACCGATGACCTATGCCTTTTTCAGAGCCAGTAAATAGAGGCTTCAGGAATGTATAGAAAAAAGCAATCAGGCTAATTCGTGTAAAACAGAATTAGCCTGATTCTTTGCACAAATCCATGAAGGTTTTGTTAGCGGATCAGCGAGTGAATAATTTGGTGTTAGGAGGATCATTATGCATTCAGAGGTTAAGAGATCAGTTTGTCCTTATGATTGTCCCGACACTTGTGGGCTTAGGGTCGAACTGATAGCTGATAAGGCAGTAAGAGTAAGCGGTGATCCCGAGCATCCTTTTACAAGGGGTACCTTGTGCCCTAAAATGGCTCATTATGAAAGAACTGTTTATTCTCCGCAGCGATTGACTCAGCCACTTCTTCGTTCCGGAGAAAAGGGTTCTGGACAATTTCGAGCCGTCACTTGGGATGAGGCTATTGCCCGGATTTCTAACCGCTGGAAAGAATTAATTGATCATTTTGGCGCAGAAACAATTTTGCCTTACTCCTACGCTGGAACCATGGGAATAGTGCAGCGCAATTGCGGAGAAAGCTTTTTCAATCGTTTGGGGGCATCGAGATTAGCGCGGACAATATGCTCTGCAGCGAAAGGTTATGGCTGGGCCTCAGTAATGGGAGAGACTTTAGCTCCTCATCCCGATGAAGTTAAGAGAAGTGATTTAATTATTCTTTGGGGGACAAATGCCCTGGCGACAAACATTCATTTTGTCCGCAACGTACGGGAAGCCAAGAAACATGGAGCTGTTGTATGGCTTGTGGACACCTATGAGACACCCACGGCTAAACTAGCTGATAAAGTCCTGTGTGTCAGACCGGGCAGTGATGGTGCTCTGGCTCTCGGGTTGATGCACATCTTAGTTCGGGAAGGACTTCAGGATCAGAAGTTCCTCGATGACTATGTACAGGGCTTCCAGGCCTTTCGTAAGGAATGTATCAATGATTTTTCTCCTCAAAAAGTCAGTCAAATCACGGGCATTGAAATCAGTCAACTGGAAGAATTAGCTCTTCAATATGCTCGAGCACGCGCTCCTTTCATCTCCTTGGGTTCAGGGCTTTCGCGTTATGGAAATGGAGCAATGACCGTTAGAATTATCACTTGTCTGCCTGCATTGGTTGGGGCTTGGAGCAAGCCGGGGGGCGGGCTGTTGACAAGTATTTCTTCTAAGGTTATTTCATCAGCGTCTGTCGTCCGGGAAGATTTCTTGCAATCTCCGACGAGAGTTGTCAACATGAACCAACTTGGTTTTGCCTTGACTGAATTAACGAATCCGCCGATTAAAAGTTTATATGTCTACCATTCTAATCCTGCAGTTGTTGCTCCGGACCAGAATCAAATACTTAAGGGACTTCGGCGCGAAGATCTTTTTACAGTTGTCCATGAACGGTTCATGACGGACACCGCCCGCTATGCCGATATTATTTTACCGGCCACGAGTTCCTTAGAACATGCGGATCTTTATCGTTCCTACGGTTCTTATGTTATTCAGAAGGCAGCCGCAGTTATCCCACCCCTTGGGGCAGCCAAGTCAAATTGGGATGTCTTTAAATTGCTTGCTCAAAGTATGGATTTTCAGGAGCCCTATTTTAAGCAATCTACGGAAGATCTTATTGACCAGCTGATTGAATCTTCGTCATCTTGGCTTTCGCAAGAGGAGCGGGAGAAACTTTCAGAAGGGCATCCCGTTGAACTTAAGCTGCCTGCCGATTATAAAATGACATTTCGGACTCTTTCGGGAAAAATCGAACTTTATAATCCCCAGGAACCAGACCCCCTGCCTCGCTATATCGAACCTCATGGAGATAAAGCTCCATTTTTCCTGATGAGTAGTCCTAATTTGTATTCTTTAAATTCATCGTTTAATGAGCGAGAAGATTTATTAAAGAAGAAGAAAACTGCCTATCTTTTAATGAATGTAGAGGATGCTCTGGTCAAGAATTTGAATGATCTTCAGCAGGTGCTTGCCTTTAATGAACGTGGTGAAGTTAAATTCATCCTTAAGACAACGACTAAGGTTCCTCGCGGAGTTGTTGTTACCGAAGGGCTGTTTTGGAATGAGAATTCTAAAACATCATCGGTTAACGCTCTTACTTCTCAACGTTTGACTGATCGAGCTTCGGCAAGCACACTTTATGATGTTAAAGTGGATGTGCGAGGGGGCGAGTGAACTCGGTAGGGGACCCGCTCCTATTTGAAGAAGTAAAAGTCTGTCTTAGAGGTTAAAAAGTAAAAAAATTTTTCAAAACCCCTTGATTTTTATTTAAAGTAATTGTAAAATAAGAACATAAATTAATTGATAATAACTTTGAGGAGGTTAACTTAAATGATTAAGAAATTTGTATGTTCAGTATGTGGTTATGTTTTTGAAGGAAATGAGGCTCCGGAAAAATGCCCGCAATGTGGAGCTTCTAAAGACAAATTCTCCGAGAAAAAAGACGGCCCTCTGCAATGGGCTGATGAGCATAAAATTGGAGTTGCCCAGGGCGTTGATCCAGAAATTCTTGAAGGTTTAAGAGCTAATTTTACCGGAGAATGTACAGAAGTTGGTATGTACCTAGCTATGAGCCGTCAAGCAGACCGAGAAGGCTATCCTGAAGTTGCTGAAGCTTATAAGAGAATTGCCTTTGAAGAAGCAGAACATGCTGCAAAATTTGCAGAGCTGCTTGGCGAAGTGGTGTTTGCCGACACTAAAAAGAATTTAGAAGCTAGAGTGGAAGCCGAATATGGAGCTTGCCAAGGCAAAAAGGATATCGCCACTAAAGCAAAACAACTGAACTACGACGCTATTCATGATACGGTTCATGAAATGTGCAAGGATGAAGCAAGACATGGTTCCGCTTTCAAAGGTTTATTAGACCGCTATTTTAAATAAACCCAAATCCTTGTAAGAAAAGGCGTAGTTTTGCGAACTTATTAGTTCACAAAGCTGCGCCTTTTTTTATGCTATCAGAAAGTATAACTTTCGATTGTATACTGCAAGAAGTGTTAATACGTGCGAAGACAGTGTCTTCGAGCGCCAGCTAAGTTTTCTCTATCATAATTAAGTGCAGGAGTTTATCCAAGCAGACCAGTCATTCTTTGATTGGATAATCAATACTATGCGATAATATTGATTAAATGGAATGGGTGGGAAGGAGAATAGGATGAGTAATGATCAAGTACAGAGTGCTTTTAGGCATAAAGTAAAACAAGTTAAATATGCCCGCTTTATTAGCATAATTGGAATTGTATTAATTATGTTTGGCACGGTTCATGCGTTTATTTCGGGAAATATAATGATCTAATTAATGGGAATTGCGCTTTTCATCGTTGGAATAGTAGTTAACATTATTGCTTGGAGATGTCCAGTTTGTAACAAGCCCTTACCAATTCGGCAATCAGTAAAGAATATCAATTATTGTACGAATTGTAATGCAAAGTTAAAGTGACATATTTATAGTTCGTATTTCCTCATATTGCGAAATTCAGAAAAAAACTAAACGAGAACATTTTATATGCTCAGCCAAAAATCTTTTAAAGCTCAACAATTTGTTGTGACAGAACTACTTTTAAGTAGTTATTTTGCATTAGAAATGTCAAGGATGTTTAGTTTGAGAAAAGTGAGTTAAGATGTAAATTAGAAGAGACTCATTACATAAGTATTGATTATTTATTTACTTATCTAAGATGAGATTTAGCCTTTGTTTAAGGAGGATTGTTCGTTGAGCTTGGAGGAATGGCAAGATTGGAAAAAAAAGCTTAGGAAATGGGCTTTAGATTTAGGGTTTATAGCAGTTGGATTTACCACTGCCCAACCGATTAAGGGACTTAATGTTTTATTGCAGGCTCGCCTTGATCAAGGTGTGTCTACTCCTTTTGAGAGTCAAATAATTCAGCAGAGGCTTGATCCAAAGGCTGTATGGCAGGATTGTCAGGGCGTTGTTGCCTTAGCCTATGAACTTCCTCTCGCTATGGCTCCCGAGAAGGGAGAGGGTATTTTGGCCCGCTCGGCCATCGGTGAAGACTATCACCGGGTAATCAATCAGAAATTAAAAGAGCTCACTGAGATAATGGCAGAAAACCATTGGCCCGGAGCTATTCGCTGGCAGGTCGACACGGGACCTTTAGTTGAAAGAGCCTTTGCAGTTCGGGCAGGGCTCGGTTGGATCGGCCGAAATCAGCAACTGATTATACCCGGCTACGGTTCCTTTGTGGGGTTAGCGTTGTTGTTGCTGAATCATGAACTTCCCAGCGATGAAATGATTTTGAACAAGTGCGGTTCTTGTCGGAAATGTATTCAAGCTTGCCCTGCCCAAATTCTTGGCAAGGAGATCTTTGCAGCTAAACATTGCTATTCTTATCTCACTCAGAGCAAAGAAGTGCTTACGCCAGAAGAGAGAATAGGTTTAGGAAATCGAATTTTTGGCTGCGACACTTGTCAGGAAGCTTGCCCTCATAATCAACAACGGCTTCAGGAAGAGATGCAGATGGTATCGGCAGCAGGGAAAAAGCGCGGTGTCGATTTATTGGATACATTGAATTTAACCAAAGGGGAGTTTCGAGAGCGTTTTCTTCATACGGCAGCTGGATGGCGTGGTAAAGGCATCCTGCAGCGAAATGCCTTTCTCGCTTTGTGCAGCATGCAGGACCCCAGACTTAAATCCTGGCTGACCAATAAAGAAAAAGCCCTTCCACCAATATTGACGCCATATCTAGAAGAAGTAATAGGAAATCTTTGACCCTCTAAGTTAATCTGCGTTCTACAAACCGACCGATTCGCTGTAATGCTTCTTCAAGCTGCTCCAGAGAATAAGCGTAGGAACAGCGAATGAATCCTTCACCGGATGGTCCGAAGGCGGTCCCGGGTACGACGGCGACTTTTTCCTCTTTTAAGAGTTCTTCGGCAAAGGCCTCCGAGGATAATTTCGTTTTCGATATATCCGGAAAGACATAAAAGGCACCCAGGGGCTCAAAACAATCCAGACCCATGGATCGAAAACCATGGACCATAAGCCGGCGTCGGCGATCATAGGCTGCGACCATTTCGTCTTTAGCTTCGGAAGCAGAGCGCAAAGCCTCAAGAGCGGCAATTTGGCCAGTGATTGGGGCACAGAGCATGGTATATTGATGAATTTTGGTCATTCCGCTGATAAGGTCAGGATGCCCGGCAACGTAGCCGATTCGCCAGCCTGTCATAGCGTAGGATTTTGAGAAACCGCTGACGAAGAGGGTACGGTCGTGCATTTCCGGTAAACTGGCAAATGAAGTATGAGTGCCTTCGTAGGTAAGATCGGAATAAATATCATCGGCCAGGACGAGCAAATCATGCTCTTTGACAAATTCGGCAATGGGCAGGAGATCTTCGCGCTGCATAATAGCCCCTGTAGGGTTATTGGGGTAAGATAACACTAGGAGCTTGACTTCGGGTGAGTAGGCTTGAGCCAGATCCTTAACCCGCAAACGGAACTTCTCATCAGCGTGGGTTGGAACATAGCGCACACTGGCTCCGGCTAAGGTTGCGCAGGGTCCGTAAGATACGTAGGAGGGATCGGGTACCAAAACAATATTTCCTGGTTCAAGGACAGCGCGCATAACCAGATCAACAGCTTCACTGGCACCGGTTGTAATCAGAATCTCTTTAAGTGGGTCATAGGAGAGGCCCATGGTAATGTTTAAATGATGGGCAAGCTCTTCCCGCAGTTCATAGAGTCCCGCGTTGCTGGTATACATCGTCTGCCCCTGTTCGAGAGAGAATATACCGCTTTCTCTCACAGTCCAGGGAGTTACGAAGTCAGGTTCGCCGACTCCCAGAGATATTACGTCTTTCATAGTGGCGACAAGATCGAAAAACTTACGGATTCCTGAAGGCGGCATATTAGCAACATGGCTGGCAAGATAACGATTCACGGTGAAATCACGAGACGTTGGAGTGTCTCTTCCTCACCCAAAAGTTCCACACCGTCCTGTTTATATCGGCGCAGTACAAAATGAGTGGCCGTACTCTGGATATGCTCAAGGGGAGCTAGTTTTTCCGCAACAAAAAGGGCAACATCCTGCATCGTCTTGCCTTCGATAAGTAAGGCCAAATCATATCCACCGGACATAAGCATCAACGATTTGATTTCTGGGAACTTTTGCAGCCGTTTCGCAATTTTGTCAAAACCATAACCGCGCTGAGGGAGGACTCTTACTTCAATCAGAGCAGAAACTTTTTCTTCACCCGTCCGTTCCCAATTGATTACAGGCTGATAACCGGCAATGATTTTTTCCTTTTCCCAGTCCTTGATCCGCCTTTTGATGTATTCCGCGGATAAGCCGGTTTGCAGTGAAAGTTCCTCCGGAGTTAAGCGGCAGTCTTTAGCTATAATTTTAAGCAATTTGCGATCTTCTGGAGTGAGCATCCTTTTACACCTCTTTAAACAATCTAATAAGGTCAATAAACATTATCATAACTTAGAACAACAAAAATTACAAGGATGTTTTATATAACAGAGGCTCGTTTTGTAATATTAACTTTTGCAAAAACCTAAGGGAACATCTAGTGGTTCTGGTGTAATATCTGTCCTTCAGCGGATAGATAGACGATATATTAAGTAAAGTTTAATATGGTCAATATTTAATTCTCTAAATCAGGGGAAATAAAGGGGAAAAAAGCAGACAAAAGTTTGGGTTTGCAATAATTTCAGGTTATAATAGGTAATCATAAGCAAAACCTTTTATAAGAGCTGAAATAAGCTTTAAGTAGTGGGAGGCTGCATTAAATTGCCCATGTATGAATTCAAATGTCCAAGTTGTGGCTTGCTAACCACAGAATTATGCAGATTAGGTGAAAATGGAGAGTCCGTATCATGCCCCGGCTGCGGACATAAAGGTCTTTCCAAACAATTATCCAAATTTTCTAGTCCCGGAGTGACTAAAGGAAGCAGCGGCGGAACTTGTTCACCCGGGTGTCATGGAAATTGTTCCGGGTGTCATTGAAAGGGGAACCAGGTTTTGAACAATCGACTTAATATAGTAATGGTTGAGCCGGAAATCCCGCCCAATACGGGAAATGTGGCTCGGCTTTGCGCTGCAACAGGAGCTGCACTCCATCTGGTTAAACCATTGGGTTTTAGCATTGACGATAAGCATTTAAAGCGTGCCGGCTTAGATTATTGGCACCTTCTTGATATCTTCTATTATGACAATTTTAACGATTTTGAAGAAAAAAACCCCAGTGGACTCCGTTACTTAGCAACTACAAAAGGTGGCCGTTCCTATACTGATATGGTTTATGAACCGGGGGGATATTTAATTTTCGGTAAGGAAACGAAAGGATTATCACCCGAAATTTTGGGCCGTTACCCGGACAAAACTATAAGACTGCCGATGCGCGCGGAAGCGCGCTCCTTAAACTTATCCAATTCAGTAGCTGTTGTTGTTTATGAAGTATTGCGTCAATGGGGCTTTCCGAATCTTGTTTAAAAAGGAGGAGAAACTATGATACCCAAAGTTGACGTAGGGTTAATATGTGGTTCAAGCACTAATTCGCTTTCCTTTCCTAAGGATTTAAAGATACCTGGAACGAAGGTGCTGGGTGAGGCCTTGATTTTTGATACGCCTTATGGACCTTCGCCGGAATTTACCCATTTTTCTTATGCAGGCAAAGAGGCTTTAACGTGCCGGATGCATGGCTGGAGGCAGGGGGTCACCAGAGCTCAGGCTTCTCAGCAAATTTTTTGGGTCTTTCATCAAGCAGGTGTCCACGTAGTTTTAACTGAGGGCGGGGTCGGTGGAATTAATCATCTGCTAAAACCTCGTGATATTATTATTCCCCACGATTATTTGGACTTTTCGATGCGTAAAGATGTGTCCATCGGACTTCCCTATTTGTTAACTATGCGCAATGCAGTTTGCCCGGATTTGATTAAAGTCTTACATGAGACCGTTTTACAAAACCAGCCACCGCGCTATGTCTTTGAACGAGGGGTTTATGTTTGTACGGACGGGCGTCATTTTGAAAGTCCTTCCGAAGTTCAGATGTTTAAACAGATGGGTGGCGATGTCATCGGACAATCCATGTGTCCGGAAGTATATTTGGCTCGAGAAATCGGAGCCCATTACGCTACGGTCCAGCTTGTTGTTAACTATGCTGAAGGTATCATCAAGGATTGGGAACACGAGGAATTGGCTGATATTTTTTATAATCAGTCCAATTTCGCCGGCAGGATTTTGTTGAATGCTATGGCTATGCTTCCTCAAACCTTTTCCTGTTCTTGTTTGGAACTGCGCCAACCGACGATGCTGCGTGACAAGCTTGAGCCTAAGACTGCGGAGGAATAATCATGGCCTATATACTAACCTTTGCCTTGGCCTTAGTAATTGCAGTTGTCTGTACGCCGCTGACGATGAAACTGGCCCAAAAATGGGGGGCTATTGCTTATCCGGGAGGGCGTCACGTTCATAAAAAGCCTATTCCCCGCTTAGGCGGATTGGCATTGTACGCCGGCTTTTGGCTGGCGGCGGCATTAACCCAGAAATGGGATCTATCGTTCTGGGGGCTATTTTTAGGCAGTACGTTAATTACGTTGGTTGGGGTTTGTGATGACATATGGGAAATTCGTCCAATAGTAAAGCTCTTTTGGCAAATTGTTTCAGCGGCATTGCTCTTTGGCTTTAATTTTTCCTTGGATTTCATTAAACTTCCTCTGATCGGGCGGCCAATTTACTTCACGGGTCTTTGGCTTGGTATTATAGGTTTTGCTTTAATGATCTTTTGGATAGTTGGCCTGGTCAATACAGTTAATATCTCGGATGGCTTAGATGGACTCGCCGCTGGGATATGCTTTATGGCGGCGCTGTTGTTGTTCTGGTCAGCAAATCAAATCATTAGTCCTGCAGCGCATCTGACCTTGGCTTTAGCCGGATCACTGCTGGGATTTTTATTGTTTAATTTTCCCCCGGCGAAGGTTTTTATGGGGGATTCCGGAAGTATGTTTATCGGCTATATTATTGGCGGCCTTTCCATTTACGGATTACTTAAGACTGCGACAATTTTAGGCGTGGTTTTTCCGCTTCTCGTTATGGGCATGCCTGTAACGGACTTAACCTTTGCTATTATTCGCCGTAAACTTAGAGGACAATCCGTAGCCACCGCTGATCGAGGACATTTGCATCATCGGCTTCTGGACGCGGGCCTTACCCAGCGTCAGGCGGTTTTGTCAATGTATGGAATCAGTGCTTGTTTCGGCATTTCCGCAGTTTTAGGAGCCAAAGGACAATGGATTATGGCTTTAGCTATTCTCATCCTTGTCTTTGCGCTCCTGGTAATTATTTTAATGCGCAGAACTGCAATGTTGGCAGTTTTCGGCCGTCGTCACTCAAAATAGAAGCTTAATTATAATAGAGGACTTAAAGAAGCCTAAATTTCTTTGAAGCTTCTATATAGCAGTATTCTTCACACTTATACCCTCAGCGATGCATATGATGATCGGAAAGGGGGTATAAGTATGCCACTGAATATTTTTGCCTTTTACAATGGACTAACGGAACAAGTAAAGGGTTACCCATATTTGGTACGATACGGAAATAGCATTGATCAGTTCGATATTTTTCAAATGCCTATTCAGAATGATGGAACGCTTCAAGGCAGACCCAGTCAAAGAATAATCTCCGAAGCCCATGCCAAGGGGATTAAGGTTTTTTTAACCGTCAGTAACTTGACACAAAGGGGACTCTTTTCGACAGATTTAATGACTCGGTTGGTGCGGGACCGACAATTCGCAGATTATGTTTGGGGGAACATAAGGAATCTTCTGGCACAGTATCAGTTTGATGGAGTCAATCTAGATCTGGAAAAAGCGAGTCCGGGAGACCGGCAGCTTTTTACTCAGCTTATCCAAAGGTGGGCAACTCTGTTTCATCAAGCGAACTATATTGTTACTATTGATGTACCGGCAAAGTCCTCGAGTGAACCTCTTGATCCATGGAAAGGCGTCTTTGATTATCAGGCTATCGGCCAGGTTGTTGATGAGGTTATCATCATGACTTATGAAGAGCATTGGCCGGCAAGTCCTCCGGGATCAGTAGCGTCTTTGCCTTGGGTCAATGAGAATTTAAACTATGCTTTAGCAAATATTCCGGCCCGCAAAATCTATATGGGTATTCCGCTTTACGGCTATGATTGGTCAGAACGAGGTGGGGCCCAGAGCATCAGTTACCAAAGGGCAGTAGACCTTGCTAAACGTTATGGCGCTCCAATCCTTTGGGATTCAAGACAACACGGCTTGCATTTTCGCTATGAAACTATGGGTGTTAAACATACCGTATATTTCGAAGACCCTCGCAGCTTGAAAGATAAGCTGGACCTTGCTTTAAGTAAGGGCATTCGAGGAGTCGCCCTTTGGGAAATGAATTTAAGTTATCCTGCATTGTGGGAAGTGCTTCAAGTATATTCAGCGCGTTAAAGCGATCAGATGGAGGTTAAAGAATGAATATTCGTTTCCACGGTCATTCGTGCTTCGAAATTGAGAGCGAGGCAGGAAGAATCATTATTGATCCCTTTTTAAGAGGGAACCCGAGTACTACAGCGAAACCTGAAGACTTCAAACAGCTTGATGCGATTTTAGTTACCCACGGTCACCACGATCATTTAGGCGATGCTGTAGAATTGTCGCAACAAACAGGTGCTCCTATTATTGCAGTCTATGAGCTAGCGGCCTATTGCCAAAGTCAAGGCGCCGCGACCCATGGCATGCATATTGGAGGAAAACATCGTTTCCCTTTCGGATGGGTTAAGCTTACTTTGGCACTTCATGGTTCAGGGATTGAAGAGACAGCAGGAGGGCCTATGATCTATGGCGGCCCCCCCTGCGGCTTTCTGCTTCAAATAGAAGGAAAATGGCTTTACCATGCCGGAGATACCGGATTATTTGGAGATATGGAACTGATTGGCTTGCGGCATCCATTGGAACTCGCCATGCTGCCCATCGGTGATAACTTTGTTATGGGCGTCGAGGAAGCGGCCCACGCATCCCAATTACTGCGCTCAAAAGCAGTTATCCCCATGCATTACAATACCTTTCCTCTAATCAACCAGGATGTTAACGAGTTCCTGCGCATGCTGCAGCGCAGAGTTCCAGAGACGAAGGGCATAGTACTTAATGCAGGGGAATCTTTCGAATTAGTTTAGCCCACATAACATATAAAATAAAATGAAAACTGAATAATAATTATGCTGAAATATCCCGCTTGTCGATCAGGCGGGATATTTTTAATTAAAAAGGGCAAAACTTTTAGAAAAGGAGATGAGAACATGACCAGAAAAATGTGTACCCTTCGTTGTCTCTATGGAGTTGACGGACGTTGTCGCTTAGAACATTTGCTGGGAGAAAGAGGACCAAATTGCCCACATTATGAAGAAGATCTATTTACCATGAGCAGGGGGAGGATATAAGATGAAATCAGCAAAACCAAGAGTAAGACGAACAGACCCCTTAGAACCGTTGAAGATGGAAATAGCCGCAGAATTGGGGCTTTTAGAGCAAGTTAAAACCAAAGGCTGGCATTCCTTAAACGCCAAAGATGCCGGCAAGATCGGCGGATTAATGACCCAACGGCGGAGACGGGAAAATCTTAAAGATAGAAACGAATAAGCTAGTTCGATCTTCAATCATATGGTATAATTAATGATTGTATAGTAATAAGTGGGGAGCGTTATCACTTGACAAAACATCAACAAATATTAACATTCATTGAAGATTTAGCTATCGGCAGTAAGGTTTCTGTCCGGTTTATCGCTAAAGCCTTAGACGTCAGTGAGGGGACAGCTTATCGTGCCATTAAAGAGGCTGAGGCTAAGGGGTTAGTTCGCTCAATTCCAAAAGTTGGTACCATACGAATTGAAGGGGTTAAGGAACGCCAGATCGAAGATTTAACGTTGCGCGAAGTGTCACAGATCGCCGAAGGGGTTGTTATCTGTGGCTTTGAGCATCTCGATCGCTCCCCTCATAAATTTGTTATTGCTTCCATGGAACTCGATGCAATGGGACGATATTTAGAAGAAAATGCCTTGTGCATTGTTGGTAATCGTCACAATGCTCAGATTTTGGCTTTAGAACATAATGCTTCCTTACTAATCACTGGAGGCTTGGAACCCGACGAAGATGTTGTTGCTTTGGCTCGGCAGCGTGAGTTAGTCATTATTCAATCACCCTATGATACATTTGCCGTGACTTCTATGATTAATCGCGCCCTTTATGATCGATTAATTCAAAAAGAGCTTATTTTAGTCGAAGATATTATGGTCAAAGATGTTAAGTATTTGAATGTCGATGCTACCGTAGAAGATTGGCGGAATCTTTCCCAAAGTACAGACCATAGCCGCTTTCCGGTCGTTGATAATGATATGAATCTTGTGGGGATTGTCACGGCGGTTGATGTTGCTGGAGAGGATCTCAAAACTCCGATCAAGGACGTTATGAACGGCAATCCCTTTATGGTTGGCCGCGATGATCCCGTAACCCATATTTCGCGCATTATGGTTTGGGAAGGATGGGAAATTGCAGTTGTAGCGGATCAGGGTAAGTTAATAGGAATTATCAGTTTACAAGATGTCATTGAAGCTTATCAGCAAGTTCAGAAACAGCCTCAGTTCGGAGAGACTGTTGATAATCTGGTGTTAAGTGGGTTCAGGTTTGTTGATGATTCCGAACATCTTTCCATTGAAGGTGAAATTACCAACGCCATGGTGGATGACTACGGATCAGCCAGTTGTGGTGTTATTGTTACAGTCATGAATATGGCTGGATATATCGGGCTTCGCAAGAAATACAGACTCAACGCAATTACCGAAAACTTTACTCTCTATCAGCTTCAGCCCATACCCGTAGGGACGGAAATTACCGTTACTGCTAAACTTCTTTTGGTAGCTAAGAAACATTGTAATATTGAAGTAGAAGTTACGGTTGAAAATGAAATAGTTGCTAAAGGTCTGATGACAGCACGTATTGGAGATAAAAAACTGGTGAATGAAAGCAGTTCTTTAATTTAATTGACGATGATTTTATTCCTTGGCAAAAGTTACAGGTTACAAATGAATCAACAATTGTTGAATGACGGGTCTTGAATTTTTCAAGGCCTTTGCTATATATCTTGAGGAGAGATATGTGATGTTTGTTCACCTTCATGTCCATACGGAGTACAGTCTGCTTGACGGGGCTGCCCGCATTAATAATTTACTCAAGCGTGCTGCTGAATTGAATATGCCGGCACTGGCAATTACCGATCATGGGGTAATGTATGGAGTTATTGACTTCTACAAAGCGTGCCACAAAGTGGGCATTAAGCCGATTATCGGATGTGAAGTTTATGTTGCTCCTAATAAACGGACGGATAAAGTTCCGGGTAGAGACGATAAAAACTACCATTTAGTTCTTCTCGCGGAAAATGAAGAAGGATATCGTAACTTAATCCGCTTAGTATCCATGGCTCATATTGAAGGTTTTTACTATAAGCCTAGAGTAGATAAAGAAATTCTGCACAACTATTCCAGCGGAATTATTGCCCTTAGTGCCTGTTTGGCCGGAGAAGTGGCAGATTATCTCCTTAATGATCAATTAGAAATGGCCGTTCAAAGCGCTTTGGATTATGAACGGATTTTTGGCAAAGGTAATTTTTATCTTGAAATTCAGGACCATGGAATTGATAAACAGCTAAAGGTCATGCAGGGAATATGGAAGATTCATGAACTCACGGGAATTCCTATCGCAGCTACTAATGACGTGCATTATGTAAATCGTGACGATGCTCTTGTTCAAGATGCGCTGCTGAGTATCCAAACCGGCAAGACCTTAACGGATACCTCGCGAATGAGGTTTTCAAGTCAGGAGTTTTATCTTAAATCAGAACAAGAAATGGCCCTGCTGTTTGGAGAACATCCTGAGGTTTTAGACAATACTGCCAAAATTGCCGAGCGTTGTCAGGTGGATTTCAAGTTTGGAGAAAATTTCTTGCCGGTTTTTGACGTTCCCTCTGGATACACCGTAGACGGATATCTGGAAGCTCAATGCCGAGAAGCTTTTCCGCGCTTCTATCCCCAAATGACTAAAAATGAACGTGAGCGTTTAGACTATGAGCTTCGAGTTATTTCTCAAACCGGCTTTTCGGGATATTTCCTGATCGTTGCTGACTTTTGCCGATTTGCCAGAGAGAACGGAGTAGCTGTCGGTCCGGGACGGGGCTCTGCCGCTGCCAGCATGGTTGCGTACTTGCTTGGCATTACCTCCGTTGAACCCCTTAGTCATGATTTGTTGTTCGAACGTTTTTTAAATCCGGAACGAATTTCTATGCCGGATATTGATATAGATTTTGACCCGGAGGGCCGTGAGCGAGTCATTCGTTATGTGACGGAAAAATACGGTTCAGACAAGGTTTGCCAAATTATTACCTTTGGAACCATGGGGGCCAAAGCAGCTATCCGAGACGGGGGAAGGGTGTTGGCAGTTCCTTTGGCTCGTGTAGATAAAGTTGCCAAGGCCATTCCTTCAGATCCGGGCATAACTTTGGAAAAGGCTCTGCAAGTGTCTCCGGATTTAGCTCAAATGGTCGAAGAAGATGAAGAAATTAAGAGGCTTTATAAGCTGGCCCAATCCCTTGAAGGGATGACGAGACACGCTTCCACCCATGCCGCAGGGGTCGTGATTTCTAAAGATCCTCTGATGAATCATTTGCCTCTGCAGAGAACTTCAGAGGATTTTGTGATGACTCAATTTCCTATGAAAATCGTTGAAGAAATTGGGTTGTTAAAGATGGACTTTCTCGGCTTGAGAAATTTAACCATCATCCAAGAGGCAGTGAAACGGGTTGAGGCAACTCATGGGATCAAACTTGATTTGCGGTCACTATCCTTAGACGATCCTAAAACCTATCAACTGCTTGCCTCAGGAAACAGCACTGGGATCTTTCAGTTTGAGTCCGGTGGGATGAGAGCTGTTCTCAAAGAAGTAAAACCAACCTGTTTCGAAGATATTATTGCAGTGGGAGCATTATATCGGCCGGGTCCTATGGATCAGATTCCTGAGTTTATCCGCCGCAAGCATGGAGGCCAAATCACCTACTTGCACCCCAAGTTGGAATCCATACTTAAGTCAACCTACGGAATTATCGTTTATCAGGAACAGGTTATGCAGATTGCCAGAGATTTAGCGGGTTATTCTTTAGGACGAGCAGATTTGTTACGACGGGCTATGGGGAAAAAGAAAAAGGAAATTATGGCTGAGGAACGCCAGAACTTTATCTATGGCCTACAGGATGAAAAGGGACAGTGGCTTATTCCGGGGGCCCTTCGCCTCGGTTTAACTAGTGAAAAGGCCGAAGAAATTTTTGATTTAATGGCCAAGTTTGCGGAATACGGTTTTAATAAAGGACATGCTACCGCCTACGCTGTGATCTCGTATCAGACTGCTTACTTAAAGGCAAACTATCCCTTAGAATTTATGGCAGCTCTTCTAAGCAGTGTCATGGGCTCTCCCGACAAAATATCCTTCTATATACAGGATGCCAAACAAAATGGAATTGAAGTGCTCCCACCGGATGTGCAGTACAGTCAAACAGGCTTTTCCACAGAAAGAAGGGCCATCCGCTTTGGACTGGGGGCCATTCGCAACGTCGGATTCAATGTGGTTGAGAAAATCTTGGAAGCCAGACAAGATGGTCACTTCCAATCTCTTTACGATTTTTGTATGCGCGTGGACCAAAAGGTCTTAAACCGACGCGTGCTTGAAAGCTTAATTCGCTCGGGAGCCATGCGTTCCTTTGCTACTCGGGTTCAGGCCTTGGCTGTTCTCGACCAGGTTCTGGACACTGCTCAGCGGCGGCAAAAAGATCGGAATAATGGTCAATTCTCCCTTTTTGATCTAACAGAAGATATGGACCAAGGAATTACCCTGCCTGAACTGCCCGAGTTTGATGAACGGGAAATTCTGGAGATGGAAAAGGAATATTTAGGCCTTTATTTAAGCGGCCATCCCCTTTCGTCAGTTATGCCACAGTTAAAGCCTTTTGTCTCTTCGGATATTTTGACTTGTCTGGAAAGCGACGACGAAAAAAAAGTTGTTCTTGGAGGTTTAGTGACCGGTTTAAGACAAACAGTAACTAAAAAAGGCGAAATGATGGCGAGCTTTGTTTTGGAAGATTTGACCAGCGAAATTGAAGTCTTAGTGTTCCCGCGCGTCTTTGCCTTCACTCGGTCCTTGGGTAATGACCAAGTGGTTGTTATAACCGGCAGGTACAATATTCGCGAGGATGAAAAGAAGGTCTTTGCCGAGAAGATTACCCGCCTGGAAGAACTTAAACCTGCTGAAGAACCTGCTCAAAGTGGAGGGCGACGGCTTTTTTTGAGATTTTCCAGCAATGAAAGTAACTACATGGCGGACGTTTTGGAAATTTTGAAACGTCATCCTGGGAATCAGCCTGTTTATTTTTATTTTGCGGATAATCAGAAGGTTATTGAGGGTAATCGTGAGTTTTGGGTAACAGATGATGAAAAATTACAAAATGCTTTACTTGAGGTTCTGGGTAAAAGTAACGTTGTCTGGAAACCGGGAAAAATTTTACCTAAATAATTTTGCTAGCAGGATTTCTGAGTTTTAAGGCGAAACCCATGAAAATATCCTGATATCCTGAAATAAAGGAGATTGAATGTGCGAACAGCGATTTATCCGGGAACCTTTGATCCGGTCACTAATGGGCATCTTGATATTTTAGTTCGTGGCAAAGAACTTTTTGATGGGGTAACGATTGCCATAGCAGCCGACAGTAAAAAGGCACCACTGTTTACCCTTGGCGAGAGAATGGAGCTGCTTCTTGAAGCTACAAAGGATATGCCCAATGTAAATGTTCGTGTTTTTGAGGGCTTAACTGTGGAATTTGCCCGTAAATGTGGTGCTGTGGCGATTTTGAGAGGTCTGCGCGCGTTATCCGACTTTGAATATGAGTTTCAATTGGCCCTTATGAATAAAAAAATTGCTCCTGATATCGAAACGGTCTTCTTAATGACGCAGAGCAAATATTCTTTTATTAGTTCAAGTGCTATTAAATGGGCCTCCAGCTTACATGCCGGAGTAACAGAATTTGTAACGCCTAATGTGGAAAAAGCCCTAATGTCCAAATTCTCCAATCTGCGCTCAGAAGTTCGTGATGAGGATTCATAATAGGGCCCTTTGTTGCACAATTAATTGGGCTATGGTATCATAATACGGATTTAATAAGGGGGCTATTACTGTGTGGACCGTCATTTATATCGCACCCAACAAGTTAATCGCGGAAAAATATAAAACAATTCTCACAGACGAAGGAATGCTTGTTCAATTAAGACCCATTGGTTCTGCGCATTTGGGGGATCATGCTTCAGTGGAAATTCTTGTACCTGAATCTGAAGCAGATGAAGCCTATGAAATTATTACCGGCGCAATAGGGAGCTAACTATGTTCAAAGATATCTTTCGAAAAACGAAATACGTTACGATTCAATCGACTCCCGCTCCCAAGCGTACGACGCCTGATGGTGCACGCCAAGAACCTAAAGCTGTTAAGAAAGAACTGCCTGATGGGTTGTGGGTAAAATGTCCGAAATGCGGTGAGGTTCTTTTTATTAAAGATCTTGAGGAAAATGCGCGAGTTTGTACAACTTGTACCTATCATTTTCGAATTTCCGCTCGAGCTCGTTTAGCGCTGCTTGCTGATGAAAACAGCTTTGAAGAATGGGATTCGGAAATCCTTACTCTTGACCCCTTAGAGTTTCCCGGTTATGACGAGAAACTTCTTGAGGCTCAGGAAAAAGCGGGAATGATTGAAGGGGCTCTTACAGGCCGGGCTATGATTGAGGGAATTCCTGTTGTTTTGGCTTTTAATGAAGCTAATTTCATGATGGGCAGTATGGGGTCTGTAGTCGGGGAAAAAATTGCTCGTGCCGTTGAACGGGCGATTGATTTGCGCCTGCCCGTTGTCATTTTCTCTACTTCCGGCGGTGCCCGAATGCAAGAAGGAATTCTTTCTCTCTATCAAATGGCCAAGACAAGTGCAGCTTTGGGACGGTTAGCTGCAAATCATTTGTTATATATTTCGGTACTTACAGATCCGACCTTTGGAGGGGTCACGGCCAGCTATGCTTCTCTTGGTGATATTTTAATTGCTGAACCGAATGCTTTAATAGGATTTACCGGACCGAGAGTCATCAAGCAGACAATGAGGCAAGAATTGCCGGCGGGAGCCCAAACGGCTGAGTTTAATCAAATGCACGGTTTGATCGATCTTATTGTAGAACGTGCTCAAATGCGGTCTACACTGGCACGTTTGTTGCGGTACCATCAGGAAGGGGTTCAGCATGGCGCAACTGTTTGAATTTGAAAAACCTATTATAGAACTTGAACGGAAAATAGCGGAACTGCAAAAGTTTTCTGCTGAAAAAGATATTGATCTTTCCCGTGAAGTAGAGACCTTAGAGAAAAAAGTCTCTCTTCTTAAGAAAGAAATTTACGGCAATCTTGAACCGTGGCAAAAAGTCCAGATTGCCCGACATCCAGAGCGACCAAACTTCTACGATTATGCGCCGCTCTTATTTGATGATTTTATTGAACTTAAGGGAGACCGGTTGTATGCTGATGATCAGGCTATTGCCGGCGGGATGGCCTTTTTCCGAGGTGTACCAGTGACGGTGATTGCTCAAGTTAAAGGAAAAGACACCAAGGAAAACATTAAGCGCAATTTCGGTATGCCCCATCCTGAAGGGTATCGCAAAGCCTTGCGCTTAATGGATCAAGCAGAGAAGTTCGGGCGACCGATTTTGACCTTTATTGATACCCCTGGTGCGGCCTGCGATTTAGCAGCCGAAGAACGGGGACAAGGTGAAGCTATTGCAAGATGTTTGTTGGCTATGTCCGGGTACCATGTTCCGGTGATCAGTACGGTTATCGGAGAGGGTGGAAGCGGCGGTGCATTGGCGCTAGGGGTAGGAAACGTTATTTTGATGCTGGAGAATTCCTTTTACTCTGTCATTGCTCCGGAAAGCTGCGCATCTATTCTTTGGAAAGATACCTCAAAGGCTAAAGAAGCTGCGGCAGCTTTGAAGTTCACAGCCCAAGATTTGTTAAAATTGGGAGTTGCGGACGAAGTAGTCAGAGAACCTCAAGGTGGAGCGCATTATAACTTAAGGCAGACAGCTGATGAATTGTCAGAGGTTATTGCCAAGTACCTCGTCCGTCTGCGGACAGAGTCTCCGGAAGCTCTGCAAGAGAAACGGTACCAGAAGCTTCGGGCGATTGGAACGTTCCAAGATAAATCGGTCTAATACTCTAAAAAAAGCTTGACTTAAGTGTTCAAATAATGTTATTATAGCTAAGTCGTATTAATTCATTGCAAATATGATTTGGGCGAGTGGCGGAATGGCAGACGCGTCGGTCTCAAAAACCGATATATGTGAGTATGTGTGGGTTCAAGTCCCACCTCGCCCACCACACTTAATGAAACACAGTTATATTAAGGGTTTAACGGAGTTGGTAAGAAATTGCCAGCTCCTTTTGTGTTTTGGACCGTTGTATTCAGAGGTAGGTGTGACCGATACATTGAAAAGGCACAATTTATGGGGTCTAATCATTTACTAAAAAAGAATTTGCTAGGAACGGTTTGCCCCTAGCAAATTGTACAATCCCTTAGCTGACGTTTATTACATAATCAATTGTTTTAGATTCTCCCACATTAGTATATTGCACTGTGAAGCTTCCAGTTTGAGTAGCTTGGAAAGTCGATACAACTTCTCCTCCTAATCCAACAACCCCAGGAGGGCCAATTGGAACACCAGTTTGTTTAATTAACGTTATAGGATCATTATTTGGAACATAGACCCAATCATATACTGGGTTACCTGCTCTACTGGAAATTATATTAAAGTTTTGACCAACTTTTACGTTGATTGGTGCTGTACTTGAAGCTTGAGTATTGGCAACTACTGGGTCTCCACCTTTGTAGGATACATTATATTCTACAGGCTGATCAGTTTTTGGGACTGTTAAAGTTACTGATGCATAAGACACTGAGATTGCTGAAGGTGTTACTGCCGTGCCTGAAGCTGTCACTGTGAAGTCGGATAGGTTAGGTTTAGCAATAGGAACTCCAAATCGTAAAGATTCGGGTACAACAGCAGTCCCACCGAGAGCAGTAGTGACACCCGAGGCTTGGTTGGTAAATGATGACAAAGTTACGGTAATCTTATCATTAAGGGCATCTTCAGCAGTACCATCTCCATTGCCATCAAGAGCACCATAAAGAGCACTAACTGTTGAAATCTTGCCAGCATAAGAAGCAGTGGCAGAATGAACTCCATCTATGAGTACAATAGGTGAATTAGTCTGAGCTGCCAGTGGAGCACCAGCCAGAGCATCAATACCAGTTACACCGTTAGCAATAAATACTTGATCAAAATTGATGGTTGAGCCGAAGTCGTAGATAACTTGTGCATTCGTATCATAAGCTGTTTGACCGAAGTGTCTGGTCGGGCTTGGGAGCTTTGCTTCTACTGTAGCACTAATGACACCTGTCCCTCCGATGATATCGGAAGAAGTGATTGCTGATCCAGTGGTGGATGCTAAATATGCTTGTACACTTGTTGGCACAACATCTTTTTCAGTCAAAAGAATTGGCTCATTGTTTGCCGAAGCTATTGAGGCAATTGAGAGTGCATCTTGGATGCTATTAGTAATAGCAACTTTAGTTACTCCAGTCATTTGTTTAGCAATGTTGACGGATGTTTCATATTTATCGAATCCACCAAGGGGAACGATTGTGATGTCCATACTTTTTAGCTCATCGATAACCCCTTGCTTGATAACTGCCGTTCCACTGGTTACATAAACTTTTTTAACACTGAGTTTCGTGAGTTCAGCTTTCGTATCGACATTGAGAGTAACTTGGGATCCTTGCAGAAGAATTGGAGCTTTCAAGGAATAAGCCAAGGGGCCAGCTGCTAGTGCATCACACAAACCATAGGAAGTTGAGGGTGCAAGGATTGCTGTGCCTGTCCAACCTGTCTGATCTGCAATAATTGTTGCAGTTTGTTCAGCCGTTGTTCCAGATAAACGGGTTGGCATTGTGCCGGTTGCAAATGCATTGAAAGGAACCATTGTGAGTGACGTAGCCGAGATAATTAAGGATGCTATTACTTTGCTGAACTTTTTCATGTAATATATATGCTCCTCACAATTTGAAACCCTTTTTACCCCTGAATTATAGCACGGAAATTTGACTAAACGTGATTGAAACATTTTCCATGTCCTCTACTATGAACACCTTATGTAGGCAGCTCGTATGTACCAAATAATCTTAAAGACACTTGACGGGGATTCGAGTTTACAATGCACTTTTGAGCTGTGGGTTTAGCTGTAGTTTGTCTATAAGAAATGTGCTATAATAAAGGGCAAATCGATTACATCTTACCAGGAAAAAACGGCTTAAAGCATTGATATGACTCGCCCACCAAAATGAAATTATTAAGAGCCTTTAGGGGCTCTATTTTATTATATACATATGCATTTTGCTATTCCTTCAGCAAACTTTCAGGAACTCTTCAGTACTAATTCAGCTGCATATAGGAAAATAAATTAAGATCTTTGAGAATAATGTCTAAATAAAAGGTTCTATGATTTGGAGGACTTAGGAATGCAGGGCTTAAAAGGTATAAAAATACTTCTTGTAGATGATGAACCAAATATTTTGCAGTTTTTAGAAATGGGACTCCTGAATGAGGGCTTAGAGGTCCAAACGGCCCAGGATGGAATGACAGCGGTTACCCTTGCTAAAGAGTTTCACCCTCACATTATTATCCTGGATGTTATGATGCCGGGAATGGATGGTTTTGAAGTATGCCGGATGCTTAAAAAGACGGAAAATGTAGCGATCATTATGCTTACTGCGAAAGACGAAGTTGACGATCGTGTAAAAGGGCTGACCTTGGGCGCGGATGATTATATGATCAAACCTTTTAGTTTTGAGGAACTTTTAGCACGTATACAAGCGCGAATACGCAATCAATTTCCAAATCTTATGGGCGAGGTAGCCATCGGAGACTTTCGAATCGATGACCTGCGTAAAGAAATTCTCTACCAACAGCGCGTACTGGAGCTCTCAACTACAGAATATGAACTGCTCAAATTTATGGTGCTGAATCAAGGTATCGTCTTGAGTAAAGCGAAAATTTTAGATAAAGTATGGGGCTATGATTTCGGCGGAGACGAAAATATCGTCGAGGTTTATATTCGGTCTTTGCGAGATAAACTTAATGACAAAGAACATCGCCTAATTCGAACATTACGCGGAGCGGGATACAGAGTTGACATATCATGAGCTTAAAAACTCGGCTGAGACGTTATATAGTTCCTAATTCCCTGCGTTTTCAGCTCTTGTCCGGTTCTCTTATGCTCTTGGCCGGATTATTAATCGTTATTGGATTCTTGCAATATATTTTCATGCAGGGGTTTATTTATCAGAATCAGGCCAAAAGCATTCAGAGCCAGATTCAATCTCTCCCGCCTGATGCTTGGATGATGATGGCTAATAGCGATCAAGATACCATAGGCATTCCAAAGGATAATTCTAATGGTCCGACGGATTCAAGTTCATCGGAGCCCCATCGCCATGGACCTTTCTTCTTAATCCAAGACGCTCACATTGCACTTATTAATCAGAAGGGGACATTCACAGAGCTTACTAATGGTTCCGGGGATGGGGGAACATCTCCTCGTTTACCAGAGGAGGACTATAAGAATGCTTTGCAAAGCGATGAACATCATCTATCCTATAAAATTGTTAATCCAACAGGAGATAATGAGCAGCTCATCGTTCTGCAAACGATGCGAACGAAAGATCATACTCAGGAACTAATTCAGGTGAGCATCAGTACTAAACCTCTAAAGAATATGATGTTGCATCAACTGCTTGTTTTTCTTGGGGTATCTCTAGTCGCTCTTATCATTGGGATATTAACCTTTATCCCTGTGCTGAGAAAAACCCTTGTCCCTCTATCAAACATGGTTGATAAGGTGGAACAAATTGATGCCGGTAATCTTGCTGAACGTATACCTGTCGATCAAGGCCAAGTCGAGATCGATCATTTGGCTAATTCCTTTAATGGGATGCTGCAGCGGCTTGAGTCATCCTTCGATGCGGAAATAGAGTCCAAAGAGCAAATGCGACGCTTTGTTGCCGATGCTTCTCATGAATTGCGCACTCCCTTGACGGCTATTCATGGTTTTTTAGAGGTACTGTTGCGCGGTGCCGTAAATCAGCCGGATATGCTTGATCGTTCCTTAAAGAGTATGTACGCTGAATCAGAACGTATGAAGAAGTTGGTCGAAGACCTTCTTTTATTGGCTAAACTTGACCGCTCACCCAATATTCAGAGAAATGAAGTTGTTTTGGACGAGGTTATAAAAGAAATGGCTCCCCAGCTAAGATTATTGGCTGGAGACCGGAAGGTTATCTTAGAGCTGACATCTGATATAAGGGGTTGGTTTGATGTTGACCGTCTTAAACAAGTTATCTTGAATCTCTTTCATAATGCGGTTCAACACACCGACTCTGAGAAAGGTGAAATTAAAGTTTCATTAATTAATGTCAAGGGCGGCGTTGAATTGTCTATCCGTGATAATGGTTCAGGGATCTCTGAGAAACATTTGCCCAAATTGTTTGATCGTTTTTACCGCAGCGATTCTTCTCGAACTCGAAAATATGGGGGTGCAGGGCTTGGTTTAGCAATTACCAAATCTATTGTGGAACTTCACGGTGGTACAATTAGGGTCGATAGTGTTGTTGACGAAGGAACTGCCTTTTGCGTTTGGCTCCCGCTTGCCGAGACATCTGAATAATAGCCATTATAAATGACTCTGAACACAGTGATGTGTACAGAGTCATTGTTTTACTCGGAACTATTCCTTCTTGAAACTTTAATGGGCTAGGCGCTCTTGGCGAAAGTGTACATAGGACACTTTTGTCACCGAAGCCCTCGATGTTCAGCTTTAGCTGAGCGAATTCACTTAGAGCGTTCCTGGCTTCTTCAAACGATGAACTGGTGATGATAGGGATTTAATTAGCCTAGAGAAGATTATTTGAGTCAGAGGCAACAGATAAAGATAAAAGGCATAGGGGATGAATCCCGTCAAACTAACATTTAGAGTAGAAGAGGGCACAAAGGCTGCTGTGTTCCAGGGTATGACTGCTGCTAAGGGGACTGACGTATTTTCTAAGTCAAGAGCTAATTGAGCCCTTGATGATTGGCCGTTGGTATAAACGTCATTCATCAAGGAATGGGTTAAAACGATAGAGATCGTTTGACTGCAGCCGAGAATTGAGGTGAGAAGACTCATGAGTGTAGTCATCAGAAATCTTGCGGAAGGTGAATTTATCGTCCTAAGGAATTCATTTAAATCCTTTAAAATGTCGGTTTCAGCAAAAAGACCGGCCCAACAGCAGGATATGTAAACAACCACAGAGACTTTCCACATCGATAGGATACCACCGCCCTGAAGAATTGAGGAAAGAGGGCTGTTGGTATGAAGAGTGAAGCCAAACAGAACAAATTTAAGAATCTCAAGAACCTGATAATGTTGTACTTTCAAACTAATAATGATGGCCAGCAAAATACTGACAACCATAGAGATTTTAACGTCAACCCGGAAAACAGCAAGTACCAAGATTGCCAGGGCAGGCAGCAAAACAATCCAGTGAAGGGTAAATAGAAGAGATATTTCGTTAATCATCGTGGTCCCGGTGAATCGTAACGGTTGGTAGATTGATAATCCAAGATAGGCCAGGATAGAGAGAAGAAAGGGTAATGTTCCTGTTCGCAACATGCCTTTGATATTTGCGTACAGGTCAGATTGGGTTAAATGAGCAACTAAATTTGCGCTGGAGGACATGGGGGAGCAGCGGTCGCCAAAATAGGCTCCGGCAATAATAGCCCCTGCCGCGATATTACTGTTAATCTGACCGCTTTTCGCCATGATCATCAAAGCTAAGCCAACCGTGCTGACGGTGCCGAAGGAGGTTCCCAGCAAAAAGGAAACTGCGGAACTGATCAGAAAAGCGTACATAATGAATAAGTGGGGATTCATCCAGAGCATTCCATAATAAAGAATGGCCGGAGTCGTTCCGGAGGCTATCCAGAGGGAGGTAATAGCACCTACAAGAATAAGAATACGTAAAACAAGGAGAGATTTTTTACCGCCCCGGTAAGACATCCCCATAATCTCTCGCAGGGGATATCCTCTTTGATGAGCGATGCCGGCAAAGTTGAGAAAACATAGAATCAGGGGAAAACCTATAAATATTCCTTTGAGGGTACTAAAGAGGAGGAGGACAAAAGTAATAAGCACACTGAACAAAAGATATATATTCTTATACTTCACGCTAGGTTCCCTTTCGTTGTTGAATTTTAGATTGGCCTTGGCTTTGAAAGATTGCAGCGGATGGTATTGGTTTCTCAAAGAAAGAGAGAAAGAAGTATTGGTTAACTAATGTTAACTTTTATTGTAGCACTCCATCTGATCCCAGAGCAAAACAACAGCAAATAAAAAAAACAACATTAAAAAATAACAACAAAAAGCTAATAGCCTTTGGAAGAGCAGTTGTGTTTGTTAGAAACAAGTGGGTATGATATAGTAAAGTGCGAAGAGAAAGGGGTTTTCACGATGCCGAAAATGCTGATATTAGACGGAAACAGCTTAGCGAATCGCGCTTTTTATGCTTTACCTTTGCTAACAACATCCGATGGACGCCCAACCAATGTGCTGCAGGGTTTTTTGACGATGTTATTTCGTTTAGAACAAGAACAACATCCGGACTACTGGGTGGTGGCTTTCGATAAAACTAAGGCAACAGTACGTATAGAGCAGTATGCAGGATATAAAGCCCAGAGAAAAGCAACTCCTGAAGGTTTGCGTCCGCAATTCGACTATCTCAAAGAAATTCTTGCCGAGCTGGACGTGCCGATGCTGGAACTTGCAGGCTACGAAGCAGATGATCTCATCGCGGCCGTGACAAAGCAAGCTGAAGCGCAGGGGATGCAGATTCAGGTCTACACCGGTGATAGAGATGCTTTACAATTGATCTCGCCTAAGACCCATATTTACTTAACGAAGAAGGGAATCAGCGAGGTAGAATGCTACGATGAGCATGCTTTGTGGGAGCGTTATCAGCTGCGTCCCCACCAAATTATCGATTTAAAAGGCTTGATGGGAGACACTTCCGATAATATTCCCGGTGTTCCGGGCGTTGGGGAGAAAACTGCCCTAAAGTTGCTTTGGGAATATGAAACAGTCGAGGGCGTTTTAGCGAATGCTGAGAAGGTCTCTGGGAAAAAACTGCAAAGCAGTTTAAAGGAATATGCAGACCAAGCAAGATTAAGTAAAACTTTAGCAACGATGTTAACGGAGATTCCTCTGGAATTTTCCTTGGAGGACTTTATTTATCGTTGGCCTCAAGCGAATAAAGTTCTTCCCGCTTTAAATAAATATGATCTAAGAAATGTCGCACGCATATGGCAGGAGCGTCACTCCAAGGATGAAGAGGCAAGGCAGGATACTGCAGAAATGTCCCTAGCAACCTGGCCGGTCCGTGAGCTTTCTGAAGAAGGTTGGTTAACTCAGATAGAGGAATGGCAAAACTCAAAAACTGCCCTCACGTTGACTTGCCGTTATGAGAAGACCGGGCTGCAAGGGGGACACTGGCTTGAGTGGGGAGCTGCTGTTTCAGAGGAGACCTTTAAACTGTCTCGGGAAGACGTATCCTCAAAGGTTTCTGAGGCATGGCTTGAGTTGTTGGCAAATGAACAAGTACCAAAGATTTTGGCTGATTCGAAAACGGTGGACTTATTGCTTGGGAACGAGAACAAGTGCTTAAAGGGAGTGTCCTTTGACCTTGGCTTAGCATCTTACTTGATTCAGTCGTCCCGCACGAAGTTTGCTCCTCTGGATTTAGTCAAAGAATATGTTCCTATGATAGACGCTTTTGAAAGTATTGCTGAGGAGGCTGCAGCTCTGGCCCAAGTTACTCCGAAATATCAAAAAGACCTTGAAACTTTGGGCTTGGAAGATTTGCTGCATACGATTGAAGAGCCTTTAAGTCTGGTCCTGGCTCAAATGGAGCGACAGGGGATTGGCATTGATATTCAGCAATTGGAACATTTCGGTGAGGGAATCAGCATTACCTTAAAACAATTAGAACAAGACATCTATGATTTAGCAGAAACGTCCTTTAACATTAATTCTCCCAAACAGTTGGGGACGATATTGTTTGAAAAACTCGGATTAGTTGCTGCTAAAAAGACTAAAACGGGATATTCTACAGATGCTGAGACGTTGGAAGAGCTTCGTTCAGCCCATCCGATTATCGGGAAAATTTTAGATTATCGTCAGCTAAATAAACTTATGTCAACCTATGTTAATGGCTTACTTGCCCAAGAGAAAGAAGGCAGAATTCATACGACCTTTCAGCAGACCGTTACAGCAACGGGACGGCTGTCCAGTACGGAGCCTAATTTGCAAAACATCCCGATTCGCTTGGAACAAGGGCGGCAGTTAAGAAAAGTCTTCCACGCAACTGAACCGGGTTATCTCCTTCTTTCCGCAGATTATTCTCAGATTGAACTGCGTATTTTAGCCCACTATTCTCAAGATCCCCTCCTCTGCGAGTCTTTTGCCTTAGGACAAGATGTTCATACCAGAACCGCTGCCGAAGTTTTTGGGGTTTCCTTGGAAGCAGTTACCTCTGATATGCGCAGAAGTGCCAAGGCCGTCAATTTTGGGCTTGTCTACGGCTTAACCGAGTTCGGTTTGTCCAGGGATTTGGGAATTCCCCGCAAAGAGTCTAAGTTTTATATTGAACAATATTTTAAACGGTATAGCGGCGTAAAATACTATTTGGAAAGCGTAGTCGCTCAAGCTAAACAAGATGGACAAGTCCGTACTTTATTTAATCGTCTGCGCCGGATTCCTGAATTATATCATGCTAACAGGGCTCAAAGGCAGCTAGGAGAACGGATTGCAATGAATACACCGGTTCAGGGAACTGCGGCAGATATTATGAAGTTGGCAATGATTCAAGTCGCAGAAGGGATAAAACCCTATCGAGCTGCTGTTCTCCTGCAAGTCCATGACGAATTGCTGCTCCAAGTTGCTCCGGAGGATTTAAAGAAGGTAGCTCTGATTTTAAAAGAAACCATGGAAAATGCTTTTCCTTTATCAGTTCCCATGACAGTCGATTGCAAAGTCGGACCAAATTGGTACGATATGAAGCCATATCAGCCTAATGATAATAAGGAGTAGTTATGCCGGAATTACCAGAAGTCGAAACCATTCGACGAACTTTAGCAGCACACATTAAGGATTTAAGAATAAAAGACATATCCCTTATTTGGCCCTCCGCTGTTTGTGGCTGGAAGGATAAAAGTTTTAAAGAACTAGTCCTGGGACGCCGCATAACAGGTCTTGATCGGCGGGGAAAATATCTCCTCATCCGCTTGGATGAGGAGATGACCTTAATCGCCCATATGCGCATGACAGGGCGGCTTAATTATTATCCGGAACATAGAGAGCCGGAAAAGCATACCCATGTAGTCCTTACTTTGGAGCATGGTGAGGTGCATTTTTCGGATGTCCGGAAATTTGGCAGAATACAAGCTATTCCTACTTTACTATGTGTCAAAGAGTCTTCACTAAGTAAGCTTGGCCCGGAACCCTTGGAACCTGAGTTTACGCACAATGTTCTGAAAGATTGTTTAGCCAGGAAAAGAGTTGCCATTAAGGCCGCTTTGCTGGATCAGCATGTCCTTGCCGGGTTAGGGAACATCTATGCGGATGAATCTCTTTTTCGAGCGGGTATATCTCCTCAGCGTCAAGCGGATACTCTTTCAGAAGAGGAGATTAAGCACCTGCATCAAGCCATTAGGGATGTCTTACAGGCAGGAATTGATGCCCGAGGGACTTCTTTTAGAGATTACAGAGATGCTAATGGAGAAAAGGGGCTGTTTGAACAGGCTCTCCAGGTTTATGGCAGAGGGGGGGACCCTTGCCGTATTTGTGGTGAAACTTTACAACGCTTGCGTTTAGCCGGCCGCACAACGGTCTATTGCCCAAAATGTCAAAAGTAACGTTCACTCAGCGGTAACGTCCAATCAGCCCGTTTTGAAGGGCTGTTTTTATGGGCAAGTTATCGACATAAATCTCAGGTAAGCACGAGGTATACACAATGAACGAGTTATTTGTCAATCGGGACTATCCATCCTCATGGTCAGATAGAATTCTTTCTCAACTGCGGGCCGACTGTGAAAATTGTTTTGGTTTGTGCTGTGTCGCACTCTATTTTTCGGCTTCAGAAGGTTTTCCAATAGACAAAAAGGCAGGTCAGCCCTGCCTTAACCTGCAATCTGATTTTCTCTGTCATGTTCATAAAAATCTCCGGGAACTTGGCTTAAAAGGATGTCTTGCTTTTGACTGTTTTGGAGCAGGTCAAAAGGTTTCCCAGATCAGCTATGTCCGCAAGGATTGGCAGAAAGATCCGGAATCGGCAGAGCAAATGTTTGAGGTGTTTCTAATTATGCGGCAGCTTCATGAATTACTCTGGTATTTAACTGGAGCGCTGATCTTGAAGGCGGCCTCTCCTATTCACGGCGCAATCAGCGCCATGCTTGAGAGGATAGAAACCTTGACTGATCAAAGACCAGATTTGGTCCTGGAACTTGACGTGGCTGCCCTTCGAAATGATGTCAATGTACTGCTCTTAAAAGTCAGCGAACTTGTACGCGCTGATGCCTGCCTGGAGCAAAAAGTTCATGCAGGTCGGCGAAAGACATTTTCACGGGGAGCCGATCTTATTGGTAAAGATTTAAGGAAGTTTGATCTCAGAGGGGCCAATCTGAGGGGAGCATATCTTATTGCTGCTGACCTGAGAGGAGCCGATCTCAGCGATACAGATTTTATCGGTGCTGATTTTCGTGACACAGACATTAGAGGAGCTAATCTAAGTAGGAGTATTTTTCTTACTCAAGGACAAATAAATGCCGCTAAAGGTGATAACAGCACCCTGTTGCCATACTCGCTCCTTCGCCCGGCTTCCTGGAGTTTCAAGAACCCATAGGGCCAAACTGAGCGATCATCATCCTTTAAAGGGCGGCATCCGATCTGGATTATCATTATAAATTGAAATGACCGGATACCCGGTCATTTTTGAATATTATCCATTCTTAAGACTCCCACTTTTACAAGTGGGAGTGGTTCTCGTTCTTGCTTCGTTGGGGGGAGAGTCTATCCCTTCAGTGCGATAGAATTTGTTACGGGCTAGGCGCTTCCGGCGAAAGTGTCCACAGGACACTTTCGTCATCGAATCCCCGATGTTCAGCTTTAGCTTAACGAGTTCACTTTGTTCTGTGTTAAATTATAAAACCCTTTGAGCCCCTTTATAGGCGTTTAGCCAATAGGATGAAGTTAGTGGGTAAATGGCCACACCTTTGTGAGTTGTAGCACTAATGAATTGTGAGTTACCGAGATAAATACCTACATGGTCAATGGTTCCGTTTCCAGCTGTGGAGAAAAAGACTAAATCACCAGGTTTCAGGTCTCCATAGGATTCTGAAGTCCCGACTTTTGCCTGATCCTGGCTGGTACGAGGCAGATCTATACCTTGAGAAGCGAAAACATATTGAGTAAAACCGGAACAGTCAAAACCATTAGGAGTAGTGCCGCCCCATAAATAAGGTATTCCAAGCAGACTGTTGGCTTTGGCAATGATCCCATCAATTGTAGGAGAGTTTGTGGCAGAGGCTTGGGAAGCTTGGGAAGCTTGGATGGATTGGGTAGATTGGTCCTTATCTAAGGCGCTCTGAGTCAGCGGACCAACGATTCCATCAACTTGGAGATGATCAGCTTGTTGAAAATTCTCCACAGCTGAAAATGTTTTGGAACCAAAAATTCCGTCGATTGGGCCGACAGTATATCCTAAATTAACTAATTCTTTTTGCAAGGTTACGACATTATCACCAGTAGAGCCTAATTTCAGGAGAGTTGCAGCCTGGACTGTCGGTGCGAAGGTTACCAGGTTTGTAAGAATAAATGTACTGGCTGCTAAAAGTTTAAGTTTTTGACTCCATTTATTAAATGTATAATTCTGCTGCATTTGTTACCTCCTAATGAATTTTATCACTTGTTAAGTTTTACGTGCGCAATGTTCACGGACAAGTTATGGCTTAAATCTTAGCATCTAAAAACTCATATGAAAAGTAAAGGTTGTTGGTTTAAAGACCATATTCTTCCTAATACTTAGCTTTTCAGCGGGAATGTTGTTATAAAAAGTAAAAAATTTAATGGTCAATGAAAACGGAAGAATGACAGAGGAAGTAAAAGAGATAATTTGAAAAGTTACTTAAAATATTAAAGATAATTCAAAATATCTTCATAATATTGGCAAACATATGTAACTGAAATTTAAACATCAGATTTAGTAGTTGGATTTCTTCAAAGTAATAGATCTGTATGACAAAAACTGAGGTAAGTGTTAACCACTTACCTCAGTAATCATTTATTTTATCCAATTTTTTAAGCCCCCCACTTCTATAAGTAGGGGTGGGTCCTTCGTTAACTTCAGGTGGGGTAGAGTCCTCCTTCGCCTCTAAGTATTCCTATTGGGAAAGGCGGCTCGGCAAAAATGTTCACTGGACATTTTTGTATCTGAAGCCCCGATGTTCAGCTTTAGCTGAACGAGTTCACTTTGAAAAACTCTAGTAATTATAGAAATGACTCTGTAATTGTCAAGGCTTAGTTCCTATATTATCCCAACTCTTATTTGCTTGCTAGATCTGCTTGCTGAGCAGATGATTCAAGGTTTAGCCCTATTGCTTCCGGTTCGTGGTTCATCCGAGATAACTGAAGTACGGCTATCCAGACTATTGCAAAACCAACCCATTGCCCCAGATCAATAGTCTGATGTAAAATCAGCCAGTTAAGAAGCAAGCCGGTTGCAGGAAAGGCAAGTTCTGCGATGGTAGCATGAGAAGCCTTCACGCCGTCTAACCCCCGGTAGTAAAGGAGCAAACTTACAAGGCTTGGTACGAGCGTTTGAAACAAGAGGTTTGCCCAAACAGGTGCCAGACTAAGGGCTTTGCCAATGATAAGCCAGTTTGGATGTTGTACTAAGATAATGACTGTCAACAAAGGCAGAGCAACAGCGAATCGAAGTGCCGTTAACGTGGTAAACGACAATTTGCCAACGAGATGTTTGCCCATCACCGTAGATCCTCCCCAAAGTGCAGCGGCGCCGATGGCAAATAAGGACCCGATAAGCTGTGAGGTGTTTGCGGCGGTAGTTGGAATGTGCAGACCAAAGGTGAGTAAGTAGGCACCAATGAGTGCAGCGATAAATAATTTCCAATAGTTTTTCCGCAGTTGTTCCTTAAGGACCCAGGCGGCAAGGAGGACGGCAAAAATCGGCTGTAGTTTTTGCAGGATGAGAACAACATTTGGATTGCCATAAGTAAATCCGGCAGTAAACAGGATCGAAGCTACGGCGGATCCGCCCCAGCCGATGAATATGACGGCTAACCAGTCAGCGAGCTTTAATTGCCGCAGCTCCTGACGTTTCCAGATAAGCACTGGAGCAGCAAAGAGAAACAATAATATATGTTCCATCCAGACAATTTGAGAGGATGTCACATAGTGGAGCAATGTAACAATAAAGACACCGTCAAGTCCCCACATGGCCGCTCCAAGGGCGATCCACCAAATTGCCCAAGGAGATGATTGCTTTTTTTGCATTAAATCCAAACCCTCCATATCTTATAACATGTATTTGAATTGAACCTTCACATGTCACAAAAAGAAAATTGTGCATGAAAAATACCCCGAGAAACAATTCCTTTCACGAGGCATATACGAGGGACCAGGATAGCAGCTTGGCTAAACCTAGTCTTTACCTTCTCTCGTCCGGACTTTACCGTCGGCCTTGGAATTTCACCAAGTCAGTCGATGCATCGTTAAGGCTGCATCGAGTCGCGGGCTGAATTGCACAGGCAATCGTCACCGCCGGTAGGGAATCTCACCCTGCCCCGAAGGATCAAATTCAGTTAATGAAAGTATAACAGAATTTATTGTTTAAGGGTAGCCTTATATTATAAAACTATTTCTCATCTCGAACTTCGCAGGTTGAAATTCCTAGAATATTACTTACCGGACAATATCTCAGTAATCCCGTTGCTATCCCCAGGAGTCCGATAAGCCCCCACCAGCTTTTGAAGGCCAGACCTAAAAGCACAATAATTGTTCCTATGATAATTCTAACAATTTGCTCGGTTTTTCCAACATTACATATCATACAATCACCCCCTTATTATTTTTTCCCATATCTTGAAGGGTTAATGCAATTTAAGAAAGAGACTATATGAGAAGGGAGACAATGATATGGCTTAGAATAAGACTATTAAAATAGAACTAGAACATTAAAAAGAGGGAAATTCTAAAAGGCAGCGAATTAAATTTGGAGAACTTAAAGGAGGGTCTTTTTTGGCGAAAAAGCAAAGTTTAATTAAAGTAATAATGGAAATTGCAGAAATTCTGATCTTTGCCTTTATATTATCGTGGGGTTTACGAAGTAATGTGGTGGAAGCGGCAACGATACCGTCGCCGTCAATGATGCCTACTATTCATGAACAGGATAGAGTCATTGTAGACAAGTTGTTCTATAAATTTACAGGAATACAAAGGGATGATATCATTGTTTTTAACCCTCCAAAGAATTTGGATTCCAGTGGGGACTATTGGATCAAGAGAGTTATTGGATTACCTGGAGACAAAGTTCAAATTACGAACGGGAAGGTCTATATTAATGATCAACCTCTGACAGAACCCTTTGAAATGGAAGCTCCTAATTATAATTACGGTCCTGTGGTTGTTCCCAAAGATGCTTATTTTTTACTTGGCGATAATCGCAATCATAGTCTCGACAGCCATTATTGGGGAGCTTTGCCTGCCAAGGAGGTCGAAGGAAAAGCAGTTTTAAGATATTGGCCCTTGCAGCGGTTTGGAACCTTAGCTAAGTAATTAGAAAGATTCATGATAAGGGAGAGTCTCCTGGAAAGGACTCTCTTCTTTATTTCATGAATTTCAGTTAGAAAGATGGGGGACCATTTGACCAAAACATCTCTACAATCATTTGGCCGTTAATTGATTACACTTCCCGCATTTTAGTTCTCGGTTCAATGCCTAGTGTTCAGTCCCTAAGAGAATAACGATATTATGCCAATCCTCAGAATCAGTTCTGGCGGATTATATATACGATTTTATCTATGCCTGTAGAGTCTGATTATACCCGGAGAATCAAGTTTTTTGTTGTTCCGTTCCGTTGACTTAACCTTAGCATACACCTACTTGAATTTTTAAAGCAGGAGGATAATTCTATCATGACTTACAAAGCTGTTATTTTTGATCTTGATGGGACGTTGGTTAACTCCCTTGAGGATATTGCTGACTCAATGAACCTGGTTTTGAAAACCTTAGACTTGAAAGCGCATGACCTGGAAGCCTATAAATATTTTATAGGAAATGGTATCAGAAACCTGGTTAGTCGAGCTTTACCTGAAGAATCCAGAGAAGAAACCTTCATTACAGAATGTTTTGATTTGATGATGAGGGAATATCGTAAGCGATGTCTTGAAAAAACGAGACCTTATGAGGGTATCCCTGAGCTGCTTGATGAGCTGACAAAACGTAAACTTAAGCTTTGCGTTTTGTCTAATAAGGTAGATGAACTGACTCGGAAAGTTGTAGCGGCTCTTCTTGCGGGTTGGAAGTTTGAAGTTGTTTTGGGACCTAGAGAAGATATTCCTAGGAAACCTGACCCCACAGGCGCTTTATACATCAGTAAGAATTTAGCTATTCCACAGACCGAGATTATTTATCTGGGAGATTCAGGTGTTGATATGCAAACGGCAGCTGCTGCCAAGATGTACGGGGTGGGAGCTCTTTGGGGCTATCGAGGGAGAGAGGAATTAATTCAAAACGGTGCTCAACGTTTAATTAGCCATCCTTTGGAATTTTTAGAGCTCTTGTAGGAAATAATTGTTACAAGAAGGAATCTTTAGCATAATATAACCTTCCTTCGGACATCTTAGTTAATTAGAGAATTATTTAGACGATAGTGTTTGGTTCGGAGGGGTTACTGTGCGAGTTTTAGCCTTTTTACTCGCGTTAACGATTCTTTTTCTTTTAAGTTTAGCGATAAAAGCAGAGGTTGATTTTCGCTATCGGCGAGTAGAGGAAAAAGATCATCTGGAAATTGATTTTCGAGCATTACATGGAATTTGGCATACTCAATATCAAATTCCAACACTCCAATTAGAATGGGAAAAAGGTCCGGAATTAGAAATAGATCAAGTGGCTGAAGGAAAGGGCGGCAGGCGAAAAGCAAAATCAAGCGTACGTTTCCGATATTTCCGCGGAGGCTGGATCTATCGGCTTTGGCCTAAGCTGAGAAATTATGTTCATCAATTAGTTTGGTTAAAGAACAAGTTTTATGGCGGAATCCATTGCAAAACGATAAAATGGCGAATTGAGATTGGTTACAAGGATGCGGTACAAACAGCGATGGCTGCAGGAGCTTTTTGGAGCCTGTTTGGATTTGCCCTCGCCCGTCTCTACAAACAAGTTATCGTAGAGGTTAAGAATCCTGAACTTGTGGTCGTTCCACAATTTAAAAAAGAAGGATTTTTATGTGATATTCAATGCATATTCCAATTAAGAATCGGTCATATTATTTTTGTTGGATTTAATGCTGTGCGTAGTTTCAAGCGGGCTAGAAGGGGGTAGTAGCATGGGTAATCATCCTATAGAATTATTGATGAAAACAGCCATGGAAAGTATCCAGCAAATTGTTGACGTTAATACCATTATTGGTGACCCGGTAGAAACCCATGATGGATCCGTTATTATTCCAATATCACGGGTAGCTTGTGGTTTTGCAGCAGGGGGCAGCGAATTTTCCCCGCCCGATCAGCAGAAAGAGAACGGAAATAATACAGGGGATTCAGCCAACCAACTTCCTTTTGGAGGCGGTGCAGGTGCCGGGGTATCTGTACAACCCGTAGGTTTCTTAGTCGTTGGCAATGGAACCATTCGCCTGCTGCCAGTCGATAGTAATGTCGTTATTGATCGTATCTTAGATACAGTGCCAGATCTTTTAGACAA
The DNA here is from genome assembly GCF_049943955.1 of Desulfosporosinus sp. SYSU MS00001. Taxonomy (NCBI): domain Bacteria; kingdom Bacillati; phylum Bacillota; class Clostridia; order Eubacteriales; family Desulfitobacteriaceae; genus Desulfosporosinus; species Desulfosporosinus sp. SYSU MS00001. The sequence goes on from NZ_JBNFTW010000002.1 coordinate 267,825, forward strand.
ATTGTCAGGAATGCTTCACAAAAAAAGGAAACCCTCTGATGAAATTATACTGGCCAGAGAATAAGTTCTAGCCGCCCAAAATACATAAGGTACTATTCAATAAAAGAACGAGAAGATCTCGTTCTTTTTTGTCCGCCTTTTTCATAGATTTTTTAAGGGGGGTGGGCTATGGTTAACCTCATCTGGCTGATCATGTTAGTCATCGGCATTTTGATTTCAGCAATTAATGGGCAGATAGAAATTGTCACGGTTTCGGCGATGAAAGCGGCCGAATTAGGGGTCGAGGTGGCCATTGAACTTATCGGAGTAATGAGTTTATGGTTGGGATTGATGCGTTTAGCCGAGGAAGCGGGAATTGTAAAGGGAATAGCCCGTCTTTTTGGGCCCGTCGTTCGTCTCTTATTCCCAACCCTAAAACCGGGTAGTCCGGCCCTTGGAGCCATAATTATGAATTTAAGTGCCAACATTTTGGGATTAGGAAATGCAGCGACTCCTTTTGGACTAAAAGCTATGCAAGAACTGCAAAAGGAAAATCCTACGCCGGAAACGGCAAGTCCTGCGATGATAACATTTCTCGCCCTGAACACCTCGTGTATAACTCTAATACCAGCAACAATTATTGGGGTAAGGCTGAAAGCCAATTCGGCTAATCCAACAGAAATTATCGGAACAACTATTATTGCAACGGGATGTGCTATGACTTCGGCTATTATTGCGGATTATCTTCTCCGTAGGAGGACAACAAAATGAAGGCAATTGCTGAAATTTCACGTTGGGCGATTCCGCTGCTTCTTTTGTTTATCCCGGTGATTGCCTTTTTGCGTAAAGTACCTGTTTATGAATCCTTTGTGGCAGGAGCTGAGGAGGGGTTCAATACCGGTGTTCGAATACTTCCGTTTTTAATTGGCATGTTAGTATCAATTCGAATCTTTGTTGATTCAGGAGCTTTGAACATCCTAGCCCATTGGCTGCAGCCGATATTTGCTTATTTTGGATTGGACTCAAACGTGGCGGCAATTATTCCTTTAGCGATAATGCGTCCGTTAAGCGGATCTGGGGCCCTTGGAGTGGCGACTCAACTGATAAACCAATACGGTCCTGATTCATATATAGGACGTTTAGCGTCTACCCTTCAAGGAAGTACAGACACAACATTTTTTGTTTTAACAATCTATTTTGGATCGGTAGGTATTCGAAAGTATCGCTATGCTCTTAAATTAGGATTATTGGCCGATTTTATAGGCTTAATTGCTTCGATCTGGATTGTGACAAAAACGTTTTAATGAATTATTTCTGCGCATACTAACAATATCCGAAAGGAGGAATTTGTTAGTATGCTTTACATTCTTTTACCAGCCTATAACGAAGCCGGTTCTCTTCCGGTGCTGCTCGACAATATTGAACAGACCTGTGCTCATATTCCTCATTTAATTATCGTAGTTAATGATGGAAGTACTGACACGACACCTGAGATTATTACGAGGTACACTCAAATTTATTCAACGGTGCACCAAGTTAACCATGTTCAAAATCAAGGCCTAGGAGCAGCCTTAAACAGTGGATTTCAATACGTTTTAAACTATAATGCAACGCATAAGCCATCCATGACAAGTGTTCCGGATGAATTTCCTGATATGGTCGTAACTATGGATGCTGATAACACACAACCAGCTGATCGCATTCCCTTGCTATTGGAGGCGATTCGCTCAGGTGCAGATTTGGCCATTGCTTCAAGATTTGTTGAGGGCGGAGAACAATATGGTCTTTCTTGGCTGAGAAAATTACTTTCTTGGGGAGCGGGAAAAGTCATGAATTTTTTCCTGCCAATTAGAGGTGTCCATGATTATTCCTGTGGTTATCGTGCTTATCGGCTTTCTTTATTGGCCGCAGGGACAAGGCAATACGGGCCGAACATTATTCAGAGCCGCAATTTTTCCGGAATGGTAGAATTGCTCTTGAAAATAGCTCCCTTTGCAGATCGTGTGACAGAAGTTCCGCTAAAACTTCATTACGAATTAAAACAAGGTGCAAGCAAAATGAAAATTTGGGCTACGATTTGGGGCTATGTCCAGTTAATATACCAGATAAAACGACAAAGGTGGAGTCTTGTCGAATGGGTCGAAGAGTAAGATGGTGTTTGTTGGGATTCATTCTAGGGATTGCTTTACTCCTTCGCCTCAAGGGGATTACAAACCCCTTACTGGATAATCAAGGATGGCGGCAGGCTGATACGGCCAGTATCGCGGTTCATATGCTTAGCCATCTGACAGATTTCCCCAAAGTCCTGATACCTCAGCTGAATTATGACGGTGTAGTACCTCAAAACGTTGAATTGGAATTTCCCTTGTTTCCCTATTTATTGGCATGGACATGGAAATTATTGGGCTGGGCAGATATCTGGGGGCGGCTTTGGGCTATAGCTTTATCATTGCTGGCAATTTACGGATTATATGATTTAGGGAAACATTTGATTTCCGAGAGGGCAGGTTATTTGGCGGCAGCGATTTATACCTTATTGCCTCTGTCGATTTATTACGGAAGGGTGGTAATGCCTGAGCCAATGGCTCAAGCTTTAAGTATTTGGGCTTTGGCTCTTATTATTCGCTGGAGAAAATCGCCTGAGAAAAACGATGTCTGGATGATTGGAGTTATGATGGCAGGGGCAATATTAGCTAAGCTGCCGCAGTTAATGTTGTTTCCTGTTGCTCTGCTGTTTGGCTTTTACCCTTGGAGACAAGCGTATCGGAGGGAATTCATCAGCTATTGCTTGATTGCACTGGGTTTCCCAATGGTATATTATTTATGGGTACATATGAATGTCAGCTCCTCAAGCCAATTTGTATCAGGAATTATAACCAGTCAAGTTGCAGGCTCTAAACATTTGAATTGGAAACCACTTCTGAAAAATTTACATGATGGTATAACAAATAGCGCCATTTTTCTGTCGGGAATGGGCTTATTAAGACTCTTTTTTAAGCGATTTTATGGACGAATAGCCCTTTTAACATGGGTAATCATTGCCTTGCTTTATCTAGGCATTGTCTGTGTTCGTATTCCCTTGGATTATTATCTGGTTCCAATTATGCCTCTGGCTGCTTTATTAGGTGCTTACGCTTTAGAAGGATGTAAAAGGTTCCAACTCGTTCTTGTTCTCCTGCTCCTAATAGTACTCAACCGAGGATCTTATTCATATTTAAAACCTAAATATCAATGGGATCCGGAATACTTGACCCAGGCAGAGTGGATAAAGGATCATACACCTTCTTCTAGTGTTCTGGTTTTAAGCGATCCGGTACCTATGACATTTTATTATGCCCATCGTGTGGGCTTTCGGCTTTCTGAAGTGTTAGATATGGGATATGAGAAATCTCCGGACAGAGTGCTCTCGCAATTTCCGGGGGATTATTTTATTCGACTTCCGAAAACCCAACAACACGAACTTTTCTGGGAAAAGGTTGAAGAAACTTACCCTGAAATCGGACCGGGGGTTTTTGCTCTCAAACAACCTAAAATTAGAAAGGCTAAGTGAACTCGTTCAGCTAAAGCTGAAACGAAGGACCCACCCCTACTTATAGAAGTAAGGGACCTAAAAACCGGATAAAAGACCATAAAGAGGATAATAGCGAAAAGGAATGAGAAGTTTCATGGAGGTTAAATACAAACATGAAAAAAGCCCGGAATCCGGCGAACGGCTGCAGAAAGTGTTGGCTCAAGCTGGAGTCGCCTCCCGCCGCCAAGTTGAAAAATTAATTCAAGAAGGACGAGTGAAAGTCAATGGTTCTACGGTATCTGTATTAGGAACTAAGGTCCGTGCCGAAGATGAGATTATTGTGGATGGAGTTCCCGTTAAAAAGGCTGAGGAACTGCATTATTATTTGCTGAATAAACCGGTAGGAGTAATTTCGAGCGCTCAAGATCCTCGGGGAAGACCAACTGTTGTAGATTTAATGAAAAATGTCCCAGTTAGAGTGTATCCGGTGGGTCGGTTAGATTATGATACATCGGGTTTGCTGATTATGACAAACGATGGAGAACTAGCCCATCGCTTAATGCATCCTTCCTACGGGGTGAATAAAACTTATAGGGTTTGGGTTAAAGGCCCGGTAGAACTGGAAGCTCTGGAACAGCTAAGAAAAGGGGTTGAACTTGAAGATGGCAAAACCGCTCCGGCTAAAGTTATCAGCAGGAGCGGTCATAAACAACATTTGCTTGAAGTCCTGGAAGTGACGATTCATGAAGGGAAAAACAGGCAGGTGCGGAGAATGTTTAAATTTGTCGGTTATCCCGTTGTTCAATTAGAGCGCATAGCTTATGGGCCTTTAACCTTAGATGGACAACGTTTTTCAGCAGGAAACTATCGATCTTTAACCATTGAGGAAGTAAAAAAGCTTCGCTTATTAGTTGGACTGTCTTAACCAATAGGATAAAGAGGATGATCTATGGAAGTATTCCATTTTTCGATGTCTTTTCCTCCAAAAGCTCCTAACGCATTGGCGACTGAATTTTGTTTTTCATGATTGGTTGTAATAAGGACAAGCCAATGTCCGGTTCTGACTTCGTGCTCATAATGACGAGCCCGTTCCGCAGAAATACCATAGACTAAGAGGGCTTCTGTCAATCCACGTCCCTGGGGTTGATGCATCAACAGGTTGGCTATAGGTCCGGCTGCTGCCACCTCGCCAAGATTGGGAACGTTAAAAGGGGGAGCTTGAACAAGCCAAGCGTTAAATTTGTCAAGATTAATTTCGCTCGGATAGTAGGCCAGCTCATTAGCAATTTCTTCTTTGAATTCCCCTTGATGCAGATAATCGCTGAGAACAACAACAGAAATTTTACTATTGGCTAAGGATTCTCCTTGGATCTCTTCAATTGCTTCTTTTGTCTGTTGTGGGCCTTTAAATATTGCAACCACAGTTTTTCGCATATTCTAATCTCCTTTGACAGCATTTCCTTTTCCTTATAATAAGGTTAGTATGTCCACAAAGTGTGAGCATATAGCAAATTAGGCAGGAGAAAATAATCCCTATGGAGAATATTTTGCTTAAACAATAAAAAAATTGTAGGTTTATATAGAACGGAGAGATCAGAGATGAAAATACGGATCGGAGAGGAACTTTTAACGGAACATGTCCGGGTGAGGATTCGTTTGGATTTTCGTGGAGAAGCACACAGCGGACGTTTCTTTTTCGGAAGTAAAAGTAAAGAACAAGTAGCTGAAGCAACGAGGGAACAGCAGGTTGCTGTTTTGCGAAATGTCCCACTTCAGGGAATTATGATAGAGGATGTTGATTTGAGTCTAGATGTCTACACAGTTACAGAAGGTTCGGGACGAAGAACCCAAGAGTCGGCATTGGCGCCTATTATTCTTACTCTTAGGGTGGAAAATCTCGATGATTTATTGCCACTATTAATTAAACCGGAATTCCGTAAGATTGAATTTCTGAGTCCGGAAAGTATTTCATTACATCGCCTGGACATGGAGCGATTGTTATTCCGTTTAAGTCAATCTTTTCAACAGGAACTTAAGGCTATAGAACAAAAGTACTTGCGCTAGAGATCATTAGATTTAACGTATTAATTTAAATTATAAAATTTTGCAACAATATGAAAAATTAAAAATAATTAAATAACTTACTAAATAATTTATTCACAAAGATCCTAACATATTGTAATTTTTTCAATATTATATTATTCTTAAGGGGAGGTGAGAGACAGTACATTTTTTCTAATCTACATATTGTTTGTGAAACAGAGTTTTGAATATTGAAATAGTTTTGAATAAATATAACTAAATCTAGTTTAATATTCACATACAGCTCTGTAAATTAAACAATATAATTAAATCTACTAAAAATAGAATATTTTTCTAAAGTAAGATTCGAATCACTCTTTGCTTTTATTTTTTGTTCTAAAAATTCGGAATTGGGCCCCAAAATTATTAAAGTTTGATAATAAGTGAAACAAAGAATTTAATAGCATATTGAAATTTTCATTCTTTAGAGGTAGTATATTAAGCAGGTTAATGGTCTGACAGTCAAACAATCAGCCATTTCCTATAATCTTAGAAGAGAAGGAGGGTGAACGTAGTATAAGTTAATTCTAAATTGGAAACGCTCTAGACATAATTAAATGAAAGGTGGAATTAAACAAATGCCATGGACACAGAATTACGCTGCCCTTGGAAATAGCATTCCATTAACCGCGCTTGCTGTTTCTCTGCCTATTTTTTATCTGTTTTGGGCTCTTGCTATTAAACGAATGAAAGGGCATATTGCAGGTACTACTACGCTCTTATTTACGATTATTGATGTTATTCTCGTTTACAAAATGCCAGTTGGCCTTGCTATTTCAGCAAGTATACTCGGAGTAATCAATGGATGGTTCCCGATCGCCTGGATTATTGTAGCCGCAGTTTTTCTATATAACTTGACAGTTGAAGCAGGTCAGTTTGATATTATTAAAAGTTCAATTGCCTCTTTATCTGATGACCGTCGACTTCAAGCCCTTCTGATTGCATTTTCCTTTGGTGCCTTCCTCGAGGGGGCTGCAGGATTTGGTACTCCAGTAGCTATTACCGCTTCCATCTTGGTGGGATTAGGTTTTGAACCACTTTATGCTGCAGGTATTTGCTTAGTTGCTAATACTGCACCGGTAGCTTTCGGAGGAATCGGTTCTCCAATTGTTGCTGCTGCTGCTTCTTCGGGAATTAATCAAGATATTATTGCAGCCGCAATCGGACGTCAATTACCATTTCTCTCCGTGTTTGTTCCCTTGTATCTGATCATTTTAATGGCCGGTTGGAAAGGCGCTAAAGAAGTTCTCCCCGGAATTGCCGTTTCCGGTATTACCTTTGCCGTTGCGCAATGGTGGTCCTCAAACTATCTCGGAGCTTTGCTTCCTGATATTATTGCCTCGATCTTCTCTCTGATTTGTACGGCTATCTTGCTGAAATTCTGGAAACCCAAGAATATTTGGCGCTTCCCGAACGAAAAGAACGTCAAGATCGAGCAACATCAAAAATATACCGGTGGTCAGGTTTTAAAGGCTTGGTCTCCATTCATCGTTCTTACAGTTATGGTAGGAATCTGGGGTTCTAATCCTTTCAAAGATTATGTTACCAAACAGCTTAAATGGTTTATCATGATTCCTCATTGGCCTGGTCTCGATGGCTTAGTTTATAAAGCTGCACCAATTGTTAATAAGCCTACCATTTATGCCGCTAATTATAAGTGGGATTTCTTCCTAGCAACTGGAACAGTCATTCTATTCGCTTCTATCATCACTATGATTATTCTCAAAATCAGCCCTGCTCGAGCCGGTAAGGTTGCTGGATCTACTGTAAAGAGTCTCATCTATCCGATTATCACCATTGGTTCAGTACTTGGATTCGCTTATATAGCTAACTATTCCGGACTTTCTTACACCCTTGGCTTATTCTTCTCCCTTACTGGACACGCGTTCCCATTCTTCGCTCCTATCTTAGGATGGCTCGGCGTATTCTTAACTGGATCCGATACATCGGCAAATGCTCTCTTCGGACAATTGCAGCGTGTTACCGCTACTCAAGTGGGAATCAACCCTATCCTCACCGTTGCTGCCAACAGCTCTGGTGGTGTCGTAGGAAAAATGATCTCTCCTCAATCCATCGCTGTTGCTGCTGCAGCTACAGACTTAGTTGGCCGAGAGTCAGATCTCTTCCGCTTCACAATTAAGCATTCCTTGTTTATGTTGGTTCTTATCATGTGTATGACTTATATTCAGGCCTACTTCGTGCCTGGTATGATGCCGATCTTACACTAAGGGTTAATCATTTAAAATGGAACGTGGGAAGGGGTAGTTTAACCCTTTCCCACTTTTTCATGCCAGCGTAAAGTAAGTTGGCAAGTAAATTGTTAATTATATAAATTTGTCAATTCATTTATCTAAAATTCTCATATTGAAATTTCAATACAGTTAGATTATTATTATATATATCAAAGATATGAAGATTGTTTTTTATTTTGCTTTTGTGTGGTCTGACAATCAGACATTAAAAAGGGGGAAACAAAATAATGTTAGCTCGTGAAGTTGTGGAAGAACTTATACAAGTGCTCGGTCGTGAAAATGTTCTTACAGAACAGGAAGATTTACTGACCTATGCCTACGATGCAACTGCGGCTTTGAAACATCAAAAGCCGGATGTTGTAGTTTCGCCCATATCTACCGAACAGGTCGCAGAGGTCGTGAAAATTGCCCAGCGTCATCAAGTCCCGATTTACCCCCGGGGGTCAGGAACCAATCTTAGTGGGGGAACTGTTCCCATCCAGGGGGGCATTGTTCTTTCAATGCTCAACCTGAATAAGATTCTTGAATTTGATCAGGATAATTTAACTGCTACTGTTCAACCGGGTGTTATTATTCAGACCTTAAATGACGAAGCAGCCAAACATGGCCTGATTTATCCCCCTGATCCAGGAACCGTCACTACAGCTACTATGGGCGGGTCAGTGTCTGAATGTTCCGGAGGATTACGAGGTCTGAAATATGGTGTTACTAAGCATTATATAATGGGGTTAACGATTGTTCTGGCCAATGGCAAGGTCATTCGCTGGGGCGGAAAAACTGTCAAGAATGTTACGGGCTATGATTTAGTGGCTCTTTTCACAGGTGCTGAGGGAACTTTGGGAATTATTACAGAAATGATCGTCAAATTGATCCCGGCTCCTGAGACGAGAAAAAGTGTTTTAGGTGTTTTTGATAACCTTGATAAGGCTGGCAATGCCATAGCGGCAATTATTCGTAATAAGGTCATTCCAGCGACCCTGGAAATCATGGATAATGTGACCATTCAAACTGTAGAGCATTTCGTTCATGCCGGACTCCCTCTGAATGCTGAAGCAGTACTCTTATGTGAGGTGGATGGTTACAAAGAAGTTGTGGAACGTGAGTCCGTATTAGTGGAGCGTATATTAAAAGAAGAAGGCGCCGTCGAAGTTAAAGTGGCTAAAAACGATCAGGAACGTGATCTTCTCTGGCTTGCACGCCGCAGTGCCCTTCCTGCTTTGGCACAGAAACGCCCGACGACCGTTCTTGAGGACGCTACTGTTCCGCGGAGTAAGATTCCTGAAATGCTTAAAATAGTCCGTAAAGTTGCTGAAAAGTATAACCTTCAAATAGCAACCTTTGGGCACGCAGGAGATGGAAACCTGCACCCAACGATTTTAACGGATGTACGTGATGAGGACGAAATGAAGCGGGTTCATCTCGCCGTCGACGAAATTTTCCATGGGGCTATTGCTCTGGGTGGTACCCTTTCGGGAGAGCATGGAATCGGAGTTGCCAAAATGGACTTCTTAAGTTTGGAATTTGGTGAAGCGGGAGTAGAAGCCTTGAAGGCGATCAAAGAAGCCTTGGATCCCAACTATATGTTGAACCCTGGCAAAATTGTAAGGAGGGATTAATCGTGTCCGTATATGATTCTTTGGATTCGATTAACGAGGAACTCCATAAATGTATGAAATGTGGCAACTGTCAGGCCGTTTGCCCAATTTATAAGGAAACGCGCCAAGAAGTTGGAGTTGCACGAGGGAAAATAAGCCTGGCAGAATTTATTCTCTCAGGCGAGGCAGAAATGACTGAAGGCATGGCTGAGCGTTTTTCTCTTTGTACCACGTGCATGGCTTGTAACCAAAATTGTCCATGTGGAGTTCGTTTTGATAAAATTATTTTAGCGGCTAGAGCAGAAGCGGTTCGTAAAAAGGGTCTGCATCCTGTTAAAAAGATCGCCTTTACAGCCCTGAAGATGCAGCGCCTTTTTGATTTTGGCATGAAAACAGGCAGCGTTTTTCAAGGGGTCGCTTTGAAGCATTTACCTCACAAAAGTGATCGCCTTGCTCGGATGCGTTTTGACATTGGCATAGGAACAGAAAAAGTATTCCCGATGCTTGCTAAACGTCCTTTACGATCTGAGCTGCCTGAAGTTGTCAAGGTTAAAAATCCCAAAATGAGGGTTGCCTTCTTTACAGGATGTATGATCAACTATTTTTACACGGATATCGGTAAAGCTGTCGTTGAAGTTTTGGCAGAAAATGATATTGAAGTTGTTATTCCTAGAGGACAAGGTTGTTGTGGGATACCAGCATCAGTAAATGGAGACACTGTGTCAGCCCGTGCACTTGCACGACGAAACTTACGAGCGTTTGAACGATTGGGCGCAGATGCTTTAGTTGTTGCTTGTTCTTCAGGAGGAACAGCTTGGAAACATGTCTTTATGGAGCTTTTGGAGAATGACCCGGAATTCAGCAGTCTGGCCAAGAAGTGGTCGGAAAAATCCTATGACATTTCGGAGTTCCTGATCCACAAAGTACCCTTTAAGAAAGAAGGCTTGGGTCGCGTTGACCGTAAGGTGACTTATCATGATCCTTGCCATTTAAATCGTGGACAAGGTATTAATAAAGAACCTCGAGAGATTCTCAAAAGTATCCCTGGAGTGGAATTGATTGAAATGAAAGAGCCTGGCCGTTGCTGCGGTATGGCTGGATCGTTTAGTTTGGTTCACCCGGATCTTTCCGTTAAGATTTCGGATCGAAAAATTGCCGATATTTCTCAAACTCAAACGAATACTGTAGCTACCGGTTGCCCTGCTTGTCGCTTACAGCTGCAGAGCGGTGTCGAAAATGCGGGTATTCAGGAACAAGTTATGCATACGATTCAAATTCTGGCGGAATCCTATCGTGCCGGTAAAAAAGGATCGAAGTAATTCTAACCTCAAACCAAATCTATAGGATGTTATTTTGAGGACGATAAACTAAATGGAAACACTAATCAACTAGTGTTTCCTCTTTTATTATAGAAAATATTGGATTTTCCCCTATACTCATGCTAAACTAAAAAGTATGATAGAATATTCATGTAGAATTGTGAATTGCTAGCTATTGGAGGAGAACGTGTTAACAAGGAGTGAATAGGGTGATTTTAAAACCCATAAAGACCCAAAAAATTTATGAACAGATTGTAGATCAAATCAGTCAACTTGTCATCGATGGCCATCTGAAACCCGGAGACCGTTTACCATCAGAACGTGAGTTGGTTGAACGATTTAAAGTTAGTCGATCCTCCATCCGTGAAGCTGTAAGTGCCCTGGAACTAATGGGCCTTATCGAGGTTCGTTCCGGAGAAGGAATGTATATCAGACAGGTTAACGTTGATTCGGTAGTAGCTCCTTTAGCCTGGATGCTGTTCATTGAAAAAGATTCTGATTTAGAACTCTATGAGGCTCGGAAGGTTCTTGAGGTGCAAGCTGCCGGATTAGCAGCGGAGAGAGCAGAAGAGGATGAGATCGCCGAGATGCACAAATATCTGGAACTTATGCGAACTGATCTTCAATTAGAACGAACCGGAGAAGAAGCCGATCACCATTTTCATTATTCCATCGCTAAAGCTACCCACAATAAGATCTTGATTCGTCTTATGAACACGATTTCAGATACCATGCGCATAACTTTGAAAACCAGTCGTGATATACTTGCATCTGATAAAAATAAGCCCCAGAGATTGTATGACGAACATTTTGCCATTTACGAAGCGATACGATTGCACGATATTGAACAAGCCCAAAAATTGATGCTGGATCACTTAGTTGGTGTGGAGAATGAATTGGCAAAGGATTTGCTTCGTAAGTACAAATAAAAGAGGCGGAAACACTAGACGATGTGTTTCCCGCCTCTTTTACTTCAAAGCGTTTTAGAACAGACCGTTGCTTGGAATGAAAAAGTATAGAACAGTGAGGCCTGAATATGACTTGCCAAGTAGTTTATCACAACGGAAATTGTCTTAATACTAAAAAAGCTTATACGAATACCTGCCGATTATGTATTGAGGTATGCCCCTACCAGGCTATTTCTGAATACCGCCAGCTTGATGCCCAGAAATGTTCCGAATGTGGGGCCTGTATGGCCGTTTGTCCAAGTGATGGTTTTGTTGATACTCAGATTGATAAGCTCTACGAATATCTTGAAGAGACCAATGAAATCCGTTTGAATTGTCCAAAGGCTCTTCCCGGAGGTTTTGAGATTCCTTGTTTAGGTATGTTTGATATAGATGGCTGGGTGACCTTAATTCTTTGGGCGAAGAAAAAACCTGTAACTCTGGTTACAGGAGTATGTTCAGCTTGCGAGGATCGTTCTGCCTGTACTGTCAGCGTTCAAGCCTTTAAGCAAGTGCATTCGTCCTGGCCGGATCATCCTCCGGTTCATATCCAAGTACGACCGGACGATGGCAGAGACTCTAAGGGTATAGAAGCTCCTAAATCGTTTAAACGGAGCCTTTCCTTGGATAATTGGCGCCAAAAAAGCATGAAACAGGTTGAACATTGGTTGCCGAACTTAACGGCCGATCAGACCTATCTAATTCCTAAGAGCCGACAGGGTTTGCTGCAAGCTCTGGAAAAAGACGAAGATGAAAAGATACCTTTTAGAGTTTTGTCAGTTTCCAGGTTGTGCACGAATTGCGGGGTTTGCGCCTCGATTTGTCCCCAGGGTGCTCTCCAAAAAACAGAGGAATGGGATCCTGACCCAGCGGCCAAGGAGTCGCCTCTGGAAGATAAAATATTATCCCAGCGGCTTATCCTTGAGCCTCAGAAATGCGTCCATTGTAATCGTTGTCTGGATGTCTGCCGCATTGAGGCTTTGTCTTATTCTAGTAAAATGCTAAATTATCGGTTTTTAACGGGTAAGGTACTGATTCATGAAGGCAGTCCTTTGTATTGCAAACAGTGTGGAAAACGTATTTTTGACAATACGGAGTTATGTCTGGTCTGTTCAACGAGTGATCCCAAGGGACGAAGTTCTTTCTTCCTTTAAAGGGGTTTCCCATTTAAAATAGCGAAAGAGACAGGGAGCCCCAAAGGACGTCCATAAGCCGCCGACGGAAAGGACGGGAAGATAGATCCAAGGATAAATGCGGGTAAGCCAATGCCAGAGCCAGACCCAGAGTCCTAAAACACAAAGGCCAAGGAGAGTTTTGAAGATTGAGGGGACCAGGAGGGTACGTTCACGGTAGTCGAGATAAACATCCTCTAAAAAATGTCCGCAGGTGAAACCGGTAACAAAACCAATCATTTGCAGTCCCTGCTGGGTATGATACAGCAAGAGAAATAACAAGGGGACTAAGAAGGAAAGGAAGAGTTTTAAACCAAGGGACATTTGAAGTTTTAACAAGCGCTCATCGATCTTTTGAAACCCGAAAACGACCATCCCCCCCAGCAAATAGCCCCCTAAGACATCTTGAGGCCAGTGCACGCCGAGATAAAGGCGGGAAAAACCAATACCGAGGATCATAAAAACACTAATTCCCAGCCAGATCTTACGGGATCGCCAACGATTCCAAACATAGGGGTAAAAGGTTGCCGCTCCTTGGCTGTGACCGCTTGGAAAAGAACTGCCTGCTGCCGAAGAAAGATAGAGAGAGCGAATACCGGGTTGCCCAATGGGACGAGGGGCATTAAATATATCCTTGAAAAATCCGTTCAAAGCCATAGACGTCAAGAATAAGGTAGCCAGTCTAAAACCAAAACGCTTATCAATATTCCAATAAATGACGGTCATTAGAAAAATATAACTTGGCTCACTGCCTAAAAAGCTAAGCAGAATAAAGAAATAATCAATCAGCGGAGTATGAATGGATTGAATCGCTTGATAAAAGCTTACCATACCTTGTGTTCCTGCTTACACATGATGACCGCCGCATCCGCAATCGCAATGGGCATCGTGTTCGTGGGACTTTTTCAGGGGTTCGCGCAAAAGCTGTTCGGCAAGATGAGTTACATGGTTAATGGGTTGCTGCTGAATTTCTAAGGCTAAGTTTATTGCCTCGGTAATGTCTGCCTTATTGATACCCATTTCCAAAGCTTCCATAATCGCTACACGAAGAGAAGCAAGGGCATTACAGGCAACTGAAGCAGAAATTCGGGCTAAAATAGCGGTGCGGTTGTCAAGACTCATGAAACATTCCTCCTAAAATATTTAGTTTTGTTCAATTTTTAGGGCCTGCTCAGTGAAGTGCAAAAGGTTTTCCTGAATTGTTTATAAAGAAGACCTTTTATGTAAATAGTTTAAGTAGGGATAATTTTAGCACAGTCAGGTTTTAAGGGCAAAACTCAGACCTTTTATTAAGTCAGGAAAGAAAAACGTACTTATTAGAGTATATGTTAAACTAAATAAACGGATCAAGAGATACAGATAATCTAAAGATAAGTGAACTTGTTCAGCTAAAGCTGAACATTGTGAGGCTCCCACTTGAAGTGGGAGTCACACGATGAGATGAAAGGAAATTAGGATGAAGGACTATCAGGTAATTGTCATTGGCGGAGGCGCTGCCGGCATGATGGCAGCCGGGCAAGCCGCGAAAAGCGGCGCAAAGGTTCTTTTGCTTGAGAAAAAAGAACGCTTGGGCAGAAAAATTGCCATTTCGGGTAAAGGGCGCTGTAATATTACCAATGAAGAAAATGTCTCGGATTTTATTCGTAACTATCCGGGCAATGGGCGGTTTTTGCATGGAATTCTCCGGGACTTCGATAATGTAGCCGTACGGCATTTTCTTGCTCACTATGGAGTTGAGACTAAAGTTGAACGCGGAGGGCGTGTTTTTCCGGTTTCTGATGATGCAGAAAGTGTCAACAAGGCTTTTGCTGCGTATTTGACTGAAATGGGAGTTACAATTCTTACCGGGATTACCATCGAGGATATTCTGATTGAGAATAACCGTGTTATCGGTGTCCAAGGAACGGGTCAAAAGCGGTTTTTAGCCCAGGCTGTGCTTGTCTGTACAGGAGGAGCTTCCTATCCGGCAACGGGATCAACAGGTGATGGCTTTCGCTTTGCCCGTAAGCTGGGGCATCATGTGATTACCCCGCGACCGGCTTTAGTCCCACTCAAAACGGCTGAGACCTGGGTCAAGGAATTGCAAGGGCTGTCTCTAAGGAATGTTGAAGCTTCTTTGTGGATCGGCGGAAAGAAAAAAGTTACAGAGTTTGGGGAAATGCTCTTCACTCATTTCGGAGTATCCGGCCCCATTATCCTAACCTTAAGCCGGCAAGCAGGCGAAGAAAGACGTAAGGGAGAGACTGTTCAGCTGCGGATTAATTTAAAACCGGCTTTGACCAGGGAACAACTTGATCTGCGCCTGCAAAGAGATTTTCAAAAGTATAGCAATAAACAATTTAAAAATGCACTTGAAGACCTTCTGCCCCAAAGCTTGATCCCGGTGATAATTAAGTTAAGCGGAATTAATCCTGAACGAGTTGTCCATCAAATCAATCGTGAAGAACGAAAAACGTTGCTTGCTTTACTGCAAGAGCTGACTCTCACCGTAACCGATACGCTCTCTCTTGAGACCGCAATTGTCACGGCCGGAGGGGTCGATGTTAAAGAAATTAATCCTAAAACCATGGCCTCCAAACGAATCGAGGGACTGTACTGGGCAGGAGAAGTGGTGGATGTTGATGGAATAACCGGCGGTTATAATTTGCAGGCTGCTTTCGCCATGGGTTTTCGCGCCGGACGTGCCGCTGGTGAGGAAGTCTGTTCTCTGGTCTGATAAAGATACTTGACGCATAAACTTTTTCTGAGGTGGTGTTTGTGCGTAGAAAAGTTTCAATGATGGAACAGCTTTGGAGCAGTGTTCAAAATGGAGAACGGCGAATCATCCGGGTCATGGTCTTAGCCTCCGTAATGCTTGTTGTTATGCAGTTAAGTGTTGCTCGTGATCCCCTGCAATTCTACATATCTGTTGCCTCGAAAGTAGAGTCTCCTCCTTTGGATTTACCTTCTCTTGCTGCCAATGAGTCAACAAAATTATGGCAATTAACCTTAACGTCAATCCCAGCAGCACCCATCCGCGTCTTGCAAAATGGCAAAGAAATAGCAACTCTGATGAAGGGAGAACAGAAGGTGCTTGCTCAAAGGGGCCAAATTCAGCTGGATGGCACGGGCTTATCCCAGATAATACGAGTTCAGATTATCAAGAACGATGGCGGATTAAAAGAGCCGCACCAGACGCAAGTGATTGTCTTACCAGGTTCTGTTCAGACCTTCCAGGTTAGCCCATAATATTGCAAATCCTGAACCGGTGGACTATAATGCAATCATTAGACGATGGAACTTGCCTTGAAGAGAAGGAGGGCAGAATGGTAGGAGTTATTGAGGACATGTTAGGAAAGGAAGGACGGAATGATGGCACAAAGTAAGAAAATCGCCCTTGCCGCTTTAAAAATGGCCATGACAGAGAGCAGAGACGAGGAAACTCACCTCAAGGAACACTATCAGAGACAGGGTGTTAAAACTGCTGCTGTTGATTATGGCGGCGAGTATATTAATTCAGTACGTAAGATTGTAGAACGAGCTATCGTTGCGGCTAAACGCGAAGGGGCTATTCACGAAACTCATGGAGACGAAGGTGCCGTAGCAGGTGCCACACGTGAGGCCTTAAGCCAAATTATGAATAAAGCTATGGGTTTAAATATTGGTGGCAAAATCGGAATTGCACGTCAAGACGACCATTTGAGTGTTGCTGTCTTCTTTGGCATCGGGCTTCTTCATTTAGACGAAGTAGCTGTAGGGCTGGGGCATCGCGTTGCTCCCAAGGATTAAAGGAGGAACAGATATGGTACGTGGAATACGTGGTGCAACCACCGTTATGAACAACGATGCAGGAGAGATTCGAGAGGCAACAAAGGAACTCTTGCAGATGATTCTTAAAGAAAATAAGTTGAGCACGGAAGATCTGGTTAGTGCAATTTTTACCGTGACGTCAGACTTAAATGCAGATTTTCCCGCATCCAGCGCCAGGGAGATCGGCTGGCAGCTAGTTCCTTTACTTTGTGCCACCGAAATACCAGTGCCTGGTTCTCTGTCCCGCTGCATTCGGGTCTTGCTTCATGTCAATACATCCTGTACGCAAAAGGAAATTCGGCATATTTTTCTCAGAGAAGCTGCAAGTTTACGCAAGGATCTTTTGGAAACGATTGAATAATCTGATTTTTCTTAAGGGGTTGTAGGGACAGCCCCTTTTGTGGTAAGATAATTTCAATTTATTACCCTAGCGGTGAATGAATTGGCTTTGTTAGGCAAAGCTTAAGTAGGATGGCATTTTTTTAATGGGGAATCCTTAGAGGACAAATAAAGGATCGTAGGATAGTAGGATGGGCGCAGTTATAATTGGAGTAAAAGCACCCTCTTTATTTGGGGTGTTTTTTTGTAACTATCATCAGCCTCCCATGCCGCTATGCGATATATTTTTTAAGCATAAGTGCAGCAGCTTGGCAGCTGCCTGTGTTAGAGGAGGTTGGATAAGAACGTTTCCGAGAGATTGCGAACATTTAGGTTGAAAACAATGGTTAAGCAGGATGGTAGCAAGTGAATAAACCAAGTAAAAGAGTAGTATGGTTGAAAGGGGTAGGTCTGAAATGATTATTGTTTTGAAAAAAGGTGCCACACCTGAGCAGGTCGAAGAAGTATCCACAAGATTGACGGAAGAGGGCTTTAAAATCCATCTTTCTGAAGGAGTCGAGAAGACAATAATGGGTGCGGTTGGAGATCGCACTCGACTTAAGGCCCTTGACTTAGAAGCTTTGCCTTGGGTCGAGAAAGTAGTGCCTATTTTAGCGCCCTATAAATTGGTCAGCCGCGAGTTTCATCCCACAGATAGTATTATCCGCATTGGTGACCATGAAATTGGTGGCCGTCAAGTTCATATGATGGCTGGACCCTGTGCTGTTGAAAGCAGAGAGCAGATCATAGAAACGGCTCATGCTGTTCGCGCAGCTGGGGCGACCTTTTTGCGCGGTGGAGCGTTCAAGCCGCGAACATCTCCTTACTCCTTCCAGGGGCTGGAAGAAGAAGGGCTGCGCTATTTAGCAGATGCCCGGGAAGAAACAGGACTTCTGGTCGTGACGGAGGTTATCGATGCCCGAGACGTTTCTCTGATCGCCCATTACTCCGATATTCTGCAAATTGGTGCCCGGAATATGCAAAATTTCAACCTGCTTAAAGAAGTTGCCAAATGCGGAAAACCTGTTCTTTTGAAACGAGGCCCTTCAGCTACCCTAGAAGAGTGGATGATGGCGGCAGAGTATATTATGGATGGCGGCAATTACCAAGTCATGTTCTGTGAGCGCGGAATTCGCACCTTTGAAACGTATACTCGTAATACTCTTGATTTGACGATGGTCCCGGCATTGCATTCTCTATCTCACTTACCGGTTATCGTTGACCCCAGCCATGGAACGGGGCGCTGGCAATTGGTTCATCCGATGGCAAAAGCAGCCTTGGCCGCCGGAGCTGATGGACTGATTGTTGAAGTTCACCCTCAGCCGGAGAAGGCAGTATCTGATGGGAAGCAGTCGTTAACCCCGGAAACGTTTAAACTGATGATGGATGATCTCATCGGATTAAGCAAAGCCCTTGGCCGTTCCCTAGGGGATGTGAGCTTGTGTTGAATCCTGCCGCAGTCATGTTGACACCAGGATGGTCAGGCCTTCGGATTCCGAAGGCCTGCATCTTTGGTTTAGGACTAATCGGCGGTTCCTGGGCCGGTGCGTTACACCAGCTCGGCTGGCAGGTCGTTGCCGTTGATCCTGAAACGTCAAGTATTATTGAAGCGATTCGACGAGGCTGGATCCAAGAAGGCTGGGCAGAAGTACCGGAGCATCTGGATGTTGATCTTGTTGTTTTAGCCCTTCCGCTTAAAGAATTAGTTAGAGGCTTTAATCACTTCGCCCTAAAACTTCCTCAAGGAGCTATTGTCACAGATGTGGGGAGTATTAAGTCTGAGGTTTGTCAAAAATATCAAGAAGGTTTAAGGGGATCTGACGTTTATTATGTCGGTGGTCACCCTATGACGGGCTCTGAACAGTCCGGGTTTGAAGCGGCCAATCAAGATCTTTTCCGCGGCTATCCTTACGTTTTGACTCCTTCAGCAGATTGCCCGGCAATCGTTGTGGACAAAATGGTTCAACTTGTTCAGGAATTTGGGGCTAGGGTAGAATTCAGACAACCTTTGGATCACGACCGTGAAGTTGCTATGGTGAGTCATATTCCTCATATTTTAGCAGTTACACTGTCTTTAGCGGCTAAAGATGCTTCCCTTGACGGTGAATCGCTGTTATCTTTAGCAGGACGAAGTTTTCGGGATATGACACGTGTAGCAGACAGCTCCCCTGAGATGTGGAAGGAAATCATGGTTAGAAATTCCGAGACGATTCTTGAGGGTCTAACCCTTTGGGAAAAGAGGCTTAAAGAATTCCGGGAATATCTGGAGCAAGGAGATGGGGAGAAAATAGCTGACGTCTTTCGGGTTGCCCATACGATTCGATCAGCTCTTTGATTCAAGTGAACTCGTTCAGCTAAAGCTGAACCTCGGGGATTCGGTGACGAAAGTGTCCTGTGGACACCTTCGCTGAAAGCGCTTAGCCCATAACAAATTCTATCCCGCTGAAGGGATGGACACTACCCCCCGAAGTAAGGTAGGGGAACCACTCTCCTTGAAGTAGGAGTCTTATGATTGGATAAATAGGTATAATTATAATTCTTAACGTCAATGAAATATTATTTCTATGATATAGATACATGGAAAGGGGAATTCCAATGGGAGGCGTTTTTGTTAAGCCGATCACCGGTGTTAAGGGAGAAATTCGAGTCCCCGGAGATAAATCCATCTCTCATCGGGCAGCGCTTTTAGGCGGAATGGCCTTGGGGGAAACTCATGTTACAAATTTCTTACTGGGTCAAGATTGTTTAAGCACCCTAAGATGTTTAAGAGAACTAGGTGTAGCTTGGGAAAGACAGGGAACTGAAGTTTGGCTTCATGGTCAGGGTATGGACGAGTGGCGAGAACCAACAACTATTTTAGATGCGGGTAATTCTGGGACGACGTTCAGGCTCATGTTGGGCGTGTTGGCAGGGAGTCCCTTTTCTATTACCTTGACTGGTGACGATTCTCTGCGCTCACGTCCTATGCGGCGTGTTACAGAGCCTCTAAAGCAAATGGGCGCTCGTATTTTGGGACGAAGCGACGGCAATTTGGCACCAATAACGATGCAAGGCGGTCAACTGCAGGGGAAGTCATTTCAGACGGAGGTTGCTTCGGCCCAGGTCAAATCTGCTCTGCTTTTAGCAGGCTTAAGAGCAAAGGGAGAGACAAGTGTTCAAGAGCCCTCTCGATCACGGGATCATACCGAACGAATGCTCAAGGGCTTTGGAGTTGAAGTTCACAGTGCCGGTAACCTGGTGAAACTTCAGGGCGGCGGAAGATTAACGGGCCAGGAGGTTTCCGTTCCGGGAGATATATCCTCCGCAGCTTTTTTTCTTGTTTTAGGAAGTTTGGCTGAAAAGGGTGAGCTCCTTCTTCCGGAAGTCGGAATAAACCCAACTCGAACCGGAATTATTGATGCCTTGAAAGCTATGGGAGCAGACATTGAACTTTTGGAGAGTTCGGAAATATGTGGTGAACCAAGAGCGACCTTACGAGTTCGGCCAGCACATTTGAAAGGAATTGAGCTTGGGGGAGATCTGATTCCACGCCTGATTGATGAAATTCCAATTTTAGCCTTAGCCGCAAGCCTGGCGGAAGGAGAGACAGTCATTCGGGATGCATCCGAATTAAGGGTCAAAGAAACTGACCGTATAGCACGAGTTGCTGAAGGCTTGAATGCTTTAGGCGCCAAGATAGAGGAATTGCCTGACGGAATGAGAATCCATGGCCAAAGAATGCTGCGAGGCGGAGAAGTGAGCAGTTTTGGCGATCATCGCCTAGCTATGGCTTGGGCTGTGGCCGGTATGCTTTCTCAAAAAGGAGTCAGCGTGGAAAACATGACTGCGGCAGATGTCTCATTCCCTAACTTTTTGGAAGTTATTAAGAAGGTTATTCTATGAATTCTGTACCGCGTCAGGATAGCGATCAAGGGTTTGCCTTTGGCTAGCGTCAGTCTTTGAGTATTGCTATTGGCTACGCTCCTGTAGCTGTGACGTTTGGGATTTTGGCAACCCAGTTTGGAATAAGTGTTTGGGAAGCAGGACTGATGTCCTGTTTCGTATTTGCCGGTGCTTCGCAGTTTATTGCTATTGAAATGCTCCACCAAGGTGCTACCGCCTGGATGATAGGTCTTACCACTTTGATTGTAAATATTCGTCATGTGCTTATGAGTCTGTCGGTTGTGCATTTTTTCCCAGAAAGATCTTTAACCTGGTCGTTGGGGCTGGCACAGGGTTTAACGGATGAGACCTTTGTCCTGAATTCCAGAATTCTCAAGGAAGTGGCAGGAGAAGAACAGCGCCGGAGAATTATGCTGGGAATCAATTCCGGTGCTTATGCCTCCTGGGTTATTTTTACAATCTTGGGCGGACTAATCGGTAAGTGGCTGCCGTTTCTGCTATTCAAAGGAAAGAATGTTCAAGGATTTGTTCGAAATTTTATTGAGCTTGTTCCGATTGCTCTTCTGGCAGCTTTGGTTATTCCAGAGTTGGTTACTCCCGGAGGATCAACGATTGTACTTAATAATCCCTATTTATGGGCTGGAATTTTAACATTTCTATTTGCCCGTAGAGTGCCTAATCTTTTTCTTGGAATTCTTTTTGGTATGGTCGTCTATTGGGGATGCGATAAATTATTGCTTATTTTCCATTAGTCTGCTTATGAAAGGGTCTCTAGGAGCAGCAGCAAACTTGATTGGTTTAGGTTTGTCGCTGCTCTTTTTATTT
This sequence comes from Desulfosporosinus sp. SYSU MS00001, assembly GCF_049943955.1. Lineage (NCBI taxonomy): Bacteria > Bacillati > Bacillota > Clostridia > Eubacteriales > Desulfitobacteriaceae > Desulfosporosinus > Desulfosporosinus sp. SYSU MS00001. The sequence goes on from NZ_JBNFTW010000002.1 coordinate 289,556, forward strand.
TAAAAAAGCAATTGGGGGAATCTCCGTCTACAAAGATTGATAGAGTGAAATAACCTATTGGGCATGGCATACGCTGAACTGGAAGCATCAAATATCGGATTTTCGTTAATGTATTCTTTGGAATAAAATAACAATTTGATATAAATTTTTGTAATAATGAGATGATAGAGAACAACTTTGACACAAATGTTTAAAAAATCAAGTGTTTATATCAAGGATTATTTGCGTTATGATAAATATCAATGGGATTTTATTCATAAAATCCTCAGGTTCCGTCGCTTAACTACAAAATTTGAGGCATTTAAGTCATGAGAGAAATGGGGTGAAGATACTGGGTAAGCTAATGACCCCATCTCGGGTATTAGTATTGGGCTTCGCCACGGTCATTTTATGCGGCGCACTGCTGCTTACCTTACCGATTGCGAATACTAATGGAGATGGGCTGTCGTTCATCAATGCAGTTTTCACAGCTACTTCGGCAGTGTGTGTCACAGGATTAGTCGTTGTGGATACGGCAAAGACGTTTACGCATTTTGGGCAGCTAGTTATTCTCATGCTGATTCAGATCGGCGGGTTGGGCTTCATGACCTTTGCCACTATGTTTGCCTTAATCTTAAAGCGCAGAATTACCTTCAGGGAACGCTTACTCTTGCAGGAGGCCTTTAACCAGGTATCTGTAGAAGGCATTGTGCGTTTGGCGAAATCGGTTATTCAATTTTCATTTATCATTGAAGCGGTTGGAACTCTAATTTTAGCTCTGCGCTGGTCTTTTAACTTTGGTTGGAAACAAGCTTTATATTTCGGGGTGTTTCATTCAATTTCGGCTTTTAACAACGCCGGAATTGATCTCATGGGGGATTTTACCAGTTTTACAGCCTATGTTAATGATCCAATTATCAATCTCACCATTATGGTTTTAATCATGTTAGGTGGATTGGGCTTTTTCGTTTTAGTCGATCTGCAAACTCCTTCCCATAAGTTCAAATTACATACTAAAATCGTCTTGGAAGTTTCGGGTATTCTTATATTAGTTGGAGCTGTGATTATCTTCGTGCTGGAATTCACGAACCCTGAGACTCTGGGGCCGCTTCCTCTGGGAAGTAAAATTTTAGCCTCATTCTTCCAATCGGTTTCCCCTAGAACTGCCGGTTTTAATACGATCAATCTTGCCGGTATGCATCACACGACGTTACTGTTCATCATTGTCTTAATGTTTATTGGTGCTTCACCAGGGTCAACAGGAGGCGGAATTAAAACAACAACCTTTGTTGCAATTATGGTTTCTATTTTGGCTACTTATCGCAGTGAACCCCAAGTCGTTTTAAAAAAACGATCTCTGCCGCCGGATGTTATACAGAAAGCCTGGGCTATTACCACTTCAGCTTCATTATTAATATTTGTCATGATCTCAATTCTTTCGCTAACAGAACATGCCGATATACTCACCTTACTTTTTGAGGTAACCTCAGCTTTTGGGACAGTGGGGTTGTCCCTGGGGATTACTCCAAACCTTTCCGAAATTGGTAAAGCAGCCATTATTTTAACGATGTTTATAGGCAGAGTTGGCCCGTTAACGTTAGCATTCGTTCTTTCTCAGAAACGTAATAAAGGGATCTGTCATATTAAATATCCCGATGAACGAATTATGATTGGCTAGGGGGAGAAGATGTGCGTAAACAATTTGTAGTTATTGGTTTAGGCCGATTTGGAAGAAGTGTGGCTCAAACTCTCAGCGATTTAGGTCATGATGTGTTAGCCATTGACAGGAATGAGCATGCGGTCCAACTTATTATGCATAATGTTACTCATGCGGTTCAGGCAGATGCTCGGGAGGAGGAAACCCTTCGTGCCTTGGGTGTACGAAATTTTGACGTGGCGGTTGTTGCCATAGGAGATGATCTCGAAGCGAATATCCTGATCACGCTGATGTTGAAAGAGATGGGAATCATTGTTGTAACAAAGGCACAATCGACGCAGCACGGCAAAGTTTTGGAACGAATCGGCGCGGATAAAGTGATTTATCCGGAAAGGGACATGGGAATACGACTGGCGCATAATCTAATAGCAACAAACGTTTTGGATTTTATTGAGTTATCCCCGGATTATAGTATATTTGAAACTAAGGCGTCAGCCAGTTTTGTCAATAAAACCCTAGGGGAATTGGATCTTCGGAAAAATTATGGAATCACCGTTATGGCCATTAAAAAGAAAGAAGATCAGATTGTAGTTGCGCCGGGGGCAAAAGCTGTTATTGAGGATAAAGATATTTTGGTCTTTGTGGGTAATAAAAAATCCTTGACTAAATTACCAAACTAGTTACGATCTTTCCTGGAATTCGGTTTCAAAATCCCTGGCGGGCTGGAGAGGAGGGAGGATTGTGCCGAAAGAATTGACACATTGGCACATTGCTAGTGCTGCTTTGCAGAAAGGTGTCCCAGGACAGCTGGGAGAGATGATTCTTCGTGATTCGGCCCTTTTTTATCTGGGGGCTGTTGCTCATGATATTGCCTTTTACGATTTATCACAGCCTCCTGAAGCTCGCATCGAAGGTATAGGAAACCAACTCCATGGGGTAAATGGAGAGAATACCTTGTTTCCGTTGATTGAACTTACGAAAAGGGCTCTTGTTCAAGATAAGAAGCAGTCACTGCTGGTCTTCCTTCTGGGAATGCTGTCCCATCTTATTGCAGACAGCACTTTCCACCCAATGGTCTATTATATGAGCGGCAATTACTTTGCAGAGAGTGCTGAGGAGCGGGGAAAGGCAGTATTCCGACATCGTCTTTTCGAGACGGCTATTGATCTTTGGCTGGAAGCTGTTGATCCCCTTGAGTACCCCTCAGATTTAATTCATCTTTGGCGAGAAGCTGGGACAACTGGACAAGAAGCTCTGCAATTGCTGATCGATTATTATGCCGGGAAAAGTGACAAAAGCCTTGAAAAGCATTTTATGACGGCTTGGCGCAATCATCGCTTCCTTCAGACATTCTTTCGCTGGTCTACACCTCGAAGAATCTTAGCTCTTTACCGGCGGTTAGGGCATCCTACGGTTGAACAACAGGAGGCTTTATTTTATCCTCAGCGTTTTAATTTAGCCTTTTTGGATTCCCGTCTGCATTGGCAGCACCCGGTAACGGGAGAAACTTTTGAGATGACTATGAAGCAGCTTTTTGCTGAAACAGTGGAAAAGGTTGTCGCTTTGTTTCATCATTTAGGTTCAGAATCGATGGAAAAATGGCCTGATCTTTTACGGAGCTATCCCCCTTTGTCTCTAGACAGCGGTTTAGCTTATGTACCGGTGAAGAAGATGACATATTTTCGCCAGGAGCCTATTGAAGATCACTTGCGTCAGGAGCGAAGGAGATTTGTCTAGCTTTTAAGACCCCCACTTCTATAAGTCCTCCTTCGCCGCTAAGTATTCCTATTGGGAAAGGCGGCTCGGCAATAATGTTCACTGGACATTATTGTATCTGAAGCCCCGATGTTCAGCTTTACCTGATCAAGGTTCACTTCGTTTTAGGGATAATAAAAATAGATAAAAACTCCGAGAGACTCGGAGTTTTTGATTTCGGCTGGTAAATTAGTGTTAAGTTAGGTATAGTAAAAGTCATGGGTTATAGTCACTTGCTTGACAGTTAAAGCATATTAAAGATATGTGGCGGGCTTAAGTTCAGCTTCATTGCTGACTAACTTTGATAGTTATTCTCTGTCTGGGAATCGTTCATCATTCCCATCTCGTTATTGTTGTCATCTGAATCTGAGTAACCGCTTCCTCGTGAGACGATGGTGTAGCCATATTGTTCGGATTTGCGGCCCAACATAAAGGCTGCAATAAGGCTCAGGATAAAGAGTAATCCATGAGAATGGTAGTGTTGTCTTTGCCAGAACATAGTTTATCCCCCTTTCTTACGTTTTAGATTAGCCATTTTGGGGAATTTCATCCGGGGTAATATAAGGAAAAAACGAGGAGGTCCAGTTGTGCGTTTTGATAATTTGCTTTGGGATCTTGACGGGACGTTGACAGACCCCAAACCAGGAATAACTCGCTCTGTACAGTATGCGCTGCAAAAACTTGGTTTTGCCTATCCCCATGAGGACGAGTTAGAGTGGGTTATTGGGCCGCCTTTAAAAGCTAGTTTTAAAGTTCTTCTTCAGTCAGACGACGAAGACTTAATAACAAAGGCGGTCACCTTCTATCGCGAGCGTTTCCAAGAGATTGGAATGTATGAAAATATGGTCTACCCCGGTATTCCTGAACTTCTGGACTTATTAAAGGAAAAAGGCTGTCAACACTTTTTGGCGACTTCAAAACCGAAGGTCTTTGCGGAAAAAATTCTGCAGCATTTCTCTTTGAACGATAGTTTTTCTGAAATCATGGGCAGCGAATTGAGTGGGAAATTTGTGGAGAAAGAAGATTTAATCCGTGAAGTCTTAAAACGTGTTTCGCCTCAATCCCGGGCTAAAACGGTAATGATCGGTGACCGTCTCTATGATGTTCAAGGCGCCAGAGCGAACAGTATTAAGGTTATATCTGTGGGCTATGGTTACGGAACTTTTGAAGAATTGGAAACTGCAGCTCCGGACTATTTTGTTTCCAGTGTCCTAGACCTGAAACAGCTTCTTCAAGGTTAGATCATTTAATCCGATATCTTTTCAATGTCTGTCGGATGGTTTATAGGGTATCGTACTGCTGCATCAAGATAAACATAGTTTTCATCCTTATCCTGACGAACCATGCCTACGATGCCATGATCATCAATTGTTTTGAGGTGTTGATGAACAAAGTGCTGGTAAGCGCGTTCGTCCCAGGGATCTAAAAAATCAGTTACGGTATTTAAATAGCGTTCTACGGGAATTTTAAAATAGCGATGGTAAACTTGTAGTGTTGTTTCATTGGAATGCATTTCTATTCCTCCCTTAAGTGTTAGTCTGAGATATTTGCCATTAAACTATGTGTTAAAACCATAAAAGGGAGCGTGTATATGGACGAAGGACTTGAATATCACGAACACTCAGAGCTCTTAGAACCTCCTGAACGAAAACGCACCTTAAACTGGGTCGACTTACTGGCAGTTATGATTGGAATTGCCGTGATCTATATTATTCTGGCTTTGGGAACTGTCTGGTTGATGAAATGGTGGCCCAATGAATGGGTATTGATGTACTTAAATGCTTTTCTAACCCAGTTTTCATTTATTCTTTTGCTTTGGCTGGTTAAAAAGCTTCGACATTGGAAATGGTCCGACTTTGGCTGGCGGCCGGTTTTTCTGCGGAAAGCCCTGCCTAACATTTTGAGAATTTATGGGATTACCTGGCTTTTCAATATTGCCTATGCTATTTTCTTATATAAACAAGGAATGTCCCCGCCCACGACAGATGTCTATACTAAGCTTCTGGGACAATCTTCGGGAGCTGCCTTGGTTTTGAATTTACTTCTGGCAGGCGTTTTAGCACCTTTAGTGGAAGAGACCATGTTCCGGGGACTTATTTTTGGAAGTCTTAGAACTTATTGCGGTAAATGGACAGCTGCCGTAATTAGTGCGGCAATCTTTTCGGGACTCCATTTTCAGGCTTACGGTTTCATTCCGCGCTTTATTCTTGGGATCGCTTTAGTTTATCTTTACGATAAATACAAATCCCTTTATCCAAATGTTGCGCTGCACTCCTTAAACAATATTATCGCAACCTTAATTGCCGCTAAAATATCTTGAGCAACTACAAATATGGGTTGTTTCGAGAATTACCTGTAGAAGAGCCAAAGTATCTACTATTGCCTAAGGTAAGAAGTAGTAGAAGTTATGAACCTGGCCTGTATGCAGCAAATGCATAGAGTTGCCGGCCTTACCGAAATGATGGACTCACGCCTATCAGGTGAGGCATCTCTGACGAGATACCCTTGAGACATGCATTATGGGCTTGCCGGAAGCCCCTATCCTACTCGTTCTTAACGAAGTGTAGGTAGGGGAGGCTCACTCATTAAATAAAGGCGTTTTCACTCCACTATCTACTAGTGAAGCGAGAACGCCTTTATTATTTTTGTGTAATAGTTTTCCTTTGGAATAATTTTCATTTTGTGACAAACAATAAAGAACGTAAAAAAATCCGGGACTGCTATGCTTGACTGAGGGAGGGAGACTATTTGTCGAAATCTGAAACCTATTACCAATGGGCTCGCCGCAAAGGGGTATCCAGGAGAGACTTCTTTAAATTCTGCACTTTTATGGGAGCGATGCTGGGTTTAGAGGCCACAGAGTTTCCAAAAATCGTTTCGGCTTTACAATCGAAACCTCGCTTGCCAGTTATTTATCTAAACTTGCAGGAATGTACCTGTTGTGGAGAATCGTTTTTGCGTTCATCGCATCCATTAGTCTCCGATTTGATTTTTAATATGATTTCACTTGACTATATGGAAGTTCTCCAGGCCGCCGCCGGAAAACAAGCGGAAGACGTACGGTTAAAAACGATGAAGGATCATCCTGGCGGTTATATTTTGGTTGTTGAAGGCAGCGCGACTTTAGGGAATGGAGGAGTCTATTGCACTATTGGAGGTGTATCTTCAACGGATATTCTCAAGCAAACCGCTGAGGGAGCAGCTGCTGTGATTGCCTATGGGTCATGTGCCACAAACGCTTGCGTTCAAGGGGCTCATCCTAACCCTACAGAAGCTGTACCAATACGGCGAGTTATAAAAAACAAGCCGGTTATTGACGTTCCCGGTTGTCCTCCCATTGCCGAAGTAATTACGGGAACCATCGTACACTATCTTACTTACGGCGAAATTCCGGAGCTGACCAATCAAGGACGGCCTAAGGCATTCTACGAACATCGTGTCCACGACAATTGTGTTCGCCGAGCTTTTTTCGATGCGGGCCAGTTTGTTGAGTCCTTTGATGATGCCGGAGCGAAACAAGGGTGGTGCCTCTATAAAATGGGGTGTAAAGGTCCTACGACCTATAATGCCTGTGCCATCACTGAGTGGAATGATGGGGTAAGCTATCCGATTAAATCGGGACATCCTTGTATAGGATGTTCGGAAAACAACTTTTTTGATAATACTCCCTTCTATACTCATCTGGCCAAAATACCGAACAACGCCCTTGGTAAGGATGTCGATCAGGTAGGGATGGATGTGATCGGTGTCGCCGGTCTTGCAGTGGTAGCCCATGCCGGAATGACAGCAGTTGTAAAACACAGCGAAAAAAAGGCTAAAGAAGGTAAAGATTAGAAATTTCAATGTTTCGTTGGAAAGGAAGCGAACTATGACCACAAGAATCGTTGTTGACCCTATTACCCGAATTGAAGGACATTTGCGTATTGAAGCAGTGGTTGATGGTAATCGGATTACCGATGCAATCAGTGCCGGTACAGTTTTTCGAGGTATTGAAAAAATCGTTGAAAACAGAGACCCGCGTGATGTCTGGGCCTTTGTGCAAAGAATCTGCGGAGTATGTACTCATATTCATGCTTTAGCCTCAATTCGGGCGGTTGAAGATGCTTTGGACATACGTATTCCCAAAAATGCCAACTTAATCAGAAATATAATGACCGCTACCCAGTTTGTCCAGGATCATGTGATCCATTTTTACCATTTGCATGGTTTTGACTGGATCGATGTCCTAAGTGCTCTTAAAGCCGATCCTGTTCAAGCAAGTGCTTTAGCTCGTTCTATTTCCGATTGGCCAAAGTCTTCAGATGGCTATTTCCGAGATGTCCAAAATAAGGTTAAAACCTTTGTGGAAAGCGGGCAGCTTGGCATATTTGCCAATGCCTACTGGGGGCACCCGGCTTATCGTCTTCCTCCGGAGGCTAACTTAGTTGGTGTTGCCCATTATCTGGACGCTTTGTCCTGGCAAAAAGAAATAGCGAAGATTCATACCATTTTCGGCGGTAAAAACCCCCATCCCAACTACCTGGTTGGAGGGATGGCCAGCACTCTTAATATGAATGATAATGACGTTATTAATATGGAACGCTTGAATTTAGTAAAAACTAAAATTGATGAAGCTCAGGTTTTTGTTGATCAGGTACTCATACCGGACATTTTTGCCATCGCAACCTTTTATAAACAGGATCTTTATGGCGGTGGTGTGGGAAATTATCTGGCTTATGGCGGTATTCCAACGGTTGATATTCGCGAACCAGATAGTTTTCTATTTCCCGGGGGAGTTGTTCTGGATCGTAATTTAAGTAAAGTAGAAGAGGTTAATCTCAAAGATCCTCAACAAATTCAAGAATTTGTTCCCCATTCCTGGTATCGTTATGATGACCAAAAAGCCGGACTACATCCCTGGCAAGGAAAAACTGAGGTCGCTTATAATGGACCACTTCCGCCATACAGCAATTTGGACGAGAATAAAGGGTATAGCTGGATAAAAACACCTCGCTGGAAGGGACGCCCGGTAGAAGTGGGACCCTTGGCCCGCTTTGTTGTAGCCTATGCCAAAGGCAATCAGGAAATCAAAGGTTTGGTTGATGATGCCCTTCATCGGTTGAATCTGCCGGTAACAGCTCTCTATTCGACCTTGGGAAGGACCTTGGCCAGAGCTTTAGAGTCTAAATTTCTGGTAAATCATCTGGCAGGGTTTTACAGCGATCTAGTAGCCAATATTAAAGCCGGTGATAGTCAGACTTTCAACGGTGAAAAATGGGACCCGGAAAAATGGCCTTCTCAAGCCCAAGGCGTCGGCTTTGCTGAGGCTCCTCGCGGGGCCTTAGGGCATTGGGTCAAGATCAATCAAGGCAAGGTCAGTAGTTATCAAGCGGTTGTACCGACAACCTGGAATGCCTCTCCTCGAGATGCATCCGGTCAAAAGGGGCCCTACGAAGCTTCCTTATTGGATACCCCCATTGCCCGACAAGATCAGCCTTTAGAACTGTTGCGGACGATTCACTCCTTTGACCCATGTTTAGCTTGTGCTGCTCATTTGTTAAATCCTCAAGGGAATGATGTTCTCAAAGTTCGAGTGATTTAAGGAGGATTCTTAAGATGAGTATTCTTCGAAGCCAGGTATATGTTTGGGAATTTCCTGTGCGTTTTTTTCATTGGGTTAATGCATTAGCCATCACGATTCTTTTTTTAACGGGAATGTACATCGGACATCCTATTTTGGATACTCCAGGTGAAGCTGTTGGACATTTCTTTATGGGAAGAGTCCGTTATTGGCACGGAATATTTGCCTTTATTTTTATGGCCAACATGCTTTTTCGACTGTATTGGTTTTGGGCAGGCAATGAGTATTCTAAAATGAGACTTTGGAAGAAAGAGTTTTGGCGGGATGCTGTTACCACCTTTAAATATTATACCTTCATGACTCGAGAACACGTGGAGCACGTGGGTCATAATGCCCTCGCCCAGTTAATGTATTTCTTTTTTGTATGGGTCGGCGGTTTGCTCATTATGTTAACGGGTTTAGCGATGCGCGGGGGAGGAGATCCGAACGGAATAATTCAGACCCTTTTTGGCTGGGTGGTTCCTCTTTTACGCAATGAGTATCAGGTGCGTAATTTACACCATTTTTTGGCCTGGGGATACGCTGTCTTCTTAATCGGACACTTGTATATGGTTTTCCGCCAAGACATTTTAGATGATGACGGGACAATTTCTTCAATGATTAATGGCTATAAATTTGAACTCTCTTCCCATAATAAGAAAGCCAGGCCGTAGGTTTCAAAAGCGATCTATGGCAGAAGGGCAAAATGCCTACAGAACTGAAGCCGCACTAGAGAAAGTGGCATCAGTTCTGTTTCCTCGTTTTTAGGGCAGAAATAGAGGCAAAGTGTTGAATAGTTTCCCGAATAAAATTAATAATCTATAATAAGAATACCTTAATCAATAGGCAATAAAACGAAGGATTGTTTGGGCTCAAAGTCGTATGTTATAATTTGTGTAATATATTTAAAATAAAAGGTCTTTAATAGGATATTGTGAGATCGCCTTAATTTTATAAAACTATGAATATTCTTTGAACAGACAGGAGTATAATTGTGGCACATAGAAAACAACATGACCTGCAAATCGCTATTGATGGTCCTGCCGGAGCAGGAAAAAGTACGGTCGCTAAACTCGTGGCCAAAGGACTGAATTTATTTTATGTCGATACCGGTGCTATGTACCGGGCTATAGCGTATAAAGCTTTATCTAGCAGAATTCCCATTAACGATGAGGAACAAGTAAGTCAAATTGCTCAAAGAACTGAGGTGATGTTAGACCATTCCGATGAACGTCTCGTATGGTGTGATGGTCAAAATGTAACCCAAGCCATTAGAAATCCGGAAGTTTCCCGAGCTGTTGCAACGGTTGCTGCATATGCAAAGGTGAGAGAACGGTTAGTTGAGCTTCAACGTGTGGAGGCGGCTCGAGGCGGAGTAGTTATGGATGGCCGGGATATCGGCACCCATGTACTGCCGGAGGCAGATCTTAAAATTTTTTTAACGGCTTCAGCTGACGAACGAGCAAGGCGCCGGTGGATTGAACTCCGGAATTCCGGCCGCAATGTCTCCATTGAAGAAGTGGCTCAAGATATGGAGCGACGTGATCGTCAGGACATGGAACGGGAAGTGTCTCCTTTAGAACCTGCCCGAGACGCGAAAATTCTGGATACCACTGGCTTAAAGGTTGAGGATATTGTCACAGAAATCCTTCGTTTAGCACAGGAGGGATAGTAATGACGTTATACAACGTTGCTAAAGGAATGTTTCGCCTGCAATTCAAACTAATGGGGTGGAAAATTCAGGGGGTTGAGAATCTGCCTCTTGAAGGCCCGGTGATTTTGGCAATTAATCATGTTAGTATGTGGGATCCTATTGTGGCGGCCTCTAGTCTGCCGCGTCCTGTTCGTTTTATGGCAAAGGAGGAGTTGTTTTCTTTACCCTTGTTAGGAAAGTTGTTTAATACTCTGGGGGCCTTCCCGGTGAAAAGAGGACAAGGTGATATGAATGCCATCAGACAATCCCTGGCGATTCTGAAGGAAGGGCAAGTGTTGGGCTTGTTCCCCGAAGGAAAACGTTCAAAAACCGGGACAATACAAAAAGGGATGCCCGGGATGGTTCTTTTAATGGAAAAAAGTAAGGCCTCCATCCTTCCCATTAAAGTCAATGGAACGAAACATATGTTTACAAAAGGTTGGGGGAAGCTTTTCGTCGTTATTGGCAAGCCCTTAACTTCAGAAATGCTTAAGGCCCCGGCAGGGATCGACAATCGGCGAGAATGGATTGCCGACCGCATTATGCAGGCTGTTCTGGACCTGCAACTGCCTAAAGCCCAGTAGGTGAACTCGTTCAGCTAAAGCTGAACATCGAGGCTTCAGATACAATAATGTCCAGTGGACATTATTGACGAGCCGCCTTTCCCAATAGGAATACTTAGCGGCGAAGGAGGACTCTGCCCCACTTGAAGTTAACGAAGGACCTCCACACTTAAAAAGTGGGGGGGCTTAAAAACTGGATATACATTTGCTTTTAATAGGGGATGCGCACAGAATAAGCGGCTATTATTAGGAACGCCGCTTATTCTGTCGCATCTTTTTTAGCAGAAAGGGCAGGATAATTCAGAAAGAACCTTAGATAGAATCTAAAAATGTCATATTCCATAAAACTCGTTCAAATAGCAGGATTTTTGAGCAAGAGTAGAGAAAGAGTAGGGGACAAGTTCGTATAATTTTGTGGGAGGGTCTTGTTTTGATAGTCAAACGGGCAGATAAAGCCGGGTTCTGTTTTGGCGTAAAACGTGCTTTAGATATGGCAGAGCGAACCGTTGAAACATCGTCGGCAGTATCTCTTGGGCCATTGATCCATAACCAACAGGTTGTGAAACGTTTAGAAGAGCGAGGAATCCGAGTTATTAATGGGCTGGAAGAAGCAAAAGCCATCCAGGCTTTAATTATTCGGTCCCATGGCGTAGCTCCTTGTGTCTATCAGGAGGCGGAGAAAAAGGGTCTCAAGATCGTCGATGCTACCTGTCCCTTTGTGCAAAAAGCTCAGCGCTTAGCGGCTGAATCGGCTCAAAAAGGGCAGCAGGTCATTGTCATCGGAGACAAACTCCATCCGGAAGTGCAGGGGATTCTGGGCTGGGCCGGTGTACAAGCTATCCCGATCCAGACGGTGGAGGAGGCTCGTGAGCTTCCTGTTTACCCTCAGTTAGCAGTTTTAGCCCAAACGACTCAGTTGGCGGAAAGTTTTACCGAGATCGTCGAGGAATTAAAACATCATTCGGAGCATTTAACCGTTCATGATACAATTTGCAATGCTACGGCAGAACGTCAGAAGGCCGCCCGTGAGTTAGCGGGACTTGTTGACATTATGGTTGTTGTCGGTGGGCGTAACAGTGCCAATACACGTAAATTAGCAAGCATCTGCGCCGAAAGTACAAAAACCTATCTTATCGAAACAGCGGATGAATTAGAACCTGACTGGTTTGTCGAAGCCAAGAGTGCGGGCTTGACCGCCGGAGCTTCGACTCCAGATTGGATAATTGAGGAGGTTTTTAAGAAAATGTCGGAAATGAATGATGACGGAATGGACATGGCCAGTTGGGACGCTGGCTTTCAGGAACTTCATCTTGGTGCTCAAGTCACGGGAAAGGTTGTTAAAATTACGAATGATGAGGTCTTCGTGGATATCGGCTGGAAGTCCGAGGGTGTAATCCCTTTGTCGGAGCTAAAGGTAACCCGCCAAACAAACCCGGAAGATGTGGTTTCGATTGGCGATGAAATAACGGCGGTCGTTATCCGTGTGGAGAACTCAGAAGGACATACTGTCCTTTCAAAACGTAAAGCTGATGAAGCAAATGCTCAGGAATACCTCAAGAAATTAGCAGAAAGTAAGGAGGAAATCCAGGCAAAAGTCATTGAAGTGGTTAAAGGCGGTTTGGTTGTTGATGTGGGAATGCGCGGTTTTGTCCCGGCATCCCAGATACAATTAGGCTATGTTGAAGACTTAAATCAATTCTTAGGGCAAACCCTGCGTTTGCGCATGTTGGAGTTTGAACCAGCCAAACGAAAAGTTATTCTCTCCCAAAAGAGTATTTTGGAAGAAGAAAAAGCAGAAAAACGAAAAAATCTGTTGGAGACTCTCCAAGAAGGTGACATTGTTACGGGAGAAGTTCGCAGAATGGCCGATTTTGGCGTCTTTATTGATATCGGCGGGCTTGATGGACTCCTTCACATCTCAGATATGGCTTATTCGAGGATAAAGCATCCATCTGAGATTTTGAATGTTGGGGATAGGGTCGAAGTTCAAGTCTTAAAGCTTGACCAGGCAAACGGCAAGATTTCCTTGGGTTTGAAACAACTTAAAGAAAGCCCTTGGTCCCAAGCCGTACAAAAATATCCCGTGGGATCGACGGTAACGGGAAAAGTTGTACGTATTGTGACCTTTGGTGCTTTTGTACAGCTTGAGGATGGCGTGGACGGATTGATACATATCTCCCAAATTTCCAACAGGCGTATCAATAAAGTTGAAGAGGTACTTAAAGTAGGAGATATGGTCAATGCTAAGGTGATTGAATGTAACCCTGAAGCAAAACGGATCAGCCTTAGTATTCGCGAAGCAGCTGCAGACGCTGATAAAGCTCAGGATCAACAGGCTATGGCTGAACAACCGCAGGTTAAATCCATGACCATTGGAGACGCAGTAGGCGAAAAGCTTTCCTCGGAAAATAATAACGAGTAATAGTGTTCACTGGTATAAAAGTCTTGGTTTCGAAATGACTTCTTGCTCATAAATGCAGGGAGTCATTTCCTTCTACAAAACAGGAAGGTGATTAAACTGGTTAAACGGCGACCGATTTCACCTATTGATTTTCCTATTTTATTTTTAACCCTGGTGCTTCTCGCTTTTGGCTTGATTATGGTTTTGGACGCCGGGGCTGTCCTTGGTTTTAATGCAACTCAAAATTCCTATTATTATGTACTGCAGCAGCTTAAATGGGTTTGTATCGGCGGCGTCTTTGCGGCTCTTGCTATCAAACTGCCTTACAACTTCTGGCGCCGCTTTGCGGGGCTGGGAATTCTCGTGAGTGTTTTGCTGCTCATCGCTGTTATCTTCACAGGAGCCGGTATCGCTGCTAAAGGTTCAGCTCGCTGGATCTCATTTGCAGGTTTGAAAATTCAGCCTTCAGAAATCACTAAATTGACGCTTGTACTTTTTTACGCCCATATTCTGGACCGTTATCCAGTTAAAAAGGGGAAAGACTGGCGTGTGCCTTTAGGAATACTTTTGCCCCTTACCGGTGTGGTTTTAGCTCTTGTTTACAAACAGCCGGACCTTGGAACGGTTATGGTCTTGGGCCTGACAAGCGCCGTTATGCTGCTGCAGACGGAGCTCCCGACTCTGTGGTTTGTAGCTGCAGTACCTGCTCTCGGACTTCCTCTGATGTATTTTATTCATGGCTACCAATGGCAGCGAATTTTAGTTTGGCTTGATCCCTGGAAATATGCCAGCGATATTGGTTATCAAATTACGAATGCCGAAATAGCCTTCGGTTCAGGCGGTTTGTTTGGGGTAGGTTTAGGAAGGAGTTTGCAGAAGTATGGGTTTCTTCCCGAAAACCATACGGATATGATTTTTGCTATGGTTGGTGAAGAATTAGGGCTTGTCGGAACCTTTTTGCTGATTGCTCTCTTCGCAGTTCTCTTTGCCCGCGCCTTTTATGTTATTCGGGGATGTCCGGATCGTTTTGGCCGCCTTTTAGGTTTTGGCTTAATCTCTTCCCTGGCTATTCAAACAGCAATTAACCTCTCCGTCGTGACTGGCGTTTTACCCGTTACAGGGATAACCCTGCCCTTGATTTCCTACGGCGGGAGCTCTTTGGTTATCACGTTGACGGAACTAGGCATGATCTTAAACGTCACGCGTTATTGCCAAAAACCCCAAAGTAATAATAAAAGTAACAATCCCGGTATAACCAACGTCCCGGTGTAATCTCTTTCTAACTGGGAATAATAAGTCTAGGTTTTCCCATTAGAGGAGGAGTTCCCGGTGAATTTTCCTTTTGGAGAATGGATTCTCTTAGGTATAACCCTGGTAACCTTTGTTGAAAAGCAACGTTCACGCTGGTTTTTTTTGAAATTATCGGCCATCTGGCTCGGAGGGAAGTTATTCGAGATAGTCCTCGATTCATCAAGTGTTTGGCACTACCATTATGCTCGGCTGGCCGTTATCCTCTACCTTGGCGGATATGCCTGGAAACGTGCTCGGCGCAGAGTTTGGCCTCTGATTTTAACAAGCTTTGTCATAAGTATAGAAACCTTATTCCTTGTCAATGATCCTGGAGTACTTCCTTACAGTTCTTGGCTTTTTGCCCTCGCTCTTGTGTCAGTTGCTTGGTTAACTGCGAAATCCTATTGGGGAACAGTCTTGGCTTTAGTCGGAAGTGTTCTCTGGGATCAAGGCTTAGAACGATTTGTCTATGAGGGGATCCTCAGGCACGTAGATTTACCAGACCCTTTTATATGGAACTTTGGAGCACTTTTCTTAACGGTTTGGGCAGGATTGCTCTTAGCTTTAAAATGGAGGGCTAATGCACACGAAGTAAGGGTAATCCCTGCTCTCGATAGTCTAATATCTGCCCGAGACGAAGGAACTTTTGATCCTTCAAAGGACCAAGATCTCAGGTAGCATGTCCAATCTAAATATAGTATACTGTAAGGCAGTAAAGAACTGGGATAATATTCCCTGCTCTGATTGCTTAGGAGGATGGAACGTTTGGTTAAAGGTCTGGTGATTGCGGGGGTTAGCCCAGGCAGTATTGCAGAAGAAATGGAGATTCAGGTCGGAGATCGGGTTCTGGCTGTAAATGGTGAAGAATTGAGAGATGTTATCGATTTTCAGTATGGCATTTCTGAAGAGGAATTTACGTTACTTATTGAAAAAGGTAATGGCGAAGAATGGGAATTGGAAATCGAAAAGGGTCCGGGGGAATTTTTAGGTATAGATGTTGAAACCATTAGCTCAGAAGGAACGAAACTCTGTTGTAATAATTGTACCTTTTGCTTTGTAGCTCAAATGCCAAAGGGGATGCGGGCTACACTTTATGATAAAGATGATGATTATCGGCTTTCCATGACTCAGGGGAGTTTCATTACTCTTTCGAATCTGAGTGATGAGGAAATCAACAGGATTATTGACTTTCATCTTAGCCCGCTCTATATTTCGATTCATGCTTGGAATCCGGAAGTACGTGTCAAGCTAATGAAGAATCCACAAGCCGGAAAACTTCCTCAGCAGATTCAACGTCTAACGGAGGCAGGCATTGCTATTCATGCCCAAATTGTCTTAGTTCCTGAGCACAACGATGGAGAGGTGCTGACGGAGACAATTGTGAAGCTGGGAGAACATTATCCGTCCATACAGTCGATCGCCGTAGTTCCCGTGGGACTAACCCGTTATCGGGAACGTTTGACGCCCCTGCGTGGATTTACTCCCGCAGAAGCGGCTAATTTATTGGATCAGGCTGAACTGTGGCAAAAGGATTTTTATCAGCGAACAGGACAGCATTTGGTTTATTTTGCCGATGAGTTTTATGTTTTAGCAGACCGGGAGTTTCCTGAAACTTCAGTTTATGATGATTTTCCCCAGTTAGAAAACGGAGTAGGTATGGCACGAACGTTTATTTCAGAACTGGAAATAGGGTGGCCCCATTTGCCAGATTCGATTTCCCAAAGACATGTGCATCTTGTCACCGGAACTTCGGCCCAGGGACTTTTTGAAAAATGGTCCCGGAAATTAATGGATCATGTGAGGGGCTTGACGATAACCGTTCATGCCATTCGCAATGACTTTTTCGGAACCACGGTGACAGTAGCCGGTTTGCTGACTGCTCAAGATATTGCCCTTCAACTGGGTGATTTGGGGGGAGACGACTTTCTTATTCCCCAGGTTATGCTGAAAGCGGATGAACCGATCTTTCTCGATGATTACAGTATTCAATGGTTAGAAGAAAAGGTTAACGGCCGGGCTAAAATTGTTGAAAATCATGGAACAGCGTTTTTAGAACAGGTCGTTGGATATAGCTTGGGGGTGGAACAGTTTGAGTAAGCCAGTGGTAGCAATTGTCGGACGTCCTAATGTTGGCAAATCGACGCTTTTTAATCGTATAGCCGGTGGACTTGTGGCAATTGTCGAAAATAAACCTGGAGTAACGAGAGATCGTCTCTATCGGGATGCTGAGTGGTTGGGCCGCAAGTTTGCCTTAATTGATACAGGAGGCATCGAGTTTAAAGCTGAAGGGACGCCTATCGCTTCACAGATGCGCAGACAAGCAGAGATTGCTGTGGAAGAGGCTGATGTGGTGATTTTTGTTGTGGATGCCCAATTGGCACCCACGCCTGATGATGATTTGATTGCGCGTACTCTGCGGCGCTCAGGGAAACCGGTGTTGTTGGCAGCAAATAAAGTTGAAAACTTTGAAAAGGCTGAGGGGCAACTCTATGACTTTCTGGCCCTGGGGCTTGGGGAACCGATTCCTATTTCAGCGGTTCATGGCATGAACATGGGAGACCTTTTGGATGTGGTTGTTTCCAATTTACCGAAAAATCCTGAGGAGGATTATGACCCCGATGTTATACGGATTTCTGTTATTGGACGACCTAATGTGGGTAAATCGTCTTTAGTCAATAATATGCTGGGAAAAGAACGAGTCATAGTCAGCAACATTCCCGGAACGACCCGAGATGCTATCGATACTCCCTTTGAGTATGAAGGAAAACATTATATTCTCATTGATACTGCCGGTATGCGCCGCAAAGGCCGTATCGAGGAACTAACAGAACAATACAGCGTTGTGCGTTCCTTACATGCCGTTGACCGTTCCGATGTGATCCTTATGCTGCTTGATGCTACAGAAGGGGTTACAGAACAAGATAAAAAAATAGCGGGATATGCCCATGATGCCGGTAAGGCCATGGTTATCGTGGTCAATAAGTGGGACCTTGTGGAAAAAGACGAGAAGACCATCAACAAATTCGAAAAGATGATTCGCGAAGAATTGGGTTTTTTGCAATATGCGCCTACGATGTTCATTTCTGCAAAAACCGGGCAGCGTGTGCATAAAATATTAGAGCTCGTTGATTTTGTGACCGAGCAGAATTCTACGCGAGTGGCAACAGCAACCTTAAACACCTTGGTGCGCGAATGGCTTCATCTTAATCCCCCTCCAACGGACAAAGGGCGGAGATTAAAGGTGCTTTATCTTACACAGGCAAGTGTAAAACCTCCTACGTTTGTTTTCTTTGTCAATGACCCGGAATTGATGCATTTTTCTTATAAGCGCTATTTAGAGAATCAGATGCGGAAACATTTTGGATTTGAAGGAACACCAATCCGAATTGTTGTGCGCCAAAAAGATGAAGAGAAGGAGTAAGTGATGTTACGCTACTTGATATTTATCTTAGCGTATTTTCTTGGAGCAATTCCTTTTGCTTATTTCGCAGGTCTCCTTAAAGGAATTGACGTCCGGCGGCATGGCAGCGGGAATGTTGGTACCACCAATGCCTTTCGCCTCTTAGGCGTAAAATTAGGAATTGCTGTGCTGTTCGGCGATTTTATGAAAGGAGCTTTAGCGGCGGCTCTGGGTTATTGGGCTTTTGGCGCCTGGGGCGGCATTGCAGGAGGATTATTGGCTATGGCCGGCCATAGTTGGAATCCTTTTTTTGCTTTTCGGCCGAGCGGTAAAGGGGTAGCGGCTGGGTTTGGAATTATCACGGTTCTAATGCCCAAGGTTATGCTGCTGGCTGTCGGGTTGTTTATTCTCGTTGTTTGGGCAACACGCTACGTTTCCTTGGGATCGATTGTTGCGGCTCTTACAGTGGCCATATCTGTGTTCCTCTTTCAGGAGCCCCTGGCTTATCGGATTTTTGGTTTAGTCGGGGCTTCGATTGTAATCGTTCTTCATCGTTCGAATATCAAACGGCTTCTGCACGGGACTGAAAATAAGTTTGGGAAAAAGAAGACCTAACATCGAATTAGGAGGTAGCTTAATGTCGAAAGTGGCGGTTTATGGAGCTGGGAGCTGGGGAAGCGCCTTGGCTGTTCTCTTGAGCAAAGCGGGTCATCAAGTCTCATTGATTGGCCGGAAGGCTGATGAAATGGCACAAATGAGCAAGCTCCGTGAAAATGTGCGCTATTTGCCGGGAGTTGTCTTGCCTTCAGGACTCACGCCCACCACAGATGTCACAGAACTGAACGCTGATCTCGTGATTTTGAGCGTCCCCTCCCACAATATTCGCGAGGCTGCTCGGTTTATAAAACCTAACTTAAGACCGGGCGGAATTGTGGTTAATACGGCGAAGGGATTGGAAGAAGAAACACATAATCGTCTTTCGGAAGTATTAAAACAAGAACTGACCGATCAAGCTGTTGCCGTTTTATCAGGCCCTAGTCATGCGGAAGAAGTCGGCAGAGATATTCCGACAACCGTGGTAGTGGCTTCTGACGTTGATATCGCTGAAAAAGTTCAGGATTTAATGATGACCCCAAAATTCAGAGTATATACCAACCCCGATGTAATCGGTGTGGAACTCGGGGGAGCGTTAAAAAACGTCATTGCCTTATGTACAGGAATTGCCGAAGGGCTGGGTTTTGGGGATAACACAAAGGCTGCTTTGATGACCCGAGGACTGGCAGAAATTGCCCGTTTGGGAGTGGCCATGGGTGGTCATCCTCTTACCTTTGCCGGGCTCTCCGGTGTTGGTGACCTGATTGTGACGTGTACGAGTCAACATAGCCGCAATCGACGAGCGGGCGTTGCTCTTGGACAGGGAAAGCCCCTGGATACTGTTCTTCATGACGTAGGTATGGTTGTTGAGGGGGTTAGAAATACTCGAGTAGCCTATCAACTCAGTCTGGAAAAGAATATTTCCATGCCGATTACCCAACAAGCCTACAAGGTCTTGTTCGAAGGCGCTGATCCCCAGATTGCTGTTACTGATTTGATGATGCGCGGGAAAAGGCATGAACTTGAGGAAGTCGTAGAAATGAGTTGGTTTAAGTAAGTAAAACAATTTAGTTAAGGTGCTGTACCGAAACTTATTGGCACCCTCATTGAGTCTTCAATTTTGCTTGCCTGATCCTTGAATAAAGGCGTTCTCACTTTACTATTACTAGTGAAGCGAGAACGCCTTTGGTTATTTGCACCCAATTTAGATCTTTAGAGTTAAGTTTTTACGCAACCCCTTTTTTCTACTGTCATATTTTCGGAAAAACCCCAATATAATTATATTGCTTAATGTGCTAGTCCAGTCATCGGGTATCCACGAGTTACAGGGAGGTGGAAGGGGAGATAAGGTGGAGGCCCTTCCCCAATTTTTGGGACAGCACTCAAAAGGGAGGGAAATTTCTAATGGAAAAACTAGACATTTTTAGGGATATCGCAGAACGTACGGGGGGCGATATTTACCTCGGTGTCGTCGGGCCAGTCCGCACAGGTAAGTCCACCTTCATCAAACGTTTCATGGACCTCCTGGTCCTACCCAACATTCAAGATGCCTTTGAGCGGGAACGGGCTAAAGATGAGCTTCCTCAAAGCGGGACAGGTCGAATGATTACGACGACAGAACCGAAGTTTATTCCCTCGGAATCCGTGGAAATCGTCGTCAAAGACTCTATCCATATGAATGTGCGTTTAGTGGATTGTGTGGGCTACGGTGTTGAGGGTGCTATAGGTTATGAGGCAGAAGATGGAGAAGAACCACGTATGATGAAGACCTCTTGGAGCGATGAACCCATGTCTTTCCAAGAGGCAGCGGAATTAGGCACTCGCAAAGTTATTACTGACCATGCGACCATTGGGGTTGTCATTACAACCGATGGTTCTATCACCGATCTTCCTCGGGAGGCATACTTAGATGCAGAGGAGAGAGTCATATACGAGCTTCGTCAGCTTGGAAAACCCTTTGTTGTACTCCTGAATACGACCCGTCCCTATGCGGACAACACCATGGAATTATGTCGTGATCTGGAGGAAAAATACAGCATTCCGGTTCTCGCAGTGAACTGCTTGGATATGACCCAAGAAGATATCACTCAAATTCTCGAAGAAGTACTTTATGAGTTCCCGGTGGCTGAGGTTAACATCGATCTGCCGAAATGGGTTGAAGAACTTGAAAGCACTCATCCGGTGCGGGCGGCTTTTGAAGATACTGTCCGCAAAGCTATCGAAGGCGTTCGTCGTTTACGGGATATTGATCAAGCTTTGGATGCCTTAACAGAATGTGAGTATGCTCAAGATGTTCTTTTAAAGGAAATGAACCTTGGTACAGGTGTAGCCAATATCGAGATGACAGCTGTTGAGGGCCTCTTTAAATCTGTCTTACAGGAGCTTACAGGGTTAGAAATCGAAGGAGATCACTCCTTACTGCGTATTGTTCAGGATTACAGCAAAGCTAAGAGGGAATGGGACAAAATGTCCGTCGCCATCGAAGAAGTTCGTGTCAATGGCTATGGTGTTGTAACTCCCCAATTAGAAGAAATGTTCTTGGAAGAACCCGAACTTGTTAAGCAAGGAGGACATTATGGCATCAAGCTCAAAGCAAGTGCTCCTTCCCTTCATATCATCAGGGCAGATGTCACGACTGAAATCACCCCTTTGATAGGTACTGAAAAACAAGCAGAGGAATTAGTAAAATACATTCTCGATGAATTTGAAAGCGATCCTAAAAAGGTTTGGAGTTCCAATATCTTCGGCAAATCACTGCATGATTTAGTCCGGGAAGGAATCCAAAATAAACTTTACAAGATGCCGGAAAATGCCCAGCATAAACTGCAAGACACATTACAGCGGATTGTAAATGATGGCAACGGAGGGCTGATCTGTATCATTATATAGACCAGAATCTAACCTAAAAAATGTGGATATTCATTAAGTATTTGACAGTTAACCTTTGTTCATGCTGAAGTGCAAAAATAGGAACGTTAGAGTGCCTGAAGGCTGTGTCTGACGTTCCTTTTCTATGTATAGCTGGTTTATGGAAAAATCGGTCTTCAATGCCAAGATAAAGAATATTATCTCTACTAAAATATTTAATGCAATCGTGACGGAGCAAGCCCCTAATAGTAAGTATACATGGTACAAATCTTGCCAGTGGTGGCTATAACTCGCTATATGCCAAGAATCAATGATTTCTGGAGCCAGGAAACTATAATTTTAACGGAAGCAATTTTTTGCAACTTATTGTAAACTATAATTTGAATAATAGTTTACAATTAAAGCATTTGAATTATAATTATTTTACAAGGAAATTAATTATGGAACAAAATCAATGAAGATATAAAAGAAGTTATTAGAAACGTAGCACAAACTATGACTTAGTCATAGCAAAATATAAAGGAGATAAAAATGAGTCATGTACAGGATCTTAAAGGAAAAGTATTAAATGGAGAATTCTTATCTAAAGAAGAGGCATTACTGCTCGTTAATGCTCCCTTAGAAGAGCTTTGTCTGGCAGCGAATGAAATCAGACAACGTTTCTGCGGAAACAATTTTGATATTTGTACAATTATTAACGGAAAGAGCGGAAGGTGCTCTGAAGACTGTAAATATTGTGCACAATCTTCTTTCTATCATACTGCTATAAACAATTATCCATTATTAGCTACGAATGAAATTCTGGAACAGGCAAAGATTAGTGAAGGAAAAGGAGTTCTTCGTTATTCTATTGTAACTTCCGGAAAAAAGCTAAATGATGCTGAAGTCGATAAGGCTTGTGAAAGTATCAAAGCAATACGAAAAGAAACCGGAATTGCTGTTTGTGTTTCCTTCGGGCTTTTGGATGAGGTTCAATTCAAGAAAATTAAAGAGGCAGGAGCAACTAGAATTCATAACAATTTAGAGACATCAAGAAATTACTTTCCCAATGTGTGTTCTACCCACACCTATGAGGATAAAATCAAGACTATTATGTCCGCACAGCGTGCGGGGTTAAATGTATGCAGCGGAGGTATTGTAGGGCTTGGAGAGACTATGGAAGATAGAATAGATATGGTTTTAACGATTAGAGAACTAGGCATTCGATCAATTCCAGTAAATATGCTTAATCCTATTTCGGGAACCCCATATGAAAATAATAAACAATTGTCTGACGAAGAGATGTGTCATATCGTAGCAATATTTCGCTTTCTTGTTCCGACTGCCTCTATCCGTCTTGCGGGTGGTCGAGGGTTGTTGAAAGATCAAGGTATAAAATGCTTTCAATCAGGAGCTAATGCTGCGATTTCTGCGGATATGCTTACCACCGCAGGTATTTCCATTGAACAAGATATGCAACTTTTGGAGGAACTAGGATATAAGGTGGTGTTATGGAATGGGTAAAGGAATCTTTATTATATCCATTACACTACCGATAATTATCTCTTGGGGCAGGGGGCAAAAGTTATAGATGGTGTGGTAATAAGTTCGAGTTCTTGCAAAACCTGTACTAATTAGCTTATAATAATCTTGGATATTTAGGATGATCGAGAGATAGGAGAGATTTGGTGGTCGGCAAGACAAACGATTTTTTAATAGTTAGTAAAGACATTTTGCCCGAAGCCATTTTAAAGACTGCAAAGGCAAAGGAACTCCTGGTAAAAGGAGATGTCTATACGATTAATGAGGCAGTTGAACGAGTAGATTTAAGCAGAAGCGCCTACTATAAATATAAAGACGGTGTGTTTCCGTTTTATGAAGCAAGCCGCGAAAAGATCTTAACCATTTCTCTGATTTTGGAAAACAAAGCCGGAGTGCTTTCTCACGTCCTGAATTTTATTGCTTCCTTAAAAGGAAATGTCTTAACCATCAATCAGGGAATTCCCCTTCAGGGCATTGCCAATGTTTCAATTTCCTTGGAAACAGCAGGAATGGATGACATCCCTGAAAATCTCTTAAACGGACTTGGTAAAATCACCGGGGTCCGAAAAATTGAGATAATTGGTCAAACCTAGGGACAGAGAGCTGATTACTTAATCATTTGCTTGATTAATAGGATAAAGAATGAAATGAGTTTAAAATAGGGTTGCATTTTCCTTCTTAGTATGTTAATCTATATAAGTCTTCTTTTGGAGAAAGAATCGGGGCGTGGCTCAGCTTGGTAGAGCGCTACCTTGGGGTGGTAGAGGTCGCACGTTCAAATCGTGTCGCTCCGACCAATTTAAGAATTATCAAGGGTTTGAAGCGATTTGCTTTCATCATTTTGGAAGACAGTCGCAGACTTACACGTTTATTAATAGTTAGACCACTTACCAGGAGTACAACTACTCTAGATGGGAAGTGGTCTTTTTGTTATTTAAATTCGCGGTTAAGGATTTTATCGATGACAGGGAGTTCAAGAATTTATCTCCGAAAACAATCGAAGGGTACAGATTAGGTATGAGAAAGTTTCAGGAATTTTTAACGAATGAAGGAATAGTTATGTGAAGGAAATCACAACGGGAGTTATAAACGATATCTTATAGACCTAAAAATAATCGTAACAATAATCCAACGAGCCTTAATACGAAGTTGAAAAATTTGAAGGCATTCTTTAACTATTTAGTTCAAGAGGAAATTATAGAAGAGAAAAGTAACCCCACTAAAAAGGTAGAGTACGTTAAAGAGGACATTAAAATTGAGGTTTTTACAGATAGACAAATTAAACAGGTGCTAACTTACTTTCAACGGACTATGTCTAGAGATAAGCCTTTTTGCCTACAGGGATTATGCCATTATTGTTACTCTATTAGGAACTGGTATGAGACTGGGGGGAATTTGCAACTTACAGTGGAGGCACGTTGATTTCGAAAACCTTACAATTACAACCTATGGTAAAAAAAGAGAGTATTCATCAGTACCCATCAGTAAAAAATTGACAAGTGGGTTGCGAAACAGGTAAGGAAGGATGGGTTGTAGGTCAGGTAGGTTTGAACGACCCTTTCGAGGAAGCACTCAAGGAGGAGCTGGCTGTTGAAATCAAGAGGATTCGTGCTACAAATGAACCCATCAACCCAGAGCATCAGGAGATTCTAAGTAAAACTAGACGTAAGATGAAGGTGCAGGATTGCTATTTATCATGCACATGTATGCATAAATATTCTCAAATAAACACGAGCACAGGTTATGTAGCAATATATAGATCTTAAGTAAAATGGTACGGGGCCGTAGAAGGCCCCGTTTACTATCTGATTTTTCTAGAAGATTACGCCAAGTGCAATAAGAATCAAAATAGCGATGGCAATAATACCTGCACCTAAGCATGAGCCCCCCATACCATAACCTGCTCCGCCGTAACCCATGCCATAGCCCATACCCATACCATAACCCATTCCGTACATCAATTTTCCTCCTTCCTTAATTAAAATACGATACCCATTGCAATAAGCAGAAGAATAATTACTACGACAATACCAATACCAGCTCCCCATCCGAAGCCACCAGCAGCTCCATCTACACCACCAAATGCCATGTGCATTTCCTCCTTTATTAAGAGATAGTACATATTATGCACAAGCATTGATATGTGGAACAATATGGTAATTATTAAAGTATTCTTCTTTGGAACAAGTAATCTAATATTTATCTACTCTCTTTAATCTTGCTTGGAAACCGAATATACTGAACCGGACTTTTCTCTGGCAAATTACACTGGCTCAGTTGGTCCTTTATTTATAGTACGATTCCCTAACGTTAGGAAAAGAAATTAAGATAAAAGGAAGAAAAATTAATAGCTATGCTTTTGTTCTTTCAATGTGGACAGGTTTCTCATCGCTTTATATTGTGACTTAATATATCATTTTTTGAACTTCGCGCGTTAAAGCTAGTAACATGTCTTTGAGACTACCATATTATGTATTACATAGATCAAAACGGAAAAACACGATTAAGGGAGGATATGTAATATGGCATTCGGAGGAGCAGCTGTAGATGGTTGTTGTGGCCCTAACTTCTTGCCGGGTATTGGAATTGTAGTTGTTATCATTCTTCTGCTTATAGCAATGGGCATTGTGTTTTAATCTAAAATCTTATTCTTGAAGGGAGGATATATTATGTTCGGATGTTGTGTAAGCCGTTTTCCACACATTACACCTGTTGGTGCTCCGCCACACATCGGACCTGTTTACACCTGTTGTAGACCTTTGCCGGTTGTTCCTGTCTGCACGGGCGTAGGAATTATTTTTATCGCAGTTCTTATTTTAGTCGCCTTAGGAGTTATTTTTTAGCTTAATTGGTAACCACTCAATAATAACTACAGTATAAAAGGAGGGGTTCTTATGTGGTGGGGTCGCAGATGGGGCTTCGGTTTTGGTTTCGGTTGGCCGTTCTTTGGTTTCGGATTTTTCCCTTGGTGGTGGTAATAAAATTTCTTCCGACATTTTATTATTCTAGTCACTAAAGAAAGAACCGTGCTTTTCGGAGCACGGTTTTGCTACATACGTATGTAGCAGATACATAACGTCTTGGTGAATAACATTTAGTTCTCAAAAGGAGTAAGCCTATACGTGAACATTTCCAAGGGCCTTAACTGCCTGGCTCAGGGCCATTTGTCATGCATTGAAACTTTCAATTTGAACAAATTCATTGAGCTGTTTTGAGACTGAAACAATTTCATCGCTAGTTGCTGCCATCTCTTCAGTTGCGGCGGCTTGGTTCCCAGTTGAAAGGCTGGTTATTTTAATTTTCTCACTAATAAATTCAATTGCATTTTTTATTTCTAAAAGAGATTCTGCTACCCTTTCCGCTGATTCCTTACTTGAATCAGAGAGTTTCCCCATTTCGTTAGCTACAACACTGAATCCTTTTCCCATATCTCCAGCTCGTGCCGCTTCAATAGATGCGTTTAATGCTAGAAGATGCGAATTCTTAGAGATGTTTTTTATATTATTAATTGTTTGCTCGATGTTCTTTAGTTTATCTACTGTTTGCGAACTAAAATCGTCAATTTCTTTAATAAAAGTAGATATTTCCTGCGAACTGGAAGCAACTTCCTCTATACCAGCGTTTAGTTGTTCCAAGGATGAGAAAATCATAGATATTCTTTCTTCAATTTTAGATTCCTTTTCAATACTTTGGGTTATATTTATTAAAGCACAGACCTCTCCATTTTCATCGCAAACTGGAGTAAGAAGTCCTTTGGCTGTAACCCCAAAGTATGTTTTGGGGATTTTCGTAAATACTTGTTTTTTGTTTCTGATTGCATAATCGTGATGCTTAGTTCTTTCAATTGGATCTCCAACTTTTACCTTTCTATCAAGTTTGCCGGGTGCATAAGCCATGACAGTCATATTTTTGGTATCAATTACAACTATCGTGATATCCTCTTGCATAACTTCATTTAAGACTGGCATGATTTCAATAAATTGTTTAAGGTATTTCATTTGCATCTGTTTTTTTACCACCATTCTCCACAAATAGTATATAATTTAAGAATAGAATAAGTTAAGATCGTGTAATATGCCGTAAAATCCAAATCAATTTTCAGACATATTTACTCATATCCGACAACAATGTCATTCTTATCTGCCCAATCACTACTTAATGGTATACTTATGAGTATGATAACACTTATAAACTTTTGAGACTGTAGTCTAAACTACAATAATTCAAATATAACAATTTAAAGTTTTTATGGCGATAGTTATTCTTATATTGAAAATATTGAGGAGAATGGTAATGGAAGATGAGATTTCAAATTTTTGGTCGCCTTGGGTTGCAACTACAACGTTTTCTTGGGAAAAGGTCTTAGGATTTGCTTCAAAAAGACAGTACAAAAAGAATGATATAATACTTTGGAATGGTCAGATCGTTGATGAACTGTATTATTTAAATGAAGGCCAAATTAAGATGAGCTATCTCAATTTTGAGGGTGAAAAAAAATCTGTATGGTATATAGAAAGCGGAAATATTTTTGGAGAAGCACCTTTTTTCCTAGGAAGGGAATGTAGTATGTTAATCTCTTGCGAAAGAGATTCAATCGTGTATGCTTTTGACCGTAAGGCAATTATGGAAATAATACTACATAATTCGGAAATAATGGTAGATATGTTAACTCGAATGGCAAGCAAAATTCAAACTCTTACACGACAAATTTATGATTTGAGTTTAAATTCACCGAAAATGCGATTGTATAGAATGTTATATTTCATGACGAAGACTAGACCTGGCAATACCGCTAACATATCCCAACAAGATTTAGCAGATTTACTTGGACTTCATAGAGTAACAGTGAATAAACTATTGGTTGCTTTAAAAAATGATGGAATTATTGAACATGATATAAAAAGAAAACGAATTGTTGTCAGCAATCCATCAATTTTATTAGAATTAATAGAAAAGGAACAAAATACCTAAGCTAACATAAAGCTAAAAAAATTTAGGCTTATAACTTAGTCGAAAATAAGTATTTATATGGAAGATCCTTAAGAGACCTGGAACCTATGCTTACGCAAAAGTTCAGGTCTCTTGCATGTTAAAAAAGATTATAAATTACTGAATTAAAACTTAAAATTAGATTGAAAATTGTATGAGAAATGCTACTACTATAAAATTTTTATATTGTATTATTGTAGTCTCAACAACAGTAAGAAACTGATTCTTGATGTTATTGTAATCACAAGAACTATTTATAAACATATAAGGGAGATGGTATGTGAAGGTGACTAGACAGGTGTCATAAATGTATGAGCCCAAAAAATAATTGGAGGTTTTGTATGAGTAATAACAACACTCAATTAAAACATCAAGATGAGGTAACCCATTTCAATCGAAGCATTTTATATTGGTTTATATCACTCGGTATACCACTCTTAATTCTTTTTATCCCTACAACGGCCCACTTTACAAGTCATATAAAACAAT
Source organism: Desulfosporosinus sp. SYSU MS00001 (assembly GCF_049943955.1). Taxonomy (NCBI): domain Bacteria; kingdom Bacillati; phylum Bacillota; class Clostridia; order Eubacteriales; family Desulfitobacteriaceae; genus Desulfosporosinus; species Desulfosporosinus sp. SYSU MS00001. Next base: position 318,354 of record NZ_JBNFTW010000002.1, read on the forward strand.
TCTTTGCTCTTTCTCTAGGGGCTATCTTTTTATGGGCTTTTGAAATTGTCCCAAACCTGATTGTTTCACTGCTTTTACCGGTAGTGTACATGTTGCTTGGTTTAGCACCTACAAATGTTGTATTTAGTGCATGGTCTAACTATATACCTTGGCTAGTATTAAGTGGGATGATTCTCACAAGTATTGCTGAAGAGACTGGGTTGCTAAAGAGAGTAGCTTGTTGGTGTATCTTAATAACGGGGGGATCTTATCGCGGTATCATTTATGGCTTGACCATTGCTGGCGTAATATTATCTTTAACAATTACTGACTTGACAGCTAGAGTCCTCTTATTTGCCACGATCAGTTACAGTATTTGTCAAGCATTAGAGCTTGAGAACGGCGGAAAGGCTAGTTCGGGTATTATGCTCGCCGGTATTTTTTCTGCCTTGAACCCAGGTTATATTTTCTTCACTTCTGCAAGTCAGACAATGATTGCTTATCAAACAGCAGCCAAATTAGGAGTAAGCAGTAGTTGGACATCTTATCTTGTTAATAATGGCTTAATAACCTTAATTTGGTGTTTCTTGTGTGCCTTCATTTTAGATATGCTTTTTAAATCGGAGCGGAATATTAATTCAAAAGCATATTTTATAGAAGAGAAAAAGAAGTTGGGTAAATTATCACTTGCCGAAAAGAAAATGATTGTAATTTTGGCTCTTATCGTTATTGCGATTTTGACAGAACCCTATCATAAGGTTCAAGTTGGCTGGTTGTTCCCATTGTTTGTTGGAGTCATTTACTTACCAGGTGTTGGTTTGGCAAAACCTGATTCACTAAAAAAACTTAACTTCTCGATAATTATTTTCGTCACCGCAACACTGACTATTGGAGCAGTTGCCAGTAGTGTTGGAGGCAGTAAGTTCTTAGCCGACTTACTTACACCTATTATGAGTGGCTCAAAATTATATACTTTAACTTCTGTATGGGTGTTTGGGATTATCATTAAATTTTTGATGACACCTTTAGCAGCTCTAGCTACATTAACTGAGCCAATCGTAAGATTAGCCCAACATGCCGGAGTAAATCCGGTGCCCGTTCTGTATGTCTGGAATCAAAGTATGGAACAAGTAATTTTTCCGTATGAATATGCCCTGGTTCTCCTAGCGTACAGTTATGGCTACTTATCACTAAAAAACTTAATGAAAGCGTTTAGTATCAAACTAGTTTTTAATATTATCTTTATTATTGTGATTGCAGTGCCCTTCTGGAAGCTAATAGGTTTGTTTTAACAACGGATTTTATGAATGAGACATTTCTGCAAAACGGATATTTTATTAATGAGGAGAATGAATATATGATTAAATACGATAGGATTCCCCACATTATCACAAGACAAAATGAACTTGAAAAGGCTTTTCTTGATAAGCTTGAAATGGGTAATTATACACTGGATAATCCCTTGATCGTTCTAAACCCTTATGAAATTGCTCCCTTAACTGCAATGCTTCTATTTAATACGCCGGTAGCCTGTGAAACGACCATTGTTGTGAAAGGAAAGAAACATCCAGGGGATATCCGCCACACATTCCCCTCTGCCACAAAACACATTCTTCCTGTATATGGCCTTTATGCGGATTATGAAAACACTGTTGATATTATTCTTTCCAATTCAGAAAGAAAAACGATTCAAATAAAAACAGATCCATTACCCTCTGATGTTGCAGTTGCAACATCCATTAAAACAACGTCGGAATATATGAGCAATAACATTATGCTCCTTACGACAGCTATGCGATCAAAGCCTGCCGGTTATGATTACGCCGGTGATATACGTTGGTATTCTAATACGAACTTTAACTTTGATTTAAAGCGAATGCCGAACGGACATCTTTTGGTTGGTACTGAGCGTCTAGTAAAAATGCCCTATTTTACAAGTGGTTTATATGAAATGGCTTTCAGCGGTAAAATTTTCAAAGAATATGTATTGCCCAGCGGATATCACCATGACCAGTTTGTGATGGACGATGGCAATATTTTAGTACTCACCTTTGACTTCTATTCTGGAACGGTAGAAGATACTTGTGTGCTTCTTGATCATCAAACCGGTGAAATCCTTAAAACATGGGACTTCAAAACAATATTACCTCAAGATGTAGCTGGTTCAGGGAGTCAAGATGAGCATGATTGGTTTCATAACAATGCTGTCTGGTATGACAAAAAGACTAATACTCTGACTCTTTCTGGGCGGCACCAGGATGCCATTATTAATATTGACTATGAGACAGGCAAATTGAATTGGATCATTGGAGATCCAGAATGTTGGCCACAAGACATGGTGGACAAATATTTCTTCACTCCTGTGGGTGATGGAGATTTCGATTGGCAGTATGAGCAGCATGCCTGTGTTGTCTTGCCGGATGGTGACATCATGGTCTTTGATAATGGGCATTTCCGGTCAAAGAATAAAGAAAACTACCGTGCAAATAAGAATAACTTTTCTCGTGGAGTTCGCTACCGGATTGACACAGATAAAATGACGATTGAGCAAATTTGGCAATATGGAAAAGAACGCGGTGCCGACTTTTTCTCTCCATATATATGTAATGTAGAGTATTATAATGAAGGTCATTATATGGTTCACTCTGGGGGTATCGGCTATGAGAACGGTGTAACAAGTGAAGGAATCCTAGCGGTTAGAAAAGCTAGACTTCCTGAATTCAAGGACAATGTTTACACATTCAATTCTATTACGTGCGAGCTTGTAAATGATGAGTTAGTTTATGAATTACAGGTTCCAGCTAACTGCTATCGAGCCGAGAAACTTCCTCTTTATTATGCGCATGAAATTGCAGAACTTGGCGAAGGCCAAAAACTCGGACAACTTATTAAGACGCAAACCACGCGGATGAAAATAAAAGCTAACGAAACGGGAGAATTTGTTCCGGAACATTATGAAGCAAGGATTATTGAAGAAGAAGATCGTTTTAATTTCAATGGGATCTTTGAAAGCGGCGATATAGCTCAGATTCTTTTAGTACCTGAAAGCGGAGATGCCTTAAGATACCCAATTAATACAGTGGCTCAAGATTTCAAAGCCATGTGTGTAGGAACATTTCAGAAAGCTGATCCTAGGAATGTTGATACCTTTATCAACAAAACAGGATTATCGGGCAAGTATAAAGTAAAACTAGTTGCTGATGAAAAAGTTTATGAAACAGGTGTTACCATCCAAGCATAACCTTTTTGTGTATTAGCTCTTATTTGTCAAGGAGGATAAAAATGTCATTATCAAAGTTAAATGCTAATAGTTTTGAAGAGAAAATATATGATGCAGGTGAAGCTTGTTTAGTCGTTTTCTCCAGAAAAACCTGTCATGTATGTAAGGAAGTCGTTCCCAAAGTTGAAGAGTTAATCCCCCAATATGAGGGTGAATTTGGATTTTACCATGTTGATGTTGAGGAGGACAAGCCTTTATATCAATCTCTGTCACTCAAAGGAGTTCCTCAAATTTTATTTTTCAAAGATGGGGAATACCAAGGTAAACTCACGGGGAATGTTGATGAAGAGGAAATAGAAGAAAAAATCAAAGAATATCTTAAATAATCTAGGAAATAAGAGAGAAGGATTGGAAAACGTGGAAAAATCCTATGATTTTATTATAATCGGTGGGGGACCTGCTGGGCTAACAGCGGCAATCTATGGTGGAAGAGCCAGACTTAAAACACTGGTTATCAATAAAGGTACCGTTGGTGGGTTGGTAAATACTACTCGGGAAATTGTTAACTATCCCGGATATGGACAAATCAGCGGTGAAGATCTCATGCAGGACTTTAAAAAGCACGCCGAATCCTTTGGGGTAGAATTTTTACGTGATGAAGTCGTAAGAACGGATTTCTCACAAGAAGATAAGATAATCACCACGAAAAAGGGCAACGTTTTTTCGGCCAAAGCAGTTATTATCGCCTGCGGCAGTGAACCGAGACTTTTGAATATCCCTGGTGAAAAACGGCTCCGAGGCAGTGGGGTTGCTTACTGCGCTACTTGTGATGCTGAGTTCTTCGAAGGTGAAGATGTTGTTGTTGTCGGCAGCGGGGATCAGGCCATTGAAGAAGGTATGTACATTACTAAATTCGCTCGGAAAGTCATTGTGATTGTGCTCCATGACGAAGGTATTCTTGATTGCAATAAAGTGAGTGCCGAAAAAGCATTTCAAAATGAAAAAATGGAATTTATCTGGAATTCCACGATAGAAGAAGTCTTGGGTCAAGATAATGTTGAAGGGGTTAAGATTAAGAACTTAAAAACCGGCAGCTCAACTGAGCTTGCATGTCAGGGTGTCTTTTTCTTCGTGGGTATGGTACCTTCGACCTACTTTCTTAAAGAAAGCGGTCTTGAGATGGACAGAAGGGGGTATATCCCAGTCAATGAATTAATGGAGACAAACCTTGAAGGAGTTTATGCCGCCGGGGACAATCGTGTTAAATATTTAAGACAAGTTGTCTCTGCTGCCGGAGACGGTGCAACAGCGGCGGTAGCCGCCGAGCGCTATATTGAAGAAATGAAAGCGTTCAATTCGAACGTCCTGGAAAGTGATAAGCGAGTTCTCTTACTTTTCTTCAATGCCTTAGATAATGAGAGCTTGGAATTTACCACCTTATTGGAAGAAGTAAACAAAGAGCTTATGGAACGGTTTAAGATTATGAAAGTTGATATGACCACGAAGAAAAATCTAGCACACAAATACTCAATCGAAAAGGCGCCCTCCGTTGTGGTATTGGATAAAAGTCAGGAAGTTATGCGATTGGATTGTTCAGCAGTTAAAGATAATTTAAAATCTCAGTTATACTAAAGATTTCACGAATCAATCACTCTCCTTCCAACAGAAGAATTGGCAAGGAGAGTGATTAATTTTAGGCTGATTGTTAATAGTTAAGTTATCACTAACCGGTCGTTGCGAAAGGGAATTTTAACAAATCAATGTTTTTTGACCAACGATTCTAACACCTCAGAACGGGGGTGAACAAAAGTTAATTAGAAATCCGTAAGATACCCTAAGTTTCTCTAAGTAGTCGGTCAAGTAGCGGTCAAATAAAGGTTAAAACATCTTATTGAAATCAATTCAGTAAGATGTTTTTTTTATAGTTCATTATCATTTTTACGTTAAGCAGCTCCAAATTTATTACGGCTATTAATGATAGCAGATACAATTTATTTAGCCGACTGTGACAACAACATCAACGTCTATTCATAATTGCCAGTTAAAAATCCGCCCCTGTTTATCTATAATACAATGAATTTAATTTAGAAATTGGCGGCACAATGCAATATTTGGCAGGAATATTTAGGAATTTGTTGAATTCTAGTATAGAGGTAAAATATGGAACATTCAGGCAATATATGATTGAAAGGATTGTTTAATTATATAGAAGCTGGTGGATTATGAAATTTGATGATTTTTTCATTGACAATAATAGTCTTCATTTTTTGCCACGTAGAATTGCAATCGACTAAACCTATCGAAATGAGTATCAGCGAAATTTTTAGAATTGATCATGTAGAGATTTCAGAATTCGGGAAGCACTTCTACATATTAATGTATGTTTATATATTGAGCTATGAACCATTCCTCGTTATCAAGAATCCTTTACAGAAGAGCATTTGTATTAGGTCGGAGACAAGAACGTGAAGCATCTTACAAGACAGCATATAATTTGGCAAATATTTGACCTTTTGGGGGTTCAGTATGGATGCGATGACCTCTTTTCTTAAAAATAAAAGCTAGATTATTAGAATAACCATCATATGTATCATTTTATTTATTAGCTGGTTTGCCCAATGGAGATTTACAAGCATTAAAGCGACTGATGCTAGCTGTGGTAATTTAACCCTCTATTTCATTGCCTTCATGGCAACAAAGCTACTTTCTAAGAATAACACTGTCAAGACATGAAGTTTGCGGGAAGTTAGCGTAAAATACTATGTTCTTTATGGAGAGACCGAATAGAGGTGAGGACGAGGTGGGAAAAATGAAGGTTCTAATCTTTGGAGGAACGGGCTTTGTTGGAAGAAACCTGACAGTGGAATTACTTGCGAATGGATACCAGGTATACATAGTAACAAGGAATCGCTCCAAAACCACAAATACCTTAGAACATGGGGTTAAGGTCATTGAATGGGACTATCATTCCCCGTTAGCTCCTATTAATCAGCTACCTGAAATTGACGTAGTAATTAACTTAGCGGGTGAGTCAATCGGTAACCGTCGATGGTCTAAGTCAGTTAAGCATGAAATATTAGAGAGTAGGATTAGAACTACTGAAGCCGTTGTTACAGCCCGCAAACTGACGGCAATTAAAAATATGCCCTCCACCAAAGGAGGGCATATTTTTAATGAGTTTATATTTTTTGTTCTTTATCCAGTTTTTAAGACCCCCACTTCTATAAGTGGGGGTGGGCCTTTCGTAAACTTCAGGTGGGGTTGAGTCCTCCTTCGCCGCTAAGTATTCCTATTGGGAAAGGCGGCTCGGCAATAATGTCCACTGGACATTATTGTATCTGAAGCCCCGATGTTCAGCTTTAGCGTAAGCGAGTTCACTTTGAATACGCATCTTATTAATCAAAATAATCATTTTAATTTTTGATTTGTTTCTTATTAAGAAGGATTTTACTTACTTGCGTAGAAGATATATTCAAAATAGTGAGATTTATATCGAAAGGAGCGTTAATATGACAGAAGGAAATCGCAATGTTGTCCGATTGGCTTTTTCGAGTGCCTTAGTTTGGCTAATTTTTGGAGTGTTTATTGGGGCCTGGGAATCTATCATTTATGCTCATCCGGAAATCATGTATTCTCTGCCAATCCGGCTAAGGCCCTTTGTTGAATTCGGTAAATTACGGCAAATTCATGTCAATTCTTTGGCTTTTGCCTGGCTATCCATCGGTTTTATCGGCATTCTGCTTGCCATTGTTCCCAAACTGACCAATACTGCTTTAGAAAAACCTCGTTTAGCTGTTGCTGCCATATGGTCCTGGAATTTAGCCATCATCATCGGGGTTATTGCCTTAGATATGGGGAAAACCCGTGCTCGGGAATATGCTTCATTGATCTGGCCCAGTGACGCCTTAATGATCCTTTCATTTATCCTGCTTAATATCGTTGTCTGGAAAACACTTATTAAACGTAAAGAAAAGACACTTCATGTGTCGTTATGGTATTTAGCCGGCTCGATTGTTTGGATGCCTTTAATTATTATCTTAGGTAAGGGGCTGTGGCTGGATTTCTTCACCAACCCCTTCTTTGGGGTCTTTGATAATGTCGCAAATTGGTTTCTAGGACACAATATTCTGGGCTTATGGTTTACTACTTTGGGTATTGGGGCTTCCTACTTCATCATTACCCAAATGACTGAGAACCCAATCTATAATCATAAATTATCGATTATAGGTTTTTGGTCATTAGTTCTTTGTTATCCGGCAGTCGGTGCCCACCATACTCTCGCCGGTCCTGTTCCTGTTTGGCTTATGGCCGAGGCGACAGTTTTCAGCGTCTTGATGGTTATCCCAGTAACGTCTGCTCTTTGGAATATACATAGAACAATTGGCTCAAAATGGGACCTTTTTTTCAAAGAACCGAGCTTTGCCTTTTTAACAACCGGCTTATTCTTTTATTTTCTTGTTAGTTTACAAGGCTCTTTCCAAGCTATGCGGTTTGTTTCACAGTATCTGCATTTTAGCCAATGGGTTCCCGCACATGCTATGCTGGCTCTAGGCGGAGGCTTTACCTTTATCTGCATTGCCGCTATTTACTATTTTGCTCCAGAGATCTTTAATGGGGCCTGGTATAGCAGGCGTCTCCAAAGTTTACATTTTATTTTTTCCTTAATTGGCATTGTGGGGATCTTCTTGGGGCTTACAGTGGCCGGATTAATTCAAGGTGCCGATTGGCAAAACACCAATGCCGGTATGCACTGGATTGATGCCACAGTTCGTGCAGTGCACCCTCATATGGTCGTATTAGCTATTAGCGGAGTACTCTTTGGTACTGCTCAAATAATATTTGTCATCAACTACGTCATGAGCATGAGAATTAACGCCGTTTCACGAGTTCGGCTGCCAAAGGAGGTCACTCTTCATGCTTAAATTTGAAAAGCACCTCGGTCATTTACTTTTTGGCTTCATTTTGTTCTTTTCGTTTGCCGTAGTAACCACCTATATCATTCCGGAAGTTAGTGCTCAAGGAATAAAAGAAACAGCGGAAACCGTTCATTATACTCCTCAACAAGCACAAGGCCGTCAAATCTACATGAGTGAAGGCTGTAACTGGTGTCACACTCAGGAAGTACGCACCGGTGAAGAGAATTCAGGTACCGTTTTCCGTCGCGGGGATATTGGGGAAGTTACGCTTCCTTCCTGGTATGCCGCCCAAAATCCTTTACTCATTGAACAGCACAGACGCGGTCCCGATTTAAGTCATGTCTGGACACGTTGGCCCTCTGTTACTTGGCAAAAAACACATCTTGAAAATCCGGAACAGTTAAATCCCGGGACTTGGATGCCGCCTTTTAGTTATCTAAGTGATAACGATCTGAATAACCTAATTGCCTACTTGCAAACATTAAAATAAGGAGGGAGTTAAATGGCCGAAAACCGCATCCCTATCATTTTGAAAGTACTTTATATAGTCTTACCATTATGGGGCATCTGGTATTATGCAACAAATGCGGCTCCTTCATCTCTAAATAGAATGGATATGTCCAATCAAGTTGCAATCCAACAGAATGGACAACAACTTATTTCTGCAGGCAAGCAAATTTCTGCCCAAGAGGGGTGTTTTGCTTGTCACGGTCCGGAAGGGAAGGGCGGCAATGAAAACCCAGGAACAAAGGATAAAGCCGTTCCAGGTTGGAATTCCAGCGACCTATCTAGTAACAACCTTTTTTATCCTATTCTTTTAAAGCAAGAAATTGAACATGCGGTTATTCGTTCCATGTATGATGACCCTACGGATATTGGCAATCAGGAGTATGCGCCTTTTAAAATGCAGCCTTGGATTGGACGTTTAACGTCTGAACAAATCAAGGAAATCATGGCCTACATTTATAGTATCAATCCCTCTCTGCAGGATAATATGAAAAAAGTACTTGCTCAAGACAAGTCTCTGCCGGACTTTAATGAAGTTTCAGGAGATATCACTCAAGCCTTTGACTTAGACACGACAAGATCTCCAGTTACGGTGAATGGTTCTCCTTTAGGGACGCCTGCCGTCAGTCAAGTTCCCTATGGGAGTAATTATCCAAATCTTTTTGATGATTATTATTCACAACATAAGGATGATACACCGCCTCAGTCCGTTAAGGATGTAGCGGCCTTTGCCAAATTAATAGGTCTGAAATTTTAAGCTTAACAATATAGTCTTATCAACGTAAAAACCATGGACAACAAGTTATGCTCCATGGTTTTTACGTTATGATGGGGAAATTTCTTTGGCAAAATTCAAAGTTTTAGACTTAGAAACTAAGACGAATAGGACAACTGATTGAGGGCACACTCTAATAATAATCTTATCTTTTATCTAAAAAGATAAGATTATTTATTTTTCAAACAGAAAAGTCCTGATTATTGGGCTATTCAAGTTTGTAAACAAGTGAGGCGTTAATTAAATGAAATTTTTGTCTTCATTATTAGTTGTTTTGGCTTTGACCTTTATTGCTTGGTTTGGGGTTGGAGTTCTCAAACTTTATGCTGTATTTGGAATCGTTATACCCTACTTAGCTTTAATCATTTTCGCAATTGGTTTTATAAATCGTCTATTAAAATCAGAACAAAATAATCCCGAAAATTCGCTGGGGACAAAAAAACTGACGGTAAGAAGAATATTAGAATTACTGTACTTCCGCTCATTCTTCGGAAACATAAAAATTAAAAGGCAAGAATCGAAAGAAGAGTCAGGGCCTTCAAACTGGTTTTGGGCAGGTGTCTACATCTTTTTTGGGGCTCTGCTTATTATTTTAATACGGCACTTGCGGTTGTTCCTAAATCCGGTACCCTCGTTTATCCAAGGCCTGGAGACTATAGATAGTTTCCTTACAATTGGCTTTCCTCACAATGTAATTTATATTACGGACATCGTGTTTATGGTGGCTTTAGCGGTTATCATATTACGCAGTATTTATACTTCCTTGACGAAGAATACCGCTGTGCCTTTCAGCTATGTCCCTTTATTTCTGCTTCTCGGGAGTGTTTTGTCGGGAATCATTATGGTGTATTTTTGGCGAGTGGACATAGTGAGTGTGAAGGAATTGGGCATGGGCTTAGTTACTTTCAGGCCCTTTCTCCCAACGAACGTTGACAGTATTCTATTTATTCATATATTTCTTGTCAGCAGCCTTTTGGTTTATCTGGCCATGTCGTCGAGAAAACCGATGTATCAATGGAGTGCATCCGAAAATGAAGCAAACATCGGCTAAAACCTCCGGTAAGCTAGGTGTAAGATTAAAGGTCGAGTTCTTGAAAGGGAGTACTGAGTATGATTTATAGTAAAAGAATCTACCTGGGAATATTGATATTTATAATCTTGCTCATTTCGCCATTTCTTGCTAGTTTAGGAAAGGCAAATGTTCCACCTGTTCCATCACTGGATACACCGGTCATTAACGCAATGCCGGTCAAACAATGCGTTGAGCCGACAGAGTATATGAAAGATTATCATATGCAATTATTGTATAAATGGCGTGATGAGTATGTGCGGGAGGGTAACACCATATATGTTAACAATCGTGGTCAGAAATACACGATTAGTCTTGAAAAAACCTGTCTGAAGTGTCATTCCAACGAAGAACAGTTTTGTCAGAGATGTCATACATATGCTGGAGTGAAGCTTTACTGCTGGGAATGCCATCAGAAATGATCTGCTAATGGGGCCGTTATTCACAAGAAATTCATAACTTTTTCATGAGATAGTCGTATCCAAGAGCTAAACTAGAAACATAGAAAAACAGTTGAAACAAATGAAGATTAACTATAGGGGGATTAAAACTATGAAAAAGTTAACTAACAAAATTACAGCTATCGTTGGAATGGCAACATTGGCTGTAGGACTTATGGCATTACCTGCTTTTGCGGGAACGACTCAGGGACAAGACAATGGATGGTTTAGTCAAATGCAAAATTTTATGCAGCAAACCTTTACCCCAGCTCAACATCAGGCCTTAATGAACTCATCAGCAATGCAAAATCTCCATAATTCAGCTGATATGCAAAAAGCCATGGAAACAGGAGATGTTAGTTCAATGCAAGGTCTGATGAATTCTGACCCAGCTGTTAAGGCTCAAATAGGGCAAGATAATCTTAACAAAATGAATCAATTTATGAGCCAGGCTCAAGGAAATAGGATGAGCGGAAGTGGTGCTGCTAGTTCGGGTAATACAATGATGAACGGAATTCGGGGGTCCAATACCGGAAGTACTATGATGAATTTCTAATAAAAGCGATGATAGCTTGACGACAGTTTAATTTAAATAAATAAAACCTTAGTCCAAATTATCTAGATATTGTTACTTTTGAAAAGAGCACGAGGACACGGTTGGCAGTCAAATGCTGATTATCGATGCTATCATTAGGTAGCTAAACTTGGACAGTCTTTGAAAAAACTCCATGAAATTACTGTTAGATAGTTCCACTGCAACAAACAGGAGGCCGAGCGGCCTCCTGTTTGTTGCTTTTACGAAATTTTTACTTTGAATTTACGAACTAATTATTAACCCTAAATAGAAACTTTATGGATTTAAGAGGTATGATTACGCAAAACCACTAGTTGCGGTCAAGTTTACTTGACAGGAGATACGAAATGTTAAATTATTTAGCTTTAGTCATTGTTTTAGGAGTATTGGCGGCATTCTCGTTTATCATTTTCGAAAGAGCTAGGTTAATGACTGGAAGGAAAATGCTTACAGAAAAACTGATAGATTTTCTGGAAAAAGTATATCAACGTACAGACCCCCAAAATAAAATTGAGAAGGATGTACAAATTTATCAATTAACGGAAAGAGCTTTTGTAACAAAGGTTTATTTTGATGACAAAAAGTAATTAACAGAATTACTAGCAAAATTTTTACGTTTTTTTTACGCTGAAGAGGAGATTATTTACACCTTTTTTATAGCAAAATAATTTATCATATGGTTTATCAGAAAAGGGGGGCTATGGATGTTGGACCTAATATTGGGTGGGATAGTTACGATAAGCCTTTTGGGTTATTTAAGCTACGCACTAATTAATGCCGAAAAAATCTAGATTTTATGCGAAGTTTAAACCCAATAGAAGTACTTCATTACGAATAAAATGGAGGATCACTTGATGAGCACGATGGATATTGTACAAATATTACTTTATGTTGTCATTCTGACATTTTTGGCGGTTCCCTTGGGGAGATATATGGCCAGAGTATTTAGTGGAGAGAAAACTTGGATTGACCCACTATTTCGGCCACTTGAAAGACTAATATATCGCTTAACAGGTACCGATGAACAGACTGAAACGGGGTGGAAGCAATATGCCGGGGCACTCCTTATCTTTAACTTCTGCGGATTTATAGTCCTATTTTTTCTCGAACTATTACAAAAGTATCTGCCTCTCAATCCTCAAGGCTTTGGTGCAGTTTCCCCGGACCTGGCTTTTAACACGGCAGCTAGTTTTGTAACAAATACAAACTGGCAAGCCTACGCCGGCGAATCAACCATGAGTTATTTAGTGCAAATGGCCGGGTTAACCGTACAAAATTTTGTTTCTGCCGCAACAGGAATAGTTGTCGTCGTTGCTCTTACAAGAGGGTTAGCCCGAAAAAGTGCTTCAACCATCGGCAACTTCTGGGTAGACCTAACTCGCACTATCTTATGGGTCTTACTTCCCTTGTCAATCATTGGGGCACTTGTTTTAACTCAACAAGGTGTCATACAAAATTTCAGCACCTATTTGCACCTTACAACTCTTGATGGCGGAAAACAAACACTGGCCATGGGCCCGGTTGCTTCTCAAGAGGCCATTAAAATGTTTGGAACAAATGGCGGAGGCTTTTTCAATGCTAACTCGACTCATCCTTTCGAGAACCCTACTCCAATAACCAACTTTTTAGAAATGCTCTTTATTTTGCTTATTCCAGCTGCTTTACCCTTTACCTTCGGGCGGATGGTAGGTAATCCCAAGCAAGGAAGGGTCATCTTTGTCACAATGCTTGTATTATTCCTTATTTTTGTGGGGGCTGCCTATTCCAGTGAACTCTATGGCAACCCCAATGTGACAGCCCTAGGAATCAGCGGTCCATCAGCAATGGAAGGGAAAGAGGTACGTTTCGGCATTGCGAATTCAGCGCTCTTTGCCACAATTACAACGGCGGCTTCTTGCGGAGCAGTTAACGCGATGCATGATAGTTTAACGCCACTGGGCGGTATGATACCAATGTTACAAATGATGTTGGGGGAGGTTGTTTTTGGCGGAGTTGGTGCAGGACTCTACGGTATGCTTATCTTCGTCATTTTGACGGTCTTTATAGTAGGCTTAATGGTTGGCCGTACCCCGGAGTATTTGGGTAAAAAAATTGAATCTTGGGAAATAAAAATGGCAACAATTGCGATCTTAGTACCGGCTGTAACGATTCTGATTGGAAGTGCTCTGGCGAGCGTCACCAAAGCCGGGACATCGTCAATTTTAAATCCCGGTCCTCATGGCTTAAGTGAAATTCTTTATGCGTTTACATCTGCCGGTGCGAATAACGGGAGTGCTTTTGCAGGCTTAAATTCGAATACACCATTTTATAACATTGCCCTGGGGATAGCTATTCTTCTCGGACGTTTTGGGATCATACTTCCGGTACTGGCCATTGCAGGCGGTATGGTCAAAAAGAAGGCTGTTCCTGAAGGCCCCGGTACGTTCCAGACAACAGGAATTCTTTTTGGAGCGTTACTTGCCGGAATCGTCATTATTGTCAGTGCCTTAACCTTCTTCCCGGCACTTGCTTTAGGTCCTATTGTTGAGCATTTAATTATGATCGGAAAATAATCTTTATTGTAACTTGGAGGCAATAACATGCAAGAAAATGTGAGCCATGAAGGTAAGAAAACCTCTTCTGGGAGTTTCAACTCGGCAATGATTGTGGAAGCCATAAAAGATGCTTTCAAAAAATTAAACCCCTCCATCATGTGGCGTAATCCGGTGATGTTTGTGGTAGAGGTAGTGGCTGTGTTAAGTACCTATTTCGTATTGAGGGATTTAGTAACGCATGCCAAGACGTTAGGGTTTAATACTCAAATTGCCATTTGGCTATGGATTACGGTCATCTTTGCCAATTTTTCCGAGGCTATCGCAGAGGGGCGAGGGAAAGCACAAGCCTCAGCTTTGAGGAAAACAAGAAGTGAAACCTTAGCCAAAAAGCTTGATGGAGAAAAGATCGTCAATGTTCCGGCCCCCGATTTGCGTAAAGATGACGTTGTTTTAGTAGAGACCGGGGATGTTATCCCTGGTGACGGTGAGGTCATTGAAGGAATTGCGTCCGTTGATGAAAGCGCCGTCACAGGAGAATCAGCCCCCGTCATTCGTGAATCCGGTGGTGACCGAAGTTCTGTTACCGGCGGGACGAAAGTTCTATCGGACTGGATTAAAGTAAGAATTACAGCAAACCCTGGGGAAACGTTCCTCGACCGGATGATTCATTTGGTTGAAGGTGCTAAACGACAAAAAACGCCCAATGAAATTGCCTTAACGATTTTACTCTTAGGCTTAACGATTATCTTCTTACTGGCCGTTGCGACCCTTGAGCCTTATGCTATCTATTCGGGTACTATCGTAGCAGTCCCTGTACTTGCTGCCTTGTTAGTTTGCCTTATTCCCACCACCATTGGAGGACTGCTTAGTGCCATTGGAATTGCAGGAATGGACCGTTTATTAAAGCGCAATGTCTTAGCGATGTCTGGCAGGGCTGTAGAAGCAGCGGGTGACGTCAATGTTTTGCTGCTCGATAAGACGGGCACAATTACCCTAGGCAACAGGATGGCCACTGAATTTATTCCTGCTCCGGGTGTGCCAGCGGAAAAGCTGGCCGACACTGCGCAAATATCCTCGCTGGCTGACGAAACCCCTGAAGGACGAAGCATCGTGATTTTAGCTAAAGAAAAATATAATCTAAGAGAACGAGATATCAATAGTTTAGGAGCTACTTTTATACCGTTTAGTGCTACAACAAGAATGAGTGGTGTCGATCTTGAGGGGCGAGAAATCCGTAAAGGGGCAACAGATGCCATCGAAAAATATGTCCGAGAACAAGGCGGAATTATGGACCCCGATGTCATTACCGCTGTTGAGGAAATTGCCAAAAAAGGGGGCACACCTTTAGTCGTAGCAGAAGGAGCTCATGCTTTGGGAGTTATTCATCTTAAAGATGTTGTCAAAGGCGGTATTAGAGAGCGTTTTGCCCAACTCCGAAAAATGGGTATTAAAACGGTGATGATTACGGGCGATAATCCATTAACTGCGGCAGCCATCGCTGCGGAGGCAGGGGTTGATGATTTCTTAGCCGAAGCTACCCCGGAAGCGAAGCTGAAGCTGATTAGAGATTATCAAAATAAAGGGCATCTTGTAGCCATGACGGGGGATGGAACAAACGATGCTCCGGCACTTGCTCAAGCAGACGTAGGTGTTGCTATGAACAGTGGTACTCAGGCTGCCAAGGAAGCAGGGAATATGGTTGATTTGGACAGCAACCCTACAAAACTCATTGAAGTTGTAGAGATTGGCAAACAGCTATTAATGACCAGAGGCTCTCTAACAACGTTCAGTATCGCAAATGATGTGGCTAAATACTTTGCCATTATACCAGCCTTATTCTTTGCAACCTACCCGCAATTGAAGATATTAAACATTATGCATCTGGCTACACCCCAAAGTGCGATCCTATCAGCGGTAATCTTTAACGCCTTAATTATCGTAGCGTTGGTTCCTCTCGCTTTACGCGGGGTTAAGTACGAACCGCTGGGAGCAAACATTATCTTAAGAAAAAATCTTTTGTTCTATGGTTTAGGCGGGTTAATTGTACCGTTTATCGGAATCAAAATTATTGATATGATTATCTCCGCTTTAGGCTGGGCGTGAGGAGGGAGTCTTAAAGATGCTAAAGCAATTTACAAAAGGTTTTGCCATGCTGCTTGTTATGATCGTTCTCACAGGGATTGCTTATCCCTTAGTTGTAACGGGTCTTGCTCAGTTGCTCTTTCCCCATCAAGCGAATGGTTCTCTAGCTTACAAAAATGGTCAAGTGGTTGGGTCACAATTAATTGGACAGAATTTTACTGACCTTAAGTATTTCCAGCCCAGGCCTTCAGCCGCTGGTAAAGATGGTTATGATGCAACAGCATCCGGCGGGTCTAATTTGGGTCCAACAAACAAGGATTTTTTAAACAGTGTTGCTGAACGTGCCAATACTATTCGTCAACAAAATGGATTAAGCTCAAATCAAGCTGTTCCATCTGATCTTGTAACGGCATCAGCCAGTGGCTTAGACCCAGATCTAACTCCAGAGGGAGCTATGATTCAAGTTCCCAGAATAGCGAAATTACGAGATCTTCCCGTTGAAACGGTTGAAAATCTGGTGCGCCAAGATACTACTCCGCGTCAATTGGGGATATTCGGAGAGCCGAGGGTTAACGTTTTACGGCTAAACCTTGGTCTCGATACCTTGACAAAATAGATTAACAGTCAAGCAGTTAATTATTTAGCTGCTTGGCTTTGCTTTGTGTGGATTGGCTGAGTGTCTCTGAAGCCAAACAAGTGCGATACTCTCCACTGGAGACTATCGGGATGGCGAAGACAGTGTATTCGTGTCCGCCAGCCGAGTTTTCTTATTTAATAGGGAGGATAAGATGAACGAGAAACGACGAGTTAACCCCGATGAACTTTTGGCCGATATCCAAGACCAGGCAAAGGGAAAACTAACGGTTTTTCTGGGTGCCGCCGCAGGTGTCGGTAAAACTTATGCTATGTTAGAAGTTGCCAGGGAAAGACTCTCCGAAGGAATTAAACTCGTGGCAGGATGGGTTGAACCGCATGCTCGGCCTGAAACGATAGCTTTAATGGAAGGGATTCCTAAAGTTACGCCCAAAGACCTTGAGTATCACGACAAGGTCTTGAAGGAAATGGACCTTGATGAACTACTTTCAATCCATCCCGATATTGTCTTAGTGGATGAATTAGCTCATACCAATGTGCCTGGTTCACGTCATCTAAAACGTTACCAAGATGTTGAAGAACTCTTGGCGGTGGGTATTAACGTTTATACGACGATTAATATTCAGCATGTTGAAAGTTTTAATGATATCGTTGCTAAGATAACAGGAGTAACCGTACGTGAAACGGTTCCGGACTCAATTTTGGAAAATGCTAGAATACAATTAATCGACATTCCGACAGAGGCGTTAATTCAGCGTCTGGAAGAAGGGAAAATTTACGTTCCCAATCAAGCGAAACATGCCTTAGACAAGTTTTTTAGGCCGGGGAATATTAATGCTTTAAGAGAATTATCCATGCGCTTCGCGGCTCAGAAAGTCGATCGGCAGTTAGAATCTTACATGCGGGTTCATGGTATAGAGGGTCCATGGCCTGCCGGTGAACGAGTAATGGTTTGTATTAGTACCAGTCCTTTTGGGGAACGGCTGATTAGAATGGGTAAACGAATTGCGGAAGGTATGAAAGCTGAACTTCTTGTTGTTTATATTGATATACCTTCCAATTTTCTGAAACACGAAAAGCAAAAGGACCAATTGGCTAAAAGCTTGCATTTAGCACAAGAATTGAATGCTGAAATCATATCATTAAGCGGTAATGATGTCGTCGAAGAGCTGCTTGAAGTTGCTCAGAAACGTAATGTAACTCAGATTATAATTGGTAAACCCGGTAATCTTAAATTTCGTGAACGCTTTACGGGGTCGATCGTTGAAAAGGTTCTTAGACAAAGCCAAAATATTAGTGTTCATGTTATACCGGGGGATGGTTTAAAGGCTAGACAAGATCATGAAGTAAGAAAGATAAGTGTAAAAAAAGCCACTAATCTTATTCCGTATGTGACAACGTTTGTTGCACTGGCAGTTATTACAGTCATAGCGTGGTTAGGAAGTTCTGATTTGGGTCTGGTTAATACCGCCATGCTTTATTTGCTGCCCGTTCTTCTAAGTGCTGGGCGTTACGGAAAAAAGATCGGTGTTTTCACAGCGATTGTATCAGTTATTACCTATGACTTTTTTACAATTCCCCCTGTTTTAACGTTTACTGTAGCGGATTTGAGATATCTTATTAGTTTTGGCATTATGATTCTTATAGGCTATTATCTGGGTAATCTGTCAACTCGGTTACGAATACAAATTATGAATTCTCGGCAGCGTGAGTCTCAAACTGCTGCGCTTTATTCTTTAAGCCGTGAAATTGCAGCTGTTTCCGAATTAGACATTGTATTAGAAAGTGTTGTGAAAAAAGTATCGGACATCATTCAAGGCGAGGTCGTTATCTTAGTTCCGGAAGCAAATGGACAGTTAGCTTTACGAGCTAGCTCAAACTTGAAAAGCACATTTGACGAAAATGAAAGAGCTGTTGCCGCATGGGCTTTTCAAAATAATCAAATGGCGGGAAAGGGTACGGATACGCTTGGCGGTGCCAAAGGATTTTACCTGCCCTTAATATCAGAACAAGGGATTTGCGGAGTTCTTGGGGTACAACTTAAGAACTCAGAGAGGTATCTGTTATCTGAAAAAAGGAGCTTGCTTGATGCCTTTGTAAGTTTGACTGCCTTAGCCATCGCTCGAATATCGCTGGTCGAAAGAGCAAGAGAGGCTCAGCTATTAAGTGAGTCCGAAAAACTTCGGACAGCATTACTCAACTCAATTTCCCATGATTTACGAACTCCGCTTGCCTCAATGATCGGGGCTGTAACAAGCCTTTTAGAGAATGATAAACTCTTCGATGCAGCTTCCAGGCAAGCTCTTCTTCAAACGATTAAAATTGGCGCCATGCGAATGAATAAATTAGTGAACAATTTGCTCGATATGGCCCGATTAGAAAGCGATATGCTTAAGTTAAACAAGGAGTGGTGTTCAATCAACGAAATTATTAAAGAAGCCATCAAAAGTTTTGATGAAAGTGTTGTGAGCAAGCGAGAAATTGTCTACGAAATTTCCAATAAAGATTTATTGATTAACGTAGACTTCGTCTTAATGAAGCAAGTTCTTACCAATCTCTTGGATAATGCCATGAAATATTCTAAACCAGATAGTCAAATTTATATAATGATTAGAAATAACGAACACCAAGTAGAGGTTTCCGTTCGCGATTGGGGATTACCTATTCCTCCGGAAGATTTAGAGCATATTTTTGATAAGTTTTACCGAGTTCGTTCTCCTCGCCAGATTAGTGGCACAGGGTTAGGTTTAGCTATTTCAAAGGGAATTGTTGAACTTCACGGTGGAAGAATACAAGCCGAAAATAGTTCAAACAATGGAGGAGTTACTATTTCGTTTTCAATTCCATTGACCAAAATCCCCTCACATATTCCAGAAGAAATAGGAGATTGCCATGAATGAGAAAGAAAAACGGATACTTGTAATTGATGATGAGCCTCAGATTCTCAGACTTCTAAAGGTTTCGCTATCCGTACATGGCTATGAGGTATATGAAGCTAATACTGCTGACGAAGGATTAAAAAAAATAAACGGAACTAAACCCGATCTAATTGTTTTGGATTTAGGGCTTCCTGATTTAGATGGTATTGATGTTCTCACAAAGGTAAGAGAATCCTCGAAAGTACCGGTCGTTGTTCTGACTGCTCGTGAACATGAAAATGATAAAGTTCTAGCGTTTGATTTAGGAGCAGACGATTACGTAACCAAGCCTTTTGGTATGGGAGAACTTCTTGCTAGAATTCGGAATGCTCTGAGGCATAGCTATGACATAAGTGACGAAGAAATTTTGAAATTCGGAAATATAACCATTGATCTAGAGAACCGAGAAGTAAGAACTAATAGTAATCTGATCAAGTTGACACCGACTGAGTATCAATTACTGACCTTGTTAGCCCAAAATAAAGGGAAAATACTAACGCATCATCAGCTTCTCAGTACGATTTGGGGGCCGCATACAGATTCGAATAGTCACTATTTAAGGATATATATCGGACAATTAAGGAAAAAATTGGAGCATGATCCCTCGGAACCGATTCACATTATTAATGAACCCGGAGTCGGGTATAAATTAGTCTAATATGATGTGGCTTGTGTAATGATGCCTCTTAAGCCCTTATTGATGCCCGGCAGTAAGCGCGTAGTTAAGGGAAAGGCTGGAATTTTCCAGACTCTTTTAACTGGAAAATACAATCTGACTTTGACTATCCATTTTATCCTTTCTATGTTAACTGATCCTTGTAATAGGTGTTGGCGATGTTGATTATGGCAGCGAAGAAACTATGAATATCGATTAAAAGTTGTTATAGGATTGATGTTGTTAAGGGTCGTGAGAAACTAATGTTTCAAAACGGCCTTCTGTTGTAATAATCGAATATTTACCATCTAAGTCCTTAAACGCTATATAAGATGGTTATTAGTACGCATCAATTGGCATAATAAAACATGCTTATTGTTCAATTCTTCAAAAACCAATACAAAATAAGCTCATTTACCAGCGGGAGGCATCAAGATGGATACAGTTCTCTTATCCCGGTGGCAGTTTGGCATAACTACCTTATTCCATTTCTTATTTGTGCCCTTGACAATCGGGTTGTCAACAATTGTTGCAGTATTTGAGGTGCTGTACTGGCTCAGCAAAAAACCAGTGTATGATAAAGCAGCCCGTTTTTGGTTTAAACTGCAGGTAGTAATCTTCACGGTTGGTGTGGCTTCTGGCATAGCTTTGGAATTTCAATTCGGGACTAACTGGTCAGAATATTCCAGGTTTGTGGGTGATGTCTTCGGACCGCCTCTTGCCGCTGAAGTAATTTTCACCTTTTTTTTAGAGTCAACATTTTTCGGGCTATTAATTTTTGGCCGGGATAAAATTAGCTCCCGAATGCGCGCCTTTTCTGCCACTATGGTGTCTTTGGGTGCAATCATGTCTGCATTTTGGATTCTCGCTGCCAACTCGTGGCAGCAAACACCGGCCGGTTATCAGATTAAAGGCGGCAGGGCGATACTCGTCGATTTCTCTGCAGCCATTTTTAACCCATCAACATTTCCAAGGTTTTGGCATACCCTCGATGGTGCTTTTATGACAGCAGCGTTCTTTGTCATAGGTATTAGTGCGTATTTCTTGCTCAAGGGAAGAAGTGCCGATTTAGCGAATGTTTCAATGCGGGTTGGCCTTATCTTTGCTTTGACCGCCACCTTGTTTATGCTTGTGACCGGGGACATCCACGCCAAACAGGTAGCAGAAACACAACCAGTTAAACTGGCTGCTTTTGAAGGACTGTGGAAGACACAACCTAGAGCGCCGTTAATGCTGGTTGGTATTCCCTTGCCCTCCGAGGAGCAAAACATTTTAGAAATCATCGCCCCAGGTTTTTTGAGCTTGCTTGCTTATGGTGATATTGATGCCCCT
Organism: Desulfosporosinus sp. SYSU MS00001; assembly: GCF_049943955.1. NCBI lineage: Bacteria > Bacillati > Bacillota > Clostridia > Eubacteriales > Desulfitobacteriaceae > Desulfosporosinus > Desulfosporosinus sp. SYSU MS00001. Next base: position 339,949 of record NZ_JBNFTW010000002.1, read on the forward strand.
GTACGCGGGCTCGATGACTTCCCCAAGGACCAGTGGCCGCCAGTCTCAGTGTGCTTTTTTTCTTTTCACCTCATGATAATTATTTGGTCCTTCCTTGCCATTTTAGTTCTGTTCGCCTTCTTCTTTAGGAAAAAACTTGCATCCAAACGGATGTTTCTTAAGGTGTTAATTTTATCAATTCCACTGCCGTTTTTGGCCAATGAACTTGGCTGGATAGTTGCCGAGATGGGGCGTCAGCCATGGGTTGTTTACGGCATTTTATTGACATATCAGGCAGCATCCCCATTGCCATGGTGGTATGTTTTGCTTACCGTTTCCGCAATAACTCTTCTTTACGTATCGTTGCTATTCTTGGTGATTCATCTTTTAAAACGTGAAATTTCTAAAGCAGTTACCAATGGATAGTATTGGAGGACATTTTGTGGACTTGAATATCACCTGGTTTTTGTTAATCGTGTTACTTATCATAATTTATATCGTATTAGACGGATTCGACCTGGGTGTAGGCTCCCTTTATTATGTTCTCGCAAAGAATGAGCAGGAAAAACGGATGCTAATTGCTTCCATCGGACCGGTCTGGGATGCCAACGAAGTGTGGTTAATAGCCGCTGGTGCCGCCCTATTTGCGGCATTCCCTTTAGTTTACACTTGTATTTTCAGTGGACTCTACCTACCGATGATGTTTGTCCTAGTGGGTCTTAGCCTAAGAGCAGTTGCTGTAGAATTTCGCAACCATATGGAATCCCTGCGAGGGGTGAAAACCTTTGATGCAATGTTCTTTTCCGGTAGTTTTATCCCCGCGCTGCTTTTTGGTGTAGCCATAGGCAACATTTCCCGTGGATTGCCCCTCAATGTTTCCTACTATTATAACGGTACTTTTTGGGACTTGCTCAATCCATACGCTCTATTGTTTGGTGTTGTTGGCTTTTTTCTTATATTGCTGCAGGGTATCACCTGGATATTGCTCAAGACGAAAGGACTTGTGTGGCAACGGGCCTTGAACCTGGCAAAACCTGTATTGTTGGGATTATTGGGCTTGATAGCTATTGCCACAATTTACACCTGGTGGGCTTACCCTGAGATGACTTCAAATTACCGAATCTGCCCTATTCTCTATGTGAATCCGGGATTGCTGATGGCTGCGTTGATTATAGTGTATACGGCAATAACAAGGAAAAAATACCGTTTAGCCTTTTTAGGGTCTTCACTTGTTGTCGTAGGTCTCATATTTACACTGGCAGCAGGGCTTTTTCCAGCACTTGTATTAGTACGAACCCCCCTCGTGGATCACCTGACCATCTACAATGCGTCATCTTCACCATTGGCACTGAAAGTTATGCTTATTATGACCTTAATTGGGTTGCCATTGGTGATGGTCTATACTGTGTACGTCTATCGGGTGTTCAGAGGAAAAGAACCGGGAAGTAAGAGTTAACGCTTTTTCCATGATCTCTCATTGTAAAAAAAATATGCCAATAAATAGATGATGATTACAAGTGGAAATGAGTATGAATGTTTCCAATGCTTTAGATGGTAATAGCCAAGCCATGAGGCGATTGGCTGAACGATAAACGCCCCGCTCAATCCTAATCCAATTGATTTGACGATTTGGTTCATCGTTGGTTTGAACTGAATTGTTGCCATTGCGGACACAGGCATCACACATAAATCCCAAACCAGATACGGTGGAATAAGAGGAATCTCTTTGATTGGGTAGGACCAAAGACCAAGTGCTAAACCAACTGCATCCATAAAATAGGTGGCAACCATAACAAAAAAGCCCGCTATTAGCAGGTGGTGGGTTTTATCTTTTGGTCTCATATATAGCCATGAAAGCCAAGTAACAACCCCTACCGCTAAAAGCAGCCACCACTTCCATGTAAACAGAGTCGTTATAATCCATATGTGATAAACCTGAACATTAGCTAAATGAACTTTTTCAAGCACTTTTTCTAATTCAGGGATAATATAGATAACTACTTTTCGATCAGCGAAAACATTAAGCTGATGGATAAAGTCGTTTGTTTTGTCTAATTCGGGAAAGATATAAAAACGCACAATAGACTTGACTCCTTACGCGTAAAAGATTAATGGCGACGAGATCATCGTTTACAAGTATTCCTTTGTTCAAGTTTCATTTTTTCGTATAAATAATTTGCACATAAATAAATAACAACTACAAAAGGGATGGAGTAGTAATGATACCAATACTTAGGGTTGTACAAGCCGGCAATAACAGCAAGAGGTTGAATACATAGAGAGGCCACAAGTGAGAGTATGATAGATTTTGTTATCGGTTTTATGTTAGGCATTATCTGCAGCATAAACATATTTCCAACAGGGATTGCGCTCAGATCAAATTCAGGAAAGGACGGAGTAAGTGGCACAGTTTTGGTTGGATAAGACCAAAGCCCCATGGCCGTACCTATTGTGTCAAGCCAACACGCTAGGATCATGATAAAAAAACCGGCATACAACAAAGGTGTGGTATTGTTTTTATCCCGCCAGACTATCCATGCCCACCAGGGGAGTACACATATGCAAACGGCCAACCACCATCTCCAAGTAAAAACAATTTGATCTAACCATATTTTTTGCAGTTCAATATTGGCTTGATGCAATAATTCATTTGCCTGATCCATAGTCAAAAAGATAGTACCCCCTAAATCGGCTAATTCATGCTGTTCATTGGTAAATGTGTTAATACCATCGTAATAATTATTCCTATGGCGGTTAAAGGCCATGTAAGTTTGGGTTTTCTATAATGCAGAATTAGCGTAGTAAAAAGTCCAGCATCAAATCCTAGTGACCACCATATGTTCCAGCCATTAAAATATATAAAAATATTCGCTGCATAAGCAGTATATTCCAAAATCGTGTACACAACTGTCCACGCTAAAATATAAAGAATTATTTTAGTTATTTTTTGAGGAAAATATGGTAAATAGATCAAAGCTATACAGGGGAAGGTAAAAATAGCTACAAAAATATCGTTAAAGGTATGGTTGGGCAATAAACCCGTATATTTCCATAATGGATAATTGGCATATAACATGTTATACAGAAAATCAAGAGAAATGAAATATAAAATTGTCGAGTAATATCTTTCCCAATTTCTCCAATCTCCCCACCTCCAGCAGGCGATTATTAAAACGGCAACCAGTATAATTCTAAACATAACACCTAACCTTCCAATTTCCAGCACTTATTTTATGTAGTATACCCAGACCCTTTAAAGATATGGGCATATTTCCGTATCAATAGGTAATACTGAAATTATGAATATGACAAGTGTAATGTATCTGGTGATTAGCTTATTGATCCCTTTGGTATTTCTTATAATCTTAATGAAGTTGGAAACTAAGCTTGTTTTACTGATGGCTCCTTACGCCTGTATAGGGGCTTATGTCATCAACGCAATTGGATTCGGCGGAGGATTTTGGTACCTTAAACCGTTGCTAGGTAATAATAGTTTAACGTCATTACCAGTAAATTTAGTTTTCTATCCAACTCTAGGATGCTATTTTCTATACTTTTCCGATAATTTGAAAGTAAATAAATATTTGCTGCTGCTTATTTTTGCGGCGATGACATCATTTTTCGAGTACTTTCTAATTTGGGTTAAGTGGTTATCCTATTGCCATAGTTGGAATATTTTTTACACATCTATCACTTACTTGATCTCATATGGGAGTGGTTATTTATCCTATTGCTGGCTGAAACGTCTCTACTATCACATGAATTAGCAAAGTCCCCCCCATCGAGCCCCGATGTTCAGCTTGAGCTGAACGAGTTCACTTTCTTAGGAGGTACAAACAATGAAAGGTAATAAACTAAAGGTTTTGGGTTCCTTGTCGGCGTTAATAGCGACCGGGTATGCAATAGAACATCGAAACGAAACAATCAGAAAAACAAGAAATCGGCGAATAATGTTAGCTACATTACCACTGGCGGCTTTATCTGTTCAGCCCCTTTTACGTAAGCGAATTCAGAAAAAGGTTGCGGATGCAGTTACCACAATAACAACAGATGAATATAACCAAAATATTATGGAATTGTGGACAGCTATAAAACGTGCAGATATCCATAACATCATGGAAATCAACCTACGAGCGACTCAAGGGACTGCTATTACAAGACCAATAGGAACGCCTAAAAAGTTTGATGGTTATGACAATATAATGTTCATACCACCACAGCTTACCGATCTTTCTAAACCCGGTGATACCAAAATCGATATGGAAGTTGTGATTGGTAAGAAGGCCAGTAAACCATTAATACTGCCAATTCCATTGATTATTTCTGGAATGGCCTATGGTATAGCTTTGAGTGAAAAAGCTAAAAGGGCCCTAGCCAGAGGGGCAAAAACGGCCGGTACTGCAATCTGTTCTGGTGAAGGTCCGTACTTAGAGGAAGAGCGGCGGGAAGCCGGTAAATATATCCTGCAAATCTCTAATTGGCCATGGGGTTTGCGAAGAGACGAAGAAATTTTGGCTGCGGACATGTTAGAAATCCAGGTTGGACAAGGAGCACAAATGGGATCCTACTATGTTGCTCCGGAGGAAATCAAAGGAAAGGCTCGGAGACTTATGGGGTTACCTCGGAATGAAGGTATAAGTCGAATGCCTGCACCTCCTGGTATTAGGAGTAACCATGATTGGCCAATTTTTTTCAGGGAGATTCGCCAAAGAACTCATGGTATTCCCATTGGAATTAAAATGATGGCAACTGAAAAAATTGAAGAAGAGTTGGCCAAGGCTTTGGAATACGGGGTTGATGTTATTGCCATAGACGGTGCGCAGGGCGGCGCCTTAAACTCAAATCCGACGATGCAGGATGACTTTGGAATTCCAAGTCTGCATGCTTTAGTTCGGGCAGTTAAATTTTTAAATGATCAAAAGGTAAGGGACCAAGTCAGCCTAATTGTATCAGGCGGATATTTCAACCCCGGAAGTTGTCTTAAAGCCATCGCACTGGGCGCTGATGCTATTTATCTTGGAACCCTTCCTTTATATGCTATGGTTAATAAACAACATCAGAAAGTTTTACCCTGGGAACCTCCTACAACTCTTGTGAGCTATGCATCTAAATATAACCATAAGTTGGATATAGGGGTAAGTGCCGAGAGAGTTGCTAATGTTTTGCGTTCACTGGTTGTAGAAATGGAACAAGTTTTACGCAGCTTGGGTAAAACGTCTCTTCATGAGCTTAGCCCTAAAGATTTAGTCGCACTTGATGATTTTTCCAGTCAATTAACAGGAATCAAGAAAGCATACTAGTTTCAATTTAAACAATTTCGCTCGGTAAACGAAAATTGTATTATGATGGTACGTTAATGATTGCAAGCTGTGTCTATGCACAGCTTGTTTTTTTCATGACTTAAATAAATTATTGCTGTGCAATTTAAAAAATGGCTTCGTTGTTCGCCGGATTCTTAGGGAACTTTCCAGGCTTTAGTGTTTCTAAGACCCCCGCTTCTATAAGTGGGGGTGGGTCCTTCGTTAACTTCAGTGGGGTAGAGTCCTCCTTCGCCGCTAAGTATTTCTATTGGGAAAGGCGGCTCGGCAATAATGTCTACTGGACATTATTGTATCTGAAGCCTTGATGTTCGGCTTTAGCTGAACGAGTTCACTTTGGAACAGGCATGAGCTTGCTGACAGCCGTGGGGTTATTTCTGATCTTAAAGAAATGGGATAAAAAGGTGTTAAACTTTAATGTAAACCTTCGTAAAATGGGACTTGGCAGTTGGAGTTTAATGAAGAAAGCTTAACGAAGAGAAATTTGCTATAATTATATAAATGCTATAATTATATATAAAGGTAATGTTTGATTATTAGGAGTGAATATGTTTGAATTCGGACAGTAAAAATTTCGATAGTAAGATTATTGCCAAAGAAAACGATAGTCCTATTTGTGATACCGTATGCATTCATCCAGAGGTAATTAACAACTTTGACAATAAACTCATCCTTCATGAGCAGGCTGAAGATTTAGCTGAGTTGTTTAAATCTTTGGCTGACCCGACGCGAGTGAGAATAATCGACGCTCTTGCCAAAGCTGAATTATGTGTCTGCGATTTAGCAGAACTATTAAACTTAAGCCAATCGGCAACCTCTCATCAATTACGTGTACTGCGTGGCAATAAGCTGGTAAAATATCGTCGTGAGGGAAAAATGGTTTATTATGCTTTGGACGACGAACACGTTTTAGGCTTGTATAGCCAAGGGCTTGAACATATTAATGAGCATACAACGACGAAGTAAGAAATACGCAGGAAATCATAGTTAACGATTATCTCTTAAAAGCTATCAGGATAAAATGCATGAAAAAGGGATATTTCAAAAAATCTAACCTTTGCAAACCATTAGGATATTTGCTACTATACATATGAACAAATATTCATATGATAATATGTTTGGATATAAATTAAGTTAAAGAGAGGAGAAAAAAGGTGGCGACAGATAAAATTGCGAATGCTGATCATAAAGAAACCCATAACCATAACAGTCAAGAACGGGTGAACTATCGAATAGAGGGCGAGTTTTGCCCAAACTGTGCTGCCAAGATGGAAAGGGCATTGAGCTCAACAGAAGGAATTGGGGAGACAACAATCAACTTTGCATTAAAGACCGTGCTTTTGCCACCTTCAATGAAGGATCAAGCCCAAAAAATTATGGCGGGGATTGAACCAGGTGTAAAACTGGCAGCAATCCAAGAAGAAAAGACTCTTGAAGAAACTAAAAATAATATCGAAGAACATTTGGATCGCAAGCAGCTGCTGACAATCCTAGTTGCAGCAGTGCTTTTAGCGATTGGGCTGTTGTTTGGTTCACATTGGCATGACAGTAGGCTGGAAGTCCTGGACTATGTGATATACTTGGCTGCCTATCTACTTGTCGGTTTTAAGGTGTTGAAGAAAGCAATACGTAATATTTTTCGGGGAGCGATCTTTGATGAAAATTTCTTAATGGCATTAGCTACGGTTGGAGCCATAGCCATTCATCAACTTTCAGAAGCTGTCGGTGTTATGCTGTTTTATTCTGTCGGTGAACTTATAGAAGGCAGGGCGGCAGATCGTTCCCGCCGTTCCATTAAGTCTTTGCTTAATATTCGTCCGGACTATGCTAATTTGATCAATCAACTTGACGTCACCAAAGTTAATCCGGAAGATGTCTTAGTAGGTCAACAAATTTTAGTCCGTCCTGGAGAGAAAGTTCCGCTCGATGGTGAGATTTTACATGGGAGTTCATTTGTTGATACTTCGGCATTAACAGGGGAGTCTGTTCCGCGTAAGGTGAACGTTGGGGATACAATTTTGGCCGGAATGATTAATAATTCCGGTGCCTTAACGGTTAAAGTTGTTCGCCAATTTGCCGATTCTTCCGTACAAAAAATATTGGATTTAGTAGAGAACGCTAGTTCACGCAAAGCAAATACAGAGAAGTTTGTTACGACGTTCGCCAGGTATTATACCCCCGGTGTTGTGATAGTCGCATTAGGGATTGCTTTAATTCCACCGCTTTTTATGGTTGGAGTTTTCAGCGATTGGTTATATCGGGCTATGACAATTTTAGTTATCTCTTGTCCTTGCGCTCTTGTCATTTCTGTCCCCCTGGGTTATTTTGGAGGGATTGGGGGTGCTTCCAGGCATGGGATTTTAGTAAAAGGAGCAAATTATCTCGAAGCTTTAACCAATGTACGGGCTGTTTTGTTTGACAAAACTGGAACGTTAACAGAAGGGGTCTTCCAAGTTGTTAAAATTGCCCCGGCTCAAGATTTCACGGCAAGTACCCTGCTCGAGTTGGCGGCTAAAGCGGAAGCCCATTCGAATCATCCTATAGCAAAGTCTATTAGAGATAAATATGGGAAGGTTCCTAAGGCTGAAGAAATTGATCAATACCAAGAAATAAGCGGTCAAGGGATTCGGGCAACGATTAATGGCCAATACATCCTAGCGGGGAAAGAAGGACTTATCAAGCAAGCGGGAGTTAAAGTTCCTTCCATTAAAGAAGCAGGAACCTTGGTCCACCTCGCTATTGATGGAGCATATGCGGGTTATATTTTGATAGCTGATCGGGTTAAAGTCGGGTCGCGCGAAACTATTACCCGTCTAAATAATGCCGGGATAAAAACTGTCATGTTAACTGGTGATCAGGAAAAAGTGGCTCAGGTGATAGCAGAAGATTTGCAAATTAGCGAGCACCATTCTAATTTACTTCCAGAGAATAAAGTAGCCTGGTTAGAAAGTTATATAAAGCAGTCCCATAAAGGCAACGTTGTTTTTGTCGGTGATGGGATTAATGATGCTCCTGTTTTAACACGTGCCGATATTGGTGTTGCAATGGGCGGTTTGGGATCAGACGCAGCGATTGAAGCTGCTGACGTGGTTCTGATGGAAGACCAACCTGCTAAACTTATTGATGCCATTGATATTGCACGATATACTAAGAAAATCATTTGGCAAAACATTGCTTTCGCATTAATTATTAAGTTGGGTTTTATCTTTCTTGGAATGTTTGGTATAGCTAATATGTGGGAGGCTGTTTTTGCCGATGTGGGAGTTGCTGTACTCGCTATTCTTAATGCAGCACGCGTTATTAGGTACTCAATTCCCAGTAAAATGACGGAAAATAATATGTATTTAGCAAAGGAACAAGTAATAATACCTTAGAACTATAAAATTGAGATTGGTTTAGTTCTTCGGAAAATTTGCTGCGTTAATTTGTAGAGGCGTTGACTAAGCTTAAAAAGCTTATCGTCAACGCCTCTATTATTAAGAGTATAGGGAATTTCATCTGTTTTTTATAACTTTTTTGTGATTATTCTGGTCGGATTGCCCATACTCTCCTGGAGATTTCTTCGGGGTCAACGGTTATCCGGGCCACGCCGCTGTCCATAGCGGCTTTGGCGACTGCTGCGGCAACGGCCGGGGCAACACGGGGATCGAAGGCCTTCGGAATGACGTAATCAGGATTAAGTTCTTCGTCACTAACTAAGCTGGCAATGGCATAGGCTGCAGCGATTTTCATGGTTTCATTAATCTGCGTGGCGTGAACATCCAGAGCACCTCTAAAGATCCCGGGAAAGGCGGATACATTGTTAACTTGGTTTGGATAATCGGAACGTCCCGTTCCTACCACTTTAGCTCCGGCTTCTTTGGCCAGTTCAGGCATGATTTCCGGAACCGGGTTTGCCATGGCAAAGATGATGGGGTCAGCTGCCATGGATTTAATCATCTCAGGTGTTACGGTATTGGCGGCCGAAACACCGATGAAGATATCAGCATCTACCAAGGCGTCGGCGAGTGTTCCGGCCAGTTTCTGAAGATTGGTTACTTCAGCAATGGCGTCTTTGGATTTATTCATTCCAACAGGGCGGCCTTGATAGATGGTTCCTTTGGTATCACACATAATCACATCTTTAACACCCATACTCATAAGTAATTTAATAATAGCTACACCCGCAGCACCGGCCCCGTTGGTTACCACGCGAATATCATTCAATCGTTTGCCAACAGTTTTAAGTGCATTAATCATACCTGCCATAACAACGATGGCTGTGCCGTGCTGATCATCATGGAAAACGGGAATATTCATTTCCCTTTTGAGACGTTCTTCAATCTCAAAGCAGGCTGGTGCACTGATGTCTTCCAAGTTAATCCCGCCAAAGGTTGGTTCCAAGAGTTTTACCGTCTCAACCACTTGATCAATATCTTCCGTGTTTAAGCAGATGGGGAAGGCATCGACACCAGCAAAGGTTTTAAAAAGTACGGATTTTCCTTCCATGACCGGCAGAGAAGCGGGTGCCCCGATATTCCCTAAGCCAAGAACTGCTGTTCCATTAGAGACTACGGCTACATAATTGCCTTTGTTCGTGTAAACATAGGCTAAGTTTGTATCTTTCTGAATATCTAAACAAGGTTCAGCAACTCCGGGTGAGTAGGCCAGGGATAAATCCCGGCTGCTGCGTACCGGAACCTTGCTGTGCACCTCTAATTTTCCTACATTGCTGCGATGCAGCTCTAAAGCATCTTCTCGTAATGTTCCCATTCAGTAATCTCCTTCTTCTGAAAATTTCACTTATAGTTTGGGGAAATATGATGTTCTACTATTTTCGAAGCCAGCGGTCAAGAGCAAATTTGTTAATTTCGCGGTTTAAGTCCGCCAAGCTCGTGGTGAGAGGTATTTCCTTCGGACAAGCGCGGACACAGTTCTGGGCATTGCCGCAATCGGCAATGCCGCCTTCATCAAGCAGTGGAGCTAACCGTTCGTGTTTATTCATTTCACCGGTAGGGTGAGCGTTAAAGAGGCGGACCTGGGATATTGCCGACGGTCCGATGAATTTTGAGCGGGAATTAACTTGCGGGCAAGCTTCCATACAGCATCCGCAGGTCATACACTTAGACAATTCGTATGCCCACTGGCGTTTGGCTTCGGCCAAACGCGGGCCGGAACCCAAATTGTAAGTTCCATCAATGGGAATCCAGGCATGGACCTTTTTGAGATTGTCGAACATAATTTGCCGATCGACCATTAGATCCCGTACCAACGGAAACTTCGTCAGAGGTTCAAGGACAATCGGCTGCTCCAGCTGGTCGATCAGGGCAGAGCAGGCTTGTTTCGCTTTCCCGTTAATAATCATCGTACAGGCCCCGCAAACTTCTTCTAAGCAGTTACATTCCCAAACAACGGGCGTTGTCTTTTTCCCCGAAGAGGTGACAGGATTCTTTTGAATCTCCATTAAACATGAAATAACATTTAATTTTTCCCGGTAAGGAACATCAAATTCTTCCCAACGGCTTGGCTTATCCGGACCGTCTTGACGATGAATTTTAAAGTGGATTACTTTTTGCTGAGCCATTCTATGTTTCGCCTCCAATGCTCTTAATAATGACGCGGACGTGGTGGAATCAGGGAGACATCGACATCGTCATAACTGATTTTCGGGCCGCTGGGTGTCCAACGGGCGATGGTTGTCTTCAAAAAGTTAACATCATCACGCTCAGGAAATTCCGGTTTATAATGAGCTCCCCGGCTTTCGTTGCGCTTTAGAGCCCCTAAAGTAATAACTCGTGCCAGCTCCAACATATTCCACAACTGCCGGATGAACGTTCCTTCCTGAGTTCCCCATTCAACAGTATCGCTTCTGCCAATGTTATGCCAGCGTTTCATGAGGTCCTGAAGTACAAGGTCGGTTTCTGCCAATTTATCGTTATAGCGAATAACGGTGACATTTAATGTCATAATTTCGCCTAATTCTTTGTGGAGAAGGTAGGGGTTTTCCGGGCCTTTCATGGCCATGACTTTAGTCCATTTTTCATCTTGGAGTTTCTTCTCTTTAAGAAAAGCCGGCTCACTGCCGCTGGGGGTTTTAATCTTGTTTTTCGTAATATACTCCATTACTTTTGGCCCGGCCACCATCCCGCCATAGATTGCGGAAAGCAGAGAGTTGGCCCCTAAGCGGTTTGCACCATGATATTGGTACTCGCACTCTCCCGCAGCAAAAAGTCCGGGAATGTTGGTCATCTGGTTGTAATCAACCCAAAGCCCGCCCATAGAATAGTGAACAGCAGGGAAAATTCTCATAGGTACTTTCTTGGGATCGTCACCAACAAACTTTTCGTAAATTTCCAGGATGCCGCCCAATTTAACTTGTAAGACATTGGGATCAATATGAGACAGATCAAGGTAAACCATGTTTTCCCCGTTAATCCCAAGACCTTTGTTGAAGACGACTTCGTAGATCGCACGGGTAGCGATATCGCGGGGGACTAGGTTTCCATAGTCCGGATACATTTCCTCAAGGAAATACCAGGGCTGCCCGTCTTTGTAGGTCCAGATTCGGCCGCCTTCTCCGCGTGCTGATTCCGACATCAGCCTGAGTTTGTCATCACCCGGAATAGCGGTAGGATGAATCTGAATGAATTCTCCATTGGCATAGTTTACGCCTTGTTGATACAGTGCCGCTGCAGCGCTTCCTGTGCAAATGGAAGAGTTTGTGCTTTTGCCAAAGACTGCGCCCGGTCCGCCGGCGGCGATAATTACCGCATCGCCGGCAAAGGACTCGATACTCATATTCCGCAAGTTCTGGGCAACAATCCCTTTGCATACACCTTCATCAATTACGGCAGAGAGTAGTTCCCACTGTTCATATTTCTGAATCATGCCTTCAACTTCATAACGCCGAACCTGCTCATCAAGTGCATAGAGAAGCTGCTGACCTGTGGTAGCCCCTGCAAAGGCGGTTCTATGAAACTTTGTTCCGCCGAAGCGGCGGAAATCCAGTAGTCCTTCTGAAGTACGGCTAAACATTACGCCCATGCGATCCATCATGTGAATAATTGCCGGTGCCTCATCACACATTGCTTTGACCGGCGGCTGATTTGCCAGAAAATCTCCGCCGTAAACCGTATCATCAAAGTGCAGCCATGTAGAGTCTCCTTCTCCTTTGGTATTAACAGCTCCGTTAATACCTCCCTGAGCACATACTGAGTGTGAACGTTTAACCGGTACTAAAGAAAATAAGTCGACGTGCGTACCGGCTTCGGCCATCTTAATCGTTGCCATTAACCCGGCGAGGCCGCCTCCCACTACGATGACTTTACTCATCCCTGACCCTCCTAATTTTAGTAGTTTACTGGACATCTTCTGTGTGCTTCCTCTGAGGTCTATAGTGATTTTTTAAGGTGGAATGTATAGATTATAGGAATGCTGTTAGGTCGGTTAAACCAACCGCCGACAGCAGTACGAAAACGATCCCTAAAGCATAAGCCAACACTTTTTGGGAATGAGGTCCAATGGTGATTCCCCATGTGATAGCAAAAGCCCATAAGCCGTTAACAAAATGAAAGATTGCCAACAGAACGCCTAGAGCGTAGAAGATCAGTCCATATGGATTACTGACAAAATGTTGGAGCGCTGCGAAACTAGCTTCGCCAAAACGCAGCAGGTAAACGTGAGTAATAATAAAGATGACTGTGTAGATACCAGAAATTCGTTGGATGATATAGAACCAGTTTCTAGCATACTTGTAATCTAAAATATTGCTTTGTCCGGTATAAACTACCAAGGTTCCATACACGGCGTGAACAAGAATGGGAATAAAGATAACGATAAGTTCAACAACAATAATCCCAGGGAAGTTTCGCATGGTACCAATAACTTTGTCATACATTTCCGGCCCCCCGCGGGCCGATAGATTTAGAATCATGTGAAACGTTAAAAACAGCCCGATGGGTACTAGACCTAATAAAGAATGGACTCTGCGAATTAAAAAATGATAAGGTTTTTGTGTTATACTCATAAATCCCGGATCCTCTCCTCTCAATCACTTAATAGCAAAACGCTGTTGATGCGCAAGAGTAATTGCAAGGGATATGCCAAACTAAGAAGAATTAACTTTATTTTCAGAAAATAGTTCAAAAACCATTGTTAAGTCTTATCTGCACTATGTTCAGCCATCCAACAATAAATTTAGAATTATATGTTGGCCAGAGAAACGTTATTTACAAACCCTTCGTAAACCAAAAAAATTCTAGTTTTTAGAATTTGGTGATGATAAATTCTAAAAACTAGAAACACAATTGAAATTCAATTAAAATTCGACGAGCGAAATTTGACATACGAATATAAGTAACAAACTAAAAAACAAACTAAAAAACAAACTAAAAAATAAACTTAAAACATATGAATACGTTAAATGACATACTTAAAGAATATTGCTTATTTTAAGTCAGGCATTGTTTTTAATTTATTATAAAGAGTTGCCAAAGAAATCTTTAAAGCCTTAGCCGCTTGTTTTTTTCCCTCTGCGGAGTCGCCGTAATGGTTTAAGGCCAAACGGATCATTTGCTTCTCCATTTGCTCAATGGGCATGATAGTTTCGCAAACAGGTTCCTGGGCAGCCGGTGACTCGGAATTTAAGAGATTAAGGATTGATTTGTGGCTGATTAATTCCTCCTCGGCGGTTACCATGGCTCTTTCCATGACATTTTGAAGTTCCCGTATATTGCCTGGCCAGTTGTAATTGAGCAAAAGTTCTTCGGCATGGCCGGTTAAGCCGACAACGCGCTTGCCAAATTTACGGTTAAATTTTACGATGAGGGAATGAACATAGGCCGGAATGTCTTCTTTGTGATTGCGCAGCGGCGGCAAGCGCAGTTCCAGAACATTGAGCCGGTAATAAAGATCCTCACGAAAATCGCCTCGTTTGGCCATTGCCAGCAAATTTCGATTGGTAGCGGCAATAACGCGAACATCCACTTTAATCGTTTGGGTTCCCCCAACCCGTTCGAACTCCATATCCTGTAAAACGCGCAGTAGTTTGGCTTGTAAATAGGGATTCATATCACCGATCTCGTCCAAGAAAATGGTTCCTCCGTTGGCTAACTCCATTTTTCCAAGCTTTGTTTTTAAGGCTCCTGTAAAGGAGCCTTTTTCATGTCCGAAAAATTCACTTTCCAGCAGAGTCTCAGGGATTGCCGCGCAGTTCACCTTAATAAAAGGCTTGTCAAAACGTAAGCTTGCGCTATGGATGGCATGAGCAAATAGTTCTTTTCCTGTGCCGGATTCTCCGGTGATGAGTATTGTCGAATTGCTTTTCGCTGCTTTTCGGGCTAAATTTAAGGCGCTTTCAAATTCAGGGTGACTGCCGATTAAATCATCGAAGGTATAGGAACTGGTAGAGATTTGATTAATGCGGCTTCGCAGATCATCAATCACCTGATTGGAAGCTTTAAGTTGTTCCATTAACTTATAAATGTCTGTCAGCGGCTGGAAGACCACGACGGCCCCTTCCATTTTGCCGTCAACTATAATTGGTGATGCATTGGACATAACTTCAACAATGGAGCCCCCGACTTGTGCTCTGTGGGCGAATACGGATTCATGCGTCCGCAAAGAGCGTGCCAGGGCACCGTTGGGAGAGACCTCAAAAATATTGCTGCCAATTCTTTCACCCGCCGGAATTAAGGTAACCCGACTAAAGGAGGGGTTGACATATTTAATCTTCCCGTCAATTCCTGCGACTTCAATGGCTTCCTGGACGGAGTTTAAAATCGTATCCAGTTCTCCTTTTAACCGTTTGATTTCCGCGAGCTTTTCTGTTTCTTCGATGATATACATCATAAGATTTGCGCCTTGTGCTTCAACTAAAGCGCTGGACTTGGCCTTTTGACGTTCTAGATGTTCTTGTACCTCTGGACTGCCGGTTGCTTCAATAATGACGTCGAGATTGGGAACCTTCAGAAATGCCTCAAGGGTCATGCAGGTTGCCACACCTTCCAACCTAGCCATTTCCATTCCGGCATTCTTATTTATACGATCACAAACGACAATGATCTCAATATTGTCAATCTTGCGCAGGGTCTTATAAACCGTTGTTCCACCCTGTCCCATACCCACAATACCAACTCTTACCTTATGAGCCATCGACGACACTCCATTCTGGATTTTAGATATTAGAATATTCGCTTTATTCTTTGGATTCCCTGTTAAGTTATTTAATTTTTAGGAATTTATTGTTAACGAAGAAAGCGACCCTTCTGAGTTACTTTATTTCTAATATCTTAATCTAATTTTTAGAATCTGGAATTCAGTTCTCTCTGATTTCGAGGAGAGAAGTCTATAGAAAAGCATGGCGTTAGGTCTTTTCATACATAATAGAATATTCTAATAATTGGCACAATTATTGCAAAATGATTATGACAAGAAAAACTATTTTAAGGTCTCTGCATCAGTTTTTATAGTTTGAGCGATGCGGTGATAGAAAGGAGTCTGAGGAAAACGAAATTGAGGGAATACGCAATATGGGGGGAAGAGAGTGAAGGAAATTCAAGTGGCAGAAATCATTTTAGCAATTGAAAAACTTTGTATAGAGTCAAACTATAACCTCGGCGTCGATATCATGCGGGGATTTCAAAAGGCATTGCGGGATGAGCGCTCACCTTTAGGTGCTGCGGTCTTGGAACGTTTGATTGAAAACGCCAAAGTTGCTGAAGAGGAAAGAGTTCCAATGTGCCAAGATACTGGAATGGCGATAATTTTTGTTGAAGTCGGGCAAGATTTGCACATTGTCGGTGGTCTCCTAACGGAGGCTATTGATGAAGGAGTGCGCCGCGGTTATGAAAAAGGATATTTACGCAAATCCGTCGTGAAAGATCCTTTTGACCGGATCAATACAGGAGATAATACACCGGCAATTATTCACTATGATATCGTTCCGGGCGATTCTATGCGCCTGATAGTGGCGCCGAAAGGGTTCGGCAGTGAAAATATGGGCGGCTTAAAAATGTGTAAGCCTTCTGAGGGCCTAGAAGGTGCCATGCAGTTTGTTGTAGACACGGTCGATCGAGCGGGTGGAAATCCTTGTCCCCCAATTATTGTGGGAGTTGGGGTAGGGGGAACCATGGAAAAAGCAACTTTCCTTGCTAAAAAGAGCTTGCTGCGGGAAGTCGGTAGACATAATCCGGAAGAGCGTCTGGCGAGAATTGAGGAGGAGTTACTAAATCGAATTAATCGGCTGGGCATTGGCCCTCAAGGGTTTGGCGGAGTGACTACAGCCCTTGCTGTCAACTTAGAGGTCTGTCCCACTCATATCGCCGGGATGCCGGTCGCGGTCAACATTGGCTGTCATGCAACTCGCCATAAAGAAATTGTTTTGCAAGGAAGGATAGGCAAATGAACGAAGCTCTGCGGATTGAAACTCCTCTTACCCTGGAAAAAATCAAAGGCTTGATGGCAGGGGATAATGTCTTAATCAGCGGTGTAATCTATACCGCGCGAGATGCGGCCCATAAAAAAATGGTCGAGGCTTTGGAGCAAGGTGTTGACCTTCCTTTTCCCTTGGACGATCAGATTATCTACTTCGTAGGACCGACACCTGCTAGAGAAGGACAAGTGATTGGCTCGGCGGGTCCGACAACAAGCGGACGGATGGATGCCTATTCTCCCAAGTTAATTGCAAAAGGGTTAAGGGGAATGATTGGCAAAGGGTTGCGCTCTCAAGGGGTCATTGATGCCATGAAAGAACATGGTGCCGTGTATTTCGGGGCCATAGGGGGAGCAGGAGCCATTATCTCGAAATGCATCATTTCAGCTGAAGTCATTGCCTATCCTGAACTGGGAACAGAGGCGGTACGACGCCTAACCGTCAAAGATTTTCCGGCAATTGTGGTCATCGACCATTGTGGCAACAATCTCTACGAAATAGGGAAAGAACAATATCGAAAACCGTGACTTTCTCATCTATTAAACCACTCGTAGAAAGGAGTTTAGCAGAACCATGAAGAAAAACAATTATCGTCATTTCATTATGGGTATGATCGTCTTCATGACCGTGGTAAACTATATCGACCGAGGAGCAATATCCTACGCTCAAAAGGACATTATCTCTGCATTTGGTTTAAATGCCAAATCATGGGGAGAAGTTCTTGGATATTTTGGTTACGGTTATATGTTCGGAGCTCTATTTGGCGGTGCCCTATCCGATAAAAAAGGGCCGAAGTTTGTTTGGCTGCTGGCCGGCAGTTTTTGGTCCATCTTTGAAATTTGTACTGCCTTCGCTGGAAATATTGGCTTAGCGGTCCTAGGTGGATCGGCTCTGGCTGGATTTGGAATTTTCCGTGTCTTATTTGGTCTGTCGGAAGGTCCCCTTTTCTCAACGATGAACAAAACGATGGCTAACTGGGCCGCACCTCATGAAAAAGGGTTCGCCACTTCCTTAGGATTACTCGGTGTGCCGGTTGGCGCCGCGCTCACAGCTCCTGCAGCAGTTGCCCTGTTATCAGTATTTAACTGGCAAGTAACCTTCGTACTTCTAGGATGTTTGGGCTTGATTTGGGTAACTGTCTGGTCAAGGGTCTTTACAAACTTGCCTGAAGACCACCCAAAGGTTACAAACGGTGAATTAGAAATTATTCGTTCCAAGAAATCATTACTTGCTAACGAAACTGGGTTTAATCAAGACTCAAATGTCAAATGGTATCATTTCTTTAGTAACCCGACATTAATCTTCAATGCAGTTGGCTATTTCGCATTTCAATACGTTAACTTCTTAATTCTTACTTGGACTCCTAAATATTTACAAGATGTGTTTCATTACAATTTGAGTTCTCTGTGGTATTTAGGTATGATTCCATGGTTAGGGGCTATTCCAACTGTTATTTTAGGCGGAAAAATTTCTGATTACCTGCGCGGAAAAACCGGCAGTTTAAGAATAGCCCGTTCCGGTTTAGCTGTGGTTTCCCTGTTATTCACCGCAATTTGTTTTCTGCTGATTCCTTACGTTCATACAGCATCAGCCGTGCTTACCTTAATGGCTGTGGGGAATGCCTTTAATTTCTTGCCCAATTCCGTATATTGGACTGTTATCTTGGATACCGAACCGAACAGAGCCGGTGTCTTCGGCGGAGTGACTCACTTCTTTACAAATATTGCAACAGTGCTTGCTCCAACCTTGACAGGTGCTTTGGTCTTAAGCTACGGTTATCCCTCAATGTTTAAAGCAGCTATGGTTGCAGCACTCGTTGGAATGATCGCCATGGTTTTCGTAAAACCGGGGAAAAAAGCGGCAATCGGCAAAGGATTTGGTCAAGCCGCTAAATAATAATTAAAACGATAACAAGAATCCTCGTGCAGACGGGGGTTCTTAGTTTTTTTGAAGATTTATTTTGCTGGGCAAACACCGAACAAGTTTCTTGTGGAATATTATGGAATGTAATCATTACGAGGAGGGAAATTTAAAATGTATCATTATGTACGCAGAGGCGAAACGCTTCATATAATTGCTAACAACTATGGGACACACGTTCATCGTCTGATAGCATTAAATCCTCAAATTTGTAATCCTAACCGAATTTACCCTGGCGAAAGAATTAGAGTTCGCTAATCGACCAAAAGGAGGGCTTCTGCCCTCCTTTTTCCGTGTGGTAGAAGCAGGTGAACCTTTGTTGTTCAGAGAAGATGTTATAGGTTTTTTAATTTAAACAATTAGTTTCGACAGTAGCTTTTTTTGTCAAAAAATAAGGAAATTAAATTTTATTAATGATTTTTTGCAAAAATATAAATTGTCTCTGCCTTAAATTTTTGTAGGTAATATAGACAAAATAGTTTTCTTGACAATTTTACAAAAAATAACTTGAAGGCTAATATATTAATGGAATATGATGAAAGTTGTTGTATTAGAAAATAATACCTTTTATAATTTTATTAATATGGAATCCAAATTGAGAAAAAGTTTACAAATAATAGAGTCATCCTTTACAAGTATTAAGCAAATTTAAAGTTATGGCTCTATCTGGGAGGATTTTTTACAGCATGGAAACACAGAATCAAAACATTCACGGTCTGACTAAATGTCCAACTGGAATACAAGGGTTAGATGAGATAACCTTTGGTGGACTGCCAAAAGGGAGGACGGCCCTAGTATGCGGTTCTGCCGGATGTGGGAAAACCCTTTTGGCGATGCAGTTTTTAGTTAACGGCGCGCTTGATTATCAAGAACCAGGTGTATTTATGTCCTTTGAAGAGAATGAGGTGGAGCTGAGAGAAAATTTTGCCTCTTTGGGTATAGATTTAAATGATTTGGAAACTAGGAAATTGGTTACAATTGATCACGTCTATTTTGACAGGGACGAGATTACAGAGACAGGCGACTATGACCTTGAAGGACTATTTGTTCGCTTAAACTATGCTATTGATTCCATCGGTGCTAAAAGGGTAGTACTTGATACCATTGAAGCACTTTTTTCAGGCCTGTCCCAAGTCAACTTGTTGAGATCTGAGCTGCGGAGGCTTTTTCGCTGGTTAAAGGATAAGGGTGTTACGGCTATTGTAACCGGAGAAAAAGGTGATGGCAGTCTAACCCGTCACGGAATTGAGGAATATGTATCGGATTGTGTTTTATTATTAGATCATAAGGTTACAGATCAAGTATCAACTCGTCGCTTAAGAGTTGTTAAATATCGCGGTTCAGCTCATGGAACTAATGAATATCCGTTCCTCATTGATGAGCAAGGAATTTCCATATTGCCAATTACCTCGGTCGGTTTGACCAATTTAACACCAACTAAGCGTATATCAACTGGGATTTCACGTTTGGATGCTATGCTTGGGGGGGACGGAATTTACGAAGGCAGTGCGGTTTTAATTTCCGGGACAGCTGGCACAGGAAAGACTAGTTCTGCCGCCCATTTTGCCAATGCTGCCTGCAGCCGGGGGGAAAAGGTTATATATTTTGCTTTTGAAGAATCTGAAAAGCAGATAGTTAGAAACATGGCTTCAATTGGAATCGACCTTCAGCAGTGGATTAATAACAACTTATTGCAAGTTGTTGCGGCAAGGCCAACATTACTTGGTTTAGAGGCCCATTTAGTAAGTATCTACAAAAAAGTAACTGAATTTACACCGCAGCTGGTGGTATTGGATCCTATTTCTAATCTAGTGGCTGTTGGAGATTTCAGGAGTGTAAAATCAATGCTGACCCGCTTACTGGATCTTTTAAAGCTCCATAAGATAACTGTCGTGCTTCTTGATTTGTCCAATCTGAGTTCAACCGAGAACACTGACATTGGAATATCGTCCTTAACCGATACATGGATTTCGCTCAGGGATATTGAAATAAACGGAGAACGTAACAGAGGACTCTACATTCTTAAGTCCAGGGGCATGGCTCATTCTAATCAAATTAGGGAATTTGTTCTGACTAAGAACGGAATTGATTTGTTGGACGTGTACACTGGTTCAGAAGGAGTGCTTACCGGTTCTGCACGTTATGCCCAAGAAGCAAAAGAAAAGGCTGAATTAGTGTTGCGTCAAGAAGAAATATTAAGGAAACGACGCCAGATCACAAGAAAACAGCAAGCACTGGAAACTGCAATTATAGATCTGAAGAGAAATACCGAAAGTGAAATAGACGAACTTGAAAAATTAATAGTGCAGGAAGAAAGAGAACTAACGGTGAAGGCTCAGAACAAAGACGATTTGGCACAACATCGCAAAGCGGACTAAACAGGGGGAAATGTATGAATAGAATCCGACAAAAAGCTGGTTTAGAAGGTATAGATGACAAATGGATTTTAAAGCTCTATGTAGCCGGTCAAACTCCGAAATCCCTTAAAGCTTTTGCCAACCTTAGGAAGATTTGTGAAACTTACCTTGAAAATAAATACACTCTTGAGATAGTTGATTTAATTGAGAGACCGGAGATTGGGCGAGCGGATCAAATCTTTGCCATTCCCACGCTGGTTCGTAAACTTCCGCCGCCGTTGGTGAAAATTATTGGTGATTTATCAAACACGGAGAAGGTTCTGGTAGGGCTCAATGTATATCCGGATGGGAGCTTTTAATATGCTAAAAAGGTTCGAGGAACAATTTTCTAGCGCTTCGTCCCAGGAATACGTCTTCGATTTATTTGTTGCAGGAACGAGCAGAAGGTCTCAACGAGCAATATTTAATGTAAAAAAAATGTGTGATGAATCATTTAAAGACCGTTACAAGCTTAGAATAATTGACATTTTCCAACAACCTGCACTGGCTAAAAGTGAGCAAGTGTTTGCTGTTCCTGTACTCGTAAAAAAATATCCAACTCCTAAGCGAATGTTCATTGGGGATATGATATGTTCTGATCTTTTTAAAAATATTAACTAGGTTGGGTGATTGTGTTTCGTGAATGAGACTGTTAAATCTCAGGAAGAACTTATACAAGAAAATATAGAGCTCAGGCATCGGCTTGATGAAGCAAACTCTATTATTAACGCAATCCGCAATGGAGAAGTTGATGCTTTTTTACTCCCAGGAGATAACGGCGGTAAAGTATATGTTTTAGAGGGAGCTGATCATATTTATCGACTCCTCGTAGAAGAAATGCAGGAAGGCTGTCTGACTGTTGCTCAAGATGGAACTATACTCTTTAGCAACGAAAACTTTGCTGAAATTGTAAAAACACCTCAGCAATATCTGGCTGGGCAGTCCTTTTTTGAATTTTTATCGTCCTCTGACCGTGAGTATCTTCATGGAATTCTAGATTTAAACCAAGATCATTTCAAAACAGAGCTATCCCTAATTACACAGAACGGGCTTAATGTACCGGTATTAATTTCCGCCAGCCTTTGTCAAATTGATAATGAATCGTTTATTTGTCTGTTAGTTACTGATCTCACGGAGTTAAAACGCTCTAATAGACTGAACACGTTAGCGTTTGAGCAAGCTAATTCACCCCAAATTGTAAGTGATCAAATCGGCAGGGTTATAAAAGTAAATCAGGCCGCTAAGGAGATTTTTGGTAATAAAATAATTGGTGAAATTTTTGATAGAGTTATTCCTCTCTACAAGGAAACTACAGGCTCAAGATTTCTCATCCAAAAAGAATTGAAAAAGGGGCCTGTGTCGTGCCAGGAAGTTGTATTCAATAAGAATATTTATTTTATGGTTAACGCTGGCTACATATATGGTGAACAACCTAATAATTTAGGTTGTTTAATTACACTTGTTGATATCACAGAAAATCGTAGATACAAACAAGAATTAAGCAGGCTCGACCGCTTGAATCTGGTTGGGGAAATGGCTGCAGGAATAGGTCATGAAGTGAGAAATCCAATGACGGTTGTTCGCGGTTATCTACAAATGTTTTCTTCCAAGGAGCTGTTTGCCAGCCATAAGGAATCGATTAATATAATGATCGAAGAAATAGATAGGGCTAATTCTATCATCACAGAGTTTTTGTCATTAGCTAAAACAAAAAAAATACCCAAAAAGGAAATAGATCTCAATGAGGTTATCGGGAAGATCATACCTTTAGTAGAAGTTGACGCTCTCCGGCAAGGACACGAGATAAAATTGGAGTTGCAAGAAGTACCGAATATTTTAGGTGACGAAAAAGAACTAAGGCAGTGTATTTTAAATCTTGTTAGAAATGGTTTGGAAGCAATGTCTAATAAAGGAACTATCACAATTAAAACATATTTGTTTGATGGTCAAGTTGTTTTAGAAGTTCAAGATCAGGGGTGCGGTATACCTGTTGAGGTGCAAAAATCGATAGGAACACCATTTTTGACGACCAAAGACAAAGGAACGGGGCTTGGTTTACCAGTATGTTTTAGTATAGCCGAAAGACATGGGGCTGTTCTGGACTATAAGACAGATAGCGGAGGAACTTCATTTTACTTTAAGTGTCCCGGTGTTTCTCAGCAATTAACATTACCTTTAGATACATCCCTTCCAATTCCTTCATAAGGCTAAGAATTGTTTTGTAAATTACTTTCGTTAAAAATATGAAATCTTACTGACAAGGGTAAAGAAATTTCAAAATGTAAAAAGATGATTTTACGAATTAAGCACTCTCATTTGAGAGTGCTTAATTCGTAATTTTAATTCTATTGTAAAGTTGCAGCAGGACCTTGTACAACATTATACATTTGCCCAAGGGTATGCATTACGGTTTGATCGGCAGGTTCCAAAGGATAATATCCTTTTTTGACCATCCATTGCCAAACGTCATAGGCATGATGGGATGACATTTTAAATGCATCCTCTAAAAAGGCCCTTAAACCCGGATTGCTTGCTTCCATTGCAGACCATGCATATTCACGGCCAGCTCTTTTTAAAGTTAACATATAAGACGTTGCGATCTCCCTGTCATTTAGCGAACTTACCTGAGTCCTTGGAGTAACAGATTGGTCCTCTGCTTGTGATTGAGTATAATTTGGCAGGGTATTGTTTAATGGGGGAACCTGGAGGGTTGATGTCGGACCCTCAGGTCTGCTAAGATACTCGACCTTTAGATTATAATCTTTTACATGGTAATCAAAATGTCTTTGAATAATAGACTTTAGTTCAGGGTCTTTAACCTGACTAAGAAAAAAAGCCATGTTAGTAATTGAGTTTACACAGCTGAGTGTTAATTCCTGTAGGTCATGGGCCTCATGGGATGCTAATTGCATTTGATATCCTCCTCACTCAATCATTTTTTTAATTATGTAATTAAGTGTTTCAAAAGTATTTGGTTTTTATTCCGATTATAAATGAAATTGAGGTGTGCTTTCTGCGGATTAAAAATTAACGCAGAAATTCAAACCAATTATATCTATTGTGCGGTTGTTTCAAACGTAAATTTCTCGCTGCTAACATTAATAATAATATCCCATGTTCCAGGCATATCCAGGTTCTCGTTTACTTCATAATTACCATTTCCTTTAGAGGATGCAGTAAGATCGTCTCCCATCTCCATTTCTTTCATCTGAAAGGTTACCTTAACATCTTCCTCAATTGGATGTCCGTTATGGGTAACATGAATTGTATATTTAGTTGGTGTGAGACTCTTTTGAGGGTAAGGAGAAATAGCTATCTCTACAAGGGTCCCACTTTTCTCTTGACTATACTGGTAATTTATTTTCCCGCAACTCACAGAACTAATTAATAGTAGCAAAAAAATAAGAACCTTTGTGAAATAAATATGGAATTTATTATTTGCAGACAATTTTATCAGCATCTTATAACCTTTTACATCCCTTTATATACATTTATCAGTATTATTATGTACATATTATTTTTGTTAGAGATAATCACATCGGCTCAAATTAGAGAAATGCTTTGATCAAATATAAGTAAATATTCACATCCTATTTTTAGCAAAATCATCAAGGTTATACAGAAGAGAATTCGAAAATTATTTAAAGCAATAAGGATATTTTTAATTCCTGTTCCTCCAGCTTTTAAATTCTATAGAATAATCTGGGTTAATTAGGTGCAATTTAACTATGCTAGGCTTTTAAGGGCATTTAGATGATTATCGAAGTCATTAGTGATTGTATGTCGAGTTAAAAGCAAATGGATTAAGCTACTCCTTTATCCAATTTTTAAGATCCCCACTTCCATAAGTGGGGTTGGGTCCTTCGTTGACTTCAGGTGGGGTAGAGTCCTCCTTTACCGCCAAGTATTCCTATTGGGAAAGGCGGCTCGGCAGTAATGTCCACTGGACATTATTGTATCTGAAGCCCCGATGCTCTACTTTTGCTGAACGAGTTCACTTGATAGAGAACAACTTTAAAAAGGGTTGGTGAAGAAATGCTTCAAACAAAAGTCTGGAGAAACTTAATTATTTCTATCGCAGTAACAATTATTGCTGTAGCAGTATTAACACAATCAATTCAGTCTGCTCAAACTTCCCAGTCTAACCAAGCGGGTCAAACCCCTTCCTCAAATACGTCATCCACGTCTTCCAGTACGACTCAAGTAAGCGGTGTGAATTTATATAACACTTATTGCTCGGCTTGTCACGGCTCTAATGGTTCCGGGGCGAGCGGACCGGCCCTTAACACGGGAAGTTGGTCTGATTCAGCCAAGGTTCAGACTATCGTTAAATCGGGTAAAGGAGGTATGCCCGGTTTTCAAGGACAGTTAAGTGATCCTCAAATCAAAGCTATTGGCGATTATGTTGCTGCACTTAAAAAATAAAAGTGAGGTGTAGTTGATAACTGGAACGTAGAAAAGTTGAAAGGAAGAATGAGTTTTGAAATCAAATATTGCATCAGCCTTCTCTTACAAATGGATAACTAAAGAGCCAATTAAGCTCTCGATTGAAAAAACTCGTTTAATTTTGCTTTTTCTGGCCCTGAATTATTTGATTGTATTTTTAGATGTGACAATTGCCCATGCAGCGGATGCTTTTTCGCCGGTTTACGAATGGATTCCAGTTGTATTTTGTCCGCTTGCAGCTCTTGCCGCTCTTCTTGTCTTATTTAAACCAAAGCCGGGTACTCTTAATACCCTGTATATGGGGCTTAATTTGCTTGGTATATGTATCGGGGTGCTAGGGTTTATCTTTCATCTAACAGGTGTAATAGGTGGTAATTCCTTTAGCCTCACTAAATTGGTAGGTGGTAATCCTGTTTTCGCTCCTTTGGCATTCATAGCTCTGGGAATTATCGGTGCAATTACTGGAATGGATGATCGTCCACGGCTAAAAAAGTATGGACTGACTCAAAAAACACGTTGGCTGCTCATGGCCACTGCCTTCTGGTTTTTTGCTACGGCCCTAGTTGCCTTTTTCGATCATGCCAGTACTCGATTCGGCAATTTCTACACATGGTTTCCTGTTTATATAGGATTTTTTGCCGCAAGTGTTGTTTTCCTTCAGGCCTTTTCTTCCTTAGATAAAATGACTTCGCGGCTTTTTACTATAACCATGGCGCTGAGTATGTTAATTGGTTTATTAGGTTTTATTCTTCACCTTTCGTCGGATGTATCAGGAGGATTTAGCTGGAGAAGAGTATTTTATGGTGCCCCCGGATTAGCCCCACTCCTTTTTTGTGATCTGGCCATATGGGGAGGCCTTGTCTACTTAGACCCTATTTTTTCGGCTGATAAGGAAGAACCTTTGCGGGATGGGCAGTATGGGGGATTAATTCATTTTGGACGTAAAACGGGTATTGTTATCTTAGTTGTGGGCTTAATTCTTGGATTACTTGGCGGAAAATATTTCTTCACACCAACCAATCCTAATCAACCAACTACGGGAGGGTCGGTTGGGTGGGTACCACCGGGTCAACTTGATTCGGATTATATGTTTGCATCAGGTGGTCAAGCCGGGACTTTAGTTGCCTGGGGTATTCCATCGATGCGTACCATTAAGACGATTCCTGTGTTCACACCGGACCCTAAGACCGGTTTTGGCTACACACCGGAAACCAAACAGATGTTGGGAGATAAAACATGGGGCGATGTTCATCATCCAACCATGAGCCAAACGCAAGGAACTTATGATGGGAAATTTGTCTGGGTTAACGATAAAGCAAATAATCGTATTGGTCAGGTGGATTTGCGTACCTTTACGACAACTCAGATTCTCGATATTCCTAATTTAGTCGGGGCCCATCCTCTTTCCACAGATCCTGACAGCAACTATTTATTTACTGCTTCAGAGTTTAGTGTGCCTGTCGTCAATGGAAAGCCCAATTACGCACCTTTAAGCCAATGGAAAGATAATTTTTACGGAATCGCTGCTGTTGTAAATACAAATCGGGATGGGGTTCAGGCGGGACAACCTGGAAAAATGAGTCTCAATTATGAAATGTTGATGCCTCCGTATGATTATGACCTCGCAGCTGTTGGCAAAGGTTCCTCTGCCGGATATACTTTTTTTACAGCTTATAATAGCGAGGAAGCCTCGACGGATACTGAAAAAAACTCGACGGCATTTGATCGGGATTTGACACTCTTCATGGATTACAAAGCCGCTCAGAAGCTGATTGATGCTGGCCAAAATGACGGAATTATCAATGGGGTGAAGGTGCTTGATCCTCGTAAGCATCCCGGCATTGCCTGGTTACTGCCTATCCCTAAGAACCCGCATGGGGTAGACATTAGTCCAGATGGGAAATGGATCTGCTATTCTGGAAAATTAGATCCAGTGGTAACCATCATTAATATCGATAAATTAAAGAAAGCTATTGCCAACAAGGATTACCAAACAACGACATGGGGATTACCGGTTATCAAATATCAAGATGTGCAAGAGGCTCAAGTACAAGTGGGTATTGGTCCGTTACACACTCAATTCGACGATCAAGGTTATGCCTATACGTCTTTGTTTGTCGAAAGTGCCATTGCTAAATGGCAATTAGGGACCTGGAAAGTCATTGATAAAGAGCCGGTAAATTATAACGTTGGGCATCTCGCTGTTGCCGGCGGGGACAGTATGCATCCTTTCGGCCACTGGTTAGTTTCCTTAAATAAAATGTCTTTGAATCGGTTTCTACCGGTCGGCCCAGGCTATCCGGTCAGCGAACAGTTATTTGACTTATCCGGCGGTCCTAAAATGACGCTGGTCAATGAGGCCCCCAGTGATCGCGAACCTCATTTTGCCTCAATCATTCCGGCAAAGCTTATCCATCCCCTCAATGTTTATGCCAAGGATCCTAACCGTCCGAACTCAATTTGGAGTGAAGACCAAGCGAAGGTTGTCAGGAACGGAAAGAACGTCACCATTTATATGGCTGTTGTCCGTAGTCACTACGCTCCAGATAATATCGAACTGAATCAAGGGGATCACGTTACCCTCTATTTAACAAACATTGAACAGCAACCCAATATGACGCACGGCATTACGATTGAGGATTACAATATTAACGTGGCTGCTGATCCGGGGGAAACCGTTCATATTGATTTTACGGCTGATAAGGCAGGAAATATACCCTTCTATTGTTCTGATTTCTGCTCTGCTTTGCATGAAGAAATGATGGGTTATTTTTTAATTAAACCATCGACTTAAAATTACGGAATAAGCCAAAAAGGCAGGGTGTTGGGCAAAGACCCAGCACCCTGCCAAAGTCTAAAGGGAGGTTCCAATTTGGGCAAAGAATCCGTTGTGAAAAGATTATTATCGTTAGCAGCTGCTGTGTCGTTTGCCTTGGCTATGGTTTGGAAGCTATGGGGTATGACGCTGGTTTCCACCTTTTACTACAATGGGTTACGTCTCAATATTTATGCTACTAAAGTTACCGGCGATCTCAGTGAACTTAATATTCTTAATCACTACATTGGGATGATGAATATTGATAATTCACTTCCTGAATTTCGTTGGATTCCTTGGGTCATGGCCTTGTTGATTGCCTTGTGTATCGGGATGGCGATTCGTCCAACCCAAAAAGTTTTAATGACCGGCACAATTTTGGTCCTTATTGGGTTAGGAATCATGGGCGGAGACTTTTATTACCGTCTTTATCAATATGGTCATATCTTTACACCTGACGCGGCAATCAAGGTTCCGGGTTTCACCCCCAAAATTATGGGTCAGTATACATTAGCCAATTTTAAGGTGACAACAGGCTTTGGTTTTGGCGGCTTAATGGCAATGCTCGGTGTCATTCTGTTACTATACTCAGTATTTTATCGCTCCGAGCGTTGACGAGTTCAGGAGAGTTAGAGGCTTAAAGCAGGGGAGGAGGAGACCATGAAAATCAGCCGCAAATTTACGTTTTGCTTTGTTTTATTAGGTTCTTTGCTTTTGTTTCCCGTTCCTGCCAAGGCTTTAAATGGTCATGAAATTACCGTTGGCCCTACGGGTATGTTCCATGATATTAACAGTGCAATAGTACATGCGTCACCCGGGGATACAATTAAACTGCAAAAAGGGGTTTATCAGGAGCGCCTTACTATCAACAAGCCTCTAAACCTTATCGGTGAAGAAGGTGTGGTCATAGATGGCGGGGGGCAGGAGAATATTATTCTTGTCGATAATAGCCAAAATGTGGCCATTTCTCGGCTTAGTTTACGCAACAGCGGCGGAAGTGCTGTAACTCCATATGCAGGCATAAAACTTGTTAATTCTAAAGCCGTAAATATTAGCCGGATTACGATGAGTTCAGTCGAGTATGGCGTATATTTAGATACCAGCAATCATTGTAAGCTTGACAATATCGTGGTTACGGGTAAAAAAGAACTAATGCCTGAGGATCGCGGAGATGGCCTTGGCTTCTGGAATTCAAGCTATAACCAAGTCGCGAATAGTCATATAAGTTATGTGCGAGATGGCGCACTCTTTGTGTTTTCACCCTTTAATCAAGTTGTAAGTAATCGTTTTGACTTTCTTCGTTACGGTTTACATTATATGTACTCCAACAACAATACCTTTAATCGGAATATTTTTTCCGATAGTGTTGCGGGTGCAACCCCTATGTATTCCAAAAATATGGTATTTACTCACAACATCTTTGCCCATATGCCTGGGGAGAGGGCCTATGGAATTCTCCTTAAAGATTGCGAACAGAGTACCTTTACAGATAATTTAATTCTGGAAAGTAATGTAGGGGTTCAGTTTGATCATGCCATTGGCAACGAAATCAAAAATAATCTTATCATAAATTGTGGAGTTGGCTTTCAAGTTTTGGGAAACTCTACGGCAAATTTATTCACAGGTAATTCACTCCGGGACAATATTGTGCAAGTCGCAACGGATTATGGCGCCCTACCCAATACTTGGACTGAGGATGGGAAGGGAAATTACTGGAGCGATTATGTAGGTTATGATTTTTTAGACAGAGGGATCGGCGAAAGGCCTTATGCATCGATCAATTATTTAGCGCAAGCTATTTTTAATCAACCGGTACTCCAGTTATTCGCTGACAGTCCCGGGCTGCAAGCTGTTGCCAGAGGGCTGCAACTCTTTCCCCTATGGAATTTCCCCAGTATTACCGATGAAAATCCGTTAATGCATCCTCCGGCCATAGAAGCTGAATGGAGTCCTTGGCTCAAGAACCCAATTTCCTTTCCTGAGATCCTAATCTTTGATCTTATAACTATAACCGTTTTAGCACTGGGAATTTGGCTAATTTGGATGAGCCGGCGAAGGAGGTGCGCGGTTGTTAAAGGTTGATCATATCAGTAAATCATATAAGCACTTTAAAGCAGTAAATCAAGTTTCTTTTGAAATACCTGATTCGGAAGTCTGGGCTTTAACAGGACCCAATGGTGCAGGAAAGACTACGTTACTAAAAATTATTGCGGGTTTGTTGCTGCCTGATCAAGGGAGTTTGTCTTGGGGGGGATTTACACCAACGGAAGATTTAGATAAATTTAAGGCCCTAGTCCATTACATACCGCAAAAAGCAGGTCTCTTTCCAAATTTAACAGTAAGTGAGACCTTACGATTTTTTGCTAATCTTCGCGAGGCCAGAAACTTAGAGGAGGTAGCGGCGAGATTCGATTTAACCGAAATTGAAGATCGCTTGCTTAAAAACTTATCCGGAGGCCAGAAGCAGAAGGTTGTCGTTGCGCAAGCATTTTTAGGAGAAGGAAAATATCTGCTCGTTGATGAGCCCACAGTGAATCTTGATCAAGAAACCGTGGAAACAGTCAAAAGAGAGCTGCGGCAATTTGCGGCGAAGGGCGGAATTGTGATTATCTCCAGCCATATTGAAAACGATTTTGCCAAGGAATTTGTTAATCATCGCATTGTCATGGTGAACGGTGAAATAAAAGAGATTATTTGAGAGGTGAATAGGGTGAATCATAAGTTAAGGATACTCGTCGAAAAAGAATTAGTAGAGGCATCACGCAACCGCTTGATTTTTGGATTTGGAATTATTTTTTTCGGGCTTTCTTTAGCCATGTCGATCTTTAGTGTTATATCTCCGGGAGCTACTGATATTCAAGTTAGTCGTGTTGGGGTAAGTATGTTAAATTTAGCGACTCTGCTTGTACCTCTTATCAGTCTAATTATCAGTTCGCAAGGATTTGCGGCTGAATTTGAAGATGGAACCATGGATCTAATGCTGACGCAGCCCCTGCACTTACGGCAAATATGCTTAGGCAGGATTTTAGGGGAGTGGTTAGCGGTTGCGGCTGCCTTATTGATAGGGTACGGAGCATCAGGGGCTGTGTTAATGTTACTGTCATCAGGGCATCAAGTACTACCATTCATTATTAATGTTATTATTTCCTTGGCATTGTCCTTGGTATTTATTACTTTAGGAACATTAATCTCGATTAAAGCAAAGAACCGGATGGTTGCCTTGTTTGGAGCCTTAGCATTGTGGTTTTTGATGATTATCCTTTATGATTTGATTGTGGTTCAAATCTTAATGTTAACAACGGGAACAACAACGATGGCTTTGCTCTACGGAATTCTAATTTTGAATCCTGCCGACCTGCTAAGGATTTTAGCAATTCGTTTAACTCAAATGAAGGAACTTTTTGGTCCCTCTCAAGAGGCAATGAGTGCTTTGCCTGGTTTTCACGGACCAGTTTTGGCCTTATTGGGATGGGCTGTTTGGATTATAGCTATATATTTTTGGACGATCAGAAGTTTAAGAAAACGAGTGTATTCTCGGATTTTATAATGAATTTTAGGGGGGCGAGTCATCCTTCAGCGCGATAGCATTTGTTATGAGCTAGGCGCTTCCTGCGGAAGTGTCCACAGGACACTTCCGTCACCGATGCCCCGATGCTCAGTTTTAGTTGAACGAGTTTATTAGACCTTCATTTGGAGATTAGATTAGCTTTTTCACATTGTAATCGGAGAGAAAATAACTTATAATTTGAGAAACACCTTTACCTGTTTCTATATCAAACAGGTAAAGGTGTATTTTCTTTTTGGGAGGAACTATGAAAAAAGCTAGGTTTTACACGGAATTTGCATATCTTTTTGGCATTGCCGTCTTAGCGCTGGGAACGGCGTTCATGGAAAAGGCCAACTTAGGTATTTCCATGGTTGTTGCTCCGGCATACCTGATGTATCTTGAATTATCTAGGATTTGGACCTTTATGACGTTCGGAATGGCGGAGTATATATTGCAGTTCTGTCTTCTCGTTATCATGGCTTTCTTTTTAAGAAAGTTTAAAGTATCCTATTTGTTTTCCTTTGTTACAGCGGTTATTTACGGTTTTACCCTAGACGGCTGTATGAAACTGATTGCAAATATCGATGCTGCATCCTTTGCCGGGCATATTGCATTTTATATCATTGGCTTAATCCTATGTGCTATTGGTATTGCATTTGTTTTTCATACATATATTGCACCGGAAGTGTATGAGCTTTTTGTGAAAGAGGTTTCCGCCAAAACGCAGATCAATATTAATCATTTTAAGATCGGATATGATTGTGTTAGCTGTTTGCTTGGAATTATATTGTCGTTTCTGTTTTTTGGATTTTTTCATTTTGAAGGTGTGAAATTGGGTACAGTAATTTGTGCTATACTCAACGGAAAAATTATCGGTGTTTTTAGTAATTTGATGGAGAGATATCTTAATTTTATAGATGGTCTTCCATTAAGGAAATTCTTTTAGTATGGATTAAGATTTTGGTGAGGCAGATTATTACGAACAAACTCAACAGGGGCTATAATACTAATCATTGATCGGTAAATTGTCATCACACAGTAATATATGGTAATATAATTTGACGAAAACTAAATACTGAGGTGGCAAAATGAATAACGTGAGGGGTAATGGGCACGGTGCTGGAATTGCTGCAATTATTATTTCAGCATTAGGCTTTGCTTTCTATCCGATCTTTGGGAAATTTGTTTTTGCGGGCGGAGCAAGTTTGGCAACGGTTTTGTTTGTTCGGTTTTTTATTGGGGCGATAGCCTTTTGGAGTTTAGTATTCTTGAGAAAAAGTATGAAGCATTTAGCTAAACGGGATTTTGTTAGAATTTGGTTACTTGGTGGTGTCGTTTATGCAGGACAAGCCGGGTTATATATTTCAGCGGTAAAATTCATACCAAGTTCCATGGCTTCTCTTATTTTTTATGTCTATCCTGTTTTAGTTACAGTTCTAGCTCTAGCAACTAAAGAGGAAAGACTATCCATTAGTAAAGTCAGCGGTTTGCTTTTTTCCATTTTGGGTTTAGTCCTCGTTTTAGGAGTAAGCTTTGAAGGGTTGAATTTACTCGGAATCCTTTGTGCGTTGGGTGCGGCGGCAATTTATTCGGTCTATATTCTAACAAGTAATCGTATAATAAATTCGGTTAGCCCGCTGCTCAGTTCTGCGGTCATTTCAAGTGCAGCGTGTGTAACCTATGGGATAACGGGTCTGATTCAGGGATTCACATGGAATATCGCTGCCATAACGTGGATGGAGATTTTGGGGATCGCAATTTTGCCTACCATTATAGCAATCTTAACATTTTTTTGGGGACTACGGAAAGTTGGACCGACAACAGCCTCAATTGTCAGTACCTTAGAGCCAGTGTTAACTGTGGGTTTAGCTTATATTTTCTTAGGTGAATATTTGAATTCTACCCAAAATATTGGTGCTGCCTGTGTCTTATCAGGAGCCATTTTAGCTGCTTGGCCTCGCAAAAAAATAACTATATCTATAAAAGAAGCAAAATTATAAATTCTCCCATATTAAAACATGGGAAGGGCCTGCTCAATATTGCATCATGATTAGCTTTAACCTGATTAATTTGTGGTATACTATGGAATGTTATAAACTTAATGGAGGTTAGTATGAATAACGGACAGGAACAATTTTTGAGTTTTATTTTAGAAAGAGTTCAACCTGAGAAGGTAGAAGAAGCAAAAGTTTTACTTGCAGAAAACTTTAAGAAGATGGCGGAAGGCAATTTAACACAGGGTGATATTATGCAGTTTATTCCTAAAATGATAGCTTTGCTAAAGCCGGAAAAGCTGGAGGAAGTGCAAACAGTTGCAATGCAGTTTGCTGAAAATTTTAAGGATTTATTGCCTAACAACAAACTCGGATAGTACATAAGAAAGAGCAGCGTCTAATAATCTTACAAAAAACTAAGGGGTATCGCCTTGCGATGCCTCTTAGTTTTTTGTAAACTCTTTCGCCAGATATGCAGTAGTTTTCTTACGAAACAATCGGTCGGCTGATTGTTGACAATGTATTTCAGGTTAATTTCAGTTTAGTAGACTATAGTGAAGATGTCGACTCATTTGTGAAGATATGTAAGTTGTAACACCTAATTGAAAGGAGTATTTTCCAACTCTTGATTTTGAGTTATGATGATTATACAAGAAAGCAGTGAGGTTTTTGCTATGAGGGAGGGCGATGATGAGGATCTTGCTGGTGGAGGACGATATTCATTTAGGGGAAATTTTAGTGCGCGGTTTGTTTGAGGAAGGTTATCATGTTGATCGTGCGGTGGATGGGAGCGAAGCAGAGCTATTTAATCTCCAGCGTGATTATAGGGTAATTATCTTGGATCGTATGTTACCTGACATGCGGGGCGAGGATTTGCTGCAAAAGTGGAGACAAAATAACTGTACCACTCCTATACTTATGTTAACAGCTATGGATGCTGTTTCCGATCGAGTAACCGGACTAAAGGCAGGTGCAGATGATTATCTTTGTAAGCCGTTTGCCTTCGCTGAGTTATTAGCCAGGATTGAAGTTTTGCAGCGTCGTGGAAGTCTTAACACCACTCCTCTTTTAAAAGCAGGAACGTTGGAACTCAACCCTCAAACCAGGCTTCTTACTTACCGTGAGCGTTCAGTAATACTAAATAGACTGGAATATGAACTGATGGATGCTTTCATTCGTCATTCAGGTCAGATACTGAGTAAGGAAACGTTGGCAGAACAATGCTGGCAAGACCCTTGGGATGCCTCAGATAATACGATAGAAGCTCAGATAAAAAATTTAAGAAAGAAGCTAAGATTAATTGACAATCGTGCCTGGATTAAAACCATGCGTGGCGTTGGTTACCGTTTGGAGGTAGAATGATTTGCGTTTGTGGCAAAACAGCTTACCTTTGCGTCTTGCCGTAATTACCGGCAGTGTGTTTATTACGGTCCTTTTTGCTGCCCTTTTTGCTTCCTATATGACAACGGATTATTTATTGAAAAGCAGCCTTGACTCATCACTAACTTCTTTAGCCCAATCAATTGCCGATAGCTGGTCTGACAAAGGTTGGTCTCAAGAATTATCGACTGATAAGGAAGTGCAGCAACAATTATATATCCAAGTGATTGATAGCCAAGGCAAGATTGTACATTCTTCGACTCAAGGGATCCTTCCTGTAAACGATGATTTATTGCAGCTGGCTTTACAAGGAAGGGAAAGTTTTACCGACTCCCTCGAGTCTTTCTCTAATGCTGCCTATGAGCGTTCATATGAGCGTCACGGGTCTCATGGGCATCGTGAGCATTTGAACGCATCCTCGCTCCCCGATTGGCTGCGTCCTTTTTGGCCTGAAGAAGGAGGAATGCGTATTCTTTACTGGCCTTTGACCAAGGGCAAAGCTGGGAATTATGTACTTCAAGTCGGCTCGCCTGTGACAAATAATGCCGATATGCTTTACAACCTGCGAAAAATCTTGCTCATGATTTCTTTAGGCGCTGTCATGGTTGTTGCTGCTATCTCCGCTTATTTGGTTTGGAGTACCTTTAAACCATTACGCAAGATAATTACTGTGGCCAAGAGCATTGATGCCAACACGTTAACCTCGCGGATTAATGTTCCTGTTCGAGATGCCACCTTGAACCATTTGGTGGATGTTTTAAATGCGATGTTAAAACGGTTGGAAGCTGCCTTTATGACTCAAACCAGGTTTGTCAATGACGCTGCGCATGATTTGCGAACTCCATTAAGTGCTCTTCGTTCCGAGTTGGAAATAGCCCTGCGTCAGAAGCGAAGCGAGAAGGAATACGTTCAGGCTTTAAAGGGATGCTTGACAGAGGTGGACTACATGAGCTCTTTAACAGACAATCTGTTAGCTTTGGCTAGATTTGACAGCGGGCTGCAAATGCAATTTACAGAATCCGTTGCCTTAGGTCCAATTCTGCAAAAGGTGAACAGTGAACTTGGAGATTTTGCAGAACAAACTCAAGTCTCCGTAATTATTAATATAGAAAATGACATACGAGTGGATTGTAACCCTTTGGCTATAGAACGGTTATTGAGAAATCTTTTGCATAATAGCATTCGTTATACGCCTGCCGGAGGGTTAATAGAATTGTTTTTACGAGAAAGAGTCGGTTTGGGAGGGGATGAGGGAGTAGAACTAGTCATCAAAGATACAGGCATTGGCATCCATCCTCAGGATTTGCCCCATATTTTTGACCGTTTTTATAGGTCTGATGGAGCCCGCAGACGTGATGGCGGAGGCAGTGGCTTAGGATTATCAATTTGCCAGTCCATTGTTAAAAATCATGAAGGTACCATTGAGATTCAAAGTGAGCGGGGAAAAGGTACCTGTGTAACTATTTGGCTGCCTTGCGGTCAGCATTTGTAATAGTAGTGTAGATAAGCATAAGATTGAGCCAGCTTAAAGCTCGATTGGATGTTCACTTAAACAAAAACTTAGATTCTTTTAACAGTTACTTCACATTTGGGAGTTATACTATTGATAAACAAAGTGATTGTTCATTAATCAGGCAGTATGCCAATGTATTGGAGGAAAACTTAAAAACTATGACAGCACAGGAAATTAAAACACTCGAAACTATTCTAGCTGAGATTGGTCTTGAGCATATACAACCTAAAAGGAATGAACGTAAAGAAAACATGCTAAAAGTAAAAAAGTATAAGATTAAAAAGCAAATACTAAATAATTAAGTATTTGCTTTTTAATCTTATAAACGTTTGGTAAATACAACTATTTAAACTTTAGGGACGATGTACTTCCTTATCTAATAAAAACTGTTCTGGATAAAGACCTTCATATAGTATTAAACATCGCCAGAAAAGGAATATATACTCAATAAGGAATGGCTAGTTTGCCAGCAAATTGGCGAATGAGCTATTATTCTGACGGGTATGGGTTACGAAAAATAGCGAACCGTTGTAAACTATATAAGGAGCAGATAGGATTGGCTCAAATAATCAAATGTGCGATAAATTAGGAGGAGTATTAAATTGATTATCATGAAAACCCCGCAGCAAATTGAGCTGATGGCTCAGGCGGGTAAAATATTGACTGCCTGCCACAGGGAACTCCGGGAGATTATTCGTCCGGGTGTAACCACTATGGAAATCGATCACTTCGCAGATCACTTTATTAATTCTCACGGGGCGAAGGCTGAGCAAAAAGGGTATAAAGGATATCCTTTCGCGACTTGTGCTTCGGTCAATGATGAAATTTGCCACGGGTTTCCAACTCAAACTCCTCTCCAAGATGGCGATATTGTCACCATTGATATGGTTGTTAATCTCAATGGATGGTTAGCTGATTCCGCTTGGTCTTATCCGGTAGGGCAAATTTCTGAAGAAGCTGACAAGCTTCTTAAAGTGACGAAAGAGTGCCTTTACATCGGTATAGAGAAAGCAATTATTGGGAATCGGCTTGGCGATATTTCACATGCTGTTCAAACCCATGCCGAGTCCCATCACTTTTCTGTTGTACGTGATTTTACAGGACATGGTATAGGCCAGAAAATGCATGAAGACCCGCAAGTGCTCCATTACGGCAACCCTAACAGGGGAGTTAAGCTTTCAGAAGGGATGGTTTTCACCATCGAACCAATGATCAATATTGGTGCTTACAACCTGACAATCGACGAGAATGGATGGACAGCAAGGACAGCTGACGGCAGTTTGTCGGCTCAGTATGAGCATACAATTGCTATTACCAAAAATGGTCCTTTGGTTTTAACTGAACAGGATTAAAACTGTTGTCTAATTGTCAATCATAACGGTCTTACAACAGATGTAAGTTGAATCTTCTAAAGGCAAATCTTGGGGATGTGTTGCTTACAGGGTGCCTAATTGATCTTAAGGAAACTTATTGGTCAATTAGGTTATCCCATTATCCCAAGGTTAAAGTTGCTTAGTAGTAGTCGTACTTCTTTGTTTTGGAACTGCAAGTGTCGAATGCATAACGGGTATTTCTGAAGCTGATAGAGCAGAAGATAGAGTAGTTGTTGATCTTTTGAGAGCAATTAGGGATGAAACAGATAATTTACTTGGAAAGAAGAGTGAGCAAAAATGACTATCTACGTTGCACTATTGCGTGGTATTAATGTAGGTGGAAAAAACAGAATAAAGATGGCTGATCTGAAACTTGCTTTTGAGAATATTGGCCTTAAAAAGGTACAGACTTATATTCAAAGTGGGAATGTCTTATTTGAGTCTAATCAAGAAGAAGAACAGTTACGTCAGCTAATTGAAGATAAGCTTGAAGATGCATTTGGTTTTTCTATTCCGGTCATTTTAAGAACGTCAATGGAATTAGAAGAGATTATCTATAACTGTCCCTTCTCGGAGGAAGAAATGAGGGAAGCTCAGTCTGCATCTAAGGCTGAGAGCCTTTATGTCGGGTTGCTAGTTCAACCCCCTTCGGAAGATAGAATTCTGCAATTGAATGATTATAAAAGCAAAACTGAACAATTTAAGATTATTGGCCGAGATAGTTATCTTCTATTTTATAATAGTATCCGGAACTCGAAGCTTGCTAATAATCTGTATAGACTTAATGTCTTGATGACTACGCGGAACTGGAAGACGATAACTAAACTTGTCCAATTGGCAAAGTTAATAGATCGTTAAGGCATTATGCCAAATAAAATTTCTGTCGGCAGCATTGGGATGATAATTTAGTATTAATTATAAACCCTTGACATTAGTTTGACGTCAAACTATACTATAGTTATGAATACAAACGATGTTGTATCCTTAATTTCAAAGATCAGGGAAAAGGCAAACAGATTTATTGTATCAGAGATGACAAAATATGGGGTTGATGGAATCGTAACTTCTCATGGTGATATTATTAACGCCCTTTTTAAGAACTCTAGATTGACTATGGCAGAGATTGCGGGGAAGATTGGCAGGGATAAGTCCACAGTTACGACACTTGTTGATAAGCTGGTCAGATTTGGCTATGTAACAAAAGAAAGAGACACCGTAGATACAAGGGTTATTTATGTGACTTTGACACCAAAAGGGAGCGAGTTAAAACCCATATTTAATACAATATCAAGGGAGGTTTTAAACGTCCTATATTTTGACATCTCAGAAAAAGAAAAGGAGGAGCTAATACGAATTTTAAATAAAATTTATAAAAACTTATAAATTTTTTTTGCAAAGATAGTTTGATATCAAATCAAATGGGAAGACTTCTTGTTTGGGAACCAAACGGGAGACAGCGATGGTCAATAAGTTTTAGTTCACGGGATGTTCTTTAGATCAGGGAAGCGAATTGTCGAAAGAAGGAGAAAGTGTATGGAATGTAAGCTGGATAAGATAACAATTAATTATAAAATTTGCGGTGAGGGTCGTCCATTACTCATGATTCATGGATATTATCCAGATCATCGATTAATGGAAGGATGTATGGAACCTATATTTGCGCAACGGATTGGATGGCAAAGAATTTATATAGATTTGCCTGGAATGGGAGAAACAAAGGGCGAAAGCTGGATTAAAAACTCCGACGATATGCTTAAAGTAGTAGCGGGTTTCGTAGAAAAAGTAATCCCTAACCAGCACTTTTCCGTCGCAGGTGAATCATACGGCGGATATTTAGCTCATGGATTAACTGCATTGAAAGGTGAATTAATTGATGGAATGGTTTTAATCTGCCCGGTTGTTGTTGCTGATCATTCAAAAAGGGATTTACCCGGACATTGTATTTTGGTAAATGACCCAGAATTAATGGCTTCCTTAACTAAAGAAGCTGCAGATGAATTCGGATCGATGGCTGTTATTCAAAGCCAAAGGAATTGGGAGCGCTATAGAGATGAAATTATGCCGGGACTTATGGCTGCAGATAAGATGTTTTTGCAGAGAATTCAAAATCATGGCTTTGAGTTTTCCATGGATATCCTGAAGCAGATGAAACCTTTCTATAAACCTGTCTTAATTTTAACCGGACGTCAGGATTCAAGTGTTGGCTATCGTGATGCCTGGAATATTGTTGAAAGCTATCCGAGAGGAACATATGCAGTATTGGATATGGCAGGACACAACCTGCAAATTGAGCAGGAGACTTTATTTAATGTTTTAGTCGATGAATGGCTTGATAGGATGGAGATGGGGAGAAAGTGGTTCTCATACCTTGCTTCAGTGGGGGAATAGTCTACCCTTCAGCGCGATGTGTTTTTATTGGCTAGGCCCTTTCGTCGAAACTATCCACAGGACACTTTCGAAAGCGAAAGCGTAATGACTCTTACGTATTGTCAATCGGATAACTAGAATTTGAGATTGTTATACTATTAATTATCGGCCACAAGTAGTAAAATGATGGTAAATTTGCTGAGGGTTATCGTCAGACAGTTTTATCTGAGGTACCTATTGATAATTCAGCGCAACTGTTTACCATGGAACCCATCGTTGCTGGCGAAAGAACATTCTCTCGCAGAAAAGAGCCAAGCAATATTTAAACAGTGGAGCCTTGCTTTGAAGTATCAGTGCTAATGGAGTTAGGAGATTGAAGGATGTTCTTGAGAAAATTAACGTTCTTAAATGATCGGATATCAGATGAACAGGCCTATCCATTTTCCATACCTGCATTTAGAGGATTAGAATCTATTGATTTTAAA
This sequence comes from Desulfosporosinus sp. SYSU MS00001, assembly GCF_049943955.1. NCBI lineage: Bacteria > Bacillati > Bacillota > Clostridia > Eubacteriales > Desulfitobacteriaceae > Desulfosporosinus > Desulfosporosinus sp. SYSU MS00001. The sequence continues at coordinate 380,892 of NZ_JBNFTW010000002.1, forward strand.
AGCAATGTGACGTTTTTTGTTGGTGAGAATGGTACGGGCAAATCAACGTTAATGGAAGCCATCGCTTATAAATGTGAATTTAACACAGCTGGGGGAGGCAGGAATAACGTTTATGAGATAGCGGCATCGGAAACGGCCTTAGGTGACTTTATCAGGCTTTCCTGGGCACCTAAAATCGCAAATGGCTTTTTTCTCAGAGCAGAAAGTTTGTATAATTTTGCCTCACATATTGATAGTCTTGGTCCAGAGGCATATCAACCTTACGGAGGCAAATCTCTCCATGCCCAATCACATGGGGAGTCGTTCCTTTCTGTTTTTGCCAATAGGTTTGGAAAAAGAGGTATATATCTGTTGGATGAACCTGAGGCAGCTCTTTCCCCGATTCGTCAACTGAGTTTGTTGAGTATCATCAAAGAATTGGAACGAGACGGCCAATCTCAGTTTATCATTGCTACCCATTCTCCAATAATCTTAGCTTACCCGGGAGCACGGATTCTCGATTTTGACACCTCACCGATCACCGAGATAGACTATGAAAATACTTCTCATTATCAAATTACGAAAGGTTTTATGACTAATCGAGAACTTTATTTGCGGAAACTATTCGAAGAGTAGAGTGACTGACCGAATCCGAGGCGGGTGAATTCTCACTGGGGTTTATAGCTATCTCCAAAGAAAAAGCTGCGGAGATAGCTATCGATGAAGTTCAACGTTTTCTGAAGAATAATGATACAATTACTAAAGTACTGTTTGTTTGCTATGATAGTACGAAATATGAGCTTAATTTGAGAGACGTAAGAAGGTAAATTTATTAAACTGGAGAGACGAGAAGAATGCAAAAGCAACGTATTAATGGAGTTATTGATACTATGAAAAAGAAGGGGCTCACACAGATCATTGTGTCGTCGACAGCCTCCCTCTATTACTTGACTGACTATTGGGTTGAGCCTCATGAACGTATGATTGCCCTATATCTGGATGATTCGGGCAATGCTGTTCTGTTTGGCAATGAAATTTTTGGGCTGGAAAGCATGTCCGATTTACCTTTGATTTGTCATACTGACAGCGATAATCCTGTTAAAGATCTTGCCAAAACGGTCAAGCCGGGAAAATTGGGAATTGATAAGTTCTGGTACAGCAAGTTCTTAATTGAGTTAATGGAGTTGAGGAAGGATATTATACCTGTTCACGGTTCTTCACCTGTGGATCTGGTGAGAATGATGAAAGATGAACCTGAAATTGTGCTCATGCGTAATAATTCCCGTATCAATGATCAAGTTATTGGAACGATTATTTCTCTGCTCAACGATGGAGTGACAGAGAACTATCTTGCTTCACAAGTAAATAAGTATTTTTTGCAAAATGGGGCGGATTGCGAAGGGACCCAAATCGTTTGTTTTGGCGCAAACGGTGCAGACCCTCACCATAACAGTGACAGCACGGTTCTCAAAGCAGGCGACAGTGTGATTCTTGATATATTTACCCCTTTAAACCACTATTGGTGTGATATGACAAGGACGGTTTTCTATAAAACAGTTTCCGATCAGCAACGTCAGGTTTATGATCTTGTGAGACTTGCCAATGAAACAGCTATTTCCAGAATAAAGCCAGGAGTATTGCTCTCAGAAATCGATAAAACAGCGAGAGATATTATTATTAAGGGCGGTTATGGCAAGTACTTTACCCATCGTCTTGGCCATGGAATCGGACTTGAATGTCACGAGCCTCCTGATGTAAGTCTTGCCTCAGAGATTCCCCTTGAGGTTGGGATGATTTTTTCCGTTGAACCGGGAATTTACTTGCCTGGGGAGTTTGGCGTTAGAATCGAAGACCTGGTGATGGTTACCGCGGGTGGTTGTGAAGTTCTGAACCATTATCCAAAAGAATTGCAAGTAATCGGTTGATTATTTGTGAAATTCTCAAGATAAATAAAGGAATTTCTTTCCTTCTGCCGAAATAATTATGAGGAAAGGAGGGATTTACTAATGCACTGCGAACTAGTAAATAAAGACGTCCTTATTGACGTTTGGAAAGAAATCAGAGACGAGAGGGACAAGGATAAAATATTAAAAACAGTTCATAAATGCAGCGAATGTTATGTGGAAATTCCTAATACCAATGGCAGAAAGATGTTTAATTATTGTAAACGAATGAGTGATGACAAATGTTTACTAAAACAATTCTAGAGCCTTAAGAGGCTCTTTTTTCTTCTATAAATGATAAATAACAAATGCAATCACTCTGAAGGATGGACTCTATCCCCACCAAAGCAAGGTATGGGAACCACTCCAACTTGTAGAAGTGAAAGCCTTAGGATTAGATAAATTGGGTATTATAATTTGTTGAGATGGAGGTTATGAAATGGCGGATATCAAATTCGAAATCAAAGAGATAATTGGAGTTCTCGCGGAATCACCGAAAGGCTGGAAAAAAGAACTCAATCTTGTTAGTTGGAACGATAAGACCCCAAAGTATGATCTGCGAGAATGGTCGCCGGATCATACTAAGATGGGAAAGGGTGTTACATTGACTAAAGAGGAACTTGAAAAGCTCAAAGAGATTTTGACTGAAATTAATTTCTAAATAACATAAGCGTTGGTTTATTGTGTGACTAATGGCTTATGGGTTGTTTGCTTTTGTTCTGTCATAAACCTGATATCATACGGTCTGGATGTATAGATGGATAGTACGGGATGGTTATGGCCAGCCCTTAACAGCTTGGCCTTAGCCAAGTTTTTTTATATTCCATTGAGTTTTTCCCAGAATCCCTGAAGGAAAATGAAGAAGCGACGTGGAATAAATATATTGCTAAAATGTCTATACAACTCATCATCTGAACCCGATTCTTTCAATGATTCTGACAGTCAGCTGTCTTCACTGATTCGTCTGTAAGGGAACAAGGCGTGATAAGAATAAAGGTGAAACAATGAGTTATCAGAATAAGTACAAATATAGATATAAGTATAAAATCACCAGAAATTATCCCCAAGCTCTTTTTGGCGTTCGTCGACCGAATCCGATCATGATCCTTGTTGCCGGGTTATTCGGTGCCCTGATAGGTGGGTTTTTATCGGCAGGACTTGTCATATCATTCTTAACCAATAAACTTCAAGCTGAACCAATTTTAGCGGATGTTGCGGGAGAACAATCGCTAACGTCTATCAAGGCCGGCAATAATTCATCCTCTTACCCAGTCGTAAATATTGCTAAGAAGGTTGGCCCTTCCGTTGTAACAATCTGTAACTATCGATCCATGATCGATCAAGATTCCGATCTTGGAAACAGCGATTTAAGTTCTTCTGCCAGCAATAATTTGATCCAAATGGGCAATGGTTCGGGTTTTATTATTGACGTCCGTCAGGGGTATATTGTAACAAATGATCATGTCATTGAGGGTGCTCAAAAATTGATGGTTTGCTTAGCTGATGGGAACCATGTTGAAGGCAGCGTTGTAGGAGCTGATTCCAAGACTGATTTAGCTGTCGTTAAGATTAATATATCTGACAATTTGACTGCAGCAGCACTAGGAGATTCTTCAAAGATACAAATAGGGGAACCGGTTGTCGTCATTGGCAATCCTTGTGGGGAAGAATTTGCGGGAACGGTTACAACTGGCATTGTATCCGCTACAAACCGGATTTTACAGAGTGAGTCCAGTTTCAGCCTTATTCAAACGGATGCTGCAATTAACCCGGGTAATAGCGGTGGACCTTTGCTCAACTATTCCGGTCAGGTAATCGGTATTAATTCGGCAAGATTTTCGCAAAATGGTATTGAAGGAATAGGGTTTGCGATACCGATAACGGATGCCTTGCCTGTAATTCAGCAATTAATCCAACAGGGTTATGTCAGCCATAGGTAAAATGCATGATTTGACAATACAATTCTGTAAGCGATACAATTATAATAATGGTTCTATGATGATTTGATCGGGTGGTACGCTCGATTAATTTTTTCTTTTAACCTGCTTTTATCCCCATCGAAGCCCCGATGTTCGCTTTAGCTGAACGAGTTCACTGTTGTTCTGTAATTATAGTTATGACAGTTACGGAAAATGAAATTCAATTCGTAGATGTACCATGTTTACACGTTTTTTTCGCCATAATAAGTTAGAGTACTGAAAGAAGGAATTTAAGTGCAATTTCGCTCTGTTCTGTCCGGATTGGACGATATATACAAGAAACTGAATGAGGGAAAACGTTTGGATCGCGCTGATGGCGTAAGTTTATTGCAAACAAACAACCTTACAGGGTTAGGCTACTTAGCCAATGAGGTACGTCATGCTAAAGTTGGTGATCAAGTTTATTTCAATAACAACGCCCATATTAACTATAGCAATGTTTGTAAAGTGCGCTGTGGTTTTTGTGCCTTTGGTAAAGATTTAGATGAACAAGGTGCTTATACCATGAGTATTGAACAGGTTGTGGAGCGTGCTAAACATTTTGCTGCCTTGGGTGCTAATGAAATTCATATGGTAGGAGGAATTCATCCTGAACTGCCTTTCTCTTACTATGTAGAAATGCTGAAAAAAGTCCAGGAAAGCGTACCCCAAGTCAGCATTAAGGCATTTACTGCCGCTGAATATGATTACTTCGCTCAATTAGAGGGAGTTCCTGTAGAAACTATTCTTAAAACCTTAGCACAGGTTGGTCTTCGTTTTGTTACCGGCGGGGGAGCCGAAAACTTTAGTCAGCGTGTGCGTGATATCATCTGCCCGGGAAAATTAAGCGCTGAGCGTTGGCTAGAGATTCATCGGATTGCTCATCAATTAGGGATACCCACAAATGCGAATATGCTCTTTGGAATAATTGAAACGGATGAAGAGTTAATTGATCACCTTCTGGCTCTGCGTGAGCTGCAGGATGAAACCGGCGGCTTTTACGCCTTAATTCCCACGGCCTTCCATCCCAAAAATACAAAGTTTGACTATTTGCCCCAGGCCAGCGCTGTGCGGACGTTAAAGGTTATTGCCGCAGCACGCCTAATCCTGGATAACTTTAAATACATTAAAGCCTATTGGGTATCTTCCGGTTTACAGCTTGCGCAGATGTCCCTCAATTTTGGCGCCAATGATCTGGACGGAGTAGTCCGGGAGGAAAAGATTTACCATACTGCTGGTTCCTCAAGCCCGCAAGAACAAACTGAACAAGAACTGATTCGTATGATTAATGAAGTTGGCTTAACAGCCGTTGAACGAGATACCTTTTATAACGTTCGGAAAGTCTATGAACCCTAAAGTATAGAAACGAATTCCCTAACGATTGTCCTGAGATGATGATTATCATCTCAGGACAGATTTTAGGCACTCTTGAAGAGACATGAGCTCTGGAAAAACAAGGAATTTAAATAAAGACAAATTTATGTATAGTTATTTTGGAATTGAGCACTATAGTATCAAGGGTATACAGTGGTTGAGCCAAGATTCATATAGGTTCTCTACGGATTTATATGGGTCGGCCAAAGATGATTTTCAGGTGATAAAACGCTTGTCTATTGTCGGCGGGAAGATCTTTTATGGTGGGGAAAAGCTTTATTGCAGTCGATTTTAATTGTTTATTATTGATTGTTATAGGGTTCCAACTTATTATAAAAGGTCGAGCTAAGATTATACTGGGTGTTGATTTTTTTCATAGATATACAAGGAAACTTGCGTGGCTATGAATTGATCGGTCATATACAGCCGTGAGGTTGTATATGGTTGGGTAGATATCTTGTATAGTCGAACGAACCATTTTTATAGGTTGTGACCTGCTTGATAATGGTCGCAAGATCATTTTTAGGTATTAAGCTATCTATAACGGTGCAAGGTAGATCACTGTATGCTCTTTATAAGCCTCTGTCTTCGGACAGGGCTTATATTTTTTTGTCCGCGCTACTCGTGGTGATTAGGAACTAGAAATAATTATTGCAATGATTCAAAAGATTCAATATCTTCATCGCAGGAAGAGAGGGTTCATTTGCCGAACTATATCTTTAAGAACCGGTTGGAAAAAGTGTGCAAATAGTTTTTAAGCAAGAGTGAGCCCGTTCAACTTAAGCTGAACAGCAAGGTATGCGATTTACTCCCACTTATTGAAATAGGAGTCTTACGATTGGATAAAAATGAACTAAAAACACTTAGTATATGTTTAAAGGTGGTTAAGATGTCAATGAACCAAAACAGTAAAGGGCCGAACCCCGACGTGATTATAATTGGTGCCGGCATTATCGGCTTAAGCATTGCTTATCACATTTTAGAGCTTGATCCTCAATGTTCGATTATTGTTTTAGAAAAAGAAAAATTACTGGGCTTAGGTTCAACCGGTACCTGTACCGGAGGCATTCGCTATCAATTCACTAGTCCGCTTCTCCGGCACCTGAGTCTCCAAAGCCGAGATTTTTTCCTCAATTTCGAAACGGTATTTGATGTCCCCTGTTGGTACCGGGAACGAGGATACTTAATGTTGGCTTCTCAGGAATCGAGATGGAACGATCTGAAAGGAACAACAGAACAAGCTAACATAGAGGGGATTCCGGTTAACCTGCTTTCCCAAGCAGACTTGGAGAAAAATTTCCCTTATTTGCAGCGAGGTCACTATCTTGGGGGAACTCTTGGCAAGTGGGACGCCTATGCAGATCCCTATGCTGTCCTGGCCGCTCTTTATGCCTGGGTGCGCCGCAGAGGAGTTGCCGTCAATTTTGAACAGGAAGTAACCAAAATTATGACTCAAGGGGATTCTATTCAAGGTGTTGAAACCACAAAAGGCACGATTTGGAGCCCCAGGGTTGTGAATGCCTCCGGTCCTTTTGCAGCTGGGCTGGCAGCGACTGCCGGAATAAAGCTTCCCGTTCGGCCCTTTCGCCGCCAGGTATATGTTTGTACAAACCCTAAGGACGTGCCGGCAGCGGCTCCATTGATCGTTGATTTGGCCACCGGTTTTTATCTCCATCAGGAAGCCAGCGGGAAGACAATATTACTGGGGGGAACCGATAAAGATACACGGCCTGGTATGAAGGAGACCGTTGACAAATCCTTGGCGGAAGACTTTTTTTTGGCGGCTATGGAGGCAATTCCTTCTGCCCTGAATATTAAGTGGCTTCGTACTTATACAGGAATCCGCGAACAAACTTGCGATTTTCATCCTATCCTCGGCGAAGTTCCCGGACTAAAAGGTTTTTTCGCGGCCAGTGGGTTAAGTGGTCATGGGTTTATGCATGCCCCGGCGATTGGACGTATTTTAGCAGATCTAATTCTTAAAGGAAGTTCTGCAGAAGTTGATAGTGTCCTACTCTTTTCCAAGCGATTTTCCAGAGGCAGCTTGTCGGAAGCTCTTGTTTTTTAATCAATACTATTCAATTCGGATGACTTTTCATATAACTCTGGAGCCAAAGACTATGGAATTCTTCATCAAGTCGATATTCCATGAGATTTCGGCGCAGAATTGAATACTTCTTATCAATACACTCATGAATAAACGCCTGATATGTTTCTATGGCTTTATTTTCCAAAGCCACACCAAGCTTACAGGTATTATGTGATCCTGTTGATCGAACGACGTCTCCGAGAAAAGTACCTGCGAGGTTAAACACCGATCCCTTAATCACGGGCAATTCCACATTTGCCTTGTCGAGTTCCTCGGCAAAAAATGCGACATGACCGCTCTCAATTTGGGCCATCTTTTCAAAGGCATAGCAATAGTATTCATCGGTCGAGGCATTAATTTGTTCTTGATAATAGGCAACTTGAAACGTTTCCAGGGTATAAAATTCCTTAAACCGTGTCAGTAATTTTGGGTCCATAATATCTCCTATGTTTTCTTATTTTTCTTCCAGAATTACGATCTGCAATCTTTGCAAAGGCAATTTATCAATTGTTAATAAGAATTCATCAATTGGCGACTTTTTATGCGAATTTCATGAACTTAATTCTTCAAACTAAGTAGGAGAAATCGAGTTCACTGGATAGAAATTAAGGATTTTTACTTGAGAAGAGGAAAAATTGAGCTTGCCAAAAGAAGGGATTTAAATTAGTGAGCTAGAATTCATTAATTAGATACCTATGCCGCTAATGCGGCATCATCGGCAAGGATGAAAACAGATCCTTTGGGTCAGATGCAATAGACTTTGAAGGAAGGATTAGAGATAGTTAGTTAGGGGGACAAGGTGAGACATTTTAATTATTTAGCACGCGAGAGTCTGGAGATGACGTTTTTTAAAGCACCGGAGCCTTTCGATAAATACACCCCGCGTTCTGCCCTCGCATTTGCCCTTGGCGGGACTCTTTATATGCCTGGGATTCGAGAAACCATCGCTCATGATATTATTATGCAAAAGTATCTCGGTTTGGCTTCAACCGTATTTTGTTTGGAAGATTCCATTGGAGATGCGGAAGTACCTCTTGCCGAAGAAAACTTAACTGCTCAAGTGCAGAGACTTGCTTTGGCGCTTGAAGAAGGGGAGTTATCTAACGAAGATCTTCCACTGATTTTTATTCGAGTTCGTGATCCTAACCAAATGCTTAGACTTTTTAATAGGCTGGAAGGGTTTTCAAAATTGATAACCGGTTTTGTTTTCCCGAAGTTCTCTTCCGATAGCTTTCGTTACCTCGAAATTCTTCGAGACCTGAACTATCAATCCTCTGACCGGTTCTATGGAATGCCGATTATCGAAAGCCCTCAAGTTATGTATCGCGAAACTCGGAACCAAGAATTGGCTGAGATAAAACGGCTTCTTGATTTATATCAAGACTATATTTTAAATGTGCGGATAGGGGCAACAGACTTTTCCGGCCTTTTCGGAATTCGACGAGGTCCGGATGTAACCATATATGATATCGCAGTCATTCGCGATTGTATTGCCGATATTCTCAATATTTTCGGCCGTGGAGAGAGCGGTTATGTAGTTTCCGGGCCTGTATGGGAATACTTTGCGGGTGAAGGCAGAGTTTTAAAACCTCTGCTGCGCAAAAGCCCTTTTGAAGAGTTTCAGAAGACTCATCAAGGAATACATGGCACGAAGGTTCGCGGTCAGCTCTTAAATAAGTATGTAGACGGCTTAATGCGTGAGGTTATCTTAGATAAGGAAAACGGAATTATCGGCAAAACAATTATTCACCCCAGCCATCTGATCCCTGTTCAGGCGTTATATGTAGTAGGCCATGAAGAATATCTTGATGCCATGGCTATTTTAGAACGGACCTATGGTCAACAAGGAGTTATCAGTAGTCCTTATACCAATAAAATGAATGAACCCAAGCCGCATTATCAGTGGGCACAGAAAATCTTACTTCGAGCAAAAAATTATGGAGTATTTCATGAACAACAAAATTTTGTCGGCTTACTTACCCAAGACGTATCAGTATAAGGCGGAAGACCTCAGCTTGGAAATCTGTCTTCAAAGCAACCCTTTTGATTTGGATCCTGAGGCTTTGTTTGCCTTAGCGTTAAGGAAAAATAGACGGCGAAGGTTTTTATTTGTCAGTAAAGTTCTCGGCAAACATATTCCTGTTAATCCTTTATTGCCGCTTCTGGCGGGAGCCGCCTTGGCTGTTCAATACGCTAAGGTGCTTTTAGGCATCGAACACCCTTGCTATGCGGCAATAATTCAGGCTCTAAAGACTAAACAACAGATGTCTGAGGTTTTTGAAACATTAATAACAAAACCACTTATGGCACCTCCTGAGAAGACCTTGTTTATCGGCTTTGCGGAAACGGCAACAGCTTTGGGACATTCTGTTTTCAGCCTATTTGACAATGCTTGTTACCTTCATACGACACGAGAAGAAATTCCTTGCCTGAAACCCGAACTCGATTTTCGTGAGGAGCATTCTCATGCTGTTAACCACCGCTGTTACGTTATGAACAATGCTGAATTAAAAACTGCTCAAACTATCGTCTTTATTGATGACGAGCTGACGACAGGAAGTACTGTTCTTAACATCATTCGGGCTATTCATCGTCAATACCCGAAGAAGAATTATGTAATTCTTTCTTTATTGGACTGGAGATCAGCGGAACATCGGGCAAGGTTTAAACAGATGCAATCAGAACTAGGTACAAAAATTCAAGCCTTATCCCTAATGGGAGGAGAATTTAAGTATAGCGATTCGGCAAAAGAACAAAGCGCTAATGTCAATCCTTCCTGGGAACCTCAGATTTTTGGACAGCTGTCACAAGAAGAGGGAAAACCATTGCCTGAACCTCACTTTATTTCAAATTACTTTCCTTTTGATGAGTCGGAGCTTGTAGCTGTTTACTCACAGGATTCCAGCGGCTGGCTGAATAAAACGCCTTATCTCAGATTGACGGGAAGGTTCGGCCTGTCGTGGAGTAACCATCAGAAAAGCATCTCCTTGGCGCGAAAAATTGGCCGAAAGCTAAAACTTATGCGACAGGGATCAAAGACACTTTGTCTGGGAACCGGAGAATTTATGTACTTTCCTATGTTGATCTCAACTTACATGGGAGAGGGCGTAAGCTTCCATTCTACGACAAGGAGCCCTATTTATACTGTATCTAGAACCGATTACGCAATTAAAAACGGATGCAGCTTCCCGTGCCCTGAAGATCCGGGGATCATCAATTATGTCTATAATCTGCCGGAAAATTATTATGATGAGGTCTATTTTTTTATGGAAAGGGAAGTCCGTCGTGAAAGGTTATACCCTCTCCAGCAAATAATTCAAGCTAAGGGTATTTTTCGCGCTGTATTCGTTATTTGTAGTTCTTCGCCAGAAAGGAGATTTTTGAGTGATCCTAAGAATCCCACGGCAGCCAATCCCTGATCCTTTGCCTATGGGAAGTTATTGTCCGCAGGATGTCATTTTTCTTTTAAAAAACCTCAATGGTCTGATTCAGGAAACAGATTTAAAAACCAGGGAGCGTTTGATTCAATCTGGGGGACATTATTCGGAAATGCTTCCTGTTGAATACCAACCCGGAGAAGAATATCTCCGGCTTTTCCATCAATCATTGCGCGAGAGCTCCTCTAAAGTTGCTGAAGCTGTGGGGATTGCTTCTGAACAAATTCTGCACAGAAATGGACCACAAACGGTCCTTGTGTCCTTAGCCCGTGCCGGAACGCCGATTGGGGTGTTAATTAAACGTTATCTGTTTGAAAAACGCAATTTAACCCTTCCGCACTACAGTATTTCAATTATCCGCGGGAGGGGTATGGATGAGAATGCTATTCTCTATATACTCCAACAACACCCTAACCATAAACTTCAGTTCATCGACGGTTGGACCGGAAAAGGGGCCATAACCAAGACACTCCAGGAAGCATGTCGGGACTTTGAACAAAAATATGGATACAAACTCGATGGTGATTTAGCCGTTCTCGCAGACCCGGGACATTGCGTAAAAACGTTCGGGACTCGAGAAGACTTTCTCATTCCAAGTGCCTGTTTGAACGCCACAGTTTCAGGGCTGATCAGCAGAACGGTGTTAAGAAAGGATTTAATAGGAGAACGGGATTTCCATGGAGCAAGATATTATCAAGAACTTGAGGCCGAAAATGTTTCGAGTCTTTTTGTCGATACCGTCTCGGAACAATTTAAACGACTCGACAGTGAAGAATTATGGAATATGCGTCCGAAGAAACCTGAGGTAACCTGGAAAGGTCAGAAGGATTTAGAGTTGATTCAAAAAACCTATAGAATCGGAGATATCAATCTTCTTAAACCCGGCCTTGGGGAAACGACGCGGGTGCTTTTACGACGGCTGCCTGAAAGGATTTTGGTCAACAATCCCGATAATCCAAACTTGAAACATATTCTGTTGTTGGCAAAGGATAGACAAGTTCCGGTTGAAATATTTTCGGAATTGACCTATGCCTGCTGCGGCGTCATTAAACAATTGCCATGACGAAACCTGTTTTATTTGCCAGCGATCTTGACCAAACCTTAATCTATTCACACCGTTCCATAACCCCTTCTCTCGAGGCCGAAACTTTTTTAGCTGTCGAACAATTAGATAATCAAGATATCTCATTTATGTCTCCAAGCGCTCTCAAGCTTTTAAAAGAACTGTCTCGGCAGATTCTCTTCATACCCGTTACTACCCGGACAAAGCTTCAATATTCGCGGGTGAATTTCCAAGGATATGGGCTATATCCTCGTTATGCAGTAACGAGTAATGGCGGTACTATTATAAAAGAAGGCCGCGAAGATAACGTCTGGAAAAAACGGGTACTAACAGGATGGGGTTATTGTGCTGAGGCCCGGGATTTGCTCAGTAAGTTTCGGGAAATATCCCATCCTTCCTGGGTACTCAAAGACTCAGATAAACTGGCTGATGACCTTTTCTATTATTGTGTTGTTGATCGTACTAAAATCCCTCTTCCTGAATTAGAGGATTTTGCTCTTTGGGCAGGAAAGATGCATTGGAATCTTTCAATTCAAGGGAGGAAACTTTATCTCATTCCCCACCATGTCAGTAAAAAGTCTGCCATTCAATACCTTCAGGAAAAAGAAGGCCTAAGTACACTTGTGGCAGCCGGAGATTCCCTCTTAGACCTTGAATTGCTGCAAAGGGCTGATGTTGCTTTTGCACCGTCCCACGGCGAACTGTATTTGCAATATCAAACTGGAGTTTTTACTGCAAAAGGAATTGACCCGAAAGGAATCCAATTTACCAGGACAAGCGGTATAGGTGCTTCGGAGGAAATTTTACAAAATGTTCTGAGAATACTCGCTTTGTAGGAAGTTGTATATTGTATCCATATAAAGTACAATGAAATGTGGAAAACATTGTAAGATATATTGGCTAAAAATGTATTCTTGTGTTAAAGTAATGGTTAAAATAACATAATGGAGGGAAAATGTGAAAGTTATGTGAACATCCCAAAATCTGTGTTTTGCTCTTCTTTCTTATGATACTATCAAGCTAGAAACCTAGGGCATAGAAAACGCTAATTATTGGATTTAAAAAAGCAGATTCGTAAACGATAAATAAACTTATGACAAGTGACAATAGGAGTGGTTCGAATTGGATTCGGTTTCAACGTTTTTTCAGGGAATATCGCAAAGTTACGCTCAGTTTTTCTCACTCCATGCTTTACTGGCGACGCTGTCCGACCCTGTAAGTCTTGGAATTATCGGTTCCCTAATTATCTTGGAAGGACTTTTATCGGCCGATAATGCTCTCGTTTTAGCTGTTATCGTGCGGGAATTACCTAAGCGGCAGCAAAAGAAAGCCCTCTTCTATGGCATATGGGGTGCTTACCTCTTTCGCTTTTTAGCCATTGGTTTTGGAGTCTATCTGGTTCAAATCCGTTGGATTAAGATGATAGGAGCTCTTTACCTGCTCTGGATGTCGGCGAAGTATTTCTTCTTTAACAATGAGGAAGAAGATGCTCCTGTTGAAGGAAAGTCAAAGAGCTTTTGGGGTACTGTTCTCCAGGTGGAAATGATGGATATTGCTTTTAGTGTCGACAGTGTTTTAGCTGCCTTCGGAGTAAGCGGAAAAGTTTGGGTACTATTTCTCGGTGCAATTTTTGGGATTCTAATGATGCGGGGAGTTGCTCGAATCTTCCTCATTTTAATTGAGAAGTTTCCTGAACTTGAAACAACGGCCTATATTTTGATCTTTCTTATCGGTGCTAAAATGATGGCCTCTGTGTTCGGTTATATTGTTTCTGATGCTATATTTTTTGTGATTTTAGTTGTCGTATTTTTTAGCACATTTATCTTACATTTCGTTAAGTCGCTGGTTGGCAAAAATAATCCTAAAGATGATGAAAAGGAAAATAAAATTTCTTAAATTTGGAATGGAGGATGAGTCATGGCTGTTATAAACCTACAAAAAGGACAAAAGATTGATCTCACAAAAGGAAATCCAGGATTGGCGAAAATCATGGTTGGTTTAGGATGGGATGAAGTAGCAAAAACAAAATCGGGAGGCTTTTTAGGTAATCTCTTAGGAAGCAAGCCTGCGGAGATTGATTGCGACGCATCGGCCCTGATGTTGGACGCCAACGATAAGCTCACATCTAAAGAGCGTTTGGTTTATTTTGGGAATCTCCAAAGTGCTGATAAAAGTGTTAAACATAGCGGCGATAACCTTACGGGTTCTGGAGAAGGGGATGATGAACAAATCCATGTGGATTTAACCAGAGTGCCTGGCGAAGTTAACAAAATTGTTTTTGTCGTTAACATCTATGATTGTGTCCGACGGAGACAAGATTTTGGCCATATTGCCAATGCCTTCATCCGGGTGGTTAACTCTGGTAACAGCCAAGAACTTTGCCGTTTTAATTTAACAGAAGACTATTCAGGGAAAACTAGTTTAATCGTAGCTGAGGTTTATCGCCATTCAGGTGAATGGAAATTTGCAGCTATTGGGGAAGCGACTAGAGATGCATCTTTAAGCGAAATTATTCGCCGTTATCAATAAGTATAGTTGAAAGGGGATAGTATTATGGCTATCAGTTTGCAAAAGGGTCAGAAAGTTGATTTAACCAAAGGAAATCCTGGTTTGAAAAAAATTGTGGTCGGTCTTGGCTGGGACGTAAATAAGTATGATGGCGGCAATGATTTTGATCTCGATGCCTCAGCCTTTATGTTAAATGCTGAGGGAAAAGTTGCTGAGGATAAAAATTTTATTTTCTTTAATAATACCTCAAGCCCTGAAGGCTCTGTAGTTCATACGGGAGATAACCGTTCCGGAGTTGGGGAGGGCGATGATGAGCAAATAAAAGTTGACCTCTCTGCAGTACCAAGCAGTGTGGCTAAGATTTCCTTTGGCATTACGATTCATGAAGCCACGGAACGCCGCCAAAATTTCGGACAAGTTTCCAATTCTTATGTTCGTGTTCTTAACGAGGAGACTGGTGAAGAGATCATCCGCTATGATCTTGGTGAAGATTTCTCAGTTGAGACAGCCATTGTAGTAGGAGAACTTTATCGCAGCAATGGAGAGTGGAAATTTAACGCTATCGGCAGCGGATACCAAAATGGACTCGCTGGATTATGCAAAGATTTTGGCTTGGATGTCTAAGCCCCGATGTTCAGCTTTAGCTGAATGAGTTCACTAAAATAATGAGGTGTTTAGCATGATTAGTTTGCAAAAAGGACAAAAAATTGATTTAACCAAAGGAAATCCGGGGCTTTCGAAGATTATAGTGGGACTGGGCTGGGATACCAATAAATATTCAGGCAGGGCAGATTTTGACCTTGATGCCTCGGCCTTTTTGCTTGACCAAAATGGTCGCGCAGGGGGCATTGAAGACTTCATATTTTACAATAATCTCGTAGGCGGAGACGGCTCCGTACAGCACACAGGAGATAACCTTACCGGAGAAGGTGAAGGTGATGATGAACAAATTAAAATTGACTTGGCCAGTGTACCCAGTCATGTCGAGAAGATCGCCTTTACCGTAACGATTCACGAGGCGATTGCCCGTGGACAGAATTTCGGGCAAGTTTCCAATGCCTATGTTCGTGTTATTAATGAAGTTAACGATCAGGAAATCATGCGCTATGACTTAGGAGAGGATTTTTCCGTTGAGACTGCTCTAGTAGTCTGTGAACTCTACCGCCATCAGGGAGAATGGAAATTTAATGCGGTTGGGAGCGGCTTCTCCGGAGGACTTGCAGCCTTGTGCGCGAACTATGGCTTGCAAGCAGGCTGATGTCATGGCCTGTTAACTTGACTAAAATCCAAACTAAAAGTCGAAGCGAGGTTAGGGAACTTCGCTTCGGCTTTTTCCTTTTCAGGCAAAGTATCGAAAGAGTAAGGAAAGCTTTGTTCTATGATCTCTGTCTAAAAAAGCCAGGTATTTCTTAGGGGTTATAATGAGAGCCCTGTCGTGGAATAGATAGACTTTAATTTCTCGGTTAAGAAATGAGGAGTCTTTGTTTTCAAAGGTCGTTAAGAATCCTTCAGTGCATTTTTTAGCAAACCCGAGTTTTACCAAATTCTTTTCTAGATTTGTTAGGTATTCGCGACGTTTCTCAAAGTTAACTACGAAATGTACTTCCCATAAATTAAGTGTGAGAAAGAAACTGGCAATAAAGGCAAAAGCAAATCCATAAATAAGCAGTTTAGAATCCATTTGCAGAAACATGCGACAGAACGCAAGAATCATAAAAGGGGCAGCAAGGGGCAGAAGGGTTCTTATGTAGAACTGCAGGAAGCTTTTTATCCTCATACCCAATCCTCCTTAAGGGATGTTAAGTAATTTAGGATATTCATCCAGCCCCTGAATTGCTACAAAACAAACTATCATCAAAACCAAAGAGCATTTTAACAGGCATGAAGCATAATAATAATTAACGATTTGCTTAGACTTTATAATTGTAATAAAACATAAAAAATGGCTAAGGACTTTTGTGCCCTCGCCATTTTTGGGATTATAGAAATAATATAATTAGGGATCCGTTGTTCAGCTTAAGCAGAACGATTTTACTTGCCGAAGGAGCAGTGAGGGTAGGTGCAGGTCGGGCATTCTAAACAAAGACCCCCATGACCAAGCTTAACAATATCCAGGCGGGTAAGCCGTTCTCCGGTAAGGATGCGGGGAGCAACTAAATCAAATACGGTAGTTTTGGAGTACATAACGCAGCCCGGTAAGCCCATAATAGGCACATCTCCCAAATAAGCTAGTAAGAACATGGCGCCGGGCAAAACAGGAGCGCCATAGGTGATCAGCTCAGCTCCCATTTCTTTGATGGCAGTGGGGGTGACATCGTCGGGATCAACAGACATTCCTCCACTAACCAGAATCATCTCAGCCCCTTGCCTAAGTTGATCTTGGATGGCACTTTGAATCATAGAAATATCATCACTGGCAAATGTCTGTTCAAGGGCGATAGATCCCCAGTGTTCAATTTTTCCTCGCAGCACGGGACCAAATTTATCTTTGATCCGTCCGTGAAAGACTTCACTTCCTGTAGTGACAATTCCAACCTTGAAGCTCTTCAAAGGGCGAACTTCGAGAATTGGATTAGGAAAAGTCTGGGCTATTCGTTCTGCTTCAAGGATCACTTTTTCATCGATCATCAGCGGAACAACACGGGTTCCGGCAATTTTATCTCCTTTTTTTACCGGCTGATAATTATGGATAGTGGCCAAGACGACATCTTCAAGGGTATTTAAAGCTAAGATACCATCTTCGGAAGCGTAAAGAAGTCCGTCGCAGGCAGCGGTTATGTTGATCTTTCCTTCTTTAGGTTCATCGAGATCCAGGCCCGGACCTCTAACAGATTGGGCAAGGCGCTCAGCCGCTTCGTTTTCATGGATGAGCCCTGGTGTTTGATCCCAGACGTAGATATGTTCTTTTCCCATTCCGAGAAGAACGGGGATATCTTCTTTTTGGATGACATGTCCTTTGCGAAAACGCGGACCCTTGACAACTCCGGGAATGATTTCCGTCATGTCGTGAATCAAAACTGCACCGACAGCGTCCTGAACTTTAATTTTTTCCATAGGATAGCCTCCAATACATTAATGAAAAGTCTTTTTACTAAATATTTAATCAAGTTTGTCCCTAACCTGCATGGTATCCTATTCTTGTAAAGAGGTCAAGAATTGGAGTCTTACGATTCGATAAATGAGTGTAAATCAAAGGGTTTGTTGATATAATAATAAAATGTTCTTAAAACAAAATAACACGGTGATCAGGGAGGCGAGCTAATGGAGAAAGAGGTTTTCCAGGGATTAAAGAAGGTGTTCGCACAAAATATTGAGGCGGCATTGGTTACAATTTGCAGTGTTTTAGGCTCAACTCCGCGTAAGCCTGGCGTAAAAATGTTGGTATATGCTGATGGAACAACGGTAGGAACTATTGGCGGCGGATGCGGGGAGGCTGAAGCTCGGCGGGAAGCTCTTAATGTTTTAACATCTCGTTCAACGAAAATACATACTTTGAATATGACTGCAGATATTGCCCAAGAAGAGGGGATGGTCTGCGGAGGCGTGATGGGACTTTTAATTGAATATTTGGGCCCCCAGAGTCCTGCTGAACAAATTCAGTTTTATCAGGACTATCTAAACGCCATAGAAAAGCAAGATTTTCCGCTTCTTATGACCGTGTTGGAAGCCCCTGAAAAACAGTTGATCGGGAAAAAGCTGTTTTTAAGTAATACCGGAGAGGCTGTGGGTGATCTTGGCCAGGATGAACTTAATCGAGCAGGGCTTGTTTATGCTCGAAGCGCAATCAAATATTCCAAACCGGTACTCATTAATCTGGATTCTGAGTTTACTAGTATCAATGGATCAGGGTCAAAGGCCGCTTATCGCATGTTGATTGAACCACCGTCTTCTACGGTAGAATTGTTGATCTTGGGGGCCGGGCATATTGCTTTGCCTCTGGCAACCATGGCTAAAATTCTCGGTTATGAGATAACTGTTGTTGATGATCGGCCAAGTTTTGCTAATTCAGTGCGGTTTAACATGGCAGACCGCGTTCTTTGTAATGATTTTGCAGCAGTTTTGGATTCTCTGACGATTACTCCAGAAACCTATGTCGTTATCGTTACTCGAGGTCATCGTTATGATAAAGTATGTTTAAAAAAAGTGATTACGCAGCAGGCAGCCTATGTCGGTATGATTGGCAGCCGCAGGAGAGTGAATGCTTTGAAATCTGAATTAGAAAAGGAAGGCATACCTAAGGAGTTTCTGCAAAAACTCTATTCCCCGATTGGCTTGAATATTGGGGCTGAAACTCCTGAAGAAATTGCTGTATGCATTCTCGCAGAGTTAATAAAAGTTCAAAACCGTGTTTAGAAGGCCTGAAAAGTTTTGGCGAATCAGTGGCAGTGGACGATGTTCGCAGATTAATGGGCTTACATATGATACATGTGATAAGTAGTGAATATTAGAGTAATCCGAAGGAAAACAGACATTAATTAACCTTATCCCGAGAAAATTATTGACTATTCAAGGATATCACGAATATGTATAAATTTTTATTGACAACACCAAACTTTGTGCTAAAATTTAACCTGATGGAAATTTGGGAGGACCCATTCTATGAATGCGGTTGGCTCAGATTCCTTCATGTTTTTAGTAGAAAAGGGGGCAAAGATCACAATTGGCAAATTCTCTTGGACGTCATGTGTTGGCTGAAATTTATGGGTGTAGTTTCGACATTTTAAACGATAGGGAAAAAGTCGAAGCATTAATGGTCGACGCAGCCCTGGAGGCAGGTGCTGAGGTGCGTGAGGTAGCGTTTCATAAGTTTAGTCCTCAAGGAGTAAGTGGGGTAGTTGTTATATCGGAATCTCACTTAGCCATCCACACTTGGCCGGAACTTGGATATGCGGCAGTTGACGTCTTTACTTGCGGGGACCGTGTCAATCCCTGGGATGCATGTAATTATCTGACGGATCATTTCAAAGCGGGTCATATGACAGCTACAGAAATTAAGCGAGGAATTGTTGAGGATCCTAAGAAAGCGGTAAATATTTAGGAGGGATATTTATTTTACTCCGGACTAAAACGAGTGCGGATAAAGAAATTCTGACTTATATCAAGCAAAAGTTTGACTTTCTGAAGGGTACTAGATAGACCTTGTAACTGAAGAAGTTGCAAGGTCTATTATATTTCGAGTGGTGTTTTACATACAATAAGAATAATAATGTCATATTATCTGTATAGAATAAATAACTGGGCAGGACTTTTACTAAATATCTAGAATAAGTAATAGGTTAATGTCTGAATGGAGAACAAGGAGCGATAACATGATGCCGCTAGAATTCAGTTTCGTGGAGAAGCTGAACTTGGTACAGGCGCGACTGCGTCAAGAAATAAATTTTAAACCTGCAAGTTTCGAAGAATTGGTTCATTTAGATATGGATGAATTGGATAAAACAGTTTGTCCGGCTATCGTCTTAGCTGTCAGCCGGTCCTGTGGAGATCAAGGCCAAAGATCTGATGCCTTAGCAGAGACTATCCAGTTTATTTATATGGCGAATCAAGTTCATAAGTTGATGAAAGACGATAGTGATCTTGCTGAAGAACTTCGTCAGTTTCCGGTCTTGGTTGGAGATTTACTGTATGGAAAGTTTTTTTTGCATCTTTGCCAGGAAAAACTGCTGCAATTTCTTGCTCCTTTGGCTCAAGTGATTGGAATTATGAGTGAAGGCGGGATTTCCCGCTGGCTTTCACGTGACAAGAAACTATCAAAAGACGAATGGCTGAAAATTATTGAACAGGAATGTGCGTCCTTGACGGCAATTGCAGCCCGTTTAAGTGCTGAATTAGCCTCTGTCTCCCTTCCGCTGCAACACCAGATTGAAGCTTTTGGTTTACAGTTAGGAATGGCTTGGGGTGCTTCAAAGCAGCACCTCGAAGAGGCTGTTATCCAATCAATTCTTCAGAAGGCAAATGATATCCTTACCGAAATTTCGGCGGAAACTCAACTTCAATTACAGCCTCTTCGTGAGCTTTATAGTTTCATGGTTAAACAGTTATCTGCAAGCAGGCCTCTCCCTGAGATTTAGAGGTTTAATGCAGGGATGGAGTAAACGATGCATAAATTAAAAGTTTTTTTGGAAATGATTAAGTTTGAGCACACATTATTTGCCTTACCCTTTGCCTATTTAGGTGCTTTTTTAGCTTCCGGCGGAATTCCTTCAGGTGTTAAATTGTTTTGGATCACGTTAGCTATGGTTGGGGCGAGGACAGCGGCAATGTCCCTAAATCGTCTGATTGATCGGCACATTGATGCTCGAAATCCCAGAACTGCTCAACGTGCTATTCCTGCCGGACATCTGCAAGTTACTGAAGTGTATAGCTATACAGTGCTTTCTTTTTTATTGTTGGGTTACTCAGCCTATAAGCTTAATTTGCTGGCCTTGTGGTTAATGCCCATCGCTGTCTTTTTTTTAGTCCTTTATTCCTATACCAAACGATTTACTTGGGCCTGCCATTTCATTCTTGGAATTTCCTTGGGATTAGCTCCTGCCGGAGCTTGGATCGGTGTAACGGGACATTGGGCTTTGACGCCAATTCTATTAGGATTGGGTGTCGTCACTTGGGTGGCAGGCTTTGACATTGTCTATGCTTGTCAGGATGTAGAGTTTGACCGCAAGGAAGGGTTGAATTCAATACCGGCAATTTTTGGGGTTCAGAGAGGGTTGGAAATTTCAGCATTCTTACATGTTCTGGCTCCGTTGCTCTTTATAGCGGTGGGAGTTGTGATGTCCATGAGTTGGCTTTACTATTTAGGCGTAGGGATTGCGGTGTTTCTGCTTTTTCGCCAGCATCGTATCGTCTCGGCCAGCGATCTCTCTAAGGTTGGTGTAGCTTTTTTTAATTTGAATGGTTATTTGAGCGTAATGCTCTTTGTGTTTTCAGTTTTGGATTTAATTATTTTGCATTAAGAAGCGGAGGGGAAGGAACTGACCTCATTGTTTAAGCAAAGTGAATTATATGACCTGATCAAAAAAGTTGAAGAAGGTAAGCGTCTGGATTTTGAAGACGGCGTTCGCCTAATGAAAAGCCGGGACATTTTGGCTCTCGGATATATGGCCAACCTGATACGTGAGCAAAAAAATGGCAACAAAACGTATTTTATCGTCAACCGGCATATTAATCATACGAATGTCTGTACGAATCTTTGCCATTTTTGTGCTTATGGTGTTAAAAAGGAAGATCCTCAGGCCTTTACGTTATCCCTTGAAGACATTGAAAAAGCGGTACTAGAAGCAACTCAAGAAGGGGTTTCGGAAATTCACATCCTCGGAGGCTTAAATCCTGATCTCCCCTTTGAGTATTATTTAGAGATGCTGCAGAGGGTAAAAAGGATTTTGCCTCAGGCCTGTATCCAAGCATTTACCGCCGTGGAGGTGGATTATTTTACCCAAATCACTGGATTCTCGGTGAAGGAAGTTCTGCAGAAGTTAATGGCAGCGGGCCTTGATTCACTGCCGGGAGGGGGAGCAGAAGTCTTTGCGCCGCGGGTCCGTGCCAAAATCTGCGAGAAGAAGGTTTCCGGGCAGCGCTGGCTGGAAATTCAAGAAGCAGCTCATGCTTTAGGGATGCGGACAAACGCTACCATGCTTTATGGTCACGTTGAGACTGCCGAGGAACGAATTGATCATCTTCTTCAGCTTCGGGACTTACAGGATCGTACTCATGGCTTTCTAACCTTTATTCCAATGCCCTTTTATCCGAAAAACACAAAATTAGAAGGACAAATGGGAGTCGAAAGCACTACCGGTTTTGAAGACCTTAAAATGTTAGCAGTTTCCAGAATCCTTCTGGACAATTTTGATCATATTAAGTCATTTTGGATTATGCTTGGACCGAAGTTGGCCCAAGTTTCCCTGGCTTTTGGGGTCGACGATCTTGACGGAACAGTTGTTGAAGAGCGAATCATTCATTCAGCTGGAGCGGAGACAAGTCAAGTTATGAGCAAACGTGCTCTCATTACTATGATTCAAAAGGCCGGAAGAGATGCTGTGGAAAGGGATACTCTTTATCGTGTCCTGAAGACCAACTAGGATAGAGAGGGTGAGAGGACATGAATTTAGAGACTTTAAAGATCATTGAGAAACGTATAGCCGGAGAACGGTTATCCCTTTCTGATGGCGTTCGCTTGTTACAAGACGCCGATCTTCTATCCTTGGGGCAGGGAGCCGATCTCATTCGCAAGCAAATGCATCCGGATAAAGTTGTTACCTTTGTTATCGACCGAAATATTAATTATACCAATATCTGTTCCAGTCAATGCAAGTTTTGCGCTTTTTATTGTAAACCGGGTGATCCTAAAGGATTTATTTTGTCAAGAGACGATTTACATGCTAAGATTGAAGAAACAGTTGCAGTCGGAGGAACACAACTCTTAATTCAGGGAGGATTGCATCCTGATTTAAGCCTGGAATACTTTGAAGAGATGCTGAGGGATATTAAAGCTCATTTTAACATCCATATTCATTCCTTCAGCCCGCCTGAAATCTGGGATCTGGCCGAAAAATCAAAATTGAGCCTGGAAGAGGTTATTGCCCGTCTCAGAAATGCGGGATTGGACTCGATTCCCGGAGGAGGGGCGGAAATTCTCGAAGATCGAGTCAGACATCTCATCAGTCCGAACAAAATAAAATGGCAGCAGTGGATGGAGGTCATGACTACGGCTCATCGCCTGGGAATGAAATCTACTGCAACAATGATGTTTGGTCATGTAGAGACCTTTGAAGAACGCATCTTGCATATGATCCATGTCCGGGAAGCCCAGGATCAGACAAATGGGTTTACCGCCTTTATACCTTGGAGTTTTGCACCCAGCAATACAGAATTAGGTGGAGAAGGCAGTACCGGTGTGGAATATTTGCGAACTCTTGCAGTTGCGCGCTTGATGCTGGACAACGTCCCTAATATTCAAGCTTCGTGGGTTACCCAAGGAGCTAAAATGGCTCAAGTAGCCTTGCGTTTTGGAGCTAACGATTTTGGCAGTACCATGCTCGAAGAAAATGTTGTACGTGCTGCCGGAGTGCAGACTCGTGTTCCTTTACAGGGAATCATCCGTTGCATTGAAGATGCCGGATACCAAGCAATTCAGCGAAATACATATTATGAGCGGTTAAAGGTCTACGGGAAGGAAGTGTAGCCGGATGCGCAGGCGACCACGTGGAGATGGCAATATGCCGCTCTTGGAACATGTTCTCGCTCTTCGTAAAGTACTCGTTATTGCCGCATATGCCGTAGCTATAGGAACTGTTCTGGGATGGTTTTTCAGTGATCAGGCTTTTGCCTATTTAGCTTACCCCGTCACTCGACTGAAAAATATCATGTTTATTACCACCACGCCGATGGAACCAATGTTGGTCAAGCTGAAAGTTTCTCTCTTGATAGGGGTTGCAGTAGCTCTTCCGATTATTTTATGGCAGGTTTGGGGGTTTATACTGCCGGCCTTAAAGCAAAACGAAAAAAAATATCTTTATATGGTTGTTCCTAGTTCTCTCCTGCTCTTTATTTGTGGTGCGGCATTGTGCTTCTTTGTCGTTTTGCCGGTGGGGATTAAGTTCTTGCTTTATGCCGGCGGTGGTGCAGTTCAATCGACACCTTTTGTGACGAAAACTTCCTACTTAGGTTTTCTTATAACCTTTCTTGGGACCTTCGGACTTGTTTTTCAACTCCCGATCGTTCTCTTAATCTTAATCCGCATAGGCTTGTTATCACCTAGAACCTTAGCTAAGAAAAGACGCTGGGCTCTTTTAATCATTATCATTTTGGCTGCCATTGTATCCCCGACGCCGGATTTATTTACGCAGTTTTTGATGGCGGCCCCCATGTATCTACTCTTTGAAATTAGTATTTGGCTGGGGTACATTGTTGCCCGGAACAGAGCAAAAGCCCTCGCGGCCAGTGAAAATTTAACAAAACGTGAAATTCAATAATGGTGAGAAAGTCAGGTTATGGGATAAAGGGGGCAGAAAAATGGGCTTTACAGAAATCCTCCTAATTATGGGTATTGCCTTGATTTTGTTTGGACCAGAGGACCTACCGGAAATTGCCCGAACAATCGGCAAAATAGTCTATGAGATTCGCAAAGCGACTCAAGATGTCACCAAGGAAATTCAGAATACAATGGATACCCCCAGCAATACGTTTAACAAAGCGTTGAATTTGGCGGACTATAAACCTGGGGATAAACCGCCTCAGGCGCAAAAGGAAAAGGAAAAGGAAAAGCCTGAAACTGATGAAGAATTGTTGACGTTTGAGGATGAAAATCCAGCAGATCCGCTGGCGGATCTGCCATCAGATATGGTATCTTATGAAGAAAAGGGTGCGAGCAGGTGAATCGGTTTTGAAACAACTCTGGCTCTTTAATCAGATAAATTCAGATCTTCAACGGGTTGAAAAGGAACTTACCAAATTTGTGGAGACGGACTATCCGATTCTCCAGGATTCCGGCGTTCATTTGTTAACTGCCGGAGGCAAACGCTTACGTCCGGCTTTTACTCTCTTAGCCGGAAAATTTTATGCTTATTCTTTAGATAAGCTCATCCCAGTGGCTATGGCTTTAGAGCTTATTCATATGGCAACTTTAGTCCATGACGATGTTGTGGATGCTTCTCTGACAAGAAGAGGCAGACCGACCGTTAAAGCCAATTGGGGAAATATAGTTTCTGTGGAAACAGGGGACTATTTGCTGGCCAAAGCTTTAATTCTCATCTCGCAAATAAATCATCCTGAGGTTTCTCGTATTTTGGCCGAGGTAAGTGTGGAAATGTGTCAAGGAGAGATCCAACAGATTAAAGCCTCTTTTGATGTGGAGCAAAACATAAAGCAGTATTATTTCCGGATCAAACGGAAAACAGCCTTGTTGATTTCTGCTTGCTGCAAATTGGGGGCTCTGGTTTCCGAGGCCCCGAGACATCAGGTCTGGGCTTTAGGGGCTTACGGACATTCTCTGGGCATGGCTTTTCAAATTGTTGATGATGTATTGGACATCACGGCTAAACCGTCTGAGTTTGGAAAACCTATCGGCGGAGATCTTCGCCAGGGAATAATGACCTTACCCATGATTCTGGCTTTGCAGTCGTTTTCCAGCGGTTCGCATCTTCATGAGTTATTGAGGAAGGTTGATAAAACTGACGCTGAAGTCGCAGAGACGATTGAGCTGATTAAAGGGACAGGGGCAATTGATCAATCCATGCAGATTGTCGATGCCTATATCAGCAAAGCCAAAAAACGCCTCCAAGATCTCCCGAAGGTTTCATCCCGCAAGGCTTTGGAAGATTTAGCTGACTTCATAGCCATTCGAAAATTTTAAGATATTACAGAATATTAGCCTTCCGTATGTTTGCTGCGGGAGGTTTTTATTGCATATGACATAATATATAAGTCATATGATGAGGTTGCCTTCCCTCAAGCTCGCTGGAGGCTGCGCTTGCTTGAATTCCGGTTTTGGAAATGATAAACTAGTACAAATGAGGGTTACATTGGATCTATGGCCTCGTAAGTGGAGAGCTAATAAGTCGGGTTTATAAAGCCTTTCATTTAAGGTTCGATAGACCCGGCTTTTGTGTGATACTCATCCTATTGCCGGCTTTATCGGCAGTAGCAGAGAGGCTTGGTAAGGAGGCAATCAAATGAAGGAACATCAAGAGAGTGCCGTGGATAAATTATGGCGCATCTTCAGTTCCATGAAATTAGGACTGGTTTTACTGGGAGTCATTGCTTTTTTTGCAGGTGTAGGGACCTTATTTCCTCAGGCAGATGTTGATCCCGATAAAGCTCGGGCGGTAGGGGAGATATGGCAGGAATTGGGATTCACCCATCTTTATAGTACATATTGGTTTCGTTTGTTATTAGGCGTTTTGTGTATTAACCTGATCATTTGCAGTATCCAAAGGTTTCAAGGAATTTATAATCGTACCTTTAAACTTCACCCCCCTGAAAACCGTACCAACATACCCAAGAAGGTTCAAGAGACATGGAAGGGGGAGAGGGAATCCCTTCGAAGTTCCGTTCAAAAGGTTTTACAGAGCAGGGGATTTAAAGTCGTCTTTGAGGAAAAAGATAAGCAATGGAGTTTTATCGCTATCAAGCGACGATGGGGAAATTGGGGGTCTTTTATTACTCACTTGTCCTTTGTCGTTTTAGTGATTGGAGCCGTTATCGGCTCTTCAATGGGCTTTAAAGGATACTTAATGGCTGGAACTGGGACAACAGTTCCTATTCATTCGATACAAGTATCCCGAGGAACGGTAAAAGAAACGTTTGATGTCTTGATTAATTCAGCTGAAGACCGTTTCTTAGCCAATGGTCAGAGAGATAATTGGTACACTGATCTGAGTATTTTGGAAAATGGCAAGGTTATGGCCCGCCATACTATATCCGTGAATCATCCGTTTACCTATCAAGGGGTAACCTTCTATCAATCCAGTTTTATAAATGGCGTTCATTTGACCGCCGATGTCAAAGGACAAAAGGTTCCTGTTATCCTGGAAGATCGGGGCGGGAATTATTTCCAGGCTCCGGGGACAGATCTCTATCTCGTTGCTTCAGCTATAACTAGCGATCCTCAAAAACCTTCTATGCTTTTCGAAGTTTTTAAAGGCATGTCGGAGGATGCGGTACAATCCGGACAACTAGATTTTGGACAAACTATTGATATTCAAGGTGCCTATAAGCTCACTCTTGATGGAAACTCAGGTTTTACCGGCTTACAAGTCAAGCAGGATCCTGGGGTTATGGTTATTTGGTTAGGCTGTGCCTTGTTGCTTCTGGGTTTAATATTGTCCTTTTATTGGCGCCCAATCCTTGTATCGGGAATTTTTCAGGCTGAACTAGGTGATCAGGGCGAGATAACCATGGGAGTTTCATCAGGAAAGGTCGCCGGAGGCGTTAAAGAGGTATTTGAGCGTTTAGTTCGGGAAATTCAAACAAAATAGTGGATATATTGTCCGTGGAAAGGGAGGATTAAATCTTGAATCTGGGCTTACAAAATCTCGAATCGGCTGCTTTTTATGTTATGGTCATGGCTTATATTCTTTGTATGATGTTTTACTGGGTTTGGATGGGCTTAAAAAGAGACCTGATTGGTACTTTGGCAACCTACGTTGCGGGTCTTGGCTTAATTGCCAATACCGCAGCGATTATTATTCGCATGGTGATTTCGGGGCATCCGCCGCTGTCCAATGGCTATGAATTCCTTTTAACGTTTGTTTGGGGAATCATGGCAGTTTATTTGTATATTGAGTATCGCTATAAGTTAAGGTCATTGGGTGCTTTCGTAATGCCCATTCCTGTTTTGCTCCTGCTGTTTATTATCATGAGCATGGGTCCTGAAGAACGGGTAGCCCAGGCAATTCCTCCCGCTTTAAAGAGCCAATGGCTTACCTTCCATGTTGTGACAGCTATGCTGGCCTATGGAGCTTTTGCTATTTCCTTTGGTCTAGGGGTAATGTACCTTCTAAAGTTGAAAGAAGAAGGCAAAGGATGGGAAGCAAAATCTCAGGGAATCATCGCCCGTTTTCCGGATTTAGAGACTCTTGATGAATTGTCCTATAAAGTTGTTGGGTTTGCATTCCCGCTTTTGTCCCTGTGCATTATTACCGGAGCTATCTGGGCAAATTATGCATGGGGCACTTATTGGTCCTGGGATCCTAAAGAAACTTGGTCCTTAATTACTTGGATTATTTATGCAGCTTATTTACATGCCCGCTTGATGTATGGCTGGAAGGGCAAACGTGCGGCTTGGATGGCGGTTTTAGGTTTTGTAGCCGTGCTCTTTACTTTTTTTGGCGTTAACTATTTCTTACCTGGATTACACTCTTATGCCCAATAGGAAATGTATTTATAGTAAGAAATCTTAAGGATGGGCAGGGGAAATGTCTGAATAGGGCGAATTATATCTAGGAGAAAGTTGGAGAAGGTGACAGTGTTTTATGCCGCAGTTTTATCCGATTTTTATGGATTTGAAAGATCAGTCTGTTTTGGTCGTCGGAGGAGGCAACGTTGCACTGCGGAAGGTTCAAACCCTTTTGAGTAATGGTGCCGTTGTTCGGATTGTTTCCCCAAAAGTCTTGCCGGAACTGAGGACTTTAATTGATGAAAGAACATGTTATTGGCTGGAAAAAGAGTATTCTTCAGAAGATATTGGAGAAGCTTGCCTTGTTTTTTCCTGTACAGAGAATGAAGATGTTAATCAACGAGTGTCACTTGATGCTAAAACCCAACATCGTCCTGTAAACGTTGTGGACGATCCGGAAAAATGCAGCTTTATTGTTCCTTCCATTATGGAACAGGGCGATTTAAAAATTGCCGTTTCTACAGGTGGAAGCAGCCCCATTGTAGCTCGGCAAATTCGTCAGGAATTGGAAATGCTTTATGGCTCTGAGATGAAAGAGTATCTGTCCTTATTGAAAACCTGGCGTAGCAAAGTAAAAACAAGTTTACCTCCCGAAAAACGGGGCTTTTTTTGGGATCGTATAACGGACGGCGAAGTAAGAAAACTTATTCAAGGGGATCGTCTATCCGAAGCGGAAGGAGTGATTAAACAGTGTTTCCTGTCGCTGTTGGATTAAACCACCAAAGTACACCAGTGGAAATCAGAGAAAAAATGAGTTTTCATCCCTCCCAAATTCAGGATGCCTTAAAAACCCTCAGGAGTTATCCGGGGCTTGAAGGAGTATTAATTCTCAGTACCTGTAATCGCACTGAGATATACGCTGCAACGACTGACGTTGAGGTGGGTACCGCCTCGATCAAAAAATTCTTGTCGGTTCATCACGGTATTGAAGAAAAACTTTTGAGCCAATATCTCTATGTGCATACCCTTTACGATGCTATACGCCATCTCTTTCGGGTGACGGCAGGCTTAGACTCAATGGTTCGCGGGGAAACTCAGATCATCGGCCAGGTTGCCAATGCCTATCAGCAAGCTAATGACGCCGAGGTTACAAACAAGGCCATTAATGTTTTCTTTCAAACTGCCCTTGCTGTGGGTAAACGAATACGTACGGAGACTCAAATCGACCAACATCCTGTATCCATCAGCTATACGGCGGTTGAGCTTGCCAAGCAGCAGTATGGAGAGCTGCAAGGCAAAGGGATTTTAATTTTAGGCGCCGGCGAAATGAGCACCTTAACCATTAGAAATTTAGTAGCGGCTGGAGCTTCGACAGTCATGGTTTCCAATCGATCTTATGAGAAAGCAGTCTCCTTAGCTAAGGAATTTGCGGGACAAGCTGTACGCTTTGATGAAATGGATAAGTATCTGGAGACAGTAGATATTGTAATTTCGGCCACAGCAGCGACTCATTTTGTGATTCAACCTGAGCGTATGGAGACGATCATGAAAAAACGTCAGGGACGTCCCTTATTGCTCATTGATATAGCTGTTCCGCGCGATATACATCCTGCGGTCAGAGAGCTTGCGAATATCACCTTGTTTGATATCGATGATTTACGGGGAGTGATCGACCGGCATCATCAGGAACGCGAACTCGCCGCTCTCAAAGCCGAAAAGATTATTGATGAAGAAATGAATCGTTTCGTAAAATGGCATAATTCATTGTTTGTTGTTCCAACCATTGTTGCCTTGCAGCAAAAAGGTCAACAAATAAAAGATGTCCAACTCGAACGTGCCTTAGAGCGGTTAGGCGGATTAACACCGAAACAAGAGAAGATTGTCAGTTCAATGGCTAACTCCATTGTTAATCAGCTTTTACATTTACCAATCACCAATCTTAAAGAGTATGCATCCACATCTCAAGGGCATTTGTATACGGAAATTTTACAAAACCTTTTTGACTTAGACGTTGAAGAGGAAACGAAACGGCAAATGACCATTGTGAATCAGCATCTTGGACCTGTGCGTCATGGGAGGGCAGAATGAAGAACATTCGAATCGGAACTCGAGACAGTCAATTAGCCATGTGGCAAGCGGAGTGGGTGAAACACCAACTTGAGCTCCTCTATCCTCAATTTAGTTTTGAGCTCGTGCCGATGAAGACCAAAGGTGATAAAATTTTAGATGTACCCTTGGCAAAAATCGGAGATAAAGGGTTATTCACAAAAGAATTGGAACATGGATTGTTAAATAATCAATTGGATATGGCGATTCACAGCCTTAAGGACCTGCCGACGATTTTGCCGCAAGGTTTGCATATTTGTGCTTTTTGTGAACGAGAAGAACCAAGAGATGTTTTTTTAAGCAAGAATGGAAGACTCCTGGAAGAGCTGCCTGAGGGAGCTTTGGTAGGAACGAGCAGTCTGCGCCGGAAGTCTCAGCTTAAACATTACCGACCTGATCTGCGCTTTATGGATTTGCGGGGAAACCTGCAAACACGCTGGCGCAAACTGCAGGAGTCTGAAATGGATGGGATTGTATTGGCTGCGGCAGGGGTAAAACGATTAGGATGGGAAGAGAGGATTACCCAAATTTTATCTGAGGATATAATGCTTTCAGCAGTGGGTCAAGGATCTATTGCGGTTGAAATTGCTGAACATCGGGACGATATTCGTGAATTGTCAGCTCAGCTTAATCACCCTGAGACCGAAAAAGCCGTTTGCGCTGAACGAGCGTTAATGCGCAGGCTTGAGGGCGGATGTCAGGTTCCCATCGGTGCTTTGGGACAGATTAAGTCCGGAGAGATTCATCTTAAAGCAATGGTTTCCAGTCTTGATGGTAATCGTTTGCTTAAAGTGCAGGGGAAAGGGATTGATCCTGAGAAGGTTGGGGTCGAAGCTGCCGATCAATTGCTTAGCTTAGGAGCCGCAGAAATTTTAGCGGAAATTCGTTAGGAACTAAATTTAGTTTGTTGTCCTGGAGTTATGGCCAAAACTTGAGACTAAGTGCTTCAGATCACAATATATGTTTGAGGATTTGATATAATTAATGATAATCCCATGGTTTCAAACTCAAGGAACATGGGACGGTTCTAGATAATTAGAACCGTCCCCCTTTTCTTAATGGCATTTTCAGCATAGATAGGAGTGTTCTGTTTTGAATAAAGGATATGTATATTTAGTTGGTGCCGGTCCGGGAGATCCAAAGCTAATTACCCTTAAAGGCTCTGAATGTATTGCCAAAGCGGATGTTTTAGTTTACGACCGTTTGGCGTCCCGGAGGCTTTTGAATCTGGCACGTCCAGAGTGTGAACTTATCTATGTTGGGAAATCACCGGATCGTCATACCCTTAAGCAGGATGAGATTAACCAACTGCTCGTTACTAAAGGACTTGAAGGGAAAATTGTTACCCGTCTTAAAGGTGGGGATCCTTTTGTATTTGGGAGAGGTGGGGAAGAGGCCGAAGCTTTATTGGAAGCAGGAATTCCCTTCGAAGTGGTTCCGGGGATTACATCGGCTATTTCAGTTCCGGCTTATGCAGGAATTCCCGTTACTCATCGTGACTTAACCTCATCCTTTGCTGTTATAACAGGTCACGAAGATCCCACCAAAAATGAAACCGCAATTCAGTGGAATCATATTGCCCGATCTCACGGGACGCTTGTATTTCTCATGGGTATGGAGAATCTCCCTTTGATTGCCCAAAAACTTATGGAGAACGGAAAAGAACCGAGTACTCCTGTCGGTATTATTCAATGGGGAACAAGGCCGGAACAGCGCACCTTGGTGGGATCGTTGAGTAACATTGCCGAAAAGGTCAAAGAAGAAGGGTTTACCAATCCTTCGATTATCATTGTCGGCGAGGTCGTTTCTTTGCGGGAAAAACTTCAATGGTTTGAAAAGAAACCTTTATTTGGCCAGAGAATTATTGTCACCCGTGCTCGTCATCAAGCAAGTGAGTTATCTCAAGCCATTGAGGCACTGGGCGGAGAGGCCTGGGAATTTCCGACAATCGAGATTGCTCCGCCAACAGATGGGTCTTTGTTATTGAAAGCTCTAAAAGAATTGAAGAGTTTTCAATGGCTTATTTTCACAAGTGTCAACGGAGTTGAAACGTTTTTTGCCGAACTTCTGAAACAGCAAGGAGACGTCCGGGATTTAGCGGGCATAGAGCTTGTTGCTATCGGTCCGGCCACAAAAGCAGCCCTGGAGAAACGAGGACTGCGTGTGGCCTTTGTACCTGAAGAGTATCGGGCCGAAAAGGTTGTCGAAGGCTTAAGGCACCGCGTAAAGGCAGGGGATAAGGTATTACTGGCCAGGGCTGAAGAAGCCAGAAATATCCTTCCTGATTCCCTTAAAGCCATGGGCGTTGAGGTTTGGGATGTCCCTGCCTATAAAACAATTCTCGGCAATGCAAATCGGGCAGATCTGCAAAGAATGCTGCAAAATAAGGAAATAGATAGGGTGACGTTTACAAGTTCATCAACGGTGAAGAATTTTATTAAATTATTGGACGGAAAAATAGAGTTATTGCAGAATGTTGTGCTTTATTCAATTGGGCCGATTACGAGTGCTACCGCCCGGGAAATGGGCCTGACAATTCATCGAGAAGCTTCAGAATATACCATTCAAGGACTTGTTGAAGCCTTACTGGAGGGAAAAAAACATGATTAGTATTACTAAGCTTCTATTTGATACTGAGTATTTCGGGGATTCTTTGCGCTACAGTCAGAATTCCCATGGTGCAAAACATGGCACAACGACGGACTCCGGTCCTGTCGTTGTTTGGAACACGACACGTACGTGCAATTTGAAATGTGCTCACTGCTATATGGAATCTGATGCTCAAAAATATACAGGAGAATTAACGACTGAAGAAGGCAAGCATTTTATCGATGACTTGGCGGACTTTAAATCGCCTGTCATTCTTTTTTCAGGCGGAGAACCCTTAATTCGCCCCGATTT
Organism: Desulfosporosinus sp. SYSU MS00001; assembly: GCF_049943955.1. Classification (NCBI taxonomy): domain Bacteria; kingdom Bacillati; phylum Bacillota; class Clostridia; order Eubacteriales; family Desulfitobacteriaceae; genus Desulfosporosinus; species Desulfosporosinus sp. SYSU MS00001. Next base: position 414,081 of record NZ_JBNFTW010000002.1, read on the forward strand.
TTTCGAGTTGGCAGAGTATGCGATTTCCAAAGGATTACGGGCAACCTTATCAACCAATGGTACCCTAATTACTCCTGAGGTTGCCAAACGGCTGAAAGAAATTGGCGTTTCCTATGTGGGGATCTCCTTAGATGGCCTTCAAGATGTGAATGATAAATTTCGGGGTAAAGAAGGCGCGTTTAAGGCAGCTATGGAGGGCATTCAAAACTGTGTTGCCGTTGGCCAGCGAGTAGGGCTTCGTTTTACAATTAATCATCATAATCTGCAGGAATTAGATAAAATTTTTGATTTTATCGAAGACGAAAATATAGACAGAGTCTGCTTTTACCATTTGGTTTATTCAGGCCGCGGCAGTAAAATGATCAGTGATGATGTCACTCCGGAAGAATCTCGCCGGGCAATGGAGACAATCATTCGCCGTACGCGGGATTTTGAAGAACGAGGATTGAAAAAGGAAATTTTAACCGTCGATAATCACTGTGATGGTGTATATATGTACGTTCAAGCGCTTAAAGATGACCCGGAGAAGGCTGAAAGGATTAAGGGCCTGATTGGCCTTAACGGAGGGAACCGTTCAGGAATTGCCTTCGGCGAAGTTGATCCTATGGGGTATGTGCATCCTGACCAATTTACCCAACATATTACCTTCGGCAATGTTAGGGAACGTAAATTCGGCGATATTTGGACAGATGTGTCGCAGCCCATTCTTGCCGGGCTTAAAGATAGGAAGCCCTTGCTGAAAGGACGCTGTGCTGCCTGTAAGTACTTGGATATGTGTAACGGTAACTTCCGGACTCGTGCGGAGGCTGTGACAGGAGACTTCTGGGAATCTGACCCAGCTTGCTATCTGACAGACGAGGAAATTGGGGTAAGAGAAAACTAAGAGAATGATGCAGCTGAACGAGGCAATTTCCCTTTGAGGACGATAAATTTTCGGAGCAGCAAAAATGCCTTGTGTTAGGATAAAGTATTTTAGGAGGTAAGTGGCATGGATCTGAGAAGACGCCCGCGGCGCTTACGGGCAAGTGAGACAATTCGGAAGATGGTCAGGGAAAATCATCTTCGCATTGATGATTTAATTTATCCAATGTTTGTCATGCCGGGTGAGAAGAAGAGAGTGGAAATTTCCGCAATGCCGGGAGTATATAACTTTTCTCTGGACGAATTTGTAAAAGCCTTGGATGAAGTGGTAAAATTAGGGATACCTGCGATTTTGCTGTTTGGAATTCCCGAGAGCAAAGACAGTGTTGGTTCAGGGGCCTATGCGGAGCATGGTATTGTCCAGGAAGCTGTGCGCATCGCCAAAAAATATTATCCTGATCTGTATGTTATTACGGATGTATGTCTTTGTGAATATACCGACCATGGACATTGCGGCTTGATTGAACAAGGACAGATTTTGAACGATCCGACGTTAGACCTTCTAGCTCAAACTGCGCTTTCTCATGCCCGGGCCGGGGCGGATATGGTAGCCCCTTCTGACATGATGGATGGAAGAGTTGCCGCTATTCGTGATTTGCTGGATAAGGAAGGTTATGCCCATATACCTATCATGGCTTATTCGGCAAAATTTGCTTCAGGGTTCTATGGGCCCTTCCGCGAAGCGGCAGGTTCAGCGCCTCAATTTGGGGATCGCCGTACCTATCAAATGGACCCGCCTAACGGAAATGAAGCCATGCTGGAGACTTCGTTAGATGTTGAAGAAGGTGCGGATCTAATTATTGTTAAGCCCGCATTGGCCTATGGCGATATCATTTATCGCACTAAAGAAAGATTTGGACTGCCTATCGCAGCTTATAACGTCAGCGGGGAGTATTCCATGGTAAAAGCTGCAGCTGCCAACGGGTGGATTGATGAAAAACGTATCGTGATGGAAGCATTGGTCAGTATGAAACGTGCGGGAGCCGATTTATTGATTACGTATCATGCCCTTGATGTTGCACGTTGGTTAAACGAGGAGGGGCGTTTGTGCTAGTATCTTGGCATACAACAAATGCTTGCAACAATGAAGGGGACTACATGGCTGAGGAGCCGTGGTGCTTGCATCAGGGAAGGAAGGGGGTTTAGTATGGATTCTGCCGATCGCGCTTTACTTAACGAGATCCAGAAACAATTTCCTATCGACGTTCATCCCTACAAAATTCTTGGCCAAATTGTAGGTACGACAGAAGAAGATGCCTTCTCGCGGATTCAAAAACTCCGCCGGGAAGGAATTATCCGTCGCCTGGGCGGAGTTTTTGATTCGCGGAAGTTAGGTTATTTTAGTACCTTGTGTGCAGCAAAAGTTCCGGCAGAGAAAATCCCGGCTCTAGCCAAATTGATTAATAAAATCCCGGGTATAACGCATAATTATGTTCGCAATCATGACTATAATGTCTGGTTTACATTGATAGCCCGTTCAGAAGAAGCTGCAGAGCATATCATTCACAACATTCGCACGGATTTAGGTATTTCTGAGGTCTATAACCTTCCGGCAACGCACTTATTTAAAATTAATGTAAACTTTGATTTTAGCGAAGAAGAAGATACTCAGGAAGAACCATTAAATTCTCCGGAAAACGGAGAAAAAGCTATAACCCATAGTGCAAGCAGCCAACCCTATGATTTAACGAATGATGATATATCTGTAATTCAAATAATTCAAGGTGATTTGCCGGACTCGCCAACTCCGTTTAGTGTATTGGCCGAAAGGCTTAACTGGCCGGCTGAGAAGCTGATTTTCCGTGCCAGGAACCTACTTGATGCTAAGGTTTTGCGTCGCTTTGGTGCAGTATTGCGGCACCAAAAAGCTGGTTTTGTCGCCAATTCAATGGGCGTTTGGCAGGTTGAGCCTGCTCGTGCAGAGGAGGTTGGCAAAATAATGGCTCAATTTAAAGAAGTGAGTCATTGTTACGAAAGACCAACCTTGCCTGATTGGCCATATAACGTCTTCACGATGATTCACGGGAAGACCATTGAGGATTGTGACGAGATTATGAAAAGAATTTCTCAGGCAACCGGCGTTACAGAGTATTCTATGCTTTTTAGTACGGCTGAATTGAAAAAGAGCAGCATGCAGTATTTTCTTGAAGAAGAGTCGTTTTAGACTCGTTAAAGGGGGTCATTCACTTGCCGTTTGTTGATAAAAAAAGCAGCCAAGCCTTTGCTAAAGCCAAAAGAGTTATTCCTGGCGGTGTTAATTCTCCAGTAAGAGCCTTTAAATCGGTAGGCAGAGATCCTGTATTTATTGATCGGGCTGAGGGTGCTTATCTCTGGGATATTGACGGCAATCGTTATCTGGATTATGTGGGTTCCTGGGGGCCGCTCATTGTTGGTCATGCTCATCCTGAGGTCGTGGCAGCGATTAAACGAGTAACAGAACGAGGAACAAGCTATGGTGCCCCGACTGAAGTCGAAACTGACCTGGCTGAGGAAGTGCTTAAAGCATACCCCTCAATGGAAATGATTCGCATGGTTAACTCCGGGACGGAAGCTACGATGAGTGCCTTGCGTCTGGCAAGAGGCGTTACCGGCAGAACAAAGATTGTCAAATTTGAAGGATGTTATCATGGGCATGCCGATCAGCTTTTAATTAAGGCCGGAAGTGGTGCTCTGACCTTCGGTGTACCGACATCCCCCGGTGTCCCTCCCCAAACCGCAGCGACGACTATTTCCGCAAAGTATAATGATTTGGAAGGACTTCGGGAAATTTTTCAACGTGAAGGGGAAGATATTGCCGGAGTAATTCTCGAACCGGTTACAGGCAATATGGGTGTGGTTTTGCCGGAAGAAGGATTCCTGCAGGGTGTCCGCCGTTTGACGGAAGAGTACGGTTCATTACTGATCTTTGATGAAGTGATGACGGGTTTTCGCATCAGCTATGGCGGCGCCCAAGCCCATTATGGAATTGATCCGGATTTGACCTGTTTGGGCAAAGTGATCGGCGGAGGTCTGCCCGTGGGGGCTTATGGCGGAAAAAAACGTTATATGGAGCAAATAGCGCCCAGTGGTCCTATTTATCAAGCGGGGACCTTATCAGGAAATCCCTTGGCCATGAATGCCGGATTGACTACTCTTAAATTGTTACAACAACCCGGTGTTTATGAGGAACTTAATCGCAAGACAACTCGCCTGGCGGAAGGTTTAAAACGTATTGCTCAAGAGGTTGGGCTCCCCGTATGGGTCAATGCTCTCGGGGCCATGTTTTCCGTCTTTTTTACCGAGGGTCCTGTTAAAGATTTTGCAAGCGCCTGTACATCAGACGTCGAACGGTTTGCTAAGTACTTCAGCGGCATGCTTGAAAAGGGTATTTACTTAGCACCGAGCCAGTTTGAGGCGGTTTTCTTATCGACGGCACACACTGATGCCGATATCGATAATACTCTTGAGCAAGCCCGCTTAGTCATAAAAACCCTCTAGAAAGGCCAAAGTGTCGGTGCTGACTGGCTGCCAGAGCAACGACACTATGATAAATACCGCCAAGTGTGATTCGACAGGGGTGCTTTAAAACTATGGACAGAAAACGTTTATTAAGAACGATCATTACCGTGGCTTTGTTTGGGGCTTTAGTTGCCGTCATCATTATTTCGCAAAACCACGATCCTTCTAATCCACACGCTTCAATTCCTAAAGACGTCTGGATTAACGGGCCGCATGGTCATGGTTATGCGGTCAATAATAATCAGCAGCCTTGGAAACAATGTTACCCTTGTCATGAAAAAAAAGGTCTTGGCGGGGAAGAATTTTGTCAGAGCTGTCATGAAAAATCAAAGGTTAATGTAACCCTGCCCAAGAAGCCCTCCTAATTGTCATTTTGTCATTCCTGATCTCGGGACATTCACGACCAAACAATTATTGGAATAATATGGTACGTGAGGATGGCTGGGAGGGGACTTGGTTTGAACGAAGAAGAACGTGTTAATTTGCTCGAACGTTTAGAAGGATTGAGGAATTCCAAAGTCTTAGTCTATTTTTCATATTCTCCGCTGGATGATTCCATTTTAGTACCTCTGTATAAACAACTTAAGAAAATTGGACCGACTCCAAAAATTGATTTGATCCTGCATAGTTATGGCGGAACTGTAGATACTCCTTATAAAGTGGTTATGTTAATTCGGGAATTTTGCCAGGAATTTTCTATTATTGTCCCTTTTGCGGCTAAGTCCGCCGCATCGATGTTGGTTCTCGGAGCTGATGAGGTCATCATGGGGCCTCTTTCTGAATTGGGACCTATTGATCCTCTTGTGAAACATCCTGTGTATAAGGATATTCTTGTACCAGTTCAAGCCGTTTGGCATTGTTTTGATTACTTGCAGCGATCAATTACTACCAGCGGTGATCCCGAAGTTGTTTCATTTTTGGCAACTCCAATGCTCAATAAGCTTGACCCTTGGCTTATTGGTGATTATGAAAAAACAATTAAGGCTTCACGTCAATATGCAGAAATATTGATGTCGAACTACATGTTCAAGGATTCTCCGGAACGTATTGAAAGGGTGGCTCGGGCATTGACTGAGGGGTATTTTTCTCATGGATATCCCATAGGGCATCAAGAGGCCAAGGATCTTGGTTTGAATGTTACTGTGGCTCAGGGTGAATTATGGGAGGTCATTTGGAACTTATATCTCGCTTACGAAGAAATCTTTAACGAAAAGTAAATTATTTTAAAGAGCAAGTTATATCTCGAAGAGATATCAATATTGAAGGAACTGAAGAAAAAGACTTGCTTTCATGCAGTCTTTTTCTAACTTTCCACAAAAAACATATTGCTTGTTGTTTCGCAATACGATAGGATTAACTTGTACTATATTCTAATTTCAAGACGTAATAGTTTTCTACTGTATTATAGTCAAAATTTTATGGAGGTGGATCAGATGTTGACAACGTTTGGTTTTGTGTCCCCTTTGGAGGCAGGTATCTTTCTGGTTATTGCTTTAGTTATTTTTGGTCCGGGAAAATTGCCGGATGTGGGGAAAGCTTTAGGTAAGGGAATCAAAGAATTTAAGACAGCGAGTCAAGGTGACGAGAGCGTGCCAAATCCTTCGGAAAATAAAGCAGTTAATCTGGATAAAGCCGAGTAAAATCGTTCAACTAAAGCTGAGCATCGGGGCCTCAGTGACAGAAAATAAAGACTATAAAAAAGACGGGGTTAACTGCACCCCGTCTTTTTTATACTTTTAGAAAGTGTAACTTAAAGATAACTTTAAGTTACACTTTCGGTTATAGTTGCATACATAAGTAAGCCAACGTCTACCGCGCTTGCCGAGACTCGGTGTAAACATGGTTCTCAAAGCGTCTTATTGAAGTGGTTTAAATTTATCCTTTGCTTTTTGAACCTCTTGGGCTTCAGCATCAGTCGTTGGATACCAGCCTTTTGAATTCATGATATTGTAAAGATTTTCATGAATATTATGCTCTTCATCGAGAATCGTCTTCAGGTTTTGTCTTAAATTGGCACAGGTAGATTCCGTGATGAAGGTATTTACAGTTGATGTAACATGTTTTTCACTTGTCAGCAGGTCAGTGATGATTTCTTGTTCTGACAATGTGGTCTGTGTGGCCAATTAAATCACCCCTTTCTGGTAAGGTTTTTGCTCTCGTCAATTTGTTCGATGTTGTTTTCATTTATTGATGAGAATTAAGATAATTGAGCAAGGTATCATAGTGTTTACGATGCAGCTCAGAAATTGAAGATAGTTGCGAGCTGACTGCCGGGTCTTGAACAGTTTGGGATGCTTGAGCAAACTTGTGAACAAGTAACGCTTCAGCACCGAGTTGATCATTTAAGATGGCCAGGTTTTTGGCTGTGAGTTCAGGTTTTGTTGTGTTCATAGTCAACCTCCCCTCTGTCATAATGATTTTAGTATTCCCCTTCCGTTTAAGAATATGTTTTCTAAATATTGGACGGAGTTAAGTACCAAGGGGTAGGTGTTGAAAAAGGTTGAGGAATGCAGATATTTGGCAAGACTATATCTGAAGTCCAACACCTTAAGCAAAACAAGGAGAACAAGGAATGAGCATAGTCAAAAAGAGTTCTGTCAATCGGGCAACATTAATCTATAAGTTTGTGACTAAGGTTTTTCCCATGGTTAAAGAAGAACTTATGATCTGGCAGCAGCGGGCTGAATTAATCCCTGATTCCCGTCTTAGCAGGCAGGCCCAGGAAAGTATTCGTCTCAAAGCGTTTCACTGCCAAGGAGGCAGTATCTATGCTTTATATCCCGGTGCGAATCTAAGAGAGACCGTACGATTTATAGTCGCTTATCAGACCATAAGCGACTATCTGGATAATTTAGTAGATAGCTTAGACGTAGAGAATGAAATGGCCTTTGCTCAATTACATCTGGCAATGGAGGAAGCGTTGCTGCCAAAGGCCGATCTGTCAGATTATTACAAGTATTATCCTTATCAGCAGGATGGAGGGTATCTCGAGCAACTAGTTCGGACATGCCAAGCATGCCTTAAAGACTTACCATCCTATGATCTTGTTCAAGAAACAGCTTTAGATTTGGCTCGGCTTTATTCAAAGCTGCAAACCTATAAACATTTAGCCGCTGCCCAAAGAGAATCCGTTATGCTTCAATGGATTGAGCCTTACACGAAACTCTACCCGGCAATTACAGCCTGGGAATTTGCGGCTGCAACAGGATCAACCTTAGGAATTTTCCGTTTGTATGCAGCTTCTCACGATGTCCATTTAAGGGAAGATGACGTTGCTAAAACACATCAAGCTTACTTTCCTTGGATCTGCGGTTTGCATATTTTGTTGGACTATTTCATTGATCTTCGTGAAGATCGTGAAACGGACCAATTAAATTTTGTAGCATACTATTCCAGTTCGGAAAGAGTAGCTGCTCGCTTGAAACTTTTTGTCAGAAAGTCTCTTGAACAGGCAGCTACACTTCATTTTGTAAAATTCGAACGAGCTGTCGTTCAAGGCCTTCTCGCTATGTACTTATCGGACGGTAAAAGTCAGGATCGGGAAATACGCCTAATAACCAGGCAATTGCTCAATGGTAATGGTGTAGGCGTAAAGGTGCTCTTTTGGCTGTGCTGTCAGTTACGAAACTATAAGCGCCTTTAAGATGAGCGCAGCAAAATGGAGTCTGAGAGATTTATGAGAGCTGTTCGGTAAGGACTCGCAGGAATTTTGCCTAAGCAGTTTTTTGCTTTGTCTATACACTGAGTAGCCGTGAGATATGCTTGTTCCAGGGAGCGGGAACTTATTAAGGCTTCATAAATACTTTGGAGTCCTTGACGGTTAATTTTATGAGAACTCAAAATTTCTCGCAGCCAATCGCCATAAACTGGGTTATCCATAAGATAGAGAAGGGGCAATGTTATGTTGCCATTAAGCAGATCGCTTCCTACAGGTTTACCTAATGATTCCGAGCTGCCGCTCAGATCGAGAATATCATCCGTGATTTGATACGCATATCCAATATTCAGTCCGAATTCGCGAAGGGCTTCGATTTCTTCGGTCCCGGCGTCTGCCAATAGGGCACCTGATTGGCAGCAGGCAGCCAGAAGAATTCCTGTTTTTTGGGCAATTCTCTTAAAGTATTGCTCCTTTTCAATAGTATCGGAGAATTGTGCTTCGGCTTGATTCACTTCTCCGGCACACATGGCTTGAATTGCCTCGATAAAATAGCGCATAGTTTTTAATAACTGTTCTGTAGAGAGTATATTGAACGCTTCGGCAAAGAGGTAATCTCCCGTGAGAATGGCCGCATGATCACCATAGATTGAATTCATTGTCGGTTTACCACGCCTTGTCGCAGATTCATCAATGACATCGTCATGAATTAAAGAGGCCATGTGAATCATTTCGGCGGCAACTGAAGCCTTAATCATTAAAGGGTTTAAAGGGCTAAAGCACATTCCACTGTAAAGCGTCAGGAAAGGACGCACACGTTTACCGCCTGATTTTAATAAAGTAACACAAGCTTTTTGAATTAAACCATCAGCTTTCTTAAGTAGTTCATGAAGTTGATCTTCTACAAATAGTAATTCAGGAAATCTTAAAGCGTCTAACGTCGCTTTTGGGGAGTTATACAGTTGTTGAATACTCATTGCATCAGCCTCAGCCCTCTATTTAGAATACAAATCGCCTTTATATTATGTCTGAAAGGACATTTTTGGATACTATAAATCCACGAGATATCTAAAATCATAAAAAAAGTGACTAATTTTGAATTGTGGGGGAAATCATAAATTGACAGTTCATTTTAGGTTCAACTTGAAATAGGGACACTGAGGAGGTATAACAGTGGGCAATGAAAATGACAAAGAGCATGCTTCTCAATTAAATCGTCAACCATGGGAGCCTGCAGGTGTAGTCAGTGTTGTCGATGATGATCAGACACCGAAATACGGGTCGAATGGTCGAAAAAATGCAAAAGGAGGCCAGCTTACACTTGAAGTCGATGAGGTATTTCATAATCGAGGAATTATGGAAGGGACTCAGTTAAATAGTAATAAAGAGTGAACTCGATCAGCTAAAGCTGAACATCGGGACCTTAAACTTGGATAAATTTCACTCGCAAAATTACAAGTTAAAACAGGCTCCTGATCAGCGAGCCTGTTTTCTACAAAGGATTGAGTGAAGATAAGCAGCAGAAGAATTACCGGAGAAAAATAAGGAGTACGTCGTAATGAGACAGAAGACTATTTGGGAGGAACTTATTAAACCTACCATTGTGGCTTATCTTTTGGCAATTACAATCCCGGCAAGTATTGCACTTGTTTATTATGTGTACAATATTTACTTTTAAAAGTTTAATATATTTAAGCTTCCTAATCAGGGTTCAAAACAAAAAAAATCGCCGTCCAATATACCCGGAATAGGACTTGGATGAACTAAGATACCGTTTCTGAAACATAAATAGTGCATATAAAATAGTACATAGTTATGTTAGAAAATACACTTTTAAAGATATTATTTTCTTGATACAATATAGTAACATGGTAATTGAAAGGTTAAGGATGATTTGATGAATGTTATAATTTTTACGAGTAGTCCTAATCAAAATGGATTAACGGCAGCCTGTGGGAACGCTGCCAAAGAAGGTATCCTCGCAGCCGGAGGAAATGTGAAGTTAGTCAATCTAAATCGGCAAAAGATCGGTCATTGTCATGCTTGTGGCAGTGGATGGGGTCCCTGTCGAAATGACCATGAATGTCAAGTTCAAGATGAATTTCAAGCACTGCACGCTTCTTTAGCAGGTTTTGATGCTTTTGTTTTCGTGACCCCCGTTTATTTTGGCGAGATGAGCGAATCAGCTAAAACCTTCACGGATCGCCTTCGCCGCTGCGAAGCCTTTAGAGATAAGTCTTACTTGGAAGGCAAACCGATCATAGAAATAGCAGCTGCAGGGGGAAGTGGAAATGGACTCACCTCATGCCTTACTTCCCTGGAAAGACTTTTTCTGACAGTGAAAGCAGAAAAATTTGACTTAATTGGAGTTACTCAAAAAAATAAAAGCTATAAGCTTGAGACCATCAAAGCAGCGGCCAAAGAAATGGCTACTTCGTATAAACCTAAAAATTAATGACAAATTTATACATGCTTTCTGAAGCCAGCGACAAGGTTGTCGTTGGTTTTTCTATTAGTACTCTCATTAATGAATTTTTTAATCATGAATTTATAACCTCCTGCTCAAAAATTGGTTTGTTTTAAGCAGGGCATTCTTTCGGGAGTTGCAACAATGGTGCGAATATAAAAATACCTGATCATTACCATTTCGCTTTATAATATCTGAGATTGACTAATAACAACTTGAATGCTAATCTGCAGTTGTGATAAAGATTTGAAGCCTTGAAATTAGGGAGGTGCTAATATGAATAAATTAATTGCTGGTTTAGTAAAATTTCGAACTCAAGATTATGAGGAGCATAAAAACTTATTTTGTCGCTTAAAGCGAGGTCAACAGCCTCACACTTTATTTATTGGCTGCTCTGATTCCCGAGTTGTTCCGGAACTAATTACCAAGTCTTTACCAGGCGAATTATTTGTGGTAAGGAATATCGCCAATATCGTTCCTCAGTATCATCATGTCCTGGAACAGGAGGCTCCAATGTCAGCAACTACCGCTTGCATCGAGTATGCGGTAAATGTTTTGAAGGTCGAACAGATCATCATTTGCGGTCATTCGAATTGCGGAGGATGCAGTTCGATATATCTCTCAGATGAGGAACTTAACCAATTGCCTGTTACTAAAAAATGGCTCGAACTTGCTCAAACAGTTAAAACGAGAGTTTTAGATGAATTAGGCGATCCAGACGATATAATGAAGAGAGAATGGTTAACGGAGCAAATTAATATCGTAGAACAAATTAAACATTTATTAACCTATCCTTTTATAGTTGAAAAATATAATAAGCGGGAAATTGATATCATTGGTATGTACTACACTATTGAAACTGGGGAGGTTTTCATATATAATGCCTCTAAAGGAGTTTTTGAATTAGCAAATTAGGCCATCTCCAACAAATGGTTTGTTCATATGGATAAAATAATTATGTTAACGCTAACGGATCCTAGGTTGTAACAAACTCATGAAAATGGTTGTTGCAGCCTTTTGTTTTATTTTAATTGGAACCCAAAGAAGAGGGTTTCGGAGGAATGGGAAGATGAGAGCAAAACTCTGATTACCGGTGATGCCCTAAATGAATTGAGCGCTTATCCTTATCAGAAGGAAAGCGCTCAATTCATTTAGGGTGAGTATTAGAATAAAACGAACGAAGTTGACAGAATCTAAAAAGATAAGAAACGACTTCAAAATACTTCAGAGAAGGAATATTTCGAAACAATGTTGAAGTTATCTATAAACACTTCGATTTGTGTTTCTGTCTTAGAAAAAACTGATTTGGATACTTTTTTAGATGCACTTTTAATTTTAGAAATTAATTCTACAAGGATTAGGTGAGAGATATGCCGCTTCCAGAAAATAATCTATTGTTTGGCCTGGCCCCAAGATTAACGCCTGAACAGCGTGACTATGTGGATGCCATCTTTGATTATCAATTAGTAATGGTCAATGCAAAAGCAGGAACTGGGAAAACGACCTTGGCTGTTGCATGTGCTAAGATTTTAAAAAAACCGCTTACTTATATTTTTAATCCAGTTCAAGAGGCTATTATGGGTTTTAGACCGGGAACTCAATCGGAAAAGGAAAGCATTTATCATCAGCCCTTAATTGATGCTCTTTTGGAAATCAATGAAAATCCTGTTCAGTGTATTTATAATGAAGAAGTTTTAGCTAATGAGGCTATTCGCAGAAAAGTCAGCGTAAAACGTGTTATGGATGGCATATGGTGTTATCCTAAAAGTCCCTTGTTTTTACGTGGGACCAACCTTAAAGATATGACAATTATCATTGATGAATGCCAGAATTTCACAGCCATCGAACTGCGAAAAATATTTACTCGAGTACACGATTCCTGTAAAGTAATTTGCATTGGCCATTCCGGTCAAACCGATATTCCCAGCTCAAAGAGCGGTTTTGTTCCCTATATGGAACATTTTAAAGAGCAACCCTATTGTAAGATAGTAAGCCTAACAAAAAACTTCCGAGGAGAACTCGCTAATTGGGCAGATACTTTTGAAATGGCCTAACTATTGAATAAATTTAGCGCTTTATGATAAAACAGATCCCCGGTCTGCAACTGGGGATCTGTTTTGGTATTTGTACTATTAATTATAAAATCATTTACCAGTCCACATATCTAAGACATTTTCATCGAAATAGCCGTAGGGAAGAAAGAAATAGCCATTATCTCCCCAATTTACCCCCCAGGAATTACGGCAGATAACTACCCCTGAGTTATTATTATCGTCTTTGTATCCCACAGCTAATACTGCATGCCCACCAAGGTATTGTTCATCTTTTTGGGGGAGTGGTACGATTCCATTTTGGGCAACCTCTTGTGATTCAAAACTTGCATAGATTTTGATTCCGATGACAACGGGGTACCCTTTTGCTAAAGCTGTTTTGAGGTCCGATAAGTTCAGTACCCTGTGATATTCACTTATTCTAAAATGAAGAGCATCAATAAATGAAACAATGGGCGGGGTTTCTTTGAATTTTGTAATATCATAGGGCCAATCACTCTCCGGAGAACAACCGAACTTATGCAGAACCTTCATACCATCCCGAATACCAGCTCCGGAATCTTCATCCACTGTTCCTTCCAGTTTGCGCTCTCCCCAATAAAGCCATAAACGGCTTAGAGGTGTCAATTTTCCGCTGCGAAGTTCCAGATATTCGCGTAATCCAGAGGCAATTGCGTTAGCAGTACAACTGCCTAATTCACCTTGATCAACGACAGGGGAACATCCGCTTCGCAGATCTATGATGTGGGGGAGGGGCATTTGCTTATAGAGGGAGGAGTAAAATAGTTTATCCCTTTCGTCCGCCTTATCTTGTTTAAGCTTATACACTTTTTTGGCCATAGGTTTTCCTCACTTGCTAAATTTTCTGTAACGAATTCCCTTTGGAATCTGTTTCAAATTATAGTACGTGCGATTGTCCTAAAATGTGAATAAGCTGTTCAATGACCAGAATTAGCTGGCTATATTTTACATTGCGTTTTGAAATAAGATATTTTAATTCTTAACACATTCTTCATATAAAGATCACGGAAGAGTAACAATTATATTTTATGATAGTTACAACAAAACAAACGAAAAACAAACGAAAACTCCTCGCTCTTAAGCGGTTAACATAAAGGTTTTTTCATTTTTCTTTCCTCCTCCTTATTCCCCCCCTTTAAGAGGGGAATTTTTTTTGACGATCTATCAATGGGGAATGAAGTTTTAATTATCTCTTGGAATATCTCTCCCAGTTGTTGTATGATAATTTGATAGAGGGATATAAAGTCATAAACGAAAATGTATAGTTATAAGGGGGAATAGTGATTGTTGACCTTATCCTCTAAAATAGAATTTGTAAAATTTCTTAAGCAAAAATTTTTAGGTAAGAACTTAAAATGTTTAGAGGTTTTGTGTGTTGTAGAATGTACCATGGATTTCGGAATAGTAACCAACATTGATTTCGCCGATGATAAAGTTTCTGTATGGGGATCTGATTCAAATGTTTTTTGGATAAGACTCGATGATATCATCAATATAAATTATAATCCCAGGCAGGAAGACGTCTGCTTAGAACTTGAAGCTAAAAATGAAGTGAAAGTATTATTTTATCTTTAAGTTTTGTTGGCTAGCCTTCTCCGTTAAATTTCAGTACCCGAGCATTTAATTCTGCAGTTTGGTTAAAGTAAAAAGGGTTCAAAATTCAAGGAGGGGTTAACCATGGAGAATTTAGATAAAATACTTCAGGCTCAGGAGAAGGCCGAGCAAAATAAGAAACATCAGGGAAAAGGAAATCCCGATCGAAAGCTGCCCAATAAGCAGCACAGTACCAATAAATAACCAATAAGAGAACCTGAACCATTATGAGTTTTTGCCAAATAGCATGAGATATTATATGAATGGAAAATTAGCCTGAGAGGACGTTCTGAAGCCTTTCAGGCATTTTCTTTTTATCCAATCGTGAGACTCCCTCTTCTATTACAACTTATGAAGAAAAGACAATAAAAAAAGAAAAGCTCTCATCTGAGAGCTTTGGTATAAATTAAGTCCTATTCAACGTGGTCTAATATTAACTTTGTAACGCATTCCTCGCAGTTAAGTATTTCTTCAGAATTGGGTAATTTGTTTCTGGTAGAGCAATCAGGGTGAATTCGCTCGCAAAGTCCACCGTTGACGTTACCTTTGAACGATTGCATTAAAGTAATTCCCCGAAACAATACTTCGCACCCCGCAATAGTTTCAGTATCATCTGTCCAATCGTCAAAATCGGATAGTGCCTCTGCAACTTCGTTATATTGGGTATACTCAGGATTATTCGCTTGGAATGGTTTGGCAACGACCCATATTTTATTAGGATTATCTTTCAACATAGTATGGCCCTCCATATTCTGACGTACATAATGCAGCAAACTTACTCCAACGATATTTTACCTTATATTCTGAACTGAGTCCATGTATTTTCTTACACGATCTTTTGGCGGGTGAATACTCTCGTTCAGCTGCTAACTATTACAGGTAATAATTAGTTTATTGGTTAGGGATATTGTCAAATATTGAGTAAACAAGTATTATACTAAGAGCTCCCTGCGAGAAGAACTTAAATTTGTGGATCAAATAATGCAGGAACAAGGGGAGAAATAATAAAATCACGGGAAAATGATAGAATAATTACTTAAATATCTTAGGAATCTTTATATTTTCTTTATGCTTTACAGGATGATATTTAGACAATTTTTATGGAGTTTTAGGCTATAATAAGTCAGCATTTGAATTTTGCTATTCTTTTTATAATTTGCTTTTGACGCTAAAGTTTTATGTGCAGGTGATTCAATCATGAAAGACCAGGGAAAACTGACTGTATTTCTGGGTGCGGCTGCCGGAGTAGGCAAGACGTATGCCATGTTAGAAGCAGCAAGGGAACGATTAACCGAAGGTGTGGATGTGGTTATTGGTTTCGCTGAAACTCATGGGCAGGCGGAAATCGAGGCTTTGCTTAAAGGCATTCCTATTATCGCTAAAACCCAAGAATATCTAGGCAACCACTCTGAAGAAGTTGATTTAGACGTCCTTTTAGCGCATCGACCTCAACTGGTAGTCGTTGATGAATTAGCCCACACAAATATCCCCGGATTGCGTCATAAGAAACGCTATCAGGATGTCGAAGAGTTATTGGTTTCTGGAATTGATGTTTATACCACATTGAATATTCAGCATCTAGAGAGTCTTAACGATGTTGTAGCTCAAATAACAGGGGTTACAGTAAAGGAGACCGTGCCTGATCGTATTCTGGAAATGGCTTCGCAAATTCAGATGGTGGACATTACACCTGATGAGCTGATACAGAGGCTTAAAGAGGGCAAAGTTTATGTCCCCGGAGAAGCCGCAGAAGCGATTCAGAAATTCTTTCGTCCCGGAAATATTAATGCTCTGCGGGAAATGTCTTTGCGCTATACCGCCAAACGAGTGGATTGCCAGATGGAATCATATATGCGGAATCATGGTATTGCAGGTCCCTGGCCATCGGGAGAAAAGGTTATGGTATGTGTAAGCGGCAATCCTTTTTCTGTCAAGCTGATTCGAACTGCGAAAAGAATGGCAGCACGGCAAAACTCAGAATGGTTGGCTGTCCATGTGGTTCTTCCAGGTGGGCCGTCCCAGAATGAAGCCGAAAAGGATAGTATTGAACAAAACCTGCGTATGGCTGAAAAATTAGGCGCAGAAATTGTTACTCCCCATGGAGATAACATCGTTGAAGAACTCTTGACATTGGCTCGAAAGCGTAATGTTTCTCAAGTTATTATCGGGAAACCGGAGCGAACTCGTTTTCAGGAATTATTGCATGGTTCTATTGTTGATAAAGTGATCCGCAAGAATCATGGCATTAGTGTACACGTAATATCTGGGCGGAAGGAAGTATCACAACGAGAACTAAAGTTAAAAACAATTGAAACGGATGATAGTCCTTCTGAAAGTTGCATCTCCCCTCGATGGCCTTGGGCAACAGCACCTTATTTGATGTCCATTGTAATGATGATAGCTTTGACAGTTGCAGTGACGCCTATCGAATCTTTTCTGGGTACAGTTAATATTCTCATGCTTTATTTGCTGCCCGTTCTTCTCATCGCTGCCCGCTGGGGTAAGTTACCTGCTGTTATTACCGCAGGGATGGGTGTTGTTATCTTCGATTATTTCTTTGTACCGCCTTTCTATACCTTTGCGGTCTATGATTTTCGTTATGTTATAAGTTTTGCTATTTTAATATTTGCCGGTTTTGTTACTGGAACTCTTTCCGGTCGTTTAACAGACCAGATCAATTATTCCCGGCAGCGTGAGCAGCAAGTTTCAGCGTTATATTCTCTTAGCCGTGATCTAACGGCAGTTGATAAGTTGGAGAGAGTTTTGGATAGTATTGCCCGTAAGATTGGCGAAACGTTAGATGGTCAGGTTGTTATTTTGCTGCCCGATGACCGAAATAATTTAGTGATGCGGCAAAGTTCAACAACAGAACACTTTATGACTGAGAGCGAAATGACGGCAGCCAATTGGGTTTATGAGAGAGGACAAAAGGCAGGAAAAGGAACTGAGACTTTAGGGTCAGCTAAAGGATTGTATATTCCTTTAGTTACTGAGCAAGGCACTCAAGGAGTATTGGGGATTTGCTTTTTTCAGAAAAAAGAGATCGTCAATCCTCAACAGATCCGTTTTTTAGATGCCTTTGCCGGTTTGGCTGCCCTGGCGATCAATCGCATAAAATTAGCCGATGAGGCAAGACAAGCACATACTTTAGCTGAATCTGAACGCCTGCGTACGGCTTTATTTAATTCTTTATCCCATGACTTAAGAACACCGCTATCCTCAATTATCGGTGCAGCCACAGGACTCTTGGAGGACCATGATTCTGTTTATTCGCCGGATGCAAGAAATGATTTATTACAGACGATTTTGCAAGGTGCAGAAAGAATGAATCGCTTTGTCAATAACCTCTTGGATATGGCCCGACTGGAAAGCGGAATGCTTAAACTGCATAAAGATTGGTGCGATATTCAGGATATTATTGGCGTGGCTATTAACCGTTTAGATATCGTTCTGGCCAAACGATTTCTTGATATAAAGATTCCGGCGGGGCTGCCTTTAGTCCAAGCGGATTATGCATTGATAGAGCAAGTCTTAGTTAACTTGCTGGACAATGCGGTTAAGTATTCGGATCCGGCAAGTAAAATCCTCATTTATGTCAAGCAAGTTGGACAAACCTTAGAAATTGCTGTAGCCAATCGGGGAAATCCTATTCCTGAAACCGATTTGAGTAAGGTATTTGACAAGTTCTATCGACTGAGCTCTCCGCTTCAAGTTAGTGGTTCAGGTTTAGGTTTGTCGATTTGCAAAGGGATTATTGAATCTCATAACGGGGATATCTGGGCTGAAAATAATGAACTAGGCGGCGTAACCATCATCTTTAATTTACCCTTAGATTATGATCTCTCCGATCAAGTTCAAGTCGAAGGAGGAGATTAACATAGATACAAAAGGACATCGAATCTTAATCATTGATGATGAAACACAGATTCGCAGGTTTTTGAGGGTCAGTTTAACCAGCCATGGGTATGAGGTGAGAGAAGCAGGAACGGGCCAAGCCGGTTTAGACGAAGTTGCCTTAAACAGTACAGATCTTGTGATTTTGGATTTAGGGCTGCCAGATATAAGCGGAATGGACGTTCTCAATAAAATAAGGGAGTGGTCAAAGGTTCCAATCATCATTTTATCCGTTAAAGAACAGGAGGCGGATAAGATTATTGCCCTGGATAATGGAGCGGATGATTATGTGACAAAGCCTTTTAGTATGGGTGAATTGCTGGCCCGAATGCGGGCAGCTTTACGTCATTCGGAAAGAGTTGAAGAAGAACCGATCTTAAAATTCAATGACTTAGTGCTCGATTTATCTCATCGCCAGGTTAGAGTATCTGAGGGCGAAATTAAGCTGACTCCCACGGAATATGAGCTTATGAAAAATCTGGGATTAAATGCTGGTAAAGTTTTGACCCATAAATTTCTCCTGAGAACTGTCTGGGGACCGGCGTACGAAAATGATACTCAGTATCTAAGGGTCTTTATGGGGCAAATTCGCCGCAAAATTGAAATTGACCCCTCACGCCCCCGCCATATTATTACCGAACCTGGGGTAGGGTATCGATTATTATAACTCGTTATTTTTCTAGCAGCTGCATGGGTAAAAAAGAAAAAAGAGAGACACTATATAAGGAAAAGATCGGAGGAGAATAGCATGGCTTCTGCCAGTAAAAAGATATTTTGGTTAAAGCTAAGAACATTAATATTCGGACATCCTCTTGAAACACAGAGTGCGGAAAGTCATAAAATCGGAGTTTTTGGTGGGATTCCGGTCTTTGGATCTGATGTCATTTCTTCTCAGGGCTATGCTCCAGATGCAATATTATACGTGCTAATCTTAGCTGGAACTGCTGGCTATGCAGCCTCCATGAAGGTCACTGGTGCCATTGTATTGCTTCTTGCAAGCATTTTAATGCTCTACCGGCGTACTATTCAAAAATATGCTCAAGGAGGAGGCTCGTATACAGTTGCCAATGCGTATTTAGGTGAAAAAGCAGGTTTGTTGGCCGGTGCGAGTCTGAGCATTGATTATATTCTTACAGTTGCAGTTAGCGTTAGTTCGGCCGTTGAGAATCTTACCGGAATCTTCCGTTGGTTGGAACCGACCCCCCATAAAGTTTTAGCAGATTGCATTATTATCATTTTTATGACCGTGGTCAACTTACGGGGCCTCAAAGAATCAGCGAAACTTTTTGCTATACCCGTATATATGTATATCATCAGCATTTTTAGCCTGGTTGGGTTTGGTTTAATAAAGTATTTAATTTATGGAATTACCCCCATGCCCTATTCTCATACTATCATTGCGGCAAATACTCAGAGTTTGACCTTATTTCTCTTTCTTAAAGCCATGGCAGCCGGTACAACGGCTTTAACGGGGACAGAGGCAGTAAGTAATGGTGTAACCGCTTTCAAAGCTCCTGCCCAGAAACGAGCCATTCATACCTTATTTATCCTTGGCTCTATCGTCGCAGTCGGCCTTATAGGCCTGGTATTTCTTGCAAGTAAATATCATTTAGTCCCCAGTGATGACAACACAATCATTAATCAACTCGGACTGTTAATTTTCGGCAAAACAATTATGTATTATATTTTAATGGCAGGTATTGGAATTATTTTAGTCATCGCAGCAAATACACCTTTCGTGGGTTTGCCAATTCTCTTAAGCCTCATGGCTCGTGACGGGTATGCTCCCCGTTATTTCAAAAACTTAGGCGATCGTTTAGTATATAGTGCAGGAATCTGGACCTTGAGTATTATTGGAATCCTATTAATTGTTGTCTTTGATGGTGATACCCACAGCATGCTGCCCTTATATGCCATTGGTGTTTTTATCAGCTTTTCACTGACAGGTTTCGGCCTAGCTAAACATTGTATTGAGACTAGACCAAAGGGTTATTACAAAGATTTAATAATCTTTTTATTCGGCGGACTAATATCTTTTTTGGTCTTTATTATCTTCTTGATTACTAAATTTATGGAAGGTGCATGGTTAGTTGCCATAATCATTCCGTTACTCATGTTCTTCTTCCATGTTGTTTCAAAAGTTTACAAACGTGAAATTACCCTTATTAAACCGACTAAAGAAGACATCGAAACATTTAACAAGGAGATTGCCAGAATTGCCAATCGTCGTTCTAATGTTGAGCTTTCTGAATATCGGAGCAAGATCGTTATTCCTGTATTTGACCTGAACAGAATTGTTCTTAAAGCTCTTCAATACGGTTATGAGCTTACGCCTTTAATATCGGCTGTACACATAGCTTCGGATAAGGAAAGGACTGAGAAACTCCAAAGACATTGGAAACAAAACAATATTCAAATCGATTTAGACATTGTAGATTCTCCATATAGAGCTACGGTTCATGATTTGTTAGGTTACTTGGACACTCTCGAAAAAGACCCTAACTTTACAACAGTAACATTGGTCATTCCGGAATTTGTCCCGCCAAAGATATGGCAGAATTTCTTGCACAATCAGACGGGACAACTGATGAAATTGCTGCTTTTATTGCACAAGAACATTTTAGTGACAAGCGTTCCCTATCATACACCTGAGGAAGAATAAGTCTGAAAATAGCAATAATCGAGCACAGTAAATCGGGAAATGTATGAAAATTAATGAGATGGAGTGGAGTATAGAAGCCGGCTGGGTGATTGACACCTTTGCCGGCTTTTCTTTTGAAAAATACATTATAAATTTATGGGAATAATAAATATTGCTTTCCGGTTTGTTCAAATCTAAAATAGGGGAGAAAATTTATGGAGAATAAAAATAAAGGTATGTCTGCGGGGCATCTGACTATGATGGCTTTAGGAAGCGTTATCGGGGGTTCGTTTTTCTTGGGAACATCGGTGGCAATGAATGCTGCAGGACCTTCTATTTTAATATCCTTTATTTTCGCCGGAATACTGGTTTATTTTATCCTCTTTGCCTTGTCGGAAATGACGGTAGCTAATCCTTACGGTGGCTCCTTCAGTACCTTTGCAGCGGAAGAGCTGGGTGAGGGGACAGGTTTTGTTGTAGGGTGGGTATACTGGACGGGTACAATTTTCTCTATGTCCAGTGAGGCCACGGCTATCCCAATTCTTTTGCGGCAATGGATTCCTAATCTGCCTATAGGACTTATAGGAACATTTCTTATCATAGGCGTTACACTCTTAAATCTCCTTGGTTCGCATTGGTTAAGTAGGCTTGAAAGTGGTCTCTCTTCAATAAAATTAATGGCGATTGTGTTCTTCATTATCTTAGGGATTGTTCTTATTGTTGGCATTATCCCAGGAACACGGCCGATTGGAGCCGGAGAATTAGTTCATGAGCCATTAATGCCCGGGGGATTGAAAGGAATCGCCGGAAGTATGCTAATTGTTATTTTTGCTTATGCCGGTTTTGAGATTATAGGTTTAGCTGCTTCAGAAACCAGAAATCCACAAAAAACGATCCCGATAGCGATTGCTTCTACTGTCTTATCCCTTGTTGGATTATATATCCTCTATGCGGCTGTTCTCTTGCCCTTGGTTCCAACAGCCGTACTTAGTGATAATATGAGTCCAATGGTTATGTCTCTTAACCGGAGAGGAATACTGTGGGCTGGTACTGTCCTTAATGGGGTACTGATTTCGGCGAGTCTTTCTGCTATGTTAGCTGCAGTTTTTGGCTTAGGCCGCATGATCAGGTCTTTAGGCGATGAAGGACATGCTCCTAAGTGGCTGAAGGATAAGACTGAAGTTCCTTATCGCGGAATCTTATTTTCCGGTATGGCTATGCTCTTAGGATTAGGTTTTGGCCACTTATTTCCGAGAGTTTACCTTGTCTTAATCACTTCCGGCGGCTTTGCTCTTCTATTTACCTATGCAGTTATAATGGCTTGCCACATTCGTTTTCGGACAAAGAAAGGATGCCCTCCTCATGGAAAATGCCAGATGCCTGGCTTTCCCTATACCTCCTGGTTTGCTTTAATCAGCATGATTTTGGTCTTTATTAGTATGCCGTTTATTCCGGGACAGAGCTCCGGATTAGTAACAGGTATTGTTATGGTTATACTTTATTCCCTCATTTATATAGGGATGAGAATATTTAGACCTCAAATATCGGCAAAAAACATCTTAAAAACACGAGACTTGGTGATAGATCACTACCATAGAAATTTGTCCACTGAATTCTCTGGGGAATTGGCAACTAAAATACATGGTAAAGCCAAGTGTAACCAAGAAAAAGAGAGGTAGATTATACCCCTCTCTTTTTCTTATATCCCGGTGATCTTAGAGGCAATGAACTCCCAGGGCACTCCATGTTTTGCTGCCAACAATTCCATCTTGAACTAATCCCATGCTTGATTGAAACGAGAGTACTGCTGTTTTAGTTATTGGCCCAAAAACCCCATCAATCATTCCTGTGTAAAATCCTCTTTGTTTTAATATTCCTTGAAGATTAATGACAGCTGGTCCAGTTGTCCATTCATAAAGAGTTGGACAGTGATCGCTTGGCGATGAACCACAGTGCACCCCGAGAGCGCTCCATGTATTCTTTCCCACAATTCCATCCTGAACTAAGTTATTTTTTGCTTGAAATGATAACACTGCTGTTTTAGTCATGGGTCCAAAAATCCCATCAATTTTTCCGGGGGAATTTCCACTAGCTCGTAGAAGCTCCTGTAATTTCATAACTTCGTGACCAGTCGAGCCTTCCCTCAAGACGGAGCACATAGGATAATCGTGAGAATGATCATGACCATGGTGGTGATTCAAAATACCATCCCTCCTTTTTTGCATTGTATGTTAACTTAACCTTCTATGTTAAGGAGGACCATGTTATTTATAATGTTTTTTTAATTACCCATAACTGAGAAAATATACCAAAAACCCAAAATTCCAAATGTATGATCACCTTGCTAAGAATTTCTGGCTAATAAATGTACCCCTGAATGATAGCTGCATTGCGATCGATTTTATTTCAAGGTCATTATCCTTTTGTTCAGTTTGTTCAGGTCAGAGGTGCCAAAAATAAGCGTTTTTCTGCTTCGTGAAAGATAATAAAAAGTAATATTTACATGCATGATATACCATGTTATAATGCTACTGTAATTTTTACCAATTGAGAACAAAGGCGTTCCCAAAGGAGCGTTTTTCTATTTTTAAGAATTTCCGAAAGGAAATGATCTCAATTTTATAATGTAAGATTTGTCCTATAGACAAAAAAACAAAAAAGGCTATGGGACATTGCGCAATAAGATCTCCGGACGCGGAGATCTTATATTTTATTTTGCCATAGGAGGCAAAAGGAGACACATAGAGGGTAAGATGAGTTCAGTATGCTTTAATTCTAATGATAGAAGCCTAGGAATGATGCCTAGGCAGTGAAACTAGAAATGGTATTGGTCCTTTGGAGGACGTGTTATGAGCAATCTTCGCAGCCCTTTTAATTCCTGGATAATTATTGACAATAAAAAAATTATAATGAGTAAAGCCGTAATAATCATCTCGTTCGCCCCTTTGATGTTCATAATCAAATAATGCTTGATATAGATTATTCAGCATGTCCAAGGAAAGTTCCTTATCAGAATACTTGTCAATTGCGGTGTCTACTCACCGTAGTGAACTCGCTTACGCTAAAGCTGAACATCGGGGCTTCAGATACGATAATGTCCAGTGGACATTATTGCCGAGCCGCCTTTCCCAATAGGAATATTTAGCGGCGAAGGAGGACCCTGCCCCACCTGAAGTTAACGAAGGACCCACCCCCACTTATAGTGGGGGTTTTAAAAATTGGATAAAGATAAAGATAATTTAATAAAAAATAGAGCAGCCAAAACTGCTCTGTATAATGGTGAAATCCCTTAATCATGACTTGGATCTGTATTCTCATTTGTGGGAATATCCGTCTTTTGGGCTATTATTTTTGTTTTTGGACTAACAATTCCGGGTTTGGGAGAATTTTTTTCTGGTAAGAAATTTGTATTGTTACTTTTACCTAAGGTTGCCATGTCTTTATCTCCTTTACATAAATTTATTTTAGTTTTTGCAAAAGAGTATATTCTACAACAGCAATTTATCCCAATTATGTATATGGTTTTTCATTAATAAAACTCAAAGCAGCCGACTAGAGTTCCAGGTGCTTTGAGTTTTATAGGTTTCAGGACGAAATCAGGGCCATTAGTCGGCAATTACATACCGTCTCCAGGGAATTCTTTGAGGATCTATTTGAGAAATATAATCTACAATATCTTTTTGCCCGTAATAAGTAGATTTTCCCTGCCAATCACGGCCTAATAGGATGATAGGCATACCGGGGAAGAGATGGCGATATGCATTTATAGCTTCTTCGTTTTGGTTAATATTCTGCACAACATCATGATCGACCAAAACTATAGCATATTTAACACCTTGATCATTTACAACAGAACCTGTAATTTGATAACTCATAATTTCTCTCCTTTAATAAATGATAATATCTATTTCTTTTTGATCAACTAACTAAATTCGACATAAAAAGAGAAACACCTGTTTATGTGACATTTAAACATCATTTAACTTAGTCAAGTTTTTAATTATGTAAATCAGGTCCTAGTATACCCCATTTCATCAATTCCATTAAAACAAATGTTAAGGGAAGGATCCTACCTTAGAATAGAGGATTAAGTAGTGGCAGAAGGGAGTCTGTTAACTATCACTTATTCTCATAATTAGATCAATAATAATGAATTTGCCTTTATTAGATAAAAGGCTTAAAATTAGTATAACAAAAAATTACTTCGCTTTAATAGCGATTGACATAGAGCGTAGTTTAACCTTTAACCACCTTTCATTACTATACCCCTCCCTGAGAGGGGATTTTTTTGTGATATTTCCTCAAGAAGGGTTACTTTTAATAAAGTCTTCACATAATGATCATAGAAGAGTCACAAGTCCGCTTTATCATTATAGAGAGCATGCAGCTAGTTCTATCCATAAGATCTATTCCTTCTTACAGTACCTCTCCAAGTGGGGGGGATCTCTTTGTATTATTAAACCCTTACAAGTGGGAAGAAATTATCTTCGGGCGTCAACTAAGTCGTTTATTTATGAAGAATGCCGGAGGTTACTGGAAAGATCTCGAATTATTATGGCTTATAAATAATGGGGCGTGAGCAAGTTGAAACTTATATTATTTCTTATACTAATATTCGCTGATTGTAGTATTCTTATAAATAATTTGCGTTAAAAATCCAGTAATTGAAATTGGCTACAATAAATTAGACTGAGAGATCGGAATAGTTGTAAAAAGCGTGTTTAATGGAATTATATTATACGAAAAGGCAATTATTTTTAATTGTCTTTTCTTTTTTTATGAGTAAAAATTGCCAAAATTATTAGACCCGCAAATATTAAAATTTATAGTATAATATTGCAACCAAAAAGTAATTAACTTTTAAGGAGTTGGAGTTAATTAATATTTTTTGGGATGACTATTGCTTTGCTTCACAAAAGGCCATTACTTGATATTAGAAAGAGGAAGGGATTAATGAAAAAGTTAGGTATATCTATATTAATTTTGCTGATATTCGCATCAGCGGCTCTGGCCCTTAGCTTTCGGCAAACCATGCAGGTACCTCAGAAAGGTGAGACCGCTCCAACTGCTAAAACAGTTACTGAAGTTCAACCCTTGAAAGGACTAAGTAAGCTGAAAAATGGTACAATTAACGCCGTGATTCTGGGAGACTCAATTTCTGTTAGTCAAGGCGCGTCCGATCCATCTACAACGGGGTGGAATTCAGATTTGAATAAATCCTTGTTTGACACCTATGGACACAAAGTAGTCTGGGATAATAAAGGCTCGTCAGGAAAGCTTATTGATTATGCCTTAAATAAGGCCAAGGAAATTAGCGGCACCACAGATGCTGTATTTATTTGCTTAGGGAGAATTGACAGGAATTTTTCAACTCCAGAACAATTTAGTGAAAAATATACAGAGTTAATAACTATTATCAAAAGCCGAGCGCCTAACGCAGATATATTTTGCATTGTAGAACCGCCTATGATTTCTCCGGATGAGTCCAAATTTACCGGAATCAGATCTACAATAATTGATGTCTCCGCTAAGACAGGGTCATGCTTGTTAGATGTATGGAGTGCATTTCCAAGGGATCATAAAAGTTTAAGTGAACTGCTTGAAGACGTTCTTCATCCCAATGATAAGGGTAATAAGCTAATGTCAGACTTTATTTATAAACGATTAGTAACTGTGATAAACAATGAAGTAAATTCAGCAACTCATGTCCACTCCACATCAATTTAAACACGGAAATACTCCCAGCATCGACATGGGAGTATTTCTTTTTGTTATGGTTATTCCTCGAGCCCGAACATAAATTACTATATATGGCATCTAATATAACAGTAGACAGAATCCCTCGTTGCTACGGACGACTAAGGGGGAAAGAAATGATAGTACGATGGGAACGTGAAGATTTGACGGAACTTATAAAAGAGTTATTGCCTGCCCATATTGAGCTTGAAACGTTAACAGGAAAACGTATTTATTTTTCGCCAAATTTAGAGAATTCACGTGGGTTTGTTGAGGCACTTTGTTCAATTTTGATGACCTTCTTCCTGAATAATAAATATTGTTCTTTAATTCTAATTCAAGAAGACGAAGATTCAGAAGTTGTGCTCAATTTTTTAGGTTTTCTTATAACCGCACAATCACTTGAACGGGAAATAGTTTTAAGTTATAAAATCCTTCCAGATGATTTCCTTTCACAATATTTAAGGATTTAAGTAGTTGGAATATTTAATCAGCGCATTACTAGTTATTTCAACTCAACTACTTTAGCTATGTTCCTAGTAGGATAAATTACAGTTCTAAAGTTCGATTTATAACTGCAGTGCAATTCTTTGTGCAATATTATTCAATATTTGACAATATTTTCAAATATGATTATAATATTTCTAATCGAATTGCAATGATTTTTGCACTTACTTAGTAAACTATGAGCTAAAATAAGGGAGCAAGAAAACATGGCTGTAAACGAAACGATTATAACGGCAGAAGGTTTAAAGCAACTTGAAGAAGAGTTAGAACTCTATAAGACTGTGAAACGGAAGGAAGTTGCAGGCCGCATAAAACAGGCCATTGATTTTGGAGATATTAGCGAAAATTCAGAGTATGATGATGCCAAGGATGAACAAGCCTTTATTGAAACAAGGATTATTGCCTTAGAGAAAATGCTTGGTAATGTGAGGGTTATTCGCGATGTTAAAAAAACTGATGTTGTAACTCTGGGGGCTAAAGTTCTTTTGAGAGATGTCGAGTTTGATGATGAAGAAGAATATTACATAGTAGGTTCTGTCGAAGCAGATCCTGATACCAATAAAATCTCTAACGAATCTCCTGTTGGGAGAGCAGTTCTTGGCCAATCTAAGGGATCTATTGTAAATGTAGCTGCTCCCTCAGGTTTTGTGCAATATCAAATTTTAGAAATTTCCTAAGACATAAAGGATCAACAGAGGCTTACAAAATTGACTCGAAACAAATGGCTGAAAACCATAATCATAAAAGAGTATAAGGATATAATACGGGATAGCAAGGAGCTATCCCTTTTGAGTCCATAGTTTTGTATCTGTTTTTAACTTAGGAGCTTAGCTTTAAGCTGTCATTGTTTTGATAATCGTCTTCTAAGGACTTTAGGGGAAGATTATTATTGGAAAACATTGGTTTGACAAGTGTCGAAATATAGGATAAATTAAGCAATAGTAATAAAATTATAAATATAATATCGAATTTAGTCGAACGTATATTGGAATGTTAATGTTGAGACTCAAAAGGTTTGAGAGATTGATATAAGGCCTCTAGCGGTTTTATTACTGGCAAACTTTAACAACACATCCTAAGGAACGTAGAGTAGGTTTTTGTTGTTAAGATTATTTAGGGAGGAAATGAAAAATGGCACAAAAGGAAACAATAAGTAATCTGACTCTCTCTCAAAACGATCTGTCCCTAATAAAAATTTCCGATGTTATTGACCTTGATTTCCTACAGCAGTTTCAGGATGACTTTGCAAAGGGTTGCGGATTAGCTAGTGTAACAGTAGATTTAGAGGGGAATCCAGTTACCAATCCGAGTAGTTATACAAGATTTTGTAGTCATTATACTCATTCGACCGAACGGGGCGATAAAAGGTGTGCGGAATCCCATAGAAAAGGCGGCGAGGAAGCCGCTCGTTCTGGGAAACCAGTAGTCTACGAATGTCATGCAGGTCTTATAGATTTTGCGGCTCCGATTATGCTTGAAGGGCATCAAATTGGAACCATCTTGGGCGGCCAAGTATTAACTACTGCTCCTGACGAAACTAAATACCGACGTATCGCGGGAGAGATTGGCGTTGATCCTGATGGATACGTTGAATCTGTTCACGAAGTTACACAGTTATCACGTGAAAGGATTGAGGCGGCTGCTAACGTTCTCTTCATCGTAGCCAATACCTTGTCCAAAGCTGCGTATCAACAGCGAAAATTAAAAGCAACCGCTGCAACACTAAATGATAGTCTTCATCAGATATCTGCGACTATGGAACAATTAGCAGCTTCATCAACCGTTGTAAATGACAATCAATTAAATCTCAATTCAGAAATCAAGAATGTTAATGCTGTGACAGGGCAAATCAATAACGTCATGGATTTCATTAAGGAAATTGCCGATGAAACTCGTCTGCTTGGTTTAAATGCTGCGATTGAGGCAGCAAGAGCGGGAGAAGCTGGCTTAGGGTTCGGCGTTGTTGCTCAAGAAATTCGAAAATTATCGGAGGACTCCAAACAAACTGTGGGAAAAATCAAAGAACTCACAACTTCAATCATTGATTCGGTTCATAAAACAGTTGACATGGGAAATGAAACTACTGCAACCGTAGAACAGCAAGCTGCAGCGATTCAAGAGGTTACTTCTAGTATTGAGGAAATTTCTGCGTTAACCGAACAGCTAAATGCGTTAGCTTCTGAAATGTAGAATTTATACTCTGAAAGGGGGAGGACCGAATGTCTATTAACCAGTTGGTGATTTTTGCACTTGATGGTGAAGAATATGGTGTAGATGTGACAACTGTAAATGGAATTTTACGATCGAGTAAGTTTAAAATACAAACTGTTCCCGGGCTACCTTCCGCAATCGAAGGAATCATCAATTTGCGGGGCCGAGTTAATTATATCTTTAATCTTCGTAAGAAATTTAATTTAACGCTTAACGAATATCCTGAGGATAGCAAGTTTGTTATGCTGAATCTTCACGGCACAATTGCTGGATGTATCGTAGATGAAGTAACAGACATTGTTAAATTCAATGAAGAAGACATTCAGCCTGCGCCTGAGTTTGTTTCCCAAAATAATGGGTATCTAAAAGGAATTGTAAAAATTGATAACCGAATGGTTATCTTTCTAGACCCTGAAAAGTTATTGGCGACCGAAGAATATAATTTATTAGAAGCTGCCGATTAGAGAGTTTTGACTGTAAGACTATAGTTTTAATCCAAAATAAGAATAAGGTATTGGGAGTAGAGTAAATCTACTCCTTTAAATTTGGCTGGAAGTAGGCCAAGCCAATGGCCTAATACTGACTTTCTAATTCCATTTCTAATGAAGGAGTATTTACTAGATCCCGGACATTCAGCCTCGCGGAGCGATATAAGACCTTCGCGGAACTAGGTAAATAAGTCTTTTGTATTTAAAATGAAAATAAATCAGGTCAAAAAGAGGTGTTTTTAATGGGAATCCCGAATATTTGAATTCCATAAAATACATATTAGTTGAAGGGTTTAAATCTTCAATAAATATAAGCGGAGCTTTTTTATGAAAATAAGAGTTATAGATTTTGATTCGTGGAAAGAAGTTAATAGCATTCTGGAACAAACCCTGGACAAAAAAGATATAATTAGTTTGGAACAGGTAAACGCTCTGAATAGTCTTAGTAAAAGAAAAAGTTTTTCAAAGCAATTAAGTGATTCAATATGCTTTATTAGTCTTAAAAATGATCATCTACATACCAGAATATTATTAGTCAACGATTGGTTTTTGCTTGATAAGAATAGCAATAGCAAGTTGGATCATAAGATCGAAAACTGGAAATCCGGTAAATTGGTTCATAGTTCTTACGATTTATTATGTCTCATTGGCTTTGAATCATTGGAGAAAATCCAAAACAAAATTGAAGGCGTAGAATCATCAGTTGATGAGTTAGAGGAAGAGATATTAGAACGACCTGAAAAATACCAAGAGGCGAGAATTTTTAAACTACATAGAAAAGTAATTAAATTGAAGAAACAAATCAATGAACATTTATCAGTATTTATCCGCATTAAACAGGAAACTCCATTATGGAACGATTTAGTGATGAGCATACAGTCTGAATTAGATAATGCTAGGCAGCTAGTAGAACTAATGGAGAATCTTAGAGAAGCCTATCAAGCTTCAATGGATAATAAATCAAATGATATCATGAAGTTTCTAACCATTTTGGCTACGGTATTATTACCCATTAACATATTGACAAGCTTTTTTGGAATGAACTTTGATGGGATGCCATTAATTCACTATAAATATGGCATGGATGTCTTTTATGCATCAATAATTATTTTAGTGTCAATCGTTATTTTAGTATTTAAGCGAAAGAGATGGTTCTAGAACCGACCAACGCCAAAGGCCCTCAAGTAAAGAGGGCCTTTGGCGTTAATGCTATCTTAGCAACGAGAACTTGCCACTACGAACCTCAGACTTTCGGAAAAACTGCATTAAATCTACTCCTTAACTTATAGAAAGTACAATGAATTAATATTCATTTCTCCCCCAAATCTTGCCTAACCAAACAACGCCGGCGATACCAATCGTATGGATAATTAACGAACGAGGACTTAGTAAATTCTCTTTTCTTCTCATTAATCCCATGTCATCAATTCCTTTCCTTATAGATTTTAATTTAGTTTCTCATATTTCCTATGGAATGATACTAGCCAAAATTTTCAAGGAAAAAGGCGATTGATACTTACGCAAGATCTAAATCTAATAAGTTACCAAAATAGAGAAAATTCTCATAAACGTCCCATTAGCTACTAAAGGAGTATTGATAACGGGCTTGTCCCATCAATTTTGGGCAAATTCTCCTCTTCCGTAAATAATAGTTCTGGTTAATTATGGCTTATACCCCATATAATCAAAAAGTATTGTACAAAAAGTAACAATGAATTTACACTAATACATTAAGCAACTCAACATTTGCAGAACGAAAGTTTGCTCTAAACTGTACTATGACCGATCTTTGACGAAACATTTCTTTCATATAACAGAAAAAGATCTTTCGTCTCATGGAAGGAGATAGAGATGAATCTCTCCCGAGGGAGGGCGTGTTTTATCGCTTTGCGGTGAGGGTTGATTTGTTGGTGTCCTTTTTCTTTGAGTGAATATGGTTTGATCGAAATATTGAAAGGAGATTATCAATGTCTTTGAGGGATTTAAGGATAAGAAACAAAATATTATTGTCGACTGGTTTAGTTGTCGTGATTTCGTTTGTTTGCGTAATTTTGTTAGTATCGTCAAGATCAGTTGATATGGCTAAGACATCTTCTTTTGAGATGGTATCACATGCGGCCAATGAATATGGTAATCAAGTTACAAACGAATTAAATGTTCCTATGGACACGGTCAGAACATTGGCATCATCATTTGAAGGAATGAAAGAGACTAATAACCCAAATCGCACTACTATGAATGCTATGATAGTAAACGTTTTGCAAGACAACCCTTCATTTTTGGCAACCTGGACTGTATGGGAGCCCAATGCACTCGATGGGCATGATGCTGACTATGAAAATCAGCCGGGATATGATGCAACGGGACGCTTTATACCATACTGGAATCGAGGAGACGGAAATATCAAGTTAGCACCACTTAAAGATTATGAAACACCAGGTGCCGGAGATTATTACTTAATTCCGAAAAAGACTCATAAAGAAACGATCCTCGATCCTATCTCATACAAAGTGAATGGTAAAGAGGTTCTTATGACCAGCTTGATAGCACCCATAATGATCAATAACAATAGTACTTTCGCGGGAGTTGCTGGAGCCGATATTGCATTAGATACAGTACAAAAAATGATTTCTAATATTAAACCTTTAAACACAGGATATGCTTGCCTTGTTTCCAATAATGGCAAGTATGTTTCAAACCCAGATTCTAAAGAGATTGGCAAGGATCTCGATAATCAGGCAGTCAAAGAGAGTATTAAAAATGGTAAGACATATACTGTATCCAATAATGAGTATTACAGGTTGTATGAACCAATAACCATTGGTCAAACTACGACACCATGGTCGCTGGAAATCACAGTTCCGATGGCGACAATTCTTGCACAGGCAAACGCCATTCGGAATTTCTCGATTATCGTTGCTTTAATTGCTATTTTAGTGATTGGCTTGGTTATCTATTTAGTATCTGGAGGGATAACAAAACCGATCATACAAACAAGTGAAGTGTTAAAAGATATATCACAAGGGGATGGAGACCTAACAAAACGGCTTAAAGTAGTATCTAATGACGAGATAGGGAAGCTTTCAAAGCACTTCAATCGATTTATTGGAGATATACATAGCATAGTGAAGGAAGTTACCGATACTGCCAGTACTTTAGGTGCCACGAGTGAAGAACTATCAGCTGCAGCTCAAGAAGCTACCGTCACTAGTGAACAAGTTGCTGGGACGCTGGGTCAACTTGCTTCGGGAGCAACTGAGCAAGCTAGGACCGTTGAAGAAATAAGTGAGGTTATTAAGCAACTGGCAGCACATACACAAAAGGTTGCTGAGAATGCGGAAATAGTCAGTTCTAGCGGCAATAAGGCTGCCATAGCCGCAGAAAAAGGTGCTCTTCAAGCAGAAGATGCAGTTCAGAGGATTGGGGAAATCCGTGAGATTACGAATCAAACAGCGGAAGTTATTGCCCAGTTAGGAGACCAATCGAGCCAAATCGGTCAAATTGTCGATGTAATCACGGGCATTGCATCTCAAACGAATTTACTAGCGTTAAACGCTGCAATAGAAGCGGCACGGGCTGGTGAACAAGGAAGAGGTTTTGCAGTTGTCGCGGAGGAGGTGCGGAAACTAGCAGAACAGTCTTCAATGTCTGCTGCTCAAATTTCCACCTTGATTAGTAATATACAACATGAAGTCAAACGTGCAGTAGGAATTATGGAAAAGGGCAAAGGAGAGGTTGCAGCGGGAGTAGAAACTGTAAATCTTGCGGGTAATTCGTTTAAAGCCATTGTGACTGAGGTCAAGACAGTCGTTGAACAAATTCATCAAGTTACTGAAGCAACGAAACAAATAGCCGAAGGGAGTTTCCAAGCAGTTAAATCCGTAGAAAATATTGGTATCATTGCTGAGGAAGCTGCAGCGAATACTCAAGAAGTTTCGGCTTCATCTGAGGAACAGTCAGCTACAATGATCTCAGTGAGTCAATCTGCTGAAGCTTTGGCAAAAATAGGGGAAACCCTAACTCAATTAGTGGGTAAATTTAAATTGTAAGAAGGTCCAATGATCATAGCGACTTAAAAAAACTTCTGGCTTTTGGTCTTTTGTTAGAAACAGTATATTGACTGAGTATGCGCAAAGAACGCCTTAACCGAAGGGCGTTCTTTGTATTGCAGGGCTGTTCTTTAGTTGGAAGTTTTGCAAAGGGTATTTTGAATAGATAAGGACGCTCAATTGATGGCGGTGGGATCATTTTTATGCCTTCGGTTATCATAATATTGTAGCTTCCAATTGACCACATTTAAAAGATCTTGATATTCCTTAATGCGATCTTCAATTATTTCTTTTTGAGAAAGAATCATTTGATGTCGTTCCGGAATTGTATTATCGCCAAGAATACATAGCCTAACGTATTTTTTTATGTATTCCAAAGACATACCCGTTATACGCATACAACAAATAATTTGTATTAATCCAAGGTCTTTATCACTGTAAACCCTTCGACCACTCTCGTCTCGCTGAATAGTCGGTAATAATCCCTCTTTCTCATAAAAACGCAGCGTATGAGCAGATAATTTGAATTTCTCGGATACTTCTTTAATTGAATATTTCATCGTCTTAACTCCTTAATACTATTAATATAATTAAATGTATAACTTAGAGTTCCTCTCATCAAGATTGATTATTTAAACTTGTTCTCTTGACTTAGAGTCGACTTTAAGAGATAAGCTGACATTATCAATTTTCAGTAGGGAGTGGCAAAATGAATCTTACAAAACAGTCACCTATTCAATCAGGATACGGCTCGCTGACAACGGCAAGAGAGATAGTGGCAAACTGCGACCTTTCGGGAAAAATAGCGATTGTAACAGGTGGTTATTCCGGTATCGGATTAGAGACTACGCGTGCCTTGGCAAATGTCGGT
This sequence comes from Desulfosporosinus sp. SYSU MS00001, assembly GCF_049943955.1. Classification (NCBI taxonomy): domain Bacteria; kingdom Bacillati; phylum Bacillota; class Clostridia; order Eubacteriales; family Desulfitobacteriaceae; genus Desulfosporosinus; species Desulfosporosinus sp. SYSU MS00001. The sequence goes on from NZ_JBNFTW010000002.1 coordinate 448,684, forward strand.
GCCACGGTAATTGTTCCTGCAAGAACGCCAGAGAAGGCTCGAGCTTCACTTGAAAAGATACCGAATGTGGAACTAGAAGAACTTGATCTCATGAACTCGAACTCTATCGACAATTTCGCACAACGCTTTCTTACCACAGGCAGACCTTTGCACATCCTTGTCAACAGCGCTGGTGTGATGGCGCCTCCGCTTAGACGTGATGCGCGTGGTTATGAGTCACAGTTCTCAACGAATCATTTAGGCCATTTTCAGTTGACGTCAAGACTTTGCCCAGCCCTGAAAATAGCCTGTGGTGCAAGAGTTGTTGCGGTATCCTCACGAGGCCATCGTCTCGGTGGGATTGATTTCGAGGATCCGAATTTTAAGCATCATGAATACGAGAAGTGGAGAGCTTACGCACAATCTAAAACTGCTAACATCCTGTTTGCCCTGGAATTAGACAAGCGAGGCATAAACCTTGATATCCGAGCCTTCTCTGTTCACCCTGGGTTAGTGCCGTATACCGACCTAGGGCGAGATTTGACCGAAGCAGAGATAGGGCCCAAACCGATTAAAGATGAGCAGGGACAAGTTATTAGTAATGAAAACAACGCCCAATTCAAGACAGTGGAACAAGGCGCAGCGACCAGCGTTTGGTGTGCAACCAGTAATCAACTTGATGGAATGGGTGGGATCTATTGTGAGGATTGTGATATATCAACCGCAGAATCAGCCGATAGCCTCAGTGCCACAGGCGTTCGTCCATGGGCAATTGATCCTGAATCAGCCCGGCGACTATGGGATCTAAGCGAAAGGCTCACAGGTGTCGAATTTAAAATTTGATTGAGTAATGTACAAAACGAACGAATGGGGAAGCCCCTTCAGCTGCTAAAATATTTTAATCCAACAACAAAATAGTTTTCAAAGGAGAAAAAAAGGGGAGCATCACTCACCACTAAAAGAAGTGGTTTTACGACACCCCCTGGTCTTTAAATTTTAGATATTTAAACCAGCAATTTTTGTCGGTAAATAATGGTATATTGCTAGATTTAATAATTAATAAATAATGATATCAAGGTCAATAGTTTAGTGCGTTATTAACACTTTACGGTTTACGGTCTGAGGTATCCTTTCTAACCATCCACTTTCTATCATTAGTTCTGCACCTCTTTTAGCGATTTGAAGAAGTCAGCAGTTTATAATGGCTTCCAAAGAGCACTAATGCAGAATAGTAAATAACGGAGATGCCGAATTATGGAGGCTCCTAATTATGCGTACAAAGGCAAATCATGAATATGAATTCAAGGCTTTGATAAGGGACAATTTAAGCAATTTGTGCTAAAAGAGGTAAAGTTCTTAGACATACCTTTATCTGAAATTAACATTGAGTTACGTAATAGAGAAGATGACTTTGAAATAAGCGTGGATGTTCCTGTAGAGGAATTAGGATATCTTTGTGATATCAGAAATCTTGAATTAACTAAACAACAGGAAAACCAATATACTCTGAGATGTATCCAATTTGCTTGTCCGAAAGTGAAGCAAATTCCCTGTTCCTAGTTGCAGTGAAAACACAAGTCCCAAAGATCCAACCATGTCGATCATCATAGAAGTTCTTTTTCAGTCCTAACATTTCAGCCTCATCATTACACAAGCACATTATTTCATCTGTCATCGGAACCATTTCAATCAAATCTCCGACTAACTCCTGAAAGTCTTCAAAAGTCCCTTCAATATCCTTCAATTGCAACGGCTGATTCATTGGTTCTCTGAACAACACTCTCATTCCCATTACCCCCCATATTTATTAAGTGATATTTAATACTACAGCAAATAAAGTATAATTCCAATAAACTTTTTTAAGAGGTTAGGGTTATGGCGAATTTTGAGACCAGACTTGAAGGAAGACTCCAATAAAACGGGATGCCCTTAGATATTTCTATCTGAGGGCATTGGCTTTTCTAAGGGGAGAATACTTGCTTATGTTTTATTGATTGTTATTGAAATCGTCTAAGAGTAATCAAATTTTTCAGCCATACTGATACCTTCTTTGTAAAATCTAATATTATAAAAATACAAGATTGAGGTATTATTTAGAAGTGCTACTTTAAAGTCAACTACTTACATAGCCGTCGAGCAAGGCTTATAACCTTGTTCTCTTTTGTCGAAACTATGTGAGTGAAAGGAGTTTTATAATGAATAAATTATTTCTGTATAAGTATCCTGATGGGAATCTTTTTGGTGTGGTGAAACCTATGAAGTTATATGAACCAGCAAGTATTAAAGATTTGTTGGATGATATTAAGCAACAAACTAAAGACCTAAAAAACGGCACCCATCCAGATGGTTACTTAATTCCATGGGGGCATAATAAAGAAACATTAGTAGTTGAAGAAGGGTGTTTTGATTGGAGTAATAGAGGATTTTATTACGAAGTAAAAAAATGGGACAAAGATTTGAAGGAATTGAACTGAAAATTCCTAAGTTTCTACAAACATTCATTCATTCACTTGCATTTCTTACAACTATAAAAAGCCACTGATTTAGGTCAATTTTTTTGTTATCAGTTAGTACTCTAATTTCCCCCACATATCGCCTCATTGGTCTTTATAATTAATATTACACACATCTAATTCAATATAATGCTCTTCTCTAGTAAAAATTAATTTTACTTGTTGGAGTTTCATACAATTATCTTGAACCCCATTGTTGATGCTTTTCTATTATGCAATCATATTATCTTATAGTATTTTGGACTATGGAACCGCATTGACAAATAGTGCTAGAAAAGATGTTATCTCAACTTTTAACCGTTTAATTCAAGAACTCCTTGCGTTGGCTAAAGACGGCACTGATCTACTCATTGAACGCAAGTGGCTTGAGCAACCTCCTCAAAGTGCCAGCCGCAAAAAGCTGATGCACTAGATAAATTCTAATCCAAATTCAAGTTTAAGTACCACAATATCTTGAATTGAAAATCTTCTATTCGTCTACCAAATTGTTGAATGAGGTTAGAAGAGATTATCTGTTTATTTTTTGTTTCCTTATCGCTAAAATCCGTTTCTTGAATCAAAAGCCCCTGGTCCTACTAGCCAGTGTCAAAATTATCTTCTGGAGGACGGACTGGATTCGAACCAGTAAGTATATTTCCGAGCAATAAGGCTATGTACTCGGGAATAGCGTGTTCCCAGCACGCTCGCCGCCCATAGACATTATATGATAATTCGGGCCTTTCATTTTATGAAAAAGTTTAATCGACGATATGTTTCCTCCTAACCGCCATGAGCGGTTATTTTTATGCCCAAATTTAAATATTCAGTTTGCAGAAACGATAAAAGCAGCTTTGTCAAAGAATTATTCATAAGTAATTATGAGATAGGGATAGACAAATGAAAATTTATGCCACACCGATCTCTGTTCTTGTCTGGTCCAAACTCGGTCAAGATCGAGCAGGCCATCTCCATGGAAGAGGAGAAGATCGCCGGGAACTGGATGGTGTTGTTTAGTGCCAAAGTGAGATTAACGGAGAGCTGAAACGGTTTGAGATTAAGTATGAATTGAATAGTTGTAAGTGGATGCTTTGGAAGATATAGAGGCTCCCGCGATGGGAGCCTTTTTAATTTTATATAACTTTTGTTCATGCCTAACATGACTATTATATATTTGTCATTAGCTATAGATGGATATTATTATATAGAAGTAATTATAAAGGTCATAATGATAAAGCTTAGGAGTGTTCTTATTGACTCTTGATGAACAAATTGAAAACACTAGAGCCCATATGATAAAAATTGCTGCCGATAAAGGCATAAGAGATCCGAGGGTAATTCAAGTTAGCATGAAACTTGATAAATTGATTAACGAATTCTTATATCGTTCAAGGAAAAAGAGCCAGGTGATTAATATTATTGTGTCCCATTAGAAAAGAGAGCTTAATCGCTCTCTTTTTATGTTAGCATAGTTAATACCTAGTAATATTATTTATTGGAAGGATCCAGGCAACATGGGTCCATATCCTTAGTTAACCGGAATCTCTACAGTTGCAGTACCATTACTAAATAGGTCATTTTTTATTTCTAATTCAAAAGATTTGGATGCTTTTGGTACCTCATACCCTAACTCACCGGTCATTTTTTTGCCGGGTGGGATTGACCCATCCAATTTACCGTTTGCTTCGCTTAAAGCTTCAATGCTTATGTCTTGGCTCCTGCCGTCTTTATCTGTTAGTTTAAATGATAACATACTACTAATAGAAGCGTCTTGACTTCCGTTGTTCACAATGGTCATATCAATAAGCAAAAATACGTTTCCATCCTTAGGTTTCATATATTCATTTTTACCGCCTGAAGTTCTTATGCCATTTACCTTGTATTGTAAATCGCCTAACTTAAACGTGTCTCCTACTTTGAATGTTTCGTTTTTTGGAGCCGATGATTGGTCTGTAGTCGGAGTGCTGGATGTAACTTTTGTTGGAACATTAGTTGTTCCGCACCCGGTTAATGTAAATATGATTCCTACTATTAAAAGATATACAAGCTTTTTCATCCTCTTCTCTCCTTTTAATTTACTAAGCATTTATTTCTTTAGGAGCAGATTTAACACCTAGCGTTGCTAATATTCCACCGATTAATGCTAGGGCCATGAATATAGCCACTAATGTACCTCCAAGAATTGCTCCCAAGATAGATGAGATAATAAGCAGTATTCCGGGAACCTTTCCTTTGGCCCCAATTGAAATAGCGCCAAGGATTATTACTAGGAAAGAAAACAGAACTCCACCCCAACCGAGCCCTACTACCGTACTCGATCCGCTGGCGTTGAATGCCGAGGCGGCTCCTCCAACGAGTAAAGTTACTCCAGCCGATAGGATGCCAAAGACGCCTGCGATTAAAGATATGATACCGCCTGCTTTTTGCATTTTTTCTTAACATCTCCTTCACAATTTTAAAATGATTTTCTATGTTTCTATGGTATTTCCTGCTTTCCGACATTCTTAATGGTTCTGCGACAAATATGTAAGAAAATAGTAAGACCCCGGCTGGAAAAAGCTAGGGCCTTATTAATGACGATAATCGGGCCAAAGGTAATCAACTTTTTCTCCAACTGTGAGATAAAAGAGATTGAGAATAACCTGTTAATTGCGATAATCGGTCTTGTGTTATCTTCATAAAGCCTACAACGCTTATGTCTTTTCAAATTTACATCACCAAAGCTCTATTTTCAGTAAGAACAAGCTGTTTTCCTTCGGAAGATTGACGTGAAGAAAATTATATACCAAAGTTAATAAATTGTTTTTTATTTTAGACAATATTAACAGTAAACTGTTAAAGAGAAGGGGATTAACGTTGGATTTTTTGGAAGAAAGAATATTTAGGGCGCTTATGACATCAAGAATGACAAGGAATATAAAATAAGGATTACATAAGTTGAAAATGGATATATATCCACCCCGACAGATACAATGGATTTATTATTAACGGACTAGGGTTTTATGATTTGATTCGGAGTTAAATGATTAGTATGTTACCTAGAATAGCAATCATTGCAACTGTGAATCACAAGGAATACATTCCCCATAAAAATCCTCGCTACCCTCATATCTGTCCTCACTTGGTTCGAAATCAACGTTCGACCTCACCCGGACAAAAAATCCCGAACCATGATTATACGATGATAACGTTCTGTTTTAAACAAGTAAGTCATTCCTTAAATTAGATTTTAAAAACAATTATGTTACATTAATGTAATCAAGTGGCAAATTTAACAATTTAATAATAAGCTATTTTAAAGAAAACAATTTTTTAAATATTATCTATCTAAATTGTACTAACTTTGATTTCTGTTTTTATTGAATTGCTTAGTGGTGAAGGCCGCGCACCATTTTCATTACTATTTGTGCCGCCAGCGGTAGCGGCGGAATGGAGGTTAAAATAAAAAATCCCGCAATTGCTTGCGAGAGAGATTTTTTATTTTAATAAAAGTAATGCCTAAACAAATGGAGCTAACCCTTCAAGCACTAACCCATCCGTTCGCTGATTTTTTTTATCAGTTACAATATACTAGACATTATCGGATATTCCTCATCCTCAACTGTTCCGCCGCTACTGAACCGCACCCCGCTGTGCAAAAAAGCTGATCTGAAGACTGAACCGTTTCCGTATTTCTCCCGAATCACATCAACTACCCGGTCAACGGCTCGCTGTTTGTCGTAATCTTTCTCAAAAAAGGCTATTTGATGAAAATCATTTAAACATAGCTCGGATGTTCTAACACCTAAATGCCGAACTGGCTCACCTTTCCAGAGTTCATCAAATAATTCGCAAGCGATTTCATATATCGTATTAGTGCAATCCGTGGCCGAGAATAATTTCCTTTGGTGTGAACAATTATAAAACTCATTCGTTCTTAATGAGATAGATACTAACCCAGCACAACAACCGGCTTGTCGAAGCCTTGCAGTGACTGTCTCTGTCAAGGAGAGTAAAACCAGATGGGCAGTGTCTCGATCCTCAACGTCAAAAGAAATTGTGGTGGAGTTTCCCATTCCTTTGATGATAGGTCGCCGATTCTCTCTAACTGGGTTGTTCTCAATACCGTTTGCGTAGTTCCAAACAAGTAGACCATGACTGTGCAGGAAGAGTTTAATTAATTTAGGATCATAATTTGCCAAATTTCCAATTGTTCTGATTCCCCGGCTCCTTAATTTTTTGGAAGTAGCACGACCGACCATAAATAGCTCTTCGATGGGAAGAACCCACATTTTTTCCGCGATCTCTTCGGGGAATATGGTATGTACCTTGTCCGGCTTCTCAAGTTCGGAAGCCATTTTTGCTAAAATTTTATTCGTCGAAATTCCCACGTTGACCGTAAAGCCTAATTCATTTTTAATTCGGTTCTTAATTACATAAGCCGCTTTAATGGGATCTTTAAATAATCGTTCCATAGCTGAGAAATCCACAAAATATTCATCGATGCTATATTGTTCAACCGAAGGTGAATACTCCCGGAGAATATCGCCAAAGGCTTTAGAACACTGCATATATAAGCTATAGTTTGGTGGTACTATTACTAATTCCGGACACTTCGCTAAGGCTGTATAAAGCGTTTCCCCGGTCTGTATGCCGTACTGTTTTGCCGGTATTGATTTCGTGAGGACGATGCCATGGCGGGTTTCGGGATTCCCGCCAATGATAGAGGGAACTGTCCGTAAGTCTAAAGGGTCGCCGTGCTGAAGCCGATATGCCGCCTCCCAAGAAAGGTACGCGGAATTTGCGTCTATATGAAAAATGATCCTCTTGACCATTTTCTTCACCTCACGATAGGAATGTCAATTCTTATTTTATCAGAACGTATGTTCCTCGTAAAGAAAACTCGGCAGCCAAATTATTACAGTTTATGCTACAAAATCGAAGACAGTCCGGCCCCTAAACAATAATGATTATAATTTTGTTGGGTATTTGAAGATAAACGCTTCTAACTGTCTATACTCCAAAATTGTCAACTCCTTACATGCTTATTTTTGCTTCTTATTCTCACAGAATCAACGTTTGAGCGGGTGAGAAAATGATTAAGAAGCAAATGAACTTGGCCTTGAGCCCACATATGGGCATATATGAGTTGATCATTCCGAAGGACAATCTGTTACGACAGATAAATGAATTAGTAGATTTTGATTTTATCTACGGTAAACTGGTCAATGTTTATTGTCAAAATAATGGACGAGTGGCAATAAACCCAGTACGGATGTTTAAATATCTTTTGCTAAAAAGCATTTTCGATATTTCAGACGTTGACGTAGTTGAACGATCAAAATACGATATGTCGTTCAAGTATTTTCTTGGTATGACCCCAGAAGAAGACGTTATCAACGCAAGCTCACTGACCAAATGTAGAAAGTTGCGGCTCAAAGATTCAAACCTGCTTGATCTATTGATTAATAAAACGGTGGAAATCGCTTTAGATCAAGGTATCATAAAAAGTAAATCTATTATTGTAGATTCTACCCATACCCAGGCGAGATACAATCAGAAATCACCAAGGGAGCATTTGGTTGAGTATTCTAAGAGGTTACGCAAAGCGGTCTATACCATTGATGAAACAATGAAGGAGCAATTCCTACCACAAGTAAAATCAGCTGGAATCGTAAGTGGTATCACGCAAGAAGAGACTGCGAAATATGGTGGTTTTCCAACGATAACCATAAAGAAATATGAGAATGATTGTACTGAAATGCCGATAAATTTAGCATACAAGATGTCAAGATTATATAATGTCTCGCTAGACGATCTCTACATTGGTAAGGTTGAATAAAACTAAGACATTAAAAAACCCGAGGTATACAACCTCGGGTTTTTATAAGCTCGTGTACAAATTTGTGTACATTGCCTTATTTCTAAGTGGTGCGGTCGAGAGGACTTGAACCTCCATGCCCTTGCGAGCACTAGAACCTTAATTTTGCGTGGTCTGCAACGTGCCACGACGCTAGTGTTCATGCGGTTTAGGACGTTCTCCCAACGTAAAACCTCGCTAGACCACGCTGAAATGGCGACTTCCGCACAAGATGTTTTTCGTTCGATGCTAGGTGAAATACCGCCAATCTTTTGCGAATAACAAACGCAAAGGAGCGGTCATCATGGAAGTATTGGAGTTCGCACAACACGCCAACAAACGGGAAAGAATTGGTCTGAGTTGGGATTTATCGGTAGAAGCGTTCCTCAACGAAAAACGTGCCGAAAATCTAACCGAGCAAAGTTTGGTTTACTACCAGCAAGCACTGAGTTACCTTCATTCCTTCGCCTTGATGATTAAGGTCGATGCCCCCGAACATTTCCGCAAAGAACATTTGAACCAATGGATACGCTACATGCTAGAGGTTCGCAAGAACAAGGCCACCACCGTCAATAGTAAAATACGTGCTGTACGTCCATTCTTCACTTATCTGAGCGAGTCCAGCTATATCTCCCACCAAATGAAGATTAAGCTGCTCAAGGAAGACGAGCCAATCATCAAGACGTTCAGCGAAGAACAGATAAAGAAGTTAATTGCCAAGCCCGATGCCAGCACGTGTACATTTGCCGAATTTCGAGATTGGGTGATGATTTGTACGTTCCTAGCAACAGGAATGAGGTTGCGTTCCCTAATTCACCTGCAGGTTAAAGATATTGACTTCGTGCAGAAGGAAATCCTGCTTACCACGACCAAGAACCGAAAGCAACAGTTAATTCCGCTCTCATACTCCCTAGAACCTGTCTTAAACGCCTTCCTCCAGGTCAGAAAGGGCGAACCAACTGACTTCCTGTTCTGTAACTCCTACGGCGAGCAGCTAAGCAAAAGGAACTGTGAGGAACGTGTTGAACGGTACTGTTCCGACCGGGGAATTAACACCGATGAGATTAGATGTAGCCCCCACACCTTCAGGCACACTTTCGCCGTCCAAAGCCTGGTGAACAAGACGTTAAACATTTTTGAGCTACAGAAAGTGTTGTCTCACTCAACGCTAGACATGGTGAAGAGATACGCCAAGATTAGCGATACTGACCTGAAGAAGAACTTTAAATCACCACTCGATACGTTTTCCTCGATGGCAAAAAACAAGGGCCGGAAGGCCATTTCAATGAAAATGTAATAAGAAATTCTTTCAGAGCTGTCTAGAACGGATGGCTCTTTCTTTATTGATTTTTGGCCTTTACCAGGGTTGCTATATAGATTATTATTATTACCAATACAACCCCAGGGCGATGTGACATGGTGACCAAACTGCGGCTGGATTTGGGGCGGTTGAAGGACTTTTTGGCGTACCCGTTCCTAGGGTATTTCGAAATGAGTGCGTCAAAGCGGGGGTGAGGTTGTGAGAGGTATCGGTTTCACTGTATCTAACGGTGAGAATATATTACGGACTATTTTCACTGGTGTTGCCTGTGAAAAATATTGGTGGAATATTACCGAGGAGGAAATCTATGACAAAATGGATAAGCCGTTATTTGCAGAAAACTATATTAACGGAAAAACATTCGTAGATACCATTTCCAATCAAAATCATCACGTTATTTTTGCAAATATCAAGGCTTATCCACCCAACACTTCGCCTACCGAGTTGGAAACTTACGAAGACTTCATCAAAAGTGACTGCCAATTAAATCTTTTATGTGTAGACGTAATTTATTACGAAATATATTCCAAGGACGATTTTGTAATTGAAACAATTCGGAGTAACGCCAGCAAGAATGGGTTTCACAATGTAGAATATATCACCGAAGAAAACGATGGAAGAACCAGGTTTAGCGTATGGTGAATACAAAAGTACGGTCGTAGTTTAGTCCCGTGCTCTTATTTGTGTAAAGCTAAAGGGAGTGTTGATCGATGATAGACTTGTTGCTTAACGAACTGAATTGGGATACATCAGATGAGGACAAAGAAAAAGCATTAAACCAGTTAATTCAAATCGATGATGATCTAATTCCGACACTAATAAGGTATAAAGACGGTAGGGCGGCAAAAGTATTAAAGGGTATTGGCTATCCGAGAGTCAAGAATGTCTTATATGAATTACTTGGTTGGTTAAAAGATATTAACTGGCCTGGTGCATACGACATCGCTGACTTGATCGTCAGTATAGGAACACCCATGATACCGCACATTAAAAGAGCGTTTGAGGAAAGGGACGATATTTGGCATTATTGGATCATAACCAATGTATTAGAAAAATGGGATAAAGAAACGATAAAGCCTTTGGAAGAGGAGTTAATGAGGTTTGTTAACAGCTTTGATCTACTCCTGATGACTGAATGTGTAGATATCGCTTCGATGAAGCTTCTCCTTGAGCGACACCTCGGAGACACAGGACGAATAACGCAAGTTTATTCTTTAAAAACAGACTATATTGGCCAAATTAACGACAACATAGGAAGTATCAAGGAACTGGTGAAACAAAACACGGACCACTAAACCACTTCCACTTGCTTGATGTTCCCTAATGATTTTTAATGACGATGAGTTAAGTCCACATTGGGCTTGGCTCGTTTTTTTTTGCACCAGACGTAGCTCCTGGGCGAGGTAGGGTCATGTCCTGGTGACCTGCAGCTTACCCACTACGACCTAAAAATGACGTTCCCCCGATAGAGAACGCCCTCCAATTGTTATCGGTAATTACGGGTCTGTAGGCACTTAGTCCGAAATCGCAGTTTCTGCTGTTTCAAATTCTGTGGGTTGAGGCTCTACATCCGGCAGTTCGGCGGTTGCATCTCCTTTCCCAAACCGCAAGTCCCTGTACTTCCTGGCCTTACTCTTTTTGCCTGTGCTGTAGAAGGAAATTCGATGGAACAGGTCTGGACACTCCTGGCGTACCTTTGCGTCACCACGGGCAATAATCCGGCTGACCTTATCCTTGCTGTACCCTGCTAAGACTGCCAAGTCCCTAAGCGTTGCATGGGGGTGGTAAAGCCGGATTTGAAGTAACTCCCTTTCATCCGGCAATAGTATGTCAGGGTCGGTTAATAACTGTTGCAGAAACAACTTGTCCGTTACAGACTCGCCTACATCAACTCGCCAATCGGGTAGGTCCATCTGCATAGCCTGTAATGACGCTGCCTCCCTCTCAAACCGTTCTTGGTTGCTGTAACCAAACTTACGTGCCAAATCAACGGTTCGTCTTTTTATGGACAACTCCAGCGTTTCATACAGCAAGAACTCATCGTCAAGGCTGTGGCTATCGGCAATGCGTAAAGCCTCTTCCCAAAACACCGACTCGAACTCTGCTGCTGGTATTCTAAGCCCGCCCCAATTCTTGGCTGCAGACCTTGCCTTCGTAACGACTAGCCCCTGAAGCAACTCGAAAAGCCAGTCAAAATCGGCGTAATAGTCCAACCAAGTCCAGGCTTCTTCTACGTCCCAAACCAGCTTATATTTGCGTCTTTTTCCGTACTTGTTCTGTAACCGTTGTTCCTGGGCAAAGTCCCTTTCTTCCTTAGTCCAGTTCCTATCCTTCAAGGGTTCGTCAGGGTTAAAATAAAACTTCCTATCCCGTCTCATATAAATCGCCAACTTTTTTAAAAAACTTCGGTCAATAGTGAGACAAGAATGCAATTCTTTACGAATTATATTATGAACAGCCAAGGGGCTGATCATCCAATGACGTACATAATGTATAATAACGTATAGAGTGTATTAGCAATGTAAGTAACGATATGAACAATACACAGTAACGAAAAAAAACAATAAAGAAAGTGTCTATCTGAATTTGGACGGCAAAAATACGCTACAACGAAAGAACGTCCTTTACCGTTATGGGTGCTGGACGGTAGACAAGTGCCCCCGACTGGCAGGTTGTATGTCAGTGTATGACACGTTATTTGACTGTTCAGACGCTGCCACGGACAAGAACGTTTTGCACCATCAACAAGAAGCAAAGGACGACCAGTTAAAGGTGATTGTTGGGGCCGTACTGCTAGATAAGAATGATTACAAACTGGGTTAAACGTAGTAAGCACTTGTACCGGGGGACTTGTTTGGTTATCATCGGGCCGAATTTACTGGTAGAGGGATACCGCCAAAAAACCGGGACGTGCGTGACACGCATTGACACTGGAAAGCACCTTCAACCCCACGCTTTTACGGCCTGGGGCTTTGTTTTTGGCTGCATCAGGCGTAGTGGAATATGAGGTGGGGGCATTTCTTGCACATGGGTAGCTTCTTAATTTCTGCCTTCGACACGGGCCTTTCGTCCGGCATAATTGTACGAATATTGCAGGAAAACATTACCTCTATGTCTAATATCTTAATGACCAAACTTATGTTTCATTAGTTTCAAAATGATTGGGGATGGACTCTAGTGCCTAGATTGAACGTCTGACTGTTTTAAATGAGGTAGGTGTAACCAATGTTGCAAATCAGTTCAAAGGAATTTGAGACAGAGCTTAAGGCCTGTTTAAATTATGTAAAGCAAAAGCAAACAGGATATAGTGGCTTAAACTTGGACTTTTATGACTTAACTAGCGAGGACTTCGACCCTTCGGAATACGACGATATTATTATAGATGACAGCTTTGATGACAGCTTTCAAGTTAACTTTTCACCTGACCACACTGATGAGAGTATTGAATTATCACTAAGAGAGTTCATAGAGCTAATTGATGAAACACGGACTGCTAAACTAATCGATAACAAAATATGTCTTACAGAAAAACGGTGCTTAGTCAGAGTCACTGCAAAGGATTACACAGGCACTTCAATTTTGGATATTTTGCTTAGTAATAACCCACGGGTTCTCGAGGTGTCGTCAAACCTGGACGAGGTAAATTTTAGTTGCTCTTTGGTTAATGGAGTTACGATTTTTGGCCTTATGGTTCATTTCGCTGATGATTATGACAAGTATTATCCGTCCGTTGTGAACGATGATATGTTTGTAGAGATTATATTTGATAAGCCTATGAGACTCGACCAAGTTGATACTGTACTTAATTCATACATATTTGAATTGAATGCCTCTCACAACATCACCCTTGAAGAAAATCCCAGACCAGAGCTATATTTCGATGAAGTAGATGAAGAGGAGATTAGTCAAAAGACCTTTCCACTAAGACCCTTGTTATTTGGCAAGGGCATAGACGAGGTATTGAAGCTTTTTAATATAGGCATGCAGAATTACGATTACTGTATTATTCAATACGCCAAAGTAATCGAATTTGTGTCACAAACGGTAATACGTCAGGAGATTACAAATAAAGCTAGGGCAAAACTATTAAGTCAAAAAGCCCTTAATCCAGATGCCAATTATATTAAGGGACTTGAGCAGATGTTTGTTGATTTTAAACAAAAATTTGACACCGACAGAAGTACCATTAAAGCAACTATTAAGACCTGTTGTGACGTACTTGAAGTTGTTGATTATGCACCAGATTACTTGAAAAAAGTGCAAGACCTGAAGAGTAACTTACAAAAGGATAAGGCAGTCAAAGAGACGGTTTTAGAAGTTGCCTTTGACCAGATAGCTGATAGCATTTCGGACACCAGGAATTATATCGCACATGCGAAAGCAAATTACAGCCTCAAAGGAAATGAATGTCCAGAGAATGAAAAACAACAGTTTGTTGATATGTTACGTATACTCGCTATTCAAACGATTAGATGGTACTCCAATATCCATGAGGGTAGCAGAATTGTTAATTAACCCATTCGAAATAAAGTGATTGCTTATTTTTGCTTACACTAGGCGTAGTGTCGTATGAGGCGGGGGCATTTCCCGTAACGGGGTGGCTAGCAGAGACTAATGACTGATTTTTCCTTTCAAATTATAACACTTAGTTAAATCCAAACCTAAATATTTGGAAGGAATTTCATGGTCAGAGATGGAACAGTTTCATTAGAGTGAGGATTGTGGAGGTGAGAAGATTGAACAGTGACGAAAAAATAGAGGAAATAATGAGCAAACTAAATGCCATCGATTTTAAGTCTGAAGGTATCCAGTACTTAGAAGAACTCAAGAAAGAATATTTGCAGCAAGTCGAAGCCTTGGGTGAAAAGGTACAGTCCATACGCAAGGAATACGGAAGGACATTTGCCAAAAGAGAGGTTGAGACTGTAAGCGGCATTGTTCTCCCGTTTGAACCAAAAAAATCTGAAGAGTTAGAGAGAGAGTCAGACGAGGTTCGTAAAGAGTTAAACTCACTGAGAACCAGACTGTCGGCTATAGAAAAGGCATTGGAAATTCAAAATTCAAGGCATAGAAAGCTGATTGACCAATTGAAATAAACCATCTCGGAGCTAGACGTTAAGTGTCTAGCCTTCTTTTTATGTTTGTCAAAAATTAACTCTTGTACTAATACGAATTTCACCGCTAGAATAAAGACACGCACTAGATTTGCGTATTTCCCACGCAAAAACCGCACTAGACCACCATAAAATAACGTTCAAGTACGATGGTTGTGCGTTTTAGCGAACAAAAAACAAAAAACGCGACTCCCCTACGGGAATCACGTTTATCAGCATTATGGTGCGGTCGAGAGGACTTGAACCTCCATGCCCTTGCGAGCACTAGAACCTGAATCTAGCGCGTCTGCCAGTTCCGCCACGACCGCGTAACATTAATTATTATAGGAGATGACCTTCATCTTGTCAACCTATTTTGTAGATATTTTTTAGTAGTGTTCGCCATTGCCATTGTTAACACCTAATTATCTGTATTCAGTATAATGAAACTTAAATATTTCGCGTTCTGATTTTCTATGGTACAATTATGGCTTAAAGAATAAGTTATCGAAGGTTTCAATATAATCATGAATTAACTTGATAAGATCTTATTATGAAAAGTTACAACTAGGAAACGTTGTACCTAGTTTTCTAGGAAAAAAGAGTAGACCCCGGCATCATTAACAATTATGCCAGGGGTCTTTAGTATAGAGAGGGAAGAGAGAGTTTCTTATGAGGAATCGGTCAAGGGGAGATTTTCCGGAGTGGGTGATCTGGGGAGTTGTTTTAGTATGGGGAGCAAACTATGTTGTTGGGAAATGGGGAATGGCTGGATTTGATCCTCTGTCGTTTACTGTGCTTCGCTTTGTGGGAGCATCTCCAATTCTTCTTCTGCTTTTGTATACTTTGGAAAAAAACATACGAGTTGAATTAAAGGATTGTTGGAGTTTAGCTCTAATAGGTTTAGTAGGAGTTACGATCTATCAGACGTTGTTTATGGCTGCCGTAAAATATGCGACTGCGACAAATGCTTCCTTGATTGTTGCAGTTTCTCCGGTTTTCACGGCTATATTTGCTTGGCTGGCAGGACAAGAACGTTTGGGTTCACGAGGGCGAAGGGGGAGCGCCTTGTCAATAGTGGGAGTGATTTTTGTTCTATTATTTGGGACAAATAAATTAGCCCTCGGTTGGGAAGTATTGCGAGGAGATCTTATAGCCCTGTTGTCTTCCTGTATCTGGGGGTTATATCCTGTACTTGCCAAACGCATGCTAAGTAAGTATTCTGCCTTGAAAACGATTACTTTCTCCTCTCTCTTTGGGACTATTTTTCTTTTGATTGTTGGTCTAAAAGGTGTTACCGAGTTATCATGGTCAACGATCCCCTTTTCAGCATGGGGTTCGGTGTTGTTTTCAACGCTCCTCGTCACAGCCTACGGCCTGGTGGTTTGGTATTATGCTATAAGCAGGATTGGAGTAAATCGAGTGATGGCTTATATGTATGCCGTCCCCGCTGTTGCCGTTATCACGGCTGCGGTGATTCTTAAAGAGAGGATTCATCTTTTGCAGATTGTGGGAGCAGTCATCATTTTCGGGGGAATTCGTCTTATACGCAAAGATAAGATTTCGATGATCGAGAATTAAAGATAGAGGATTAGACTATAGGAGGGCATCATGACTAAACGGATCATTGTGGGTATAACCGGAGCAAGTGGCTCAATCTATGCACTGACCCTGATTAAGGTTCTGGCGTTAATGGAATGGCAGGTTGAGTTGGTTATGACGTCGACAGGCGAAAAAGTATTGACCTTTGAAACAGGGTCTGATAGGCAGAGCTTACCTGAGAATGTTCATATCCATGAAAATACGAATTTGTTTTCCTCTCTGGCAAGCGGCTCTTATCGAACTCATGGGATGGTTGTTATTCCCTGTTCGATGAATACTTTAGGTTTAATGGCAACCGGTACAGGAGATCATCTCTTAGCACGTGCTGCCCAGGTAACGTTGAAAGAACGTCGGCCTTTTGTGGTTGTGCCGCGGGAAATGCCTTACAACATTATTCACTTGGAAAATATGCTGCGGCTGGCAAGAGCTGGAGCGACAATTATGCCTGCTTCGCCGGGCTTTTATCATCATCCTCAGGAGATTCAGGATCTAGTGAATCATGTAGTTGGGCGGGTGTTGGATCAGTTTGGTGTAGATCATGCTTTATTTGAACGTTGGAGCGGCGTCTAGAAAGAGGTTTGATCATCAGTTAGACATCAGCGAAAGGGGAGAGCAAAAATTGCTTCCTATTAAGTATGTCATTTTGATTTATTTTCTCTGGAATTGTTATGTTTTTATCACCATGGGAAGAGATAAGAAAAAGGCAAAGTTGGGTCGCTGGAGAATTTCGGAGGCAACCTTGCTCTGGATGGGGGCTTTTGGCGGAGTGGGACTGTTCGCTGGCATGAAGTATTTTCACCACAAAACCTCTCATCCCAAATTTCTCGTGGCTGCCCCTGTATTTGTGATTTTAAATACAGCTATTCTGGGTTTCTTGATTTACAAGCACATTATTGCCTAAGACAAAACGATTGATTGATTCACTGCTTCGATTGGAGATAGAAAATCGAAAAAGCTAATGGGGGGTAATCACATGGTTGAACTGATCGATGTGAAAGATTATGCTCAGCAGATTGCTGAAGCAATCGCGACTGTTGTGAAAATAGATATCGAAATAGCTGATAAAAAGTTAATTCGTATTGCCGGAACAGGCCGCTATCATAAAGGAGTCGGGCAATCTATGGACCGACAAGGGTATGTGTATCGTGAAGTTCTTCGCACCGGTCATCAGTTTGTCATTGAAACCCCGGGTATCCATCCTCTATGTGGTCCTTGTATGGCTCGTGGCAATTGTTCTGAGAAGTATGAGGTGGTATCGCCAATTAATGTTGATGGTAAGGCAGTGGGTGCTATTGGAATGATCTGTTTTACGGAAGTACAGGCCAAACTTATAGCTGAGAATCAACAATCATATCTCATTTTTCTAACAAAAATGGCAGAGACGATTGCCTTAAAACTTAAAGAACAGGAATTTTTGGCGGGACTCGTTTCGGCAAACCATTATTTGAATTCAATTATCGATTGTTTGGATGAAGGGCTGCTAACAACTGATCTTGAGGGAACGATACTTCATTTTAACCAGGCAGCTCAAGGCTTTTTCAGCGCAAATCTGCTTCATCCCAGCAGTCGTTTAGACTCTCTCTTTCCTCCGCAGATCGCTGCGGAAATTCTAACGGTTGGAAAAAGTGCGGAAGATGTTATTGAGCGAGAAGTATATATTGAGTCTAAGAAAAATCGGCAGCATATGCTTTTGCGGGCATTGCCTATGGAAGGCGAAGACGGGGTTAAAAGTCTTGCTGTGATTCTTCGGCCCTTTGACGAAATCAGTCGCATTGTTCATCGCTTGAGTTCCCGGGAGATCGGTTATTCGATCGAAGATATTCTGGGAGAGAGCGAGTGCATGTGTCAAATTCGAGAACAGGCCAGAGTCGTCGCAGCGAGTAAGTCAACAGTTATAATTCGGGGAGAGAGTGGAACTGGGAAGGAGATGCTGGCTCGGTCGATTCACAATCTTAGTCCGAGACACCAAGGTATGTTTATGGCTATCAATTGTACTGCTATTCCTGAAAATTTACTGGAAAGTGAACTTTTTGGGTATGAAGATGGTGCCTTTACCGGAGCCCGCAAAGGCGGGAAGATTGGTAAAATTGAATTAGCCAATAAAGGAACCGTTTTTCTGGATGAAATCGGAGATATGCCTCTTTATTTACAGGCTAAGATTCTACGAGTTCTCCAAGAACGAAAGATTGAACGCATCGGCGGCATCACGGCAAGTCCTGTTGATGTAAGGATCATAGCGGCTACCCATCGCAATTTGGAGGAAATGATGGCTAAAGGTGAATTCCGAGAGGATTTATATTATCGGATCAATGTCATTCCTATGCATATCAAGCCGTTGCGGGAGAGGAAAGAAGACCTGCCGCTTTTGATTCGGCATTTTATCCAAGTATATAATCAGCAATTGAATAAAAATGTTCATGACCTATCGGAAGGTTTTCGCCAGAGACTCCAGGGCTATGCTTTTCCTGGTAATGTTCGCGAGTTACAAAACATTATCGAGTATGCTATGAATCTAGCGAAGGATTCAAGATTAACGGAAGACCATTTGCCTGTAAGAATGAAACAAGCAGAATTACGGGAAGAAAATCAAGATCGGTTTAATTTAGAGAGGATTGAACGGGAAACTATTCTTCGCTGTTACCGGATGACTGAGGGAGGGGCTAGAGGGAAAGAAAAGGCAGCTAAAGCTTTAGGGATCGGCCTAGCAACGTTATATCGTAAGTTAGCGCGTTACAATATTGAATAACTTAAGTAAAATGATGCTTTCAGGGAATACTGACAAAAGGAATACTTTTTTGCAGGTATAATTTCTCAAAATGATAATAAGTTATATTTTTGATAAGTCTTTAAATGCCTTTATCTAAAGGTTTATCGTTCGGTTTTTATCATTTTGAGAATTAGAATTCATTATATTTTTTTGTCTTTTAGTAAAAACTCCGTAAAAATGCTATTTTTCAGAGATTTTTGTTATCTGGCATGAATATTGCACGGATAGATAAGAGAGGGGATGGCTAATTTTACTTGTCTATAAAGAATATACTATGTCTTGTCTTCACCTGTAAGATTGTGCTTTAAAATAAATGTTTTGGGATGGAGGGGTAAAATTGGCTTACGATGTTGTAGGGAAAAGTGTCAGTAGAGTTGACGCTGTCGCTAAGGTAACCGGCAAGGCCAGATATACGGATGATTTTTCGGAACGGGATATGTTGGTCGCCAAAATCTTGCATAGTCCTTATGCTCATGCCGTTGTTAAATCGATCGATGTAAGTGAGGCTAAATCTTTGCCGGGCGTTGAAGCGGTAATAACGTATAAAGATTTACCACGCATCAAGTTTTCCACCGCTTTACCTGGCGTTATGAACGATGTCTTAGATGATGAACAAGAGGTGGATTTGCCTTTGTTTGCCACCGCTGGACATCCTTATTCTTTAGACCCGGGGCATCGGGATAAAGAGGACCGGTTTATTTTAGCTAAGAAGGCTCGTTATGTGGGAGATGCCATTGCGGCAGTTGTTGCTGTGGATGCAGTTGTTGCCGCTAAAGCTTTAAAATTAATTCAGGTTGAATATGAAGTCCTTGAGGCATTAACAACCCCTGAAGCGGCGATGCGGGAAGGCGCTCCTCGAATTCATGAGGAGAGTGAGGGAAACGTTCTCTCTACGGGAGGCGGCTTTGAACGGGGTGACATGGAGGCTGCGTTACAAGAGTCGGATTATGTTTTTGAGGGAGAGTACGAGACGAGTATCGTTCAACATTGTCATCTTGAACTTCAGACGTCTCATGCTTATGTGGATGCGGATGGCCGAATCGTGATTGTTACCTCGACTCAAATTCCCCAGATTGTACGGCGTATTGTAGCACAAGCGCTGGGTTTGCCCTGGGGAAAAGTCAGAGTTATCAAGCCTTATATCGGCGGCGGTTTTGGCAATAAGCAAGATGTTTGTTATGAACCTTTGAATGCAGCTCTGACCTTGGCCGTCGGCGGTCGGCCTGTTAAATTGGAACTTTCCCGGGAGGAAGGAATGGTTGATACTCGAACACGCCATGCCTTCAAATTTAAGATTAAAACTGGTGTCAATGAAGATGGAACAATTAATGCTATTCAAATTTCGGCAATTTCCAATACTGGAGCTTATGCCTCCCACGGAAGTTCAATTGCCGGGAGCGGAGGAAGCAAGTTCCGTTATCTTTATCCTGTGAAAGCCATGAAATACTCGCCGGTCACAGTTTATACAAATCTACCGGTGGCAGGTGCTATGCGTGGCTATGGAACTCCACAAATCTTTTTTGCCTTCGAGTCTCATATTGAAGATATTGCCAAAAGGCTTAATCTTGATCCTATCGAAGTGCGCCGGAAAAACTTAGTGGATGTTGGTTATCTTGAACCTTTCAGCAAAAATAAAGTCCTTAGCTGCGGAATTCGCGAATGTATTGACAAAGGCAAGGAACTTATCCATTGGGATGAAAAGAAGGAACGTTACAAAAATCAGACGGGAGATATCCGCCGTGGGGTAGGAATGGCCTGTTTCAGCTATGCTTCAGGAACTTATCCTGTCGCTTTGGAACTAGCAGCTGCCCGCATCGTTCTTAATCAAGATGGCTCAGTTCAGCTTCAGCTTGGTGCTACGGAAATTGGCCAAGGAAGTGATACGGTCTTTGCACAAATGACAGCGGAGATTTTGGGCCTCCCGGTGTCTATGGTCCATGTAATTTCTCAACAGGATACGGATATTTCTCCCTTTGATACGGGTTCCTACGCTTCGCGTCAAACCTATGTCAGTGGGATGGCGGTTGAAAAAGCTGCTTTAGAAGTCAAGAGCAAAATCTTAGCCTTCGCTCAAAAAATTACTGATCTACCTGCGCATAGTTTGGATCTTAAAGAGCAGATGATTGTCTATAAACATTCGGGAGAACCTGTCCTGCCTCTCTGGGAAGTTGCGATGCAGTCCTTTTATGATCGGGTCAATGCCCAGCCGATAACGAGCGATGTTTCCAATAATGCCCGAATTAATGCCGTGCCCTTTGGTGTAACCTTTGCTGAGGTAGAAGTAGATCTTAAAACAGGAAAGATAAAAGTTTTGGAAATCTACAACGTTCATGATTCGGGTAAAATTGTAAATCCCCAGTTAGCGGCGGGACAGGTCCATGGCGGTGTGAGCATGGCCATAGGATATGCTTTGTCCGAACAACTGCTTTTTGATGAAACGACGGGGAAACCTTTGAATAATAATTTACTGGACTACAAACTTCCCACCATTATGGATACGCCGGAGATTGGCGCTGCCTTTGTGGAAATCGAAGATCCGACCGGGCCATTTGGGGTAAAAGCTTTGGGAGAACCTCCTGTTATTTCCCCGGCTCCGGCTATTCGCAATGCGGTTTTAGACGCTACAGGTGTTGCCTTCAATCGCATACCGATGAATCCCCAACGAGTCTTTGAGAGTTTTAAAAAGGCTGGATTATTATAAAGGCGGTGAAATGATGTACGACATTAGAGGATATTACGAGGCGGAAACAGTTCGCGAAGCGATGGAACTTCTTGGGGTGAATCCAAAGCTTAAAATTATTGCAGGCGGAACGGATGTGCTTGTAAAGATGCATGGCGGGCAGCTGGAAGACGCCGAGTTGTTAAGCATTCGCAAGATCCAAGAGTTGAGGGATATTCGCAAATTGGAGAATGGGACGATTGCTATTGGTCCGATGGCAACGTTTACTAACGTCTTTAATGATCAAATCATGAAGAAGTATGTTCCTATTCTTACAGAAGCGGCGATCTCAATGGGGGGGCCGCAGATCAGGAATATTGCTACCATCGGCGGAAATGTCTGCAATGGGGCAACCTCAGCCGACAGCGCCTCATCCTTGTTTGCCCTTAATGCTCACTTAAAATTGCAGAACCTCCAAGGGGAACGGGTGATTCCCATTCGGGAATTCTATCTTGGACCCGGTAAGGTTGACTTAAAGCCTGGGGAAGTTCTTACAGATATCCTTATCTATCCGGAAGATTATCAGGGGTTTGGAGGACAGTATATTAAATTTGCTATGCGGGAGGCTATGGATATCGCCACGCTTGGAGTTGCTGTTCTCTGTAAGTTGGATTCCGGTAACTTCAGTGAGATTCGTATCGGGCTAGGCGTCGCTGGACCGACACCTTTGCGCTGTGTGGAAGCGGAAGATTTTGCTCGCGGAAAGAAAATTTCTCCGGAAACAATCGAGGAAATCGGCAAACTAGCTGTAAAATCAACCAAGGCCCGAACCTCCTGGAGAGCGTCCAAAGAGTATCGTGAACATCTAGTGGAGGAATTGACTCAAAGGGCTTTGCAAACGGCTATTGTGAGGGCGGGAGGTGTAGATCTTGTTTAAAAGGATTTCATTTACGGTTAATGGGAAATCTTATACCTTGGAAGTTGATGTCCGTATGTCTCTGCTGGAACTTTTGCGAAACCAGCTGGGGTATACCGGTGCTAAACAAGGGTGCAGCGTCGGCGAATGCGGAGCCTGCAGTGTTTTGATTGATGGGACTCCTTATGACTCTTGCATTTATTTAGCCGTTTGGGCGGATGGTAAAGTTATCACGACGATCGAAGGGGTAGCCGCTAAGAACGGGGAACTTTCTAAGGTTCAGAAAGCCTTTATTGAAGAAGGTGCTGTTCAGTGCGGTTTTTGCACGCCTGGACTTATCTTAACCACTACAGCTATGACAGAAAGCGGTAAGGACTACACTCGTGAGGAAGTTAAGCGAGAACTTTCGGGGCATTTATGCCGCTGTACAGGGTATCAAAATATTCTTAAGGCAGCGGAAAAGTCTTTGGAAGGACATATTTGTACCTGTGTGGACAGCCCTCATTACAAGCAGCAACAAGAACAACTTAAGGAGAGACAATAATTATGAGCGACAAAATGGCTCTGATTCCCTTTAGACAATTGCTTCATTGGGTTATGGAGGAATATAAGCACAGCGGGATGGTATTTGGTATTCCGGAAGAGAAATTCTTCAAAAAATCAAACGATCATTATATGGAGTTGTTTGGGGAAGCCATCGCTACTCCTGTCGGACCGGCAGCGGGACCGCACTCTCAATTGGCTCAAAACATTATTGCTTCCTATATGAGCGGAAGTCGTTTTTTCGAGCTTAAATCTGTTCAGATTATGGATGAGTTGGAAATTGCCAAGCCTTGTATTTCCGCCGAAGACGAGTGCTATAATACAGAATGGTCAACAGAACTTCCGATTATGGGCGCTTTTGCGGAATATGTGAAAGCTTGGTTCATCTTGCACGTTATACAAAAAGAGTTCTTTCAACAAACTGAGCGGCGCTTTATGTTTAATATGAGTGTTGGCTATGACTTGAAGGGCATTCAGTCCCCTAAAGTTGATGAGTTTATTGAAGGTTTGAAAGATGCCGCAAAAACGAAGATTTTCCAGGAATGTCAAGACGTCTTGCGGGAAGAATTGGGGCTGCTCAAACATGTGGACAGCGCATTTGTGGACCAGATCTCGCCTCAGATATGCAACTCCATCACCCTATCGACGATGCACGGATGCCCGCCCACTGAAATCGAAGCGATTATTCGGTATCTGATTAGCGAAAAGAAACTTCATACCTTTGTCAAAATGAATCCGACATTATTAGGGTTTGAGTATGTCCGCAAGACCTTTGACAAGATGGGGTATGACTATATTCAATTAAAAGAAGCTTCATTTACTCATGATTTGCAATTCGGCGATGGCGTAGAAATGTTAAAGCGGCTGAAAGTTTTTGCTGCGGACAATAAGAAAGACTTTGGCGTTAAACTATCGAATACTCTGCCGGTGAGGATAGCTCGGGATGAGCTGCCTGGAGAAGAAATGTATATGTCCGGCCGGGCTCTCTATCCCTTAACAATTAATTTGGCATATAAACTTGCGGCGGAGTTTGACGGGGAGCTTAAAATTTCTTATTCCGGCGGTGCGGACGCTTTTAATATTGAGCGTATCTTTGCTGCGGGGATTCGACCTATAACTGTAGCTACAACACTGCTCAAACCAGGTGGTTATCAACGCTTCCAACAATTAGCTGAACGTCTGGAACCGCTTTTGGATAATCAAGAATCAAGCCGCTTAGATATGAAGAAGCTTAAAGCCTTAGCGGAAAGTGCTTTTGATGATGCCAATCATATCAAGGAGTCTCGGGATATGCTCAGCAGGAAAACTTCGCTCAAATTGCCGCTGTTAGATTGCTTTATTGCACCTTGCGAAAAGGGATGCCCGATCGAACAAGACGTTCCCGAGTACTTGCGCCTGGTCGGCGAAAAACGTTATGAGGAAGCCTTTGACGTTATTGTCTCTAAGAATCCGCTGCCTTTTACTACGGGAACGATTTGTACACACACCTGTATGACGAAGTGCACACGCCTGGATTACGATGAATCAGTGCACATTCGGGGTCAGAAACTTGTGGCGGCTGAAAAAGGTTTTGCTGGTTATATGCAAAAGGTTTCCAAAGGCCAATCGCAGTCAAAGGCTAGTGTCGCTGTGATCGGTGCGGGACCGGCAGGACTTTCCGCGGCTTACTTCTTAGCCAAGGCAGGTATGAATGTCACCGTCTTTGATAAGCGTGAAAAGGCTGGAGGAACAGTTGAATTTGTTATTCCGGATTTTCGGATATCCCGTGAGGCGATTAAGAAGGATATAGAACTTATTGAGTCTATGGGGGTTAAGTTTAAATTTGGAGTCAACCCGAAAGTTTCGGTGGCTGATTATAAGGCACAAGGGTTTAATTATGTCGTTTTAGCCATAGGGGCAGGAAGAACAAATGCTTTAGCGATACAGGGCGATATGGAGCGTATCCGCGGAGCTATTCCTTTCTTGGAAGCTTTTAATACGGATCGCCAAGGGTTGAATCTTGGCAAGAGGGTGGCGGTGGTCGGGGGCGGAAATTCAGCTATGGATGCTGCACGAGCAGCCCTTCGGGTTCCGGGAGTTGAAGAAGTCTCTATTGTCTATCGTCGAACGAAAGATTACATGCCTGCTGACGAGGAGGAATTGGCCTATGCTCAAAAGGATGGCGTGATCTTTAAGGAGCTTCTGGCTCCGGTATCTTTAAGCGGCGGGGTTCTTAAGTGCCAAGTTATGGATTTGGGGCCGGCTGATGCTTCTGGACGACGGAGTCCGGTTCCGCGGGAAGGGATTTATGAAGAGCTTCCGGTTGACACGGTCTTGTCGGCAATTGGCGAGCTGATTGATTATGACCTCCTGAAGACGAATGGGATTGAAGTCGGAGAAAAGGGGAAAATTAAGGTTAATGAAGATACATTAGAAACGAACGTCGAGAATGTCTTTATCGGCGGGGATGCCTTAGTCGGCCCTTGGACTGTGGTTGGTGCTATTTCTCATGGTACAAAAGTTGCTAAGGCGATCCTTGCCAAAGAACATTTGGAATTCAGTCAGGAATATGCTTCCAGGATTTCCTTCGATAAGGAAAAACAATTACTTGAAGTACGGACTAAAAAAGCAGTTCTGCAGCCGGTCTGTGATGGAGAAGAAGAAACAGGACGCTGCCTGGAATGCAATTATATCTGCAATATTTGTTCCGAGGTGTGTCCGAATCGTGCTAATTTAATGATTCCGGTGGAAGGTGAAGGACTAACGAATCGCAATCAAATTCTCCATGTTGATGGCATGTGTAATGAGTGCGGCAATTGTGAGACGTTCTGTCCTTATGATGATGCGCCATATAAAGTAAAGATGACATTATATTGGAGTGAAAAGGAATTTGCAGATTCCTTGAATACCGGGTTTGTAATCCTTAAGGATGGGAAGGAACCTATCGTTAAACTTCGCCTAAAGGGAGAAGTTATAGAGGTAGCTTTTGATCAAACCGGGCGTACGGATGCTCCTATTGATGGCTCCCTTGCAGCCTTTATGTGGACAGTTATTCAACAATATCCTTATCTGTATAAAGTTTAATTTTAGGGACATATATAAAGGGGTCGAACAATTTGTTGGACCTCTTTATGTAAATACCTCAGGATTAAGCTTCGATAAAAAGGGGTGGGTAGTCTTATCAATATGATAATTATCTTATCGATTTGACATGGTTTCATTACTGGAGATAGAGAAAGAGATGATCTTAAAATCTTATCACTTTGATAATGATATGGCTTTTAATCTCTGATAAGTAAGGTAAATGTCGGATTAAATAAGGTATTATCAGATTGGCACGAATATTGCTAACTTTTCATCTAGGAACAATCTATGTCCAAGGAGAGGAACCCTGAATTTGAAAGCAGGAACTATTCAAGGTTTTGAGGACGGAGGTGTGCGCTTAAAGCAGTTATCCTGCAGTAAACAACGAGGAGGAAAAAAATGGCTAACACACAACATTCTGTAGCGCCTGTTGACGAAATGATGCCAGCAGCTAAACTTTTTGTGTTTGGCTTGCAGCACGTACTGGCGATGTATGCCGGGGCGGTAGCGGTGCCCTTGATTATTGCCGGAGCCGCTGGGTTAACTAAAGCTCAAACCGCTTTTCTTATTAACGCAGATCTGTTTACTTGTGGGATTGCCACCTTGCTGCAGACGTTGGGAATTTGGAAAATAGGCATTAAGATTCCTGTTATCCAAGGTGTGACCTTCGCTGCTGTTACTCCGATGATTATTATGGCCAAAACAGGAGGCATGGAGACGATCTACGGATCAATTATTATAGCCGGTATATGTACCTTTCTTTTAGCCCCTTTCTTTAGTAAGTTGATTCGATTTTTCCCGCCTATTGTCACAGGAAGCGTTATCACGGTAATTGGTATCTCCCTGTTGCCTGTAGGCATTGCCTGGGCAGCCGGCGGTACCGGAGACCCTCATTATGGAAGCATGACTTATATTGGGGTTGCAGCCATAGTTCTTGTCGCTATTCTTTTAATCAATAGGTTTTTCCGTGGGTTCATTGCTCATATTTCAGTGCTTCTAGGGTTAATTATTGGTCTTATCATCGCCATGCCCGTAGGGCTTGTGAACTTCTCGGGGGTTTCCTCTGCCGCTTGGTTAGGCATCGACTATCCTTTTGCTTTTGGGATGCCGAAGTTTGATCTTGGGTCTATCATTGCTATGATTATTGTTATGTTAGTGGTTATGGTGGAGTCTACGGGAGATTTCCTGGCAATAGGTGTAATGGTTGATAAACCAATCGGAGAAAAGGAACTAACTGCAGGGCTGCGTGCTGATGGGTTGGCAACGACTCTTGGAGGTATATTAAATGCCTTCCCTTATACTGCCTTTGCTCAAAACGTTGGTCTTGTGGGCCTGACCGGGGTTAAAAGCCGTTTTGTAGTTGCTACCTCCGGTGCGATTTTAGTAGTTATGGGTTTCTTTCCTAAATTAGCGACGATTATTGCTTCCCTGCCAAATGCTGTACTCGGTGGTGCTGGGATTGCTATGTTTGGTATTGTTGCTGCCAATGGAATTAAAACATTGTCCAAAGTCGACTTCGAAAAAAGACCCAACAACATTTTTATCGTAGCTATTAGTATAGGATTGGGTGTTATTCCGGTTGTTGACGCAAATTTCTTTAAGTTATTCCCTGATTGGAGTCAAACTATTTTGCACAGTGGCATTACTCTAGGTTCCGTGGCGGCTGTTATCCTCAATGCCCTGTTTAACGGCAGCAAAGGCGGCGAAGAGGCCCAAAAGGAACTGGCCGATAATGCAGGAATGAATGCTTAAGACATTTCGTGGGAAAGAAGCTGCTTCTTTCCCACGTTATAATGCTCTCTAATTATGGGTGTTAAAAGGGGAATTAAAAATGCCAGTTGATTTATCAGTGGATTATTGCGGATTTCAACTTGAAAACCCCTTTATTTTGGCTCCTTCTCCAAGTACAGATCAAGTCGACCGGTTAGTTAGGGCCTTTGAAGCTGGTTGGGCAGGCGCTGTTTTAAAGACAATCAGCATTGACTCCAGCGTAGTCAGGCGTGTATTTCCCTTAGTCATGAAGGTGGAACATCTTAAAGGTTTTCTGGGCCTCCAGAATATTGACTTAATCTCAGAGCATTCCGTTGAACAGATTGAGCAAACTATTCGTTATTTAAAAAAACGTTTTCCGTTTAAGGCTGTCATTCCAAGCATTATTGCCAACAATAAGGGCGATTGGCAAATGTTGGCTCACCGTATGGCGGCGGCGGGAGCGGACTTATTGGAATGCAGTATTTCCTTTCCCCATGGGGCTGATTGGGGACTAGGTTCGAAAATTCAAGAGCCGGCCAGCACGGAAGAAATCACAGGTTGGGTTAAGGAAGCAGCGGGGAAGGTTCCTGTTGTTGTTAAGTTATCGGCGCAAGATTCGGATATTCTTGCTACTGCTGCTGCGGTTGAACGCAGCGGAGCAGAGGGTGTCTGTGCCTTAAATACCCTGAAAAGCATTACTGGAGTGGATTTAGATACCCTGATTCCCACCCCAAATATCGCTGGGCTTTCTACATACGGAGGGCTTTCCGGACCGGCCCTAAAGCCCATTGCCTTAAGATGTACTGCGGAAATTGCGCAAAAGTTAAATCTCGACATTGCAGCGAGCGGTGGAATTACCACCTGGCAGGATGGTGCAGAATTTCTTCTGCTGGGAGCAAGTTCTTTGCAGCTCTGTACGGCGGTTTTACGCTTTGGCGTCGGAATTATTCATGAATTAATTATGGGATTACAAGGGTGGATGGAGGAAAAGTCCTTTCAGAGCCTAACAGATGTTATTGGGCGTTCTCTGCCGTATCTTGTGGGACACTCTCATCTTCCGAGAGGGATACAAGTAGTTTCTCATATTAACGCGGACCGCTGCAATCGGTGTGGTGATTGTTATGATGTCTGCCGAACCGGGGGGCATGATGCTGTTTTTTGGACAGAGGGGTTGCCGGAGGTTGATATAAGGCGATGTATTGGCTGCGGGCTATGTCAGGCAATGTGCTCGAGTCAGGCGATTTCGCTAACCAGGTTAATGGGAGAGCGTTCATCTCCCCAGATAGGATAAATAAATCTAATTAATCATATCTAAAGTGAACTATTAAAGGGAGGATGAGTTAAGTAATGCTTATAATCGGGAATGGAATGGTATTAACCTTAGGTAAGAGCAACCAGGTTATTCCTCAAGGCGGAGTGTTAATTCAGGACAGCAAGATTATCGAAGTTGGGCCCTCTCAAGAGCTGCAGACACGTTTTCCTGAAGCTCGGTTTATTGACGCTCATGGAAAGTTAATTATGCCGGGATTGATTAATACTCATATGCATCTCTATAGTACATTTGCTCGGGGGATGGATGCTAAAAGCAAACCACCGCGCAATTTCCGCGATATCCTGGAAGGACTTTGGTGGAAACTGGACAAATTGCTGACCATAGAGGATGTTTACTACAGCGCTCTGACTCCGCTTATTGAGTGTATTAAAACAGGCACAACGACGATTGTTGATCACCATGCCAGCCCAAATGCGGTAACAGGCAGCCTGTCAGCGTTAGCTAAGGCTGCTAAAGAGATAGGAGTACGTGCCGCTTTTTGCTATGAGGTTTCGGACCGTGACGGCGAGTCTATCGCCCAAGAAGGTATTAAAGAGAATGCTGATTTTATTAAAGCCTGTCAAGGAACTCCCGATGCCATGACTGCCGGATTGTTTGGGCTTCACGCTTCTTTGACCTTATCAGACAAAACGCTGCAGCAGTGCAGTGATGAAGCGAAACGACTTGGGGCTGGATTTCATGTTCATGTGGCAGAGGGTATTGAAGACGTAAACGATTGTTTGACGAATCACGGGATGAGGGTTGTTGAGCGCTTTGAGAAATTCGGAATCCTTGGGCCTAAATCTATCGCGGCACATTGTGTCCATGTCAATGATCGAGAAATAGAACTTCT
Source organism: Desulfosporosinus sp. SYSU MS00001 (assembly GCF_049943955.1). Lineage (NCBI taxonomy): Bacteria > Bacillati > Bacillota > Clostridia > Eubacteriales > Desulfitobacteriaceae > Desulfosporosinus > Desulfosporosinus sp. SYSU MS00001. The sequence goes on from NZ_JBNFTW010000002.1 coordinate 478,872, forward strand.
AAAAGCTTCCAAAACTCAGGTTGTTCATAATCCTGAGTCCAACATGGGAAATGCAGTTGGTGTAACACCGGTTCTTAAAATGTTGGATAAGGGTGTAAGAGTCGGCTTGGGAACAGATGGGTATACCTGTGATATGTTTGAAAGTGCAAAAGTAGAAAATGTTCTGCAAAAGCATGCCGCCGCAGATCCCAGTGTGGCCTGGGCAGAAGTTCCTCAAATGTTATATGGCAATAACCCCCTAATCGCTTCCGATTTATTCGGCGGAACGTTTGGTGAACTGACCCCAGGAGCCTGGGCAGATGTGATTGTTGTCGATTATATCCCTGCAACGCCTTTGAACGAGACGAATTGGAGCGGACATCTTCTTTTCGGTGTTTCCGGTCATAACGTGGAAACAACGGTGATTAACGGAAGAGTGCGTATGCTAGACAGGGTACTTGTTGATATTGACGAAGAAGCGATCTGTGCTCGTTCTCGTGAATTGGCCCAAGCAATTTGGAATAGGATTTGAGGTGACGGAGATGGAAAATGTATTGGGATTGCGCTGTATTCAATGCGGTAAAGAATTAGCCCCTGAACCGGGTGTATATACTTGTCCGACCTGCGGTTCGAAAGCTGGAATTATGGATGTTATCTATGACTATTCAGCGCTAAACAGGATGACGTCGCGGGAAAAATTATCACAATCGAAAGATTACTCAATCTTTCGTTATCTGCCGTTTCTTCCAATCCGTCCGGAAACTCCCCGGCCTCATCTGAGAGTGGGCTGGAGCCCATTGTATAAGCCGCCTGGACTTGGCAAGCAGTTAGGAATGAGTAATCTGTATATTAAAGATGACGGGCAAAACCCTACAGCGTCTTTAAAGGACCGTGCTTCGATTATTGCCGTTGTTAAAGCCGTGGAGGAAAAGGCCCCAACGGTTTCCTGCTCTTCGACGGGAAATGCCGCCTCATCTTTGGCAGGAAGTGCTGCTGCCATGGGACTGAAAAGTGTTATTTTTGTCCCCAGCCGCGCTCCCCAGGGAAAAGTAGCGCAATTGTTAATTTTCGGTGCTAAGGTTATCAGTGTTCAAGGCTCTTATGAAGACACCTTCAGATTATCTGCTGAAGCTATCGAGCGTTTCGGCTGGTATAACCGCAATGCCGCTATAAATCCTTATCTTGTTGAAGGCAAAAAAACAGTGGCTCTGGAAATTGCCGAGCAGTTTCACTGGGAGGTTCCTGATTGGGTTGTGCTTTCTGTCGGTGACGGATGTACGATCGCCGGAGTTTGGAAGGGCTTTAAAGATCTCTATCAAGCCGGCTGGATTGAGCGCCTGCCCAAGATTGTCGGGGTTCAATCAACGGGATGCTGCCCCCTCGTCGATGCCTTCTTAGAAAATCGCCCCTGGCAGCCGGCGGAGGAAAACACGTTAGCAGACAGTATCGCTGTAGGTGTGCCGCGTAATCCGGACAAGGCTTTGCGTGCTGTGCGCGAATCCGGGGGGACGATGATCGCTGTGCCCGATGAGGAAATCCTGGAAGCCATGCGAGAGCTGGGAAGAACCAGCGGGATTTTCGGCGAACCGGCGGGGGTAACTGGAATGGCAGGACTGAAGGCTTTAGTTAAAAAGGGTGTCATAGGGGCCGATGAAACCGTTGTGGCTATAGTGACAGGTAATGGCCTTAAAGATGTCAAAAATGCCATCGCTGCAGTGGGTGAACCTATAAAAGTAGGGCCTTCCCTTGACGAATTGATGGGAAAATTATAGGTAGGGTTCCGATACATTGCTTTGGTGGGAGTAGAGTCCATCCCTTTAGCGCGATAGAAATTGTTATGGGCTTGGCGCTTTCGGCGAAAGTGTCCACAGGACACTATCGTCACCGAAGACACGATGTTCGGCTTTAGCTGAACGAGTTCACTCGTTATCATAAAGGAGGAAAGACTATGAAAAACTTAATTGATTTAACGATTAATGAAGAGCAGCTCGCAAAAACGGCCCAGAGTGTTAAAGAACGAGATATTTTAATTCCAACGCTGGCTCAAATGAAAGATCCCAATAAAATTCCTGCGAAAGTAAAAGATAAATTGAAAAAGACTGGTTTATGGGATGTCGATCCCATTAATCTCTTCCGAATTTCCTGGAAAAATGAGCCGGTCAAAGAAGGTGGACTTTATAATTCTTTGCCGAACTATCTTGAAATTCCCTCTGCCATTTCCGGCGTTAAAGCAAGAATTATTGCCATGGCAGGCAAATATTTTCCAACAGGTGCCCATAAGGTTGGTGCAAGCTTTGCCTGTTTAGTCCCGCGCTTGGTAACTGGTCAATTTGATCCCAAATATCATGAGGCTGTCTGGCCCTCAACAGGCAATTATTGCCGCGGCGGCGCTTATAATTCGGCCTTGCTGGGCTGTAAATCAATTGCCATTTTACCTGAGAACATGAGTAAAGAGCGTTTTGAATGGCTGAAAACTGTGGCCGGTGAAATTATTGCCACTCCCGGTTGTGAAAGCAATGTTAAGGAAATTTATGATAAAACTTGGGAGTTGAAAAGAACCCGTGATAACGTCGTGATTTTCAATCAGTTTGGAGAACTTGGCAATCATCTTTGGCACTATGAAGTAACCGGCAATGCCATGCAGGAGATCATCAAAGCTGAGGCCGGTCCTAAGGGAAGACTTGCTGGAGTATGTTTAACCTCTGGGTCAGCAGGTACTTTGGGTTGCGGAGATTACTTGAAAGACCAATATCCCAAAGCCAAATTAGCCGTCGGGGAAGCTTTGCAATGTCCTACATTGTTAAATAATGGTTTCGGTGATCATAGAATCGAAGGGATCGGTGACAAACATATTCCTTGGATCCATAATGTTAAGAACACGGATATGGTGATTGCCATCGATGACAATGATAGTTTGGGAATGTTCCGGCTCTTTAATGAAGCAGCGGGACAAACCTATTTGAAAGAGCAAGGTATCGCTGAAGACGTTATAGCCAAACTCCCATGGGTCGGAATTTCCGGAGCGGCTAATATTTTATCGGCTATAAAATTCGCTAAATACTATGAGCTGACAGAGGATGATATTGTCATGACCGTCCTTACTGATTCAGCTGAAATGTATCAATCCCGTTTAAAAGAGATGGAAGAAGAAAGAGGTCAAGAATATAGCCTGATTCATGCTGCCATCGATCATAACCGCAATGTCTTAGGTGTCAGAACAGACAGCATGGAGGAATTAACCTACCAGAGCAAAAAACGTATTCACAATCTGAAGTATTACACCTGGATTGAACAACAAATGTATGATTTAGACGAACTAAATGCCCAATGGTACGATTATGACAATTACTGGGGCAGACTCCATCAGATGGGACCAGAATTAGACAAACTTATTGAACAGTTTAACGCCAGAACCGGCCTGGCAGAGTAATTCAAGCGTGTCGGGGGGACGGTCCTTTCGACACGCTCTTTTAACGTGTCAGGGCGTGTCAGGGGGACGGTCCTTCTAACACGTTTGCAAAACGATTCCTAATATGTTTTTGGAGAGACATAAATTTTCATATTTTAGTTTTGGTGATATTATCGAGAAGATATTTATCACCAATTTTTTTTAAAAAGAATGGAACTTTCTAAACGATAAAAGCATCTTAAGAGTGAACTCAGGACGAAGGGAGAAACAAGGTTTTGGATCAGGTCTCGGAATTTGTTAGGGATGTACAAAGCGGGAATAAAGAAGCGTGGGAGTCTCTTTTGCGAAATGTCTATCCGTCAGCTCTAAGTCAAGCAAAGATGTTGCTTCGTGATCAGGATCTTGCGGAAGACGCTTTGCAGAATGCTCTGATTAAAGTTTTCAAGTTCCTCCCGACATTAGAGACACCGGAAGCTTTCAAGGCATGGTTCCGGAGAGTTCTGATGAATGAGGTGTATTTAATCCTTAGAATGAGGCAGAAAGAAACGGAAGGCCTAAATGCCGAGCTTCTAATTGATCAATGCGCTGCCCCTGATGAACAAGTAACTTTGAAAGTTGAATTATTTCGTGTTCTTCAGATGTTACCTTTTGAACAACAGCAAGTTTTCATCGAGGTGGATGTCTGGGGCAAATCTCTGCATGATATGGCAAAAGAATATGGATTGCCATTGGGAACGGTTAAATCACGGCTATTTCGGGCAAGAGAACGTTTGCGCAAGGAGCTTCGGGATTGGTTAGGAGCGGAAACGGTCAAGAACCGCTGCACTTTGGAGAATAACGATGACAAGGGGAGTTGGATCGTGAGTAATGAACAAAAAAAATGGCCGACAATGGAACAATTTTATGACTATTTAGAAGGTACAATGCCCTCAGAAGAGAGGGCGGATTTTGAAAAACAATGGTCAAATAATTCTGAGTGGTTGATGGAGTTGTCTAGGCATAAAAACTTTTTAACGTTGCTTCATTCCTTAACAGGACGACTTACTCTTTCCTCCCAAGAGATAGCGGATAAGGCTCTGAAACTAAGGGATCAGATCCAAGACTATGAAATGGTGCAAGAACAAACTTATTTTAAAGAAACAGGACCTGGAACGATTTCTTCTCATATTTGGTTTAAGCGACCTGGACAACTTCGAATTGAGTCTTCCAATCCGATGGTTGATGAAACGATCACGACCGTTCGAGGGCAGGAAATGTTATGTTGGACAAAATCGAGTCAAAAGGCAAGAAGGTTAAAGTTTAGTCAAGAGATAGGTAAGCAAATGGGACCAAATTACCTTGATGCTCTGAAGAAATTGGCCGCTGATAAGAATTGTAAAGTATTAGGGACGGAGTACATTGAAGGCCGTCCTGCCTTGCACATTCAATTTATGGAAAAAGTAGATAATATGAAGGACATGAATACTCATGTATGGCTGGATAAGGTTTCCTGGATGCTCTTAGTAACAGAACGTTATAATTCAGAAGGAAAACTTATACTCAGAACACTTGTCAAAGAATTGAAAGTAAATCAGGGTATTCCAGACTCTTCTTTTGAATTAGAGATTCCTGAAGGGGTTAAGATTGATGAGGAAGAGAGCGAAGAGATTCATCCGTTCATAGAGATTTCTCTCGAAGAAGCAAGCCGGCGTTTGTCATGTCCAATGTATTGTTTTCAAACCAAAAATTTTAGCGTCAAACACCAATGGGTTCGTTTTTCTGATAAGCAAGAAGCGGTAGTGAGCCTTTATAAGAAAAAAGGAGAACCAATAGCCCATTTAACACTTACCCAAGGAAAAGGTCCTCAAACTAACAACCCTTCTCAAGAATCTGGTGAAGATATGTATTTTACGTTTGCAGGAAGTGAAGTTAAAGGGGTATTTCGCGAGTTTAATTTTGGCTCGGTTATGAACATGATTACTTGGGAATATCAAGGACAGTATTTTTCTGCTGCATGTAATGGGAGTAAAGAAGAGTTAATGGATAATATCAAAGAACTTCATTGTACTAATTGAGTTTTCGTGAAAAAATGGCTTTTTCAAATGCTAAAAAGAAAACTTTAAGTAAGTGGTAGCTCAGAATGTGTTGAAGGTGTGTTGCAAGGACCGTCCCCCTGACACACCCCCCTGACACACCAATTACATTATATTGACATCTTGGTAAATGGTGGATATGCTGAACGGAAAGGGGATGAAAGGGAGAATCTAAATGACCAGATTACAACGGAGATATAGTAATTCTGGATGTTATCATATTATGCTCAGAGGGAACGAACGCAAAAATATATTCTTAGACGATGAAGATCGTCAAAGATTTATTAATTTTGTTAATAAAAAGCAAACTGACAATAAGCTTATTTTATATGCTTATTGTCTTATGGATAATCATGTTCATTTAGCACTAAAAGATACCGATAATGACATTTCAATTTTAATGAAGGGAATTGCAACTAGCTATGCGATGCATTTCAACAAAAAGTATGGTCGTGTAGGGCATGTATTTCAGGGCCGCTATAGAAGTGAGGTAATTGAAAATGACAGGTCCCTATTAGCAGTTATTCGCTATATTCACCAGAATCCGCAAAAGGCCTTTTTAGTACAACGTGCCGAACAGTATCAGTGGAGCAGTTACCAATGGTACTTAAACCAGAACAGAGAAGGGGCAACGATTGTGGATGTTCTATATATCCTAAAAATGTTTGCCGAAGATCAAAAGGATGCAATCAATGAGTTTATTAAATTCTCAAACGAAAATGATAATGATACTAATCTCTATATGGACGACAATGAAGGTGAGGGTACAATTCGAACTATCCAGGATGGTAAAGTATATCTACATAAATACCTGAACCAGAATTGGTTAGAAATGAGTTTAGACATGATTAAAACGGACAAAAATTTTAGAACTTCAGTAATAAGAAATTTACGAACCAACACAAATCTATCGGTGGTCTCTATTGCCAAATTGCTCGGAATTAATAGAGGAATGGTTGAGAGAGTTAGGTCTTAAAGAGTTTGCCTGTTGAATCAGTTCAAAAGTTAGTAAATTGGGACGATCAGTTTGATAAATTAAGCGGATCGTCTTTTTCGTTTTTTAACATAAGATTGGTTCTGGTTCTTTGCTATATTGGGTTTTGTAATGAGATTAATTTCGGTAAAAAAATAGTTTGATTCTAGAGGTATATCTCCAGATTTACTCTATTGGAAATATTAATCAATGCAGAAATCCAAAATTTAACCCAGAAAAAATTATTAACGCAATAGCATGTTATCAAAGTGTGTTAGAAGAAAAAAGCGTGTCAAAAGGACCGTCCCTCTGACACACCTCTGACACCTCTGACACATTAAAAGTTGGCATGATAATTGCATGAAATATTCCTTGATTTAAATGAGAACAATTCATTTAGGGGGAGATAAAATCTAAGGGTTTCAACAAGAAATTGTTTTCGATAGTAATTTTGGAATAGGAGCGATTATCATGAGTGACGAAATTAAATGGATTAAAAATAACATGTTAAAAACTTATGGCAAAGGTTCTTCCACCAAACTTTTCAGTAAAGATGAAATTGATAAAGCGAGACGATTTCATGAGACGTTTCCTGATTATCAGCCTACACCTCTGCGGTCGTTAAATAGATTGGCCTCAAATTATGGGGTGAAAGGTATTTATGTCAAGGATGAATCCTTTCGTTTTGGGTTAAATGCCTTTAAGGCTTTAGGAGGTTCCTATGCTATTGGGCGATATCTTGCCCAGCGACTCCATAAAGATATTAGTGAGCTTCCTTATCAAGTTCTAACTTCCCCGGAAGTTAAGGAACAATTAGGCGATATAACCTTCGCCACAACGACGGACGGTAATCATGGCCGGGGTATAGCCTGGACTGCCCGTCAATTAGGACAAAAATCAGTTGTTTATATGCCGAAAGGATCATCCCAGTTCCGTTTGGATAAAATCAGAGAAGAGGGCGCAGAAGCTTCAATTACGGACCTGAATTATGATGATGCTGTTCGCATGACGGCTGAGGAAGCAGAAAAAAATGGCTGGGTGGTTGTCCAGGATACTTCCTGGGAAGGTTATGAAGAAATTCCCTCTTGGATTATGCAGGGCTATGGTACTATGTCGGCTGAAGCACAGGAAGAACTAAATAACCTTGGCATAGAGAAACCGACTCATATCTTTGTGCAGGCCGGTGTGGGGGCCTTGGCCGGATCGGTGCAAGGGTATTTCGCCTCACTCTTTCAAGAGGATCGCCCTAAGACGGTAGTGGTTGAAGCTAATAAAGCGGATTGCTTATATAAGTCTGCTCTTGCCGGAGATGGCAGGCCACGGGTCGTCGGCGGAGATATGTCGACGATTATGGCAGGATTGGCTTGCGGCGAACCGAATCTTATTGGCTGGAATATTCTCAGAGACTACAGCCAGATGTTTGTCTCTTCACCGGATTGGGTTGCTGCCAGAGGAATGAGAGTTTTGGCGAATCCCTTGCTTGGAGATCCCAGGATTATATCCGGAGAATCTGGGGCAGTGACGGCAGGGCTCTTAGGCTCCTTTTTAAGGGATAAGGCCTTTAAAGCTGCCAGAGAGCAGTTAAATATCAATGATCAATCACAGATTCTCATCTTTAACACGGAAGGGAATACTGATCCTTATAAATATCTAAGCATTGTTTGGGATGGAGAATTGCCGTCAACAGGCCGCTAAAGCAGCAATTCTTAATCAAGCGTAAGTTTCGAATATAAGGAGCACTTATTGAGATCAATAGTGCTCCCTTCTTTATGAGTTCGCTGCCTTTGTTTTTCAAATTTTGCCGTAAATGGACTTCGAGTCTCGAAATGAGACTAAGAGTTGTATATAATGTAATCATGTAGTGAATTATTATTGAGGTGCTAAGATGTATCACCTAAGTGACATAAAAACAACAGTACAGCAGACTGCAGATGCTATTGCTGCGGCTTTAAAAATCGAGGTTGAAATTGCCGACGCCGATTTAATTAGGGTTGCCGGCACAGGCAAGTATAAGATTCGCTCCGGGAGTCCAATGAATGATGGCTTTGTTTATCGTCATGTTATGAAAACCGGAGACCCGGTAATTATTGATAATCCCGGTTACAATGAGCTTTGTAAGCCGTGTACTTGTCGGGGGAATTGTCTTGAGTTTGCCGAAGTGGCGATTCCTATTCGTGCCGATGATCATATTATTGGTGTGATAGGCCTGGTAAGCTTTGATGAAGAGCAGACCAATCGCTTGATGGATAATAAACAATCGCTTTTGAGTTTTCTGGAAAAGATGTCTGAGCTTCTTGTAGGCAAAGTGGTGGAAAGTCACCAAAACCGTGAGCGTGAGCTTCTGACAAGTCAGTTGCTTACAGTGCTTAATTTATTGCCTGATGGTATTTTATTAATTAACGACCAGAAGAAAGTAACCCATTTTAACGCTCATGCCAGAAAGCTGCTGGATATTGAAGTGGACCAGGAATTAGAGCTCTATCAGTTATTAGATGATAAAAAGTTATGGCTGGCTGTGGAAAGAGGAGAACAGTTTTCTGGTCCAATCCGAGGGAAACGTGTAGCTACTCAGCTTTATTGTGATGTTGTTCCGATTAAGAACAATGAAGTCATTGAAGGTGCCGTTATTACGATTAAAGATATTCAGCAGATTAAAAAGTTAGTTAAAGAGGCAACAGTGAGTGAAATTGAAACTCATTTTTCCCAGATTATAGGCAATTCGGCGAAGATGAATGAGCTTAAAACCATGGCTTTGCATGTTGCCCCCAGTAAGGCTACGCTATTAATTCAAGGAGAAAGCGGGACAGGCAAAGAATTGCTGGCACGGGCTATTCATCAGAGCAGCAATCGTAAAGGGCATGCTTTTATTGCGATTAACTGCGGGGCAATTCCTGAAAACTTATTGGAAAGTGAACTCTTCGGCTATGAAGAGGGCTCCTTCACCGGTGCACGGCGGGGCGGAAAGATGGGGAAATTTGAACTGGCACATAATGGGACAATCTTTCTGGACGAAATCGGCGACATGCCTCTGCATTTACAGGTTAAGATTTTAAGAGTTTTACAGGAGCGCCGAGTTGAACGTATCGGCAGTACACGTTCGATTCCTTTAGACGTTCGAGTGATTGCCGCGACTCACCGTGATCTTGAAGAGATGGTGAAGACTGGCGAATTTCGCGAAGATCTATACTATCGGCTCAATGTTATTCCTTTAATGATTCCTCCCTTGCGCGAGCGTCAAGAAGATATTCCTGTTCTAGTTCAATTCTATTTGGATTATTATTCCTCCGTAACAGAAAAAGCGGTCAAAGACCTAACACCTGAAGCAATGGTAAAATTAACCCATTATCCTTGGCCGGGTAATGTTCGGGAATTAGGCAACGTCATCGAATACTGTGTAACCATGGTTGTAGGAGACTTTATTACCATTGACAATCTCCCCCAACGTATTAGAGATGGTCTTAAAGCGGAGCCTAAAAGCAGCTCTTTGAACTTAAAACAGCTTGAACGAGAGGCTATTACGAAAGCCCTGACTATTGCCGAAACAGAGGGGCATAAGGAAGATGCAGCCAATATGCTTGGGATTAGTAGGGCTACCCTTTATCGAAAGATAAAGGAGTATCAAATTGGAGAAAATAAAACCTTTTTTTAGGCTTGATGGTGAAGATAACGAGGCATTTTCCTGTATCAAAACTTGACGAATGTCTCAAAATGAGATTAGAGGCTTCGATTCTGCTTGTGGCACTGGTCGAGAACATTCCAACGTTTATTTCATTAACTATACGGTCTCAATTTGAGATTGCAGTTAAAATATCTATGTTGTTGATTAAATTCAAACTGCTTAGAGCCCTTAACTGTAAAGAAATAAGGTATCTGGAAGTGGCATGAATCTTGCATTAATCTATAAGGGAACGATCATAATACCTATGACGGTCGAAAATCCACAATCCAAACGTAGTGAAAGGGGAATTTATTTTGGATACCGATTTTGCAAAAGTTCTGGAATTGGCCAAAAAGTATGAACCTGAAATGAGCCGTTTCTTACGTGATCTTATCGCCATACCAAGCGAGAGCTGTGATGAAAAAGATGTCGTGCTGCGAATCAAAGAAGAAATGATTAAAGTAGGGTTTGATCGAGTAGATATTGACCCTATGGGTAATGTCCTCGGGTATATCGGTCATGGCAAACACCTTATAGCCATGGATGCCCATATTGATACCGTGGGAGTCGGCGATCCGGGACTTTGGAAATATGATCCCTATCAAGGGTACGAAGATGAAGAGATTATTATCGGCCGCGGCGCATCGGACCAAACCGGAGGTATGGCCTCCATGGTTTATGCCGGCAAGATTATTAAAGATCTTGGTTTAGAAGATGAATATACATTAGTGGTTGTCGGGTCTGTGCAAGAAGAAGACTGCGATGGTTTATGCTGGCAATATATTATTAAAGAAGATAAAGTTGTCCCTGAATTTGTGGTCATAACCGAACCCACTGATGGCAAAATTTATCGCGGGCATCGGGGACGGATGGAAATTAAAGTGATGACGAAAGGCGTTAGCTGCCATGGTTCTGCTCCTGAACGAGGAGATAATGCTATTTATAAAATGGCTCCGATTCTGACGGAACTTCGCAGTTTACATGAAAACTTGACGGATCATCCTTTCTTAGGTAAGGGCAGTTTAACAGTTTCAGAGATTTTCCACACTTCGCCATCACGTTGCGCCGTAGCTGATAGTTGCTGGATTTCGGTCGACCGTCGTTTAACAGCCGGAGAATCCTGGGAATTCGCACTTCAACAAATAAGAAATCTTCCTTCTGTCAAAGCGGCAAATGCCGAAGTAAGTATGTACACTTATGAACGACCATCTTATACGAATCTCGTTTATCCTACCGAATCGTATTTCCCAACTTGGTTGATTGAGGCCGGACATCCGGTTAGCACGACCTTGGAAGAGTCCTACAAAGGACTGTTTGGCAAGGACCCCGTTGTTGATAAGTGGACCTTCTCCACAAACGGTGTTTCCATTATGGGTCGTTATGGAATTCCTTGCATTGGTTTTGGACCTGGTCATGAGGATCAGGCTCATGCGCCCAATGAGCGTACCTGGAAAAAGGAACTCGTGGATTGTGCCGCTATGTATGCAGTCATTCCAAGTTTATATGTCCAAAAGTATGTCGATCTCATGCCAAGCGCTACAGAAAATTTAGTGAAGCTGTAAGTTGTCTTAGAACGACTGCAACATGGACAAGGAATTTTAACACATTTACTGATCTGAAAGAATTAACTAGTAGGAGGAACCAATACAATGCAAACAGTATTCAGAGGACGTCATTTCATCAATTTAGAGGATTTTACTAAAGAAGAACTTGACACAATGCTCGAAGTTTCTATGGAACTTAAGCGGAAGTTTGCCATGGGTGAAGATACACCCTACCTTACGAACAAAACCGGTTTTTTAATGTTCTTTGAACAATCGACCCGAACCAGAAACTCTATGGAAGCAGGGATGGCTCAATTAGGCGGTCATGCAGGTTTCCTGGATTCCAGCACCATGCAGGTTGCTCACGGCGAAACAGCCAAAGACACCGCCATCATCCTTTCACGCTTTGGGCATATGATTGCCTGCCGTTACTGCAACTGGGGCAGAGGAAATGCCTACTTAAACGAGATGGCTCGCTGGTCTTCAGTGCCTATTATGAATCTGCAGTGCGACCTCTATCATCCTTTCCAAGGATTAGCTGACCTAATGACCATTAAAGAGAAACTTCCTGATTTACGCCGCAAAAAAATCTCCATTATTTGGGCTTATGCTGAAAGCCATAAGAAACCTATCTCCGTACCAGTTACCCAAGTGCTGCTCTTCCCTCGTTATGGTATGGATGTTTGGTTGGCTTATCCCGAGGGCTGGGAACTTCCTGACTGGGTTATTGATCAAGCCAGAGCCAATGCTGAGAAGCACGGCGGCACTCTGACGATTACCCATGATGAGGCAGCAGCCTACAAAGATGCCGATATCGTTATTCCTAAGAGTTGGGGGAACTGGGTTACAGACCAAACAGGAGCTACCGAAACCGGTGCCAGCAAGGTGATTGATGATGCTTTAATTGCTAATAAGAGCTGGAAATGTACAGAAGCTAAAATGGCTACGGCCAGCAAAGATGTTATGTATATGCATGCTCTGCCGGCTGACCGCAATAACGAAGTTGAAGATTCGGTTATTGACGGACCTCATTCAATTGTTTATGATGCAGCTGAAAACCGCTTGCATACTGCAAAAGCAGTGATGACTTTATTGGTAGGTGGAAAATAAACGTGAGTACGTTAGCTGTTGTTGCTATCGGTGGGAATTCTCTGATTCGGGATAAAGGACATGAAACCGTTGAGGATCAATATCAGGCAGTCTGTGAAACAGCTAAGCATATTGTGGGCATGATTGAGCAAGGGTATGAAGTGATCATTACTCATGGCAATGGTCCCCAAGTTGGGTTTATTCTCAGAAGGTCTGAAATTGCAACGGATGTTGCCAGAATGCACCAGGTGCCCTTGGTGAGCTGTGGAGCCGATACCCAGGGTGCTATTGGCTATCAAATTCAGCAGGCCATGGATAATGAGTTTAAAAAACGAGGCGTGAAAAAGTCTGCGGTCACCATTGTGACTCAGGTCGTGGTTTCCCCGGATGATCCGGCCTTTCAAAAGCCAGCAAAACCCATTGGCTCCTTTTATTCAAAGGAACAGGCTGAACTTATTAAAAGGTCGAATCCTTCCTGGGTGATGGTTGAAGATGCAGGACGGGGATACCGCAGAGTTGTACCGTCACCTCTGCCCCAAGAAATTGTTGAAAAAGACGTCATTAGTCGCCTGGCCCGCGACGGCTATTGCGTTGTGAGCGTTGGAGGCGGCGGAATTCCTGTCATGAAACGAGAAGATAATTCCTTCCAGGGCGTTGACGCTGTGATTGACAAAGATTTTGCTTCCAGCCTTTTAGCCTCCGACATTAAAGCCGATCTCTTAATAATTTCAACCGGAGTTCCAACGGTTTACCTCAACTATGGGAAACCTGACGAAAAAGCCTTAACGAACGTGTCCCTGGCCGAACTAAAACAATATATGGCTGAAAATCACTTCGCCCCCGGGAGCATGCTGCCAAAAGTCCAGGCAGTGATCAAATTCTTGGAAAATGGCGGTAAAGAGGCAATCATTACTAATCCGGAATCCCTTGAAGATGCTGTAGCCGGAAAAACAGGAACTCATGTCTATCCTTAAGAATTCAGTTTTCACATTGAATCAGATTGAGTAACAATAGTTCGTCAACCAGAGTGCTTTCCTTGGAAAGCACTCTGTCTCAAACTTTTAGAATCCTCTGAAGGTTTTCGATAAATGTTAGTTCAAGATTAGTAAACATGCAAGGATGGGAGCCAATCCCAAGAACATCTAAAATAAGCCTTAAGGAGATTTTAGAATGGGTATTGTTTTAAATGGCGGGACAGTTGTAACAGCTGCCGATGTGTATCAAGCAGACGTCCGGATTGAAGGCGAGAGAATTGCGGCCCTTGGCCGCGAGATCAAGCAACCTGGTGATCAGGTTATAAATGTGGGCGGCTGCTTGATATTTCCGGGTGGTATTGACCCCCATACCCACTTTGACCTCCCGGCAGGAGATATTACGACTTCCGATGATTTTTATTCGGGGACTAAAGCCGCTTTATTGGGAGGCACTACGACAATCCTGGATTATGCCACTCAATTTAAAGGGGAAAGTCTCAAAACAGGTTTAGAAAATTGGCATAAAAAAGCCGACGGCAAATGTTTTGTTGATTATGGTTTTCATATGGCTATTACTGATTGGAACGATGCCATCGCTCAAGAAATGACAACAATGGTTCACCAGGAAGGTGTGCCTTCTTTTAAATTGTATATGGCTTATAAGAATGTCTTGCAAGTCGACGACGGTTCACTCTTGCAGGCTCTGCGTCAGGCCGGGAAATGCGGAGCACTCGTTTGTGTGCATTGCGAAAACGGTGATGTGGTCTATGATCTTGTCCATAAGGCTTGTCAGGAAGGGAAAACAGCACCTCGCTATCATCCATTAACTCGACCTCCCGAGGTAGAAGCTGAAGCGACATCGCGGGTAATTACTCTCGCTCAATTGGCCGATGCGCCTCTTTATATTGTTCATCTTACCTGCAGTGGTGCCCTTGAGGCTGTAACTAGGGCCAAATTACAGGGGGAAGAAGTCTATGCGGAAACTTGCCCTCAGTATTTGTTGCTCGATGATAGTTATTACAGTTCCGAAGGCTTTAATGGTGCGAAATATGTGATATCTCCGCCCTTGCGTCCGGTTCAGAACCAAGCCGCCTTATGGTCGGCCCTGCAAACGGGGATTTTAGAGACGGTCGCCACCGACCATTGTGCGTTTAATTATAAAGGTCAAAAAGAGCTGGGTCTTGGAGATTTCAGTAAGATCCCTAACGGAGCACCCGGTGTAGAAACCAGGATGGGGTTACTGTACACTTATGGCGTACAGTCGGGTAAATTAAACCTTAATGAATTTGTTGCTTTAACCTCTACTAATGCCGCAAAATTATTCGGGTTATTCCCCCGCAAAGGGACGATCGCACCGGGCAGTGATGCAGATCTGGTGGTATGGGACCCGAGTGTTTCCTCCGAAATCTCAGTCGAAAGGCTGCACCAGGATGTTGACTACACCCCCTTTGAGGGCTTTAAACAGCAGGGAAAAGCCCTTCGAGTATTTTTACGCGGCAGGCAGGTGTGTCAAGACGGCCAATTAACCCAAGAATTACCTGCAGGAAAGTATTTGTTCCGGAATCCATTTCTGAGGAGAAAGGATGGGTAGAATGTTTAAGATTAATGTCAATGGAACAGAGTATTCTTGTCAGGACGATATGAACCTTATGGAATATTTGAGGGACGTATTGCACATCACATCCTTAAAAAACGGCTGCGGTGAAGGGGTATGCGGTGCCTGTACTGTACTAGTTGATGACAAGAAGGTGCGCGCTTGTACGCAAACATTGGCTAAAGTGGCAGGAAAAAAAGTCTTAACCGTTGATGGGTTGTCCGAACGGGAAAAGGAAGCCTATACCTGGGCTTTCGCTGAAGCAGGTGCTGTCCAGTGCGGATTCTGTATTCCCGGAATGGTCATAAGTGCCAAAGCCTTAATTGACAAGTCTCCCAATCCTACCTCCAAAGAAATCAAAGAGGCGATCCGAGGCAATATTTGCCGCTGTACCGGATATGTCAAAATTGAACAAGGAATTATGTTAGCAGCTAAGGTATTGCGCGGTGAGCTTCAGCCTAATGCGGTGAACCGCACCGGAGCTGGAGTGGGGACGAGCATTCAGCGTTTGGATGCTCGGGAAAAAGTACTGGGAAGCGGCGAATATGTGGATGATTTATTTGTTGATGATATGCTTCAGGCTGCAGTTTTGCGCACGAGTTATCCCCGTGCCTTGGTTAAAAGGATCGATACCTCTGCAGCACGTGCTTATCCTGGTGTCGAGGCAGTTTTGACAGCAGATGATATTCCAGGGGTTAATGAACACGGGCATATATTTCACGATTGGCCGACTCTGATTCCTGTTGGACAAGAAACCCGTTACGTCGGGGACGCCATTGCCTTGGTCGCCGCGCGGACAAAGAAGCAGGCCCGCGAAGCATTAGCTTTAATCAAGGTTGATTATGAAGAGCTTAAACCCGTTCTTAGTCCGACGGAGGCTTTAGCAGAAGAGGCACCGAAAATTCATACTCAAGGAAATCTGTTAAGCACCACGAAAATTAAACGGGGTAATGTTGAGGAAGCGCTGGCAAAATCTGAGTATGTGGTAACTCAACGTTATTCAACGCCGCCCACGGAACATGCTTATATGGAACCGGAAAGTGCTTTGGCGATTCCGCAGGACGATGGGGGAATTTTAGTCTATGTCGGAGACCAAAGTGTTTATGACGATCAACATGGAATTATGGGAATTTTGGGACTTCCTGCGGAAAAAGTTCGGGTCATTAGTAAGCTTGTAGGCGGGGGTTTCGGGGGGAAAGAGGATTTGAGCGTCCAGCATCACGCGGCTCTTTTGGCTTACATCACTAAAAAACCCGTAAAACTTACCCTTTCGCGTAAGGAGAGCATTCTCGTTCATCCGAAACGACATGCTATGGAACTGGAGGTTACAACCGGGTGTGATGCAGAGGGGAGATTGACCGCTCTGACTGCAAAAATCGTTGCTGACACAGGAGCTTATGCTTCCTTGGGGACCGCCGTTTTGCAGAGGGCCTGTACTCATGTGGCCGGCCCCTATCAAATTGCTCATGTCGATATTACCGGACTTTGTGTCTACACCAATAATCCTCCTGCCGGGGCCTTCAGAGGCTTTGGAGTTCCGCAGGCGGCGTTTGCCTCGGAAACAAATCTTGATCTTTTGGCTGAAAAAGTTGGTGTCTCTCCCTGGGAAATTCGTTACCGCAATGCCCTGGAGCCCGGAATGATTAATCCTACAGGTCAGATCACCGATGAGGGGACAGCTGTTAAAGAAACACTCCTGGCGGTACGTGAGGTGTACGAGTCCAATCCTTATGCAGGGATTGCTACAGTCATGAAAAATACGGGTATTGGTGTCGGCTTGCCGGATACGGGTCGGGTGAAACTGCAAGTCCGAGCCGGAAAAGTAATGGTGCTCACCAGTGCCGCCTGTATCGGGCAGGGGTTGGCCACTGTGGCGACCCAGATCGTCAACGAGGCTACCGGCCTGCCACTGGAACGGATCTCTTTCGGCGCTCCCGATACCTTTTTGACTCCTGATTCGGGAACCACCACAGCCTCCCGGCAAACCTTGTTTACAGGGGAGGCTATTCGCCAGGCATCTCTGAAACTTCAGCATGCTTTATACAAATCGTCTCTGGAAGAGTTGGAGGGCTTGGAGTTTTATGGAGAATATTTCGGAAAGACGGACCCCATCAATTCTGACAAACAAAATCCGGTCAGCCATGTTGCTTACAGCTACGCTACTCAAGTGGTAATTCTTAATGAGCAGGGTCTCGTGGAAAAGGTTGTTGCAGCTCACGACGTGGGGCGGGCCATTAATCCTAAAGCTGTTGAAGGACAAATTGAAGGCGGAGTTGTCATGGGGCTGGGTTACGCTTTGAGAGAAGATTTTCCCTTACAAAATGGCGTTCCAACCGCAAAATTTGGTACTTTAGGGTTATTAAGATCAACTGATGTCCCGGAAATCGAGACAATGATTATCGAAAAGAATTCTTCTCCCTTGGCCTACGGAGCTAAAGGTATCGGAGAGATTTCTTCCATTCCCACGGCACCCGCTGTTGCCTCAGCTTATCATAAGTTTGACGGCAAGGTGCGCTGTACGCTTCCGCTGACTGAGACGCCCTATAAGAAATAAGATAAAGAGGCTGACGCCGAGTGTCTATTCAAGCCATTCCTGACTTCCTAGACACCCGGCGTCCATGTTTAGTAACTGACAAGTTGCACTTATAGTTAGAAAAGGGATAAAGTTTATAATTTTTTGATAAAACTTTGAAATGGTCTTGATATCGGCTCAGAAAAAGGTTAATCTCAAATAGGTGCAGGTAATGAATATGGCGGAATTCAAGAATAATTCTCGAAAAAAATGGGCGGGAGGAAGCCTTTGGGAAATGACGAAGCATGCCCAAGTCATTTCCTTGATTGGGGCAGGCGGAAAAACTACTTGCCTCCAGGCTTTGACTCAAGAAATACGTGCTGCAGGACATCCGGTGATTGCCACAACCACAACGAAAGTGTACCCGGATCATCAAGTACGGCCATGGCGTCATGCCAATCCTCCGCCCTTTGAGTCTCATGGCGTTTATTTTTGGTATGCAGGCGAAGAACAAGGAAGCGGAAAATGGTTGGGAAATTCTCCGTCCACAGTCGATAAAGCAATCTTGGGGGAATGCCGGTGCTACTGGATTGTTGAAGGCGATGGGGCACGGGAGCGCCGTCTAAAGTGCTGGGCGTCCCATGAACCTCAAATTCCCCTAGGTTCAGAATGCGGAGTTTTGGTTTTGGATGGCAGACTGTGGGGACAGGAGTTGAAAGAGGAGGATATCCATCGGTCAGAATATTGTCCTTATTTGGTCCATCATCAGTTCACCGAGGAAAACGCCTGGCGATACTTTAAGAAGTCTCCGGTATTTTACCCTCAGTATCAACATCTTGCGTGGGTTATCTTTCTTAATATTCCTCAGCGGCCTGTTCACCGACATCCTACACAAGCGGAGTCTTCTGAGGGAGCGTATTTCTCTGATTTAAGGGCCCCCGAACCTGAAGTTCTGCTCGATGCCCTTTACAGCAAGGGGACGGAAGAGGTGCGCTCTAAAGGATTGAAGGTAAAGCCAAGAAGCTTAAGACTGGCTGCAGGTGATGCTAAAGGGGGGAAGCTGCAATGGTTCGACTTGTGGTAATGGCGGCTGGGCAAGCAACTCGCATGGGACGGGATAAACTGGCGTTACCTTACATAAATACTACTGTCCTCGGGCATGTCATCAATACCATTTTAGAAGGAATTATACTGCAGCAAAAGTTATCACAGAACTTATCTCGGGATTTATCCCAAGAATTATCTCAAGATTTGCCTAAAGGATTAATAGAAATTCATGTGGTCACGCGACGGCCTCCGGAAGACTATCTGACTAAGGATACGCTTCTTTCTTTTCAAGAAATGGGGGGGAAGTGGTTTCAAGTCCCCCAAGCAATTCCTCTTTCGGAAACTCTTCGGATTGGGCTAAGGGATTTACAGGAAACTACTCTGATGGTGGGCTTTTTACCCGGGGATCAGGTTGGCATTACCTCTCAAGGACTGGCAGGATGTTTTGGACAGGCCCTGAGAGAGGCTCCGGACTTTTTAGTGCCGGTCTCGCAGACAGGAGTCGGTTCTCCAGTCTTTTTCCACCGCCGCTATGTTTCAGAACTCCGTGAGCTGCAAGGGGAAGAAGGGGGAAGGAAAGTTTTATACCGTTATCCTGAACGCTGGACTCGGCAGAGAGTAAAAGAAACCTTCCTGCAGGATGTGGATACACCTGAAGAGTATCAGGCTTGGATGGACTATATTCAAAAGAAAGTTTAAAACTCCATTTAATTAAAGAATATGATAAGGAGAATCGCGTTATGGATAAGAAACTTAAGCTGAATGGACCCGTTGTCTTAGTTCGCGGAGCCGGAGAGCAAGCTACAGGGGTCGGATGGACTTTAGCCAAAGCGGGATTCCGAGTCGTCATGACGGAAGTCCCCAAGCCCTTAATGGTTCGCTGGCCGGTATGTTTTGGCACGGCTGTTGTGAAGGGCAATTGGCAAGTTGAAGGAATTGCGGCGAATCTCGTTTCTGAAGCAGAGACGTGCGCTAGTGTTTGGGAAGACGGTGCTATTCCAATTTTGATTGACCCCGAGCTTCAGTTCTTATCAAGATTGAAGCCGACTTTCTTGGTTGATGGCATTCTGGCGAAACGCAACATAGGGACACGTCGGGATATGGCACAATTAACGATAGGCTTAGGTCCTGGTTTTACGGCTGGTGATGATGTGGATCTAGTCATAGAAACGAACCGAGGACATGACTTGGGCAGGTTGATTTACACAGGTCCAGCCCAGCCGAATACAGGAATTCCTGGTAATATTGCCGGATACACCAAAGAACGCGTCGTATATTCTCAGCAGGCAGGAGTCTTTCGGGCCAAACGAAATATCGGCGAGAAGGTTCAGGCGGGAGAATGTTTGGGAATTATTGATGACGGACTTGGTTCCCAGGAGATAGCATCCTCTATTGACGGAGTTTTACGAGGACTACTGCTGGATGGAACACCGGTAGATGCTGCAGTCAAAGTAGGCGATATTGATCCTCGAGGGAAGAAAGAGTATTGTTATACGATTTCTGAAAAGGCCCGTGCCATTGGTGCTGCAGTCCTGCTTGGGATTATAGAGAGTAATCGGTTGAATCCACTTAGTCTGAAAGCAGAATAGTTCGCATAAAGTTCTCGGAATATAATGGAATGTTTATAGAAGATGAAACCTTGCCCAACGTATAAGCTGTAGCGCGCAAATATCTATATCCTAAATCAATATATTGGGGTAAATGTCCCAAAGGGACTTTTTCAGGGGAAGATATTTAGAGAATATTGGCAATAATTATTTACGTTTATTTGTGAATTACAAGTAGGAATTTTACCGAGCCTGACGAATAGATAGTATAGTAAGAAAAAATGAATAGTTCTGCTTAAACTCATATATCCTTGATAATCGGATCAAGGGTGTCTACGAGGCAACCGTAATTGCTTCTCTATGAGCCATGATGGTTTATGGAGAAACAATTACGGTTGCTTTTTGTGTACTATTTTTATCGGGCTCTAAGCAAGGGAGGACATTCCATGAAGTATTATCAACCGCAACGTGTCAATGAAGCCATAGAAATTGCACATTCATCTCAAGGAATGTTTTTGGCCGGAGGAACGGATCTGGTACTTCAGATGCAGAAACGCAAGATCCAACCCAAGGCGTTAATTGACCTTGGCAGAATTCCGGAACTTCGGGATATCAAAGAAACGAAAGAGTATATAGAAATCGGCAGCATGGCAACCTTCTCTGATCTGGGACAAAATCAATTAATTGCAGAGAAGGCAGCTTCTCTCTGGTTAGCTTGCCAGACGATGGGTTCGCCGCAGATTCGCAATCAGGCGACCATTGGAGGAAATCTCGGAAATTGTTCTCCGGCGGCCGATGGCTTGCCTCCTCTCTTAGCCTTAGGGGCTGAGGCTGTTATAATTTCCGGCGAAGGAGAGAAGCAAATGCCTCTTGCTGACTTATTAGAGCAGACGCCGTTACTTTCTCCAGGTACTCTGATTGTCGGATTTAAAATACCTAAAATTCATCAGTTGAGTGGATTTGCCAAACTGGGCCGACGTGAAGCCTTAGCCATTGCTCGCTTAAGTGTTGCTGTAGCTCTGGAACTTGATGGTTCAAAGGCTGTAAAGGTTCGGGTCGCGTTAGGTGCCGTCGGCAGGCGCGCTTTTCTAAGTGACTCGCTGGCTCAAGCTTTAAGCCAACGGGAGTTTAATGAATCATGGCTGGAACTGGGGATTAGTCAAGTTCAAAGTGTTGTCCGCGCTGCTTTGGGAGACAGAGCATCAGCTCCTTATAAACGGGTTGCCGTGGCCGGTGTTTTTCGTGAGGCGATTGCTTCTTTGAGGCAGCAAGGAGGTTTGGATAAATGATAACAATTGAATTTAGCGTTAATGATAAAAACTATGTTTTAGAGGTCGATCCGAGGGAACGATTGCTGGATGTGCTGCGCAATCGCTTGGGCTTGATGGGGACAAAGGAAGGATGCGGAGAAGGAGAATGCGGTGCCTGCACCGTGATTTTAGACGGAAAAACCGTCAACTCCTGTCTCGTTCTGGCAGGCCAAGCCCATAACTCCGTGATTACGACGATTGAGGGTGTCGGGAATCGTCAGAGCCCCCATCCTGTTCAAAAGGCTTTTGTGGAAGTCGGCGCAGTACAATGTGGTTTTTGTACTCCGGGAATGGTTCTTTCTGCGAAAAATTTACTGGACAAGAATCCTCATCCCAGCGACGAGGAAATCGGAGTTGCTTTATCTGGAAACCTCTGCCGTTGTACGGGCTATGATAAGATTCTGCGCGCTGTCAAGCTGGCTGCTGAGGAGGGAAAACAATGAAAACTGATGTAGTAGGTTCTCGAGTCCTGCGCGAAGATTCTTGGGGAAAGGTTTTTGGTCAGACGAAGTTTCCGGCAGATGTCAACCTTCCCAACCAATTATACGGAGTTGTTGTACGCAGTCCTCATCCTCATGCTCGGATTCTGAGTATTAACAGCGAAGAAGCTATGAAGCTCCCAGGCGTTGCAACTGTTCTGACGGCTAAGGATGTGCCCCATAATTCTCATGGCGTATTGTTCCGGGATCAGCCGGTCATCGCCGACTATGTGCGCATGGTGGGGGACCCGGTCGCCGTTGTGGGAGCTGAAACTATGGAGACTGCACGTGAAGCAGCGGAGCGAATTCGGATCGATTATGAAATTCTGCCTGCCGTCTTTGATCCCGAGGAGGCCATGAAGCCTGAAGTTTCGCCTCTGCACCCCGAACTTCAGCCCACTAATGTTCTGTACCATCTGCCCATTCGCCGAGGATCGCTGGAGGAAGGGTGGGCCAAAGCAGATGTTATCGTTGAACAAGTTTATAAGACACCGCATGTAGATCATGCTTTTTTACAGCCGGAGGCGGTTCTCGCTTACTTGGACGAACGAGGGCATATGGTAGTTCAGACTGCTACGCAATATGCGCACTATGATCGCGGAGAAATTGCTCATGCCCTAGGGTTTCGTTACAGCCAGGTGCAAGTAAAGACTTTGGCTGTCGGTGGTGCTTTCGGCGGACGAGAAGATATCTCACTGCAAATTATTGCGGCCTTACTGGCTTTGAAGACTCAGAGACCCGTCAAAATGGAGAATACTCGGGAAGAATCTTTTTATTCCCACAGTAAACGTCATCCGATGACCATGTATTACAAGACAGGAGCTGCCAGGGATGGCAAGCTTGTAGCCCTGCAGGCTAAGATTATTGGTGATGCAGGGGCGTATGCTTCCTGGAGCGTCAATGTTTTGCGCAAATCTGCTGTTCATGCTACAGGGCCTTATGCAATACCCAATGTTGAGATAGACAGTTTTGCAGTATTTACGAATAATCCCTTTACGGGTGCGATGCGGGGCTTCGGTGCGGCTCAAACGGTACTGGCCTATGAGAGCCAGATGGATCTTTTAGCTAAGAAGTTGGGAATATCACCTTTAGAAATTCGTTTGCGCAATTGTTTCCAGGTGGGAAGCATCACGGCAACGGGACAAGAGCTGACAAGCAGTGTTCCTCTGGATCAATGTTTAGCCAAGATCGCCCCATATTTCCGAAGAGAGGTGGAAACTCTATGAAAAAGCGGGGAATAGGTTTGGGCTGCGCCTGGTATGGGACCGGGTACGGCAATGGCTTCCCTGATGTTTCAAGTGCTTTTGTGGAAATTCATGACGATGGTTCAGCTACGGTCCTGACTGGGGCCGTGGATGTGGGGCAGGGCAGCAGTTCGATTTTTGCGCAAATTGCCGCTGAAGAACTAGGCCTGCGAGCAGAGGATATTTGTGTTAATACCGCAGATACAGATGTAACTCCCGATTCGGGGACTACTGCTGCAACCCGTCAAACGTATAATACCGGCAATGCGGTTCTCAAAGCGGTGCGTCAGGCAAAATCCAGCTTACTGAACTATGCCGCCCGTGAATTTTCCTGTCCTACACCGGAAGGTATTGAGCTTAAGGCAGGGTATATCGGAGTCAAGGGTGATCCGTCCCGACGGATGATTTTGGGGGATATGGTTTTTAAAGCCCGTTTAAATGGGGAGCGCTTTATCAGCGCGGAAAGTTCGACAGCTCGTTCGACTCCCGTGGATCTGACGAGCGGACAGGGGGCGCCTTACTGGCCCTATTCCTTTGGCTGTCAGGCGGCGGAAGTGGAAGTAGATACGGAAACAGGCAAGGTGAAAGTTCTTAAAGTTACCGCCGTTCATGATGTGGGGAAGGCCTTAAATCCCACCCAAGTCGAAGGGCAAATTGCAGGCGGAGTGACGCAGGGTATCGGTTATGCTCTGCTGGAAGAACTTGAGTTACAAAAGGGAATGATTAAAAATCCGGCATTTTCCAGTTATCTGATTCCCACGGCACTGGATGTGCCTAAAATAGAAGCATACTTTGTCGAAGAAGCTGAAGAGAGCGGCCCTTATGGCGCCAAGGGCCTCGGTGAACCTGCGATGCTTCCGACGGTTGCTGCTGTTATCAATGCAATCGATGATGCTGTGGGGGTAAGGATCACTGCGTTACCAGCGACACCGGAAAAAATCCTGCAGGCACTAGCAGAAAAAAAGGAGGAATTGGGGTAAACTATAAAAATACTGTACTTTATGTTTTGGCATCAAGGTCAGTCAGAATGAGGCATTAAATGTCGATTTTAGGGAGGGCTGCTCATGTCAAGCGTGTCAAAGAATTCTTCGCCTCCAGCCAATCATGGCTTCCTCGATAGCTATTTTCATCTATCCGAACTGGGAACCAATGTGCGGACCGAAATTCTAGCCGGAGTGACAACCTTTGTCACCATGGCTTATATCCTCTTCGTTAATCCAAATATCTTAAACGCCGCTGGAATGCCCATGAATGCAACCTTTGCTGCTACGGCGATTGCTGCTGCTGTCGCAACCTTAATCATGGGTGTGTATGCTAACTATCCAATCGCTATGGCTCCCGGGATGGGACTTAATGCATTTTTCACTTACTCAGTAGTCATTGGAATGAAACTTCCTTGGCAAACTGCTCTCGGTGCGGTCTTTATTTCTGGATTGATTTTCTTTCTCTTAACCGTCACTAAAGTCCGGGAATGGATTATGGAAGGAGTTCCCACGGTTTTACGCCTTTCTATCGGTGTCGGCATTGGATTATTTATTGCCTTTATCGGCTTGCAAGATGGCGGCCTTGTCACAGCCAATAAGGATACTCTGGTTCAATTAGGCAATATGAAGTCTCCTAGTGTCCTTGTGACCGTATTTGGGTTAATTGTAACTGGATTCTTTATGGCTAAACGGATTAAAGGCGGCCTATTATATGGAATCTTTCTGACCACGATTTTTAGTATGTTTATGGGCGTTAAGCAGTTCCCAACGAGTTTATCGAGTTTCGTTACTTTCTCCAATCCTTTCCATGCTGTAGCACCGATTATGGGTAAACTTGATTTTGGGGGCGTATTTGACCGTGGTTTAATCTCAATTCTTTTTGCCTTTACGTTTGTCGATTTATTTGATAATATAGGGACCTTACTGGGGATTTCCCGCAAAGCTGGTCTTTTGGATGAAAATGGCAATCTGCCAAGAGTCGGCAGAGCTTTGATGTCCGATTCGATAGGCACAATGTTTGGCTCTATCATGGGGACTCCAACGGTAACGTCCTATATTGAAAGTACGGCAGGCGTAGCTGAGGGCGGCAAGAGTGGTTTAACCGCAGTAACCGTTGCAGTTCTTTTCGTTTTATCCATCATCTTTGCTCCTCTTGTTGGCTTGATTCCAAGTCAAGCAACAGCACCTGTTCTTATTCTGGTGGGTGTCTTAATGATGAGCGAAGTAGTCCATATCAATTTTGAAGATTTTACGGAAGCTTTTCCAGCCTTTATCACCATTGTCATGATGCCCTTAACTTATTCTATTGCTCAAGGCTTGGCATTTGGGTTCATGTCTTATACCATTATTAAATTAATTACCGGAAGACACAAAGAAAACAATGCAGTAACCTATATCTTAACTATCTTATTTATCATTCACTTTATCCTTGGTGGGGGTTAATAAGTCACGGGTATAAGGGAGAGATGTGTATGAAACGTTAAGAACATCTCTCCTGATTCCTGGGTTTTTAAGTGAATAATACTCTTTCGGAAGAGGAAAAGGTGGAATATAGAATGCGTATACTTTTTAAAAACGCGACCATTGTGACCATGAATGCTCAGCGTGAGGTTATCAAGGGCGATCTGTTAGTGGATGGCTCAAGGATTGCAGCGGTTGGGGAGGTTAAGGAACCTTCTGCAGATCAAGTGATTGATTTGGATGGTGACTTGCTCATTCCCGGTTTAATTCAAACTCATATCCATCTCTGTCAGACCTTGTTTCGGGGGCAGGCTGATGATTTGGAACTTTTGGACTGGCTTAAACTTAGAATTTGGCCCTTGGAAGGCGGACATGATCCGGAATCGATCTACGATTCCGCATTGCTGGGAATTGGCGAACTCTTTTTAGGCGGAACGACAACCATTGTCGATATGGAAACAGTGCATTATACAGAGCATGCTTTTGAAGCCATTCTTTCAAGCGGGTTAAGGGCTCTGGCCGGGAAAGTCATGATGGATGACCCCAGCGGGGATGTACCTCTTTCCTTGCAGGAAACAACAGAGGGTTCACTACAAGAAAGTGTAGATTTATTTGAGAAATTTAACGGACAAGGAAACGGACGTCTGGAAGTTGCCTTTACGCCTCGCTTTGTCGTTTCTTGTACCGATACTTTATTAAAAGAAGTTTCACGGTTGGCGCGGGAAAAGAATGCCTTCGTGCATACCCATGCTTCTGAAAACCGGGGCGAAATTCAAGTTGTGGAAAGTACTCGGGGAATGCGCAATGTTGTGTATTTAGATAAGGTCGGCTTGACAGGTCCGAAACTTATTCTTGCCCACTGCATTTGGCTGGATGAGACTGAAAAAGATATCCTAATTCGCAGCAAAACGCGAATTTCACATTGCCCGTCATCAAATTTGAAATTGGCCTCGGGGATAGCTGCCATTCCAGAACTCCTGGAGCGAGGCGCTGAAGTCTCTCTCAGTTCCGATGGAGCCCCCTGCAGCAATAATCTGGATGGATTTCGTGAAATGCGCCACGCAGCCTTAATGCAAAAGCCCTTACATGGTCCAACTGCAATGCCGGCTCAAAAAGTATTTGAACTGGCAACTATTGCGGGAGCACGTGCTCTGGGACGCGAAGGAGATCTTGGCAGTCTGGAGGTCGGGAAAAAAGCTGATTTGGCGGTTGTCAGCCTTCAGGGACTGCATACCTGGCCCAACCAACATGTGGACGTATACTCTCAGTTAGTTTATCAGGCTTATCCCTCGGATGTTCGTCTCACAATGGTGGATGGACAAATCGTCATGAAAGACCGCCAGTTGTTGACAATTGACGTCCCTGAACTTAAGAAAAGCGCAACTCAAAGCTTGAATCGAATTATGAAACGAGTAGGAATGATTTGAGAAGGCGTCTGCAACAGTGAAGGAGAAAATTCCTAACTCATAGTGCTTTTCTGGAAGGAGGAGTGAATGGTGTCCAGCTTTAGGCAAAGAATGGATGAGTCGAGAGGGTTAGCACGCCTGGATCTTATCTTGAAAAGGGCGAGGCTGGTCAATGTTTTTTCAGGCGAAATCCATGAGACAGATATCGGTATCCATGAGGGAATGTTTGTTGGCATTGGAACTTATGAGGATGCGGAAAGAGTCCAGGATTTAGGCGGTGATTACGTCGTTCCTGGTCTTATCGACGGACATGTCCATATTGAAAGCTCACATCTTTGCCCTGAAGAATTTTGTTCTCTTCTTCTTACCCACGGAGTAACCACCGCTGTTGTTGACCCCCATGAAATCGCCAATGTCTTAGGTGTTCAAGGAATTCACTATATCTTGGATAGCATTGAAGATTTGCCTTTCAATGCCTTTGTAGCTCTTCCTTCCTGTGTTCCGGCAACGGAATTAGAAACATCCGGGGCCCGCCTTAGGGCGGATGATCTCAAGGAGTTTCTTGATCATCCAAGAGTAATCGGACTTGGAGAAGTCATGGATTATCCGGGAGTTTTGGCAGCCAAAGAAGAGATGGTGGCAAAATTGGAACTTCCGCTGAGGTTTAAAGATGGTCATGCACCCGGAATATCTCCCCAGGATCTTAATGCCTATTATCGAGCTGGAATTCATACAGAACATGAGTGTTCTACCGTTGAAGAGGCCAGAGAACGCCTGCGCCGAGGGTTTTATGTGATGCTGAGAGAAGGGAGCGCCGCTAAAAATCTCCGCAATCTTTTGCCCGCTGTGACGCCGGAGAACTCAGGCCAATGCTTGTTAGTTACCGATGATCGGCATCCCAGGGATTTAATTCAAGAAGGTTCCATTGATCATTTAGTCCGCTTGGCGATTCAAGAGGGAGTAAATCCCGTTCGGGTAATCCAGATGGCTACTATTAATACTGCTCGGGCCATAGGGCTTTCAAGGCTGGGAGCAGTGGCACCGGGATATCAGGCTGATTTTGCGATTTTAAAAGACCTTAATCGGTTTGAGATCGAAGAAGTATATTGGCGGGGAAAACGCCAAAGTCACAGAGGTGAGCCTCCTCGCTTTACAAGATCCAGCAGCAAAGGCTTGACTGCGAGTGTTCATATTGGCAATAGGTCTCTTGATCAACTCAATGTGAAAATAGACTCTAAGGGATTACATTCCGCAAGAGTACGTGTCATTGGAGTTCAGGGACATTCGCTCGTAACTTCAGAACTTGTGCGAGACTTACCGATAATTAATCATTGTATCTCTGCCGACCCTGCTCAAAAGATAGCCAAAATAGCCGTTCTGGAGCGTCATCATAAGACGGGGAACGTGGGTATCGGCTTTGTCGAAGGGTTAGGTCTGACCAAAGGAGCCATTGCCTCCACGGTTGCCCATGATTCTCATAATCTCGTCGTCGTGGGAATGAGTGATGAAGAAATGAATCTGGCTATTCAAACCTGCGTTGAAATGGGGGGCGGCCTTTGTCTGATAGAGGACGAGCAAGTGATTGGCAAACTTCCGCTGCCGATCGCCGGGTTAATGTCTGATCAAGACGCCTATTCTGTTGCTCGGACTTTAAGTGAAATTCATGAGCAAGCCCATAGTTTAGGTGTTTTTGAAACCATTGATCCCTTTATGACACTGGCTTTTTTGTCTCTTCCGGTAATACCTGAATTAAAACTGACGGATTTGGGATTGGTCAATGCGGCTAAATTTCAATTAACCGGCCTTCTGGTCTGAGCGATACCAATTAATGCGGCACAGTGAAAAAAAAGCGGTCTATGCTTACCGAGATGGTTTTGGTTCTACGACCAAAAATATCCTGAGTGAGCATAATTTTTTTTTTCGGATGTATCAATATCCCAATAGCATGTTGTAGAATTGAAGGAATCTGAGAATAATATGTCGAATAAACGAATTTTGACCAAAGAATGGAGGGTGAATTTTTGAAAGAAGAGTCGCATGTTAAAAGAGAGGGTTTTTCAAGTAGTATTGGTGTCATTGCAGCTGTATTAGGCTCAGCCGTTGGCTTAGGGAATATATGGAAATTCCCCTATGTAACTGGAGCGAATGGGGGAGCTGCCTTTATTCTCGTATATCTCCTGTGCTTAGCACTGGTCGGCTTGCCTGTAATGTTATCAGAGCATCTCATAGGACGGGCTACAAAATCTAATGCCGTCGCTGCTTTTAAGAAACTTGAGCCAAGACGGCCCTGGTTTTTAGTTGGCGGAGCCGGGGTAGTCAGCGCTTTCTTGATTATGGCTTTCTATACAACGGTGTCAGGCTGGGTTTATGCGTATATTTTCAAATCTGCCAGTGGTGCACTTTTGACGAATAAACCACAGGAAACAACTCAAGTCTTTAACTCATTGGTTTCAGGAGTCAGCGAACCCTTATTTTGGCAAGTAGTTGTTCTCATAGTGATTGGAATTATTATTATGGCAGGAGTTACAAAAGGTATTGAAAGAGTAACGAAATTTTTGATGCCCATGCTTTTTATCCTGCTCATTATTATCGATATCAGATCCTTAACCTTGCCGGGAGCTTCTGCCGGATTATCCTTCTTGTTCAAACCGGACTTTTCCAAAATTACAGTCAGTGCCATATTGGCGGCTTTAGGATTAGCATTTTTTAAGCTGAGTGTTGGCATGGGAGCTATGATTACTTATGGCAGTTATGTTGATAATCGAGAAGACTTGCCAAAGATGGCAGTAAAAGTTGCTCTTTCCGATACCTTAGTTTCCTTAATGGCTGGAGTTGCTATTTTTCCGGCAGTATTTGCCTTTGGCTTTAAACCGGATGCTGGTCCCAGGTTATTGTTTATCATTATTCCGACTGTCTTTAATTCCATGCCTTTAGGCAGAATCTTTATGGTCTTATTCTTTTTATTAACTGCTTTTGCCGCAACTGGTGCAATGTTGTCTTTATTAGAAGTTCCTATAGCCTATTTGACGGAAGAGTATCAATGGTCTCGACGCAAAGCAACGCTATTAACAATTATAGGGATTGGGCTGCTTGGCTCAACGGCCACTTTGTCAAATAGCTTGTTATCACATGTTTTGTTGTTTGGTAAGACATTTTTTGATTTCTTTGATTTTGCGACTTCAAATGTGCTTCTTCCCCTGGGAGGAATATTTATTGCCTTGTTTGTAGGTTGGCAATGGAGTTTTGCTAATGTCCAACGAGAGATGACCAATGAAGGCCAATTAGCTAATGAAGGCTTGTTTAATGTCTACATGTTTTTAGTTAGGTTTGTAGTCCCCATTGCGATTATCATTGTCCTGTTAACAGGTTTAAATTTCATTCATGTTTAAATAGAACCCAGAAAGTAATAGGACTAATGGGAAAATTATATTTTGATTTATCAATAAAAGAGGTTATTTCGCATATTTTGACGAACTAAAAAATTTAGGGGTGATATCACACTAAATTTGGATAGGGTGAGTAGATTAATGCGCTTGGTGAATACACATTTCGTCAAAGAAGGATCTGTCCTGGCACGTCCTGTGATTAACTCTTCCGGCAAAATTTTATTACAGTCCGGGGTTCGTGTGACGGCATTATATATTGAACGCTTAATTGCTATGGGTTACGATGTTCTGTTTATTGAAGACGACCGCCTTGACGATGTAGAATTATTTGCGACTATTTCTGAGAAAACCCGTGAAGTCGCTTATAAGACAATTCAAAATATCAGCAAATACATTGAATGCAATACTGAAAAGTCATTGCCTGTTTCTGGAGTTCGTTTGACGATTAAAGAAATGATTAATGATCTTTTGTCGAGCAAAGATATTTTGGGCAATTTGACGGATATCCAAGGGTATGACAACTATACCTTCCACCATTCCATTAATACAACAATTATTGCCCTTGTTCTGGGAATTGGTTCCGGTTATAATGAACAACGCTTGCTTGAATTTGGTATGGGGGTCCTGATGCATGATATCGGAAAAATTATGATACCCGAATGTATCCTTAATAAGAAAACGCCCCTTACAGATGAAGAATTTATGGAAATTAAGAAACATACAATAAACGGCTTTGATATGTTACGTAAAAATAATGATTTTAGTTTGCTTTCTGCACATATTGCTTTTCAACATCAGGAAAAGTGGAATGGTTCCGGTTATCCTCGGGGATTGAAGGGTACAGAAATCCATGAATACGGCAGGATGGCCGCGGTTGCTGATGTTTATGAAGCATTAACAAGCCGCAGGGTCTATCGTAAGGCTGTAGAGCCCAACGCGGCGTATGAGTATATTATTGCTCAAGCAAATTCTCATTTTGACCCTAAAATGTTAGAGTTGTTCAAGAAACATATTGCTGTTTACCCTTCCGGTTCGGGTATTTTGTTAAGTAATGGACAAAGGGGAAATGTTGTTAAACAAAATTCTTTATTTCCTAATCGTCCTTATGTAAGAGTTTTCTATCAAGGGGAAGAAGAACTCTCCGAACCTATTGATTATAATTTAGCCGATTGTCCGTCGATCATGATTATGGCAGTTGATAATCGTTAAGTTTTGCTTCGACTTTTGAATTGAATTTAACAAAGGTCACTTTACATTTATAGTTAAGAGAATATGTTCAACGAATTAAGGGCTGCAACAAGTAGACTAGTAAACTTGTTGCAGCCCTTTTTTTCCTGCTTCCTTTATAAGGTTGGAGGTTAAAGTGATTTCAGATATCAACAAATGACAAGTTAAGAAGTGAGAAGATTTTTGAATTCTTCAATTCCATGAACCGGACTTTGACAGGTGAAGTCCTGACAGAGATAGGCGGTTGTTTGGCCCGTCTCTATCGGGTAATCCTTAAGCCAAGGAATAAAAGAGTCAAGGCTTCCTTCATGATAAAGAACTGAAGCGAAGGGACGGAAGTCTGAGAAAAAGGTTTTACGCATCTCTGAAAGTTGGGGAGAGTTCAGGGATCCGGCAAGAATCAGCTCCTGGCTTGGCTTCAGAGCAAATTGCAGAGCTTGCAAAAATGACGTGTAGCCTGAAGGATGTTCTTCAAGCAGCGGACGGAAGCAGAAGAAAAGCTGCTCTGCTTTTTTATTCCACCCTTCTTCACCGGTAAGGCGCGCGAATCGAATTAGATTTTGCGCTGTCAATGAATTACCGGACGGAAGAGCTCCGTCATAACTTTCCTTAGGGCGGATAAGAAGCTCTTCGGCATCTAAACCAGTCAAAAAATATCCCCCATCGTTGTTGTCAAAAAAAAGTCGTTCAAGCTGATCTTGAAGTTCAAGGGCAGTTTTAAGATAATGGGACTTTCCGCAGGCAGAATAGAGCTCCAAGAGTCCCTCGATTAAAAAGGCATAGTCATCTAAATAGCCTAAATAGGCTGAATCTCCTTTCCTGAATCGAGCTAAGAGCCGACCATCACTGCGTCGGAGGTTAGTAAGGATAAAGTTGACAGCTGTTTCTGCCGCCTTCAAAAATTCCGGGTTGCCTAATACTTGCGCGCCCTTGGCTAAGGCTGTGATCATCAGACCATTCCAGGCTGTTAGAATCTTATCATCTTTGTGAGGATGAACTCGTTGCTCACGGGTGTCAAACAGAGCACGGCGAGATGTTTCAAGAGATTCCAGCTCTTCAGGAATTAAATCAGGATTGTCAATTAAACTCTTTCCTAAATCTCCCTGAAGTAAATTGGGTATACTTTTTCCTTCGAAATTTCCTTTTGAAGTTATGTTATAGACCTCACAATAGTTTGAACCCGCTTCTTGACCGAGCACGTTTTCTACTTCTTCAGGCGTCCAAACATGGAATTTCCCCTCGATTCCTTCGGCATCAGCATCTTCTGCTGAATAAAAGCCTCCCTCAGGAGAGGTCATATCACGAAGCACATAGGTAAAAATACTTCTGGCTATTTGCGCATCTCTGGGCTGATGACTAACTTGATAAGCTTCCAGGTAGGCTAAAGCAAGCAGTGCGTTGTCATAGAGCATTTTTTCGAAATGAGGAACCAGCCATTTCTCATCGGTGCTATACCGGGCAAAACCGAAACCAATATGGTCATAAATTCCTCCCCAGGCCATTCCGTCTAAAGTTTTGCGTACCATAGCAAGGGCTTTGCTCTGGGGATGGTCTTGGGCATAACGTAAGAGGAAGGTTAGTGTGTGGGGGGAGGGGAATTTTGGGGCTTGACCAAAACCACCATAGCGAGAATCAAAACTTCGGTCTAACGTCTGATAAGCTTTTTCAATAACGTCTTTTCCCCAGGACTGGATCCCCTCAGTTGCAGAAGGCTGGAATACGGCCTTTGTTGGGACAGCTTGCTGAGATTGAACGGCTGATACAATCTGCTCGCTTGTCTCTCTGACATGTGATTCTTTGTCTTTCCAAAGGACACCGACTTGTTCCAGAAGTTCCATTAGTCCTTGGCGGCCATAATGTGCATTTTTGGGGAAATATGTCCCTGCGAAGAAAGGCTTTTTCTCAGGTGTCATCATGATTGTCAGCGGCCATCCGCCTGACCCTGTTAAAGCCTGACAGAAAGACATGTAAATATGGTCGATATCCGGACGCTCCTCGCGGTCAACTTTAATTGAGACAAAATAACGATTTAAGAGGTCTGCGACCTCTTGGTCTTCGAAGGATTCACGTTCCATGACGTGACACCAATGACAGGTCGGTAAACTACACTACGAATACCCAATAGATAAGAAAACAGGTTTGTTTTCCGTTTTTGCTTTTTGAAAAGCCTCTTCACTCCACGGATACCAGTCAACTGGGTTATAGGCATGTTGGAGTAAGTAGGGGGACTTTTCATTAGCTAATCTATTGGGTATATGCTTACTATTTGTTGTCATGGGCAACACCTCCTTTTTTCTGAGGAATTTGGTTTGATGTAATAACAAGTCTTTGAATATTATTATCCGTTAGGACTTTAATAATTCTTTTAAGGATTAGCTTCTAATGGTTACATTCTAAGAGTTTAGAAAAAGAACAGCAACCCTTGATTCTAATATTTAGCTCAAGTTCCGTGTCCAAATTATAATTTTGCAAAAATGACACTATGTAGTTCCGGTAGTGTGGTATAGCGTTTATACGGATTGTAATTTCTGGGGAAAGCAGCGACTCTCTCACCGGCTATGTAGAGTTCAATCGTATTAGATGTTGCTCGAAACGAGCATGATTGGCCTACATAGGAAAAATGAATGCTATAGAAAAAGCCGTCATAATCGACGTGATGGTTAAATTGGACCTTGGTCTCTTTCCAGTCCGCAAACTCATATCTAGTGGCAGGAAGGGGTTGTAAGAAAGGTTTGTCGATCTTTTCAAAGGCCGTTAGGCGATTGCCCTCCATCTTTTGAAAGGGGCGGCTAATGAGTTTTAAAAGTTCCTCCTTAACGGCTTGGTTAATCTCGTATAGGCTAAAAAATTGTCGGTTTCTCAGGGCTGCAAGGATTCTCCTGGATACATTACCCACCATATTCTCATCGGCAGCTTTATCCTTTGGGTGAAGAGCTCGAGCAGGAACCAGTGTAGTCCGGTAATGTCTTGCCATTTCGTTATAACTTTTATTGAGGATCGGGTCTACTCGGTCTGGAGTAATAACGGCTGTTTTGGTATTGTCAGGAATAGTAACCTTGGGGACGCCTCCGAAATATTCATAAGCCGTACATGGGCGTCAATCCAATTTGGGAGTTTTTTGGCAGCTAATGAATATGACATGAAAACGTTAAATAATGGAAATGTTGAAATAAAAATCAAAGACCCTATTAAGGTTTTTAAAACCCAAAAAATGTCAATTACCAAAGATGCCAGGGATGTGGCAGTGATAATTCAGATGAACCCTGTGCAATTAAATACTACCCCCTTAACAAAGAACGGGTCCACAATTAGTCCCAATTCTGTTTTTCAGGATTATTATGCATATGGTAGTCCATTTTATGCAACAGATTATAATAAACCGCTCGTAACTGCCATTGGAAGTACTGGAACTCTAAGTGCTACAGTATCTAATACTTACAACAATTCATATTCTTGTAATATCACTGTAGGTGTAGCAAAAATCAAGGCGGCCGTGGGGTTCAGTGTCACCGATGGTTCCATAGTCTCGGCAAGCACTAGCGTCCCTACTAATGGAGTATATACTAAGGTTGTTGGTTATGAATATGATTATGTTCAAGCATTCGAAGTTGTAAATTGGGTTACTGGTCATACAGACGCCGTTGGTTATGCGTTTAAGCCAGCAGGAGCAACATTCATTACCTATCATTAACGTTACCTTTATAATTTTCCCATAATACTGACATGAATAAAGGTCGTTCATAAATAAGGGCTAGAGACGAATTAATGTATGTTTCTAGCCTGTTTTATTTATAATTTTTTTAAGACGTATTAAACTGCGCGAATTTTCTTTATGCCTTTGATTTCGTGCCGCATATGAAAAGAATTATGCCCGCAACAAGAAAAATGGGAACAAAAAAATTTGTAAAAGGCTCTAGGAGTCCGATGTGATAACTTGGGGAAACGCCATTAACTCTAACAATAAGTTCTCCAATCCATAAAAACGTTGTAATTACTCTTTCTAAGGTGTAAATTAGGCCACTGTTGATTATAAACACAGTTCCAAGGATATAACACATATTTTTATTCAAAAAGTTCACTTCCTCTTTCATTGACATTTCAATTAGTTAATAGAATTTGCTATTTTTACAATGTCATTTTACCACATGTGGAAAAATAAGACACCAACATTGTGTTAAATTCACATTTAACACAATGTTGGTGTCTTATTTAGATAGTCTGATATCACGAAGGCAGCAGCCGTTAACTCTTTTTAATTACCTATTAGACTTTCGTCTATTATTAGAATGGATTATTGAAAAACAAATGCAAACGGACAGGAAAAGCAACCAGTTAGGTCCTCGTTTATTTAGAATCATGCCCAAACAAACTGATAAAGAATGAAAACAGGGGTAAAATCCCCCGCCCTTTATTCAAATAAATAATGCACTCCCCGAAAAGATGAGAAATGTACTCAGAAACGGATTAATGTTTAATTAAGAAACTTCTCCATAAATTTTATATGGCTTGATTCTATAATATCTTTAGAAAAAGTTATCATAGGAATTTCCTCAAAAAGTATATTATTTTCAATCTTTAAAGGTCTGTAATAAATATTAATTAAAAAATAAGGTTCAGCCAAAATAGTAGTATCATGTATCTCCGCGAGTTCCTTGAAATAAAGGTTCTTATTGTTTTTAGTAAACTCCTTGAGATCCTTTATAAATCTTTGAGTATTAAAATCTCCCGGCATATATCCAATGTATATTTTTGACTTTTTTAATATAGATTCGATAACCGAGAATATCTGGTCGTTCCCAACGCAAGTATGGAGGAAATAGCCAATCACCTGGAGCAATTATATGACTTTTTATGCTGGGCTTGGAATCCACATTGTAAAATTGTCATGCTGGGTATGTACATACGCGGGTGCTGGCTGGAAATATGCGAAAAACTTCTCAACCTTACGGAATATGAAGCCTTCGAATTGGTACAAGTTAATGATCCCGCAGTACTTAATACGATGAACCGTCTCTTAACCTTGGCCCGGCGTGCTGCCGTAGATCAGACGGTCAGCGAGATATTGTCTTTACCTAGTGAAAAAGCATTTCAGGGGTTATCTCATACTTGGTTTCAAAAAGAACTCGATCAATTTTTAGAGAGTGAAGGCGATAGGCCGGCAGATAGTTTTGAATTCACACCCACTTTGAAAGAAATGCCGGAGATCGTGGTTGGGATTATCAAGGGATTAATGGACTCAGATAACTCCATTACCGAAGACTCCGAATTTCAAGCGTACCGGCAACAGCGTATCAAGGAATTTCGCAGCACTTTAAAGGGCAAGGAGCGGGAGGATTTTGACGCTTGGCTGGAATTAGCAGAAGAGGCGCAACCCTTAAGTGAAATCCATGACTACATTTTATTGACTGTTCCTCTTAGCCTTACCCGTTATGCTGCAATCGAGGCAGGACGAAGATTTGTTAAGCAGAATATTCTCGATAGTCCGGATGATATATTCTTTCTCTATCGGGAAGAATTAATCTCTGCCCTTAGGAAAAATTTCGACCTTCCTAGTCTAAAAGGATTGGTGGCTGAGAGGAGGGCTGAACATAGCAAAAATTTCTCATTAGTGCCTCCGCAGACAATTGGAAAAATGCCCATTGCCCCTCCTTTTCATGTATTTCCTCCAATTGCAGCGGAAAGAATGAAGATCTTTGTGAAACAATATTCCCTTCTTGAAGCACAGCAGGTAGCTTCGCTGGAGATATCTCCAGAGGGAGAGTTGTCTGGCATCCCAGGTTCTCCTGGAGTTGCCGAAGGATCGGTGCGAATTATACATACGGCTGAGGAGTTTAACTTGGTTCAAGAAGGAGAGGTCTTAGTCTGTCCCTTTACTACTCCCACTTGGACAGTACTATTTCCGAAGGTGGCGGCGTTAGTCACTGATTCAAGTGGCGCATTGTCCCACGCAGCAATTGTTTCTCGAGAGTATAGACTTCCTTCGATAGTCGGGACGATAAAGGCAACAAGAATGTTGCATAATGGACAACGCGTACGTGTGGACGGAACCGCTGGAAAGCTTCAAGTTCTAGATTGAAAAGATTTAAAGTGAAATAGCTAAATGGAGAATGAGGCGATGAAATATGTACGGTTACTTCAAGAATTAAAAAAAGAAGACCTGTCCTTAGCCGGGGGGAAAGGGGCTAATCTAGGTGAACTAGTATTGGCCGGAATGAAAGTACCCCACGGCTTTGTTTTAACCGTTGAAGCGTACCGGCATTGCATACCAAAGATTCGTTTACCGAAAATTAACGTCCAAGACTTACTCGCTTTAGAAGCTGTAACTTCTAAAATTCAGATGGAAATAGAAAATGTTTCCATGCCTGAGGAAGTAACGCTGGAATTTCTTGAGACTTATAGAAGAATGGGCAGTCCGGCAGTTGCAGTTCGTTCCTCGGCTACGGCTGAAGATTTGCCCGGTGCCAGTTTTGCCGGTCAACAGGAAACATATCTTAATATCCAAGGGGAAAGAGCCGTTCTTGAAGCCATAAAAAAATGCTGGGCTTCGCTTTGGTCTTCCCGAGCTGTGCAGTATCGATTATTACAAGGATTCGGAGAGAGCGAAGCAGCTCTTGCTGTGATCATTCAGGAAATGGCCCCGCATGAGGTCTCGGGAGTGGTCTTTACGGTTAACCCACTTACAAATAACTTAAGTGAGCTGATTATTTATGCCGTGCATGGTAGTGGGGAATCTTTGGTTCAAGGAGAAATAATTCCTGATCAATGGATTGCCAGACGTCCCGATGGTGCAATTCTTAAGTTCACGCCTGCTCCCAAGAAGGGACAATCGCCTTTCCCCTTGCGTACACAACGCCCTGCCCGAGGGTGTCTAACCTCACAACAGGTTCGGGAGGTGGTCTGCCTATGTCTCCAAATAGAAAAGCATTTCGATGGAGTACCTCAAGATATCGAGTGGAGCTATGGCTTGGGAGAGTTTTACCTGCTGCAAAGCAGGCCCATTACTACATTTAAGGATTAATTAACTATTAATAGTTTAAGTTCAAGTTGTTCTTTTGTGACTATCTTGTTCAATCTTACACAGTTGTTATAACTTACCGAAAACTCATCGTCTTTGCGTATATTCAGAGATGATCAACGCACTTGTTTATTGGTGGTAGAAGCGCTAAGATGTTGAAATTTTAATGCTTAAAATATCAGAATATGGTAATAAAGTTATTGTATTACAGTTACTTTGAGTATAAACTGTGCGTAGATATATACTTTTAGGTATAGATGTTTAACCCTAAGACGAAGAGTGTTTCCCTCTTACTTGATAGAGGTGAAGATATAGCAAACGTGTTTGTACAGTTTAGAACAATGACTTCGAAGCGAGTGGGAGTCGTAAGGTGAGGGGGGATGGAAAGAAATATTAAAATTATGATTAATTATGACGAATTAGGCAGACAAACAAATCATAACCTTAATATTAGAAAGGGGAGATTGGAAATGTCGGACAATTATGCTGCTGTAGGATTGTTGCTTTGCTTTGCTGTGTTTTTACCAATCATCGTTATGGCTGTG
Organism: Desulfosporosinus sp. SYSU MS00001; assembly: GCF_049943955.1. Taxonomy (NCBI): domain Bacteria; kingdom Bacillati; phylum Bacillota; class Clostridia; order Eubacteriales; family Desulfitobacteriaceae; genus Desulfosporosinus; species Desulfosporosinus sp. SYSU MS00001. The sequence continues at coordinate 518,326 of NZ_JBNFTW010000002.1, forward strand.
GTCCATCTCTTAGCACCCCATAAGACTGATAAAGAGAAATTAACTACTTATGAATGTGGTAATGAGACCATAGGACGGGCGTGGATTGGATTCAAGAGCAACTATTTTCTCTATGCCATTGTCTTTACTGCCTTTGATGTAGAAACAATTTTCTTGTATCCTTGGGCACTAACATTTCGCAAGCTAGGGGCTTTTGCTTTTATTGAAATGTTTATCTTCATGGTTATTCTTATAGTCGGTTTTTGGTACGCTTGGAAAGAAGGTGCCTTAGAGTGGATGTAAAAATGGAGAAAGAGCTTCGCGATGCGGAGGCTCTGAAGGAAAAAAACATTCTGCTTGCTAATGTCGACAAGTTCCTGAATTGGGGCCGAGCCCATTCTTTCTGGCCTGTTTCCTTTGGCTTAGCCTGCTGCGCTATTGAGATGGCCTCGACAGGTGATCCTCGTTATGATATATCACGTTTTGGTTATGAGTACTTTCAGGCTTCACCGAGAAATGCGGATTTGATGATAGTGGCAGGTACGTTGACACGAAAAATGGCCCCAATAGCGAGACGTATCTATGATCAAATGGCTGAGCCCAAATGGGTCATCGCCATGGGAAATTGCGCCTGTGCAGGGGGACCGTTTACAGATTCATATGCCGTTATGCCGGGGGCTGATTGCATTATTCCCGTTGATGTCTATATTCCCGGCTGCCCGCCACGACCGGAAGCGTTGTTATTTGGGTTGTTGCAGCTAAAACAGAAAGTTCAAAATCCGACCAAAGCGAGGTTAATTAAACATGCTAAGTAATGTTTTAAGAACCCGGGTTGAAGAGTTGGCGGCCAAAGTAAAGGGAGAAATTGCAGAATGCCTTGATGTACTTGAATTAACCGTAAACTGCTCAGAGGCCATTGTAACGCTAAGCGGTGCCAAGAACTTTGCTGATGTTCCTTGTGATTTTTTGCATGATCTATGTGGTATGGATTTAGAGGATTACTTTGAAGTTGTTTATCAATTGTCTAGTTTACGCGGTTCCCAGCGTTTACGCATTATAGCCAAAGTTGAACGCGACAATCCTGTGATTGACTCAGTTACTTCTCTTTGGAAGGGGGCAGACTTTTTAGAGCGTGAGGCTTTTGACATGTTTGGTATTCAATTCAGAGGTCATCCCAATTTAAAGCGTATCTATATGTGGGATGATTATATTGGCTATCCACTTCGAAAGGATTTTGTTATTGAGAGCCAAGAACAGCGTGCTACCATGCGTGTCCGCAAAGAAGGGGAATAGGGGGAGTGAAACAGTGACGATTGAAAGAACTCAAGAATATTCCTTAAATATCGGTCCGCAACATACGAGTACGCATGGCGTGTTTCGAATGATAGTCCATTTGGATGGCGAAGTCGTGACTAAAATTGAGCCTAAAATTGGCTATCTCCATCGCGGTTTGGAAAAGATAGCTGAGAACCGCACGTATACTCAGTTTATTCCTTACACGGACCGTCTAGATTATCTCGCCGGTCCGCATAACAGTTTGGGGTTTGTTCAGGCTGTGGAAAAATTGGCGGGTATAGAAGTACCCGAGCGGGCTGAGTACCTCAGAGTCATCTTTGCAGAATTGGGACGGGTAGCAAGTCACTTGTTTATGATTGCCAGTGGGTCTTTAGATATCTGCGGTTGGACCCCCTGGAGTTATTGTACCCGTGACCGCGAGCGTATACTCGACCTTTTTGAAATGACTGCAGGTAATCGCATGACGTTAAATTACTTTCGAATAGGTGGAGTCAGCCATGATGTTCCGGAAGAATTCAAGCCCGCTCTGAAAAGCTTTCTCGATGATCTGCCTGAGATGTTGGAGGAGTATTACGGGATCTTTTTTGGTAATGAAATTGTGCAATCACGCATGAAAAGTGTTGGCATTCTGCCAAAGGAATTGGCTGAAAACTTACTCATTACTGGAGCAAGTCTACGGGCTTCGGGAGTACAGTATGATGTCCGAAAAGCAGAACCGTATAGTATTTACGATAGGTTTGAGTTTAATATACCGGTCTTATATGGCTGTGACACCTATGACCGACACTTTCTTCGGCTGCTGGAGATTCAGGAGAGCGGGAAAATTCTCCGCCAAGCCTTAAGAGACATTCCGGAAGGACCAGTCCAGGCGAAGGTCCCAAAGGTTATAAAACCGCCAGTTGGCAAAATATATCATCGAGTTGAGAACCCTAAAGGCGAAATGGGTTGGTATGTCGTCAGCAATGGGACAACAAAGCCTGCCCGAGTCAGAATACGTCCCGGAGCATTCGTGAATGTCCAAATGCTTTCAGATATTGCGAAAGGCTGGTTAATTCAAGATCTAATTACTATTTTCGCTTCCATAGATTTAGTGCTGGGTGAAGTTGATAAGTAGGGAATTTTTCCAATAAGGAGGGAAAAAGATGGACGCATTAAACAATCTGTTTGTAAACATTGCTGCTGCCATCCGGGGGCTTTTTGCCGATTCCCATTCAATTTGGGCTGATTTAACGATCAATATTCTTGTGTTTATTATTCTTTTTCTGATTATGGTCATTTCGGCTATGTTTCTTAGTCTGGTGGAACGTAAATTTGCCCACTGGACATCGCAAAGGTCCGGACCCAATCGACTCGGCCCGCACGGTTGGTTCCAATTTATCGCCGATGCTGTAAAAATGTTGGGCAAAGAAGATATCACTCCCGATAACGCAGATAAATTTCTCTTCAAATTAGCTCCCATGATGCTGGTGGGTGTAACTTTGATGGCATTTGCCGTAATACCCTTCGGTAAGGGTATGGTGCCAATTGATTTGGATTTAGGGATTTTTTATTTTCTGGCTGTATCAGGTGTTACCACTTTGGGGATGTTGATGGCCGGCTGGGCATCCAATAACAAATATTCTATGTTGGGCGGTATGCGGGCTGTTGCTCAGATGATCAGTTACGAGATTCCTTTGCTTTTTTCCCTGCTTGGTGTCATTATGATTACCCAGACCTTTAAGCTTTCAGCTATTGTTGAGGCTCAAAAAAACATTCCTTTTATTTTTTTGCAGCCCCTGGCCTTTATTATTTATCTAATATCCGGTTTGGCTGAACTTAACAGGGCTCCCTTTGACCAAGTGCAAGGTGAACAGGAAATTCTTTCCGGGCCTTTGGTGGAGTATTCCGGGCTCAGATGGGGGCTGTTTATGCTCGCCGAATACGGTAATGTGGTTGCAACCTCTGCTATCGCTGTTTCGATGTTCTTAGGAGGCTGGAACGGGCCTGCCTTTCTGCCGGGGTGGCTAAGTTTTGTCCTTAAGATAGGATTGATGATTTTCTTAATGATGTGGGCCCGATGGACCTTTGTACGGATGAGAATCGATCATATGATGCATTTCGCTTGGAAGATCTTGCTTCCTTTATCTTTAGTAAATATCTTCTTAACCGGTATAGGAATTTATATATACCAGATGATGGGAGGGTTATAGAGTGTTTGGTGCAGGTTTAGTTAAAGGCTTAAGGATTACGATCAAACGTTTCCTTGGACCTAATCTTACAGAATATTATCCGGAAATGAAGCCGGTTCTTCCTCCTCGTACGCGGAGTTCCCTGGCTCTTGAACCCGAAAAGTGTATTACCTGCGGACTGTGCGTAAACATTTGTCCCAATCAGGTTATTAATCTGACAAGCGAAAAGGATGAGAACAATAAGAGAATATTGAAGACTTATCAAATGAACATTGGGCGCTGTCTATTATGTGGGTTATGCACTCAAGCCTGTCCAACCGGTGCGCTTAAACTATCCCTGGAATTTGAAAATGCGGTTTACCGGCGTGAAGAATTACTTTGGGATATGATTGCCCGTTCTAAGCAGTCTAATATGGTAAAAAGACAGATGGGATAAGCGTGGTAAGCGCTATAGTTTTCTTTATTTAGGCATCAGGGCTATATTCTACTTGCAATGGCGAGAAGTACAGAGTTTATACCAGGTGATTTGACAACATCGTTGTAAAACGTGAAAATTACAATTTTGTGTAAAAACAATACTATTTACAAAATAATACCATATGTAGTGTTAAAATGCGTTTGGTAAACTACATATGGTATTTTAATTTGTGCGATTAATAACCCGGAACGTTTTTGACATTCTGGGTTATTATTTTCGGATAACATTACGGAAGGAATATTTAGGAATTTGTTGAACTCTAGATGAAGGAAGTTTATGGCATCTTTAATTCCACGTCGTGGCAAATATCAAAAAGATTGAGTATTAAGCACTTGGTTTTAAGACATTGCATTCCAAAATTGCAAGCTATTTTGCACAATATTATGTCGAAGCCTAATTCCCTTTTACCCGAGTAGCAGCAGTTTATTAGCCGGATAATTCTTATTTGCAACAAATTAATTGAATATTAATACATATCAGAGGGCAATTGTTCCGCATTGTAGAACAAGATTAAGTTATTCAAAAATATGAGCCACTAATTTGGATAAGACTTGAAATCAAATAGAATAATTTTGGGGTGTTTATTGTGAGCATTAATATCAAACGGATAGAACGTCCGCGTCATCGTTCAAGTATTCGACTGTTTTGGGGGAAGTTGTTTTTTACCCTTCGACGTTATGTACATTGGTATTTGAGCAGAACCACTAAATATGCGGATAAATGCTCACCTTCCTCGCTACGATACATTATTGTAAAACATCAAACGCCACTTTATCGTCAACTTCGGGATGTAGACATGTGGCTACAGGAAAATAAAGTAGTCAATCTTAAATTGGCAACCACCAAACTACACGGTTTAATTCTTAAGCCTGGAGAGACTTTTTCATTGTGGCGACTTGTGGGTAAACCGACCAAGCGAAAAGGTTATAAAGAAGGAATGGTACTTTCGAACGGTACATTTCAAGCTGGGATTGGAGGAGGACTTTGCCAGTTATCTAACCTAATTTATTGGATGACCTTGCATAGCCCTCTAACAGTGACAGAGCGATGGCGGCACACACATGATGTATTTCCCGATGTCAACCGTACCCAGCCGTTCGCAAGCGGTGCAACCATTGTTTACAATTATGTGGACTTGCAAGTAAGAAATGATACTTTAGACGATTACCAACTACTTGTGTGGTTGGATAAGACACATTTGCATGGAGAATGGCGTAGTAACCGAATTTTTGAGAAAAGATATGAAGTTTATGAGAGCCACCACCAAATTAATCATGAGTGGTGGGGAGGGTATACTAGGAATAACATAATACGCCGTAAGGTATTTGACGGTAAAGACGACCTAATAGATGATGAGTTTATTACAGAGAATCATGCCGTCATGATGTATGAACCGATGCTCCAAGAAGGGACTAAAAATAATTAAAAATAGAAGTCAAATGTGGAAAAGAGTTGGTCTCGGTAGGCGGAACAAATGTTGGTACTTTACTCAATAGCTGAAGATGTAATGAAAAAAATAGCTGTAACCAATTCAGCAAGTCGAATCCGTTATATTGGCTGTGAAATTGAAGAGGTCAAGAACTTAAGACGCGTTTTTCTTATATTGCGACGCATTCGTACAATACTATGATGTAAAGGAGGGCTTTTTATGCCAGATATTACAATCAATTTTCTTGAAGAGTCAGATGCACAGGAGCTTTTTACATTTGAACTTAAAAATAGGGCATTTTTTGAGAGAATAGGTTTCCCAAGAGGGGATAACTATTATGAATTAAATAATTTCAATAGAATAATAAAGGAGTCTATTGAGGAACAAGAGAAAGGATTAGTATATATGTATTTAATAAAGGATCATACCGGAATGATTCTTGGCAGAATAAATTTATTATCAATAGAAAGAGGAAGTTTTAATAAGGCTGGACTAGGCTATAGAATAGGCGAGGAACATCAGGGAAAGGGATATGCAACAAGCGCTGTAAAACTTGTTTTAGATGAAGCAGTCAATAAGCATAAGCTTCATAGGATAGAAGCTGGGACATCACCTTATAATATAGGATCTCAAATAGTATTAATAAAGAATGATTTCCAGTTTGTTGGGCGTTTTAGTAAATATATCTATAAGAATGGAGAATGGTGTGACAGCATATATTTTGAAAGAATACTCGATTGATGTTGATATTAGTTAATGCTAGCCATCCTAAATAAAGGTAATATGCTAATTGAATATATTAATTACATGGAGAAGTAATATGATAAAAAATAGGACTAAGCTCATCAGTATTTTATTATTAATTACGAATCTAATATTTATTTCTACAACGGTTTTTTATAGAAGCAAAATTGACAATCAAGTATTCAAAGTATATACATTCGAAGGAGAAACTAACAATATTCAATTAGATAATGGGGTTATTATTATCACTCCTGGTAAACATATTGTTAATGGTGGTCAAATACAGTACGTAGGCAACAAATTAGGCAATATAAAGTTTTATTCCAAGACTATTTATCTGGATAAACAAGGCGGTCAGGACACTATCTTATCTAACCGTGTATCGGATTATACAAGCGTCATGAAGATGACCTTTCCTGATGAGTTATTACTGAACAGAGATATTGGAGAAATAAGCAGTGAAAAACTACTCAGTGACAATGATATTAAAAATATCAAAGATAACCTCTATTTTTCACTCACCTGCACTCCAAATGATGGTAAACCTATAAATTTTATTGCTAAACTTAATGTGAAAGAAATCCTATGAATTACTATCGGTGGCCAATATTCAACTTGAAATTTTACGGCCATTGTCAAAGGTTGAAGTTCATGCAGATGAACGCACGTTGTTGCAAGTATTTGACAATCTATTGCGAACACTAAACGTTATGTAGGAAAAAACGGTATGATTTTAATTCAGGTAAACACGGATCAAGAAATCGAAGAATAGAATGCACCTGTTTGAAAAATGCACCCCTTTTGAAGGGGTGCATCGTTAATTTGTTTCAATTATTGAGGTTAATAGCGAGTTACTTGTGTATTTGCGTCCCCGCCTTACGGCGGTTTGCGAATACTTAAAGGGATAATCGCGAAAATCATTTTCGCGTCTCGTCTTGTAAGAATTCCGCTATCGTTTTGATTTTTCCCTTAATTATCAATTTGTGAGCAATCTTAATGTGCTTCTCAGAAAATGGGCGCATTTTGCACTTGCATCTTGCGATTTACAGGATTCTGTTCACATACGGTATTTTCCGTATAATCCAGGCTATAACGAAGGACAAGGGTAAATACACCAACGCCGTCAGGCAGAATTTCAGCAGCAGCTGTATCTGTAAGCCGCGCAGCGCCAAGGCAAGAAAAACAAGGATGGGAGCGTGGATGACATATACCGTGAATGAATGATGCGAAAGGAACCGGCCGATTTTCTTCCCGCCGTTGAAGTAGTGGCGGAAGAACGTGACGAGCGCGAGGCTCATTCCCACGGCGAAGACTGAGTCCCAAAGAGCGAAGACTGCCGACTGCCAGGTGCCGTGACCTATCCATGGGCTGCCCTTACCGATAAAAACCGCCGCAGGGAAAAGTATAACCGATGCAAGTACAGCCAAAACGAAGCCGATCTTGCCGAGGGAACCGGAGACCGTGCGGAGCCAGTCCTGCCGTAAGGCCAGCATTCCTATCAGGAAAAAGCTCAGATATTGGGGAAGATATCCAAGTGACGGGAATTCGAGCACGGGTATGCCGTACGGGACAGCGACCCGAAACAGGTAGCTGACGGCCGCCAGCGCCAGCGTGAAGAGGGCAACTCTAGGGAACGTAAGCATCGTGAGGTTCTCCGGTACCGGGCGCTCCGGTCTGTTCTTCACAACCGTCCGCCAGGCGAGGTAGCCCAGGTCGAAAACGAGCAGCATCACCGCAAACCACATCGGCCCCAAGGCAAACAGGCCGGCCGTTGTAATGACCACAAAACCATGCGTGCCAATTCTCGCAATCGGGCTGAGTATGAATACGTAAATGAGCGTGGGGACGCCGAGCCGCAGCAGCCTGTCCTTCAAGAAGGCCCCTGGTCCCCTGCGTTCGAACGACCCGGGCGTGAAATACCCCGAGAGCAGGAATAAAAGGCCCATGAAGTAAGCTGAGTTCAGCATCATGAACAAATACAACGTGTTGTAGATTTCGGCCAGATGCTGGAGCACGACGAGGACCACCATCCACGTGCGCAGGTTGTCGGCGAAGAACAGACGCTTTCCCGATTCTTTCGCCGGTAGAGGTGCCGGCCGGTTTCCCTCGGTAAGAGCGGAGGAAAGAAGGCATGAAATGGCCAACAGAACGATCCCTAGGCCCAACGCGATCGCCGCTATTGTAAGGTTGGAAGACAGATATTGGAACGATAAGCTCGTCTGTTTCAGAGCGTTTGTTTTTCTTGCAACGCCAAGAGTAATTATGAAAATCAAATAAAACGGTAAGTTGGAAAGGACATATACTTTGGAGAACGGAAATTTAAAGTACAGCGGAAATATCACCGCGATGGTCAGGCAGAAATAAAGGAAGGCTATGGACAAAAAATTCAGGGTTTCAAGGCCCCCCATTCCACTGCCGGTTAAAAACGATATGATATATGCCACTATCGTCGCGATAACACCATTTACGACAACGATGCACAGGGCGTATAGGTATCTGCCTATGACGATTTCTGATTTCCTGAGCGGCAATACTCCATACAATTTTTCGAGGTTGTTTTTTTCATATATGGAAAAATACTGACCGGCAAGGGGGGCCGCTATGACCATGACAATCGAAGTTGCCAAAATGGGCGTTTTTGACAGCACGGCGAATAAAATCCCGACCACGTAACCAATCAAGAATATTGGATAACGCGACTTCATTATATCGTGATCGAGCTTAACCGATTTGAGAATATTAGTCATGGTTTCTGCCTCCTTTGCTTATCGATACTAGTATTTCGTCTATAGTAGGTGTTTCAGTAACGACTTCAGGAGCCAAATGTTCTATCTCAGAGGTCGGCAACAGTCCCGCAAATCCTGCAATATTTGTAGTGAGCCCGATGATTTTTTCTTTCAGTGAATCTGTCAGGTCATGCGGGCCGCCCCTGACGATATAAAAGCTTTCCAGCAGATCATCTTTCGTTCCAGAATAAAAAATACTCCCATCATCGACCAGTGTAATATAATCGGCGACCTTTTCAAGGTCAGAGGTAATATGGGTTGAAAAAAGAATGCTTTTCCGCCCGTCGGCGATATAGTTACCCAATATTTCGAGCAGCTCGTCGCGGGCAACGGGATCAAGCCCGCTCGTCGGCTCGTCAAGTATTAGCAGCCTTGCCTCGTGAGACATGGCTACTGCAAGCATCAGTTTCATTTTCATGCCCTTGGACAGCTCTTTCACTTTTTTATTGGCGGACAGATGGAAGCTCTTAACATATTGATTGAATAAAGTGCTGCTCCAGTTGTTATAAAAGCCTTTCAAGACTTTTTCAACTTCAGATACCTTCCAGTTCTCTACAAAATAGGTGTCATCAAAAACCACCGCAATATCCTGCTTGATTTTCTGTTCGTCCTGCACATTATCTAGACCGAATATTTTTATTTCGCCGCCGTTCCGGTTAATCATATTGAGGATCAACTGGATTGTGGTAGTCTTACCGGCACCGTTTTGACCGACAAATCCCATGATTGAACCCATAGGCAGAGAAAATGAGACGTTTCTTAGAGAAAAATCCGGGTAATCTTTGCACAGTTCGTTAATTTCAAGGACAATATTATTCATAATAGTTTTCCTCCACTGTAATCTCTAAAATGCTGCTCAACTCTTCACGGGATATATCGTAAAATCACCATCTTACTGCGGCTCTAAAATACCAAATTTGCTTTGTTCTAGAAATAACCTTTATATAACTTGCTTCATAAGCATCTTGTAAACATATAAAAGTTATCTTCTAAGATTGTGCCCTCTGTTCGAACAACTACTCCTTTTTAGCGTAAAAATAAGAAGCCACAACTGTAATGAGCACCCATAGGAGTACCGGTATGATAATAGCCAACCTCATCACTAAGTTGGTCGGCAAAATCCAGGCCAAGATAATTATAAGAATTCCCGCTGAAGACCTGAATACGAGAGGAATAGAGAATAATCAAATGTCTTTCTGGCGTGGACGTTCTATGAGGAAAGTGGTATTGATGCCTTCCTTCTGTTATTCATTCAAAAGCAGGAGAAGGTATATCTTTATTTTGGAATTATTCACAGCTTTCTATCTTCCCCAATACACTATTAAAGAATCTAAGACTGGGGGGGAGTGACATTGAAGGCCGTCGAGGTACATAACATCAGCATGAAATATCAATCCCTGAACGGGGAAATTACGGCTCTTAAAGACATCGGATTTTCAGTTCAGGATGGGGAATTTGTGAGCATTGTCGGCCCTAGCGGGTGTGGAAAATCAACACTTTTATCGATTATATCCGGCTTACTTTCTCCTAGCTCAGGGACAGTGTGGCTGAGCGGAGAAAAGGTCACGGGGACCTCGGGAAAAATCGGTTATATGCTGCAAAAGGATCATCTTTTCAATTGGCGAACCATTTGGCAAAATGTCATGCTTGGCCTGGAAATCCGCAAGGCTGTGACCCAAGAGGCCAAAGAGCGGGCCCGGATTCTTCTTAAAACCTACGGGCTCTATGAATTCAAAAATAGATACCCGGATCAGCTTTCCGGTGGGATGAGGCAGCGGGCGGCGCTGATCAGAACTCTAGTAACGGATCCGCAGATTCTGCTGTTGGATGAAGCGTTTTCCGCCCTGGATTATCAGACTCGGCTCGCTGTCAATGATGATATCTATTCCATTATCAAAAAGGAAAATAGAACCGCTATTTTGGTTACCCATGATATTTCTGAAAGTATCAGCATGGCCGATCGGATTATTGTTCTCTCAAAAAGACCTGGAATGGTTAAGAACATCCATGAGATTAAGTTAAGCTGCAGCAACAGAACTCCATTAACTTGCCGGGAAGCCCCTGAATTTCGGCACTATTTTCAGGAGATATGGAAGGAGCTGGATGTTCATGTTTGAAGATGAAGAAGAAAACATTCCTGCCATTTCCCAAGCCCTGAACATTTCTTTGGAACGTCAGGAATACTTACGTAAGGAGAGGTTTGGTAAAATCTCTGTTCGCATGACTCAGATTCTTCTTTTAGTTTTAGCTCTTGTCCTATGGGAAATTATGGCGGATGCTAAAATTATTGATCCTTTTATCACCAGCCAACCTTCAAGGATTGTAAAAACAATTGTCCAGTTATATAAGGAGGGGGTGCTTTTTTATCATATTGGAATTACCTGTCTGGAAACTATAGTTGGTTTTACTTTAGGTACACTCCTGGGAACATTTCTAGCTGTTATCCTATGGTGGTCAAAGTTTATATCCAAAGTCGCTGAACCCTATCTGGTTATCCTTAACAGTTTACCTAAGATTGCTCTTGGTCCGGTGTTCCTCGTCTGGATCGGAGCGGGCCCGGCATCTATTATTGTCATGACTCTGGCGATTTCCCTTATTGTTACAATTTTAGAGGTTCTAAACGGTTTTTGGGGGATTGATCAGGAAAAGATCAAACTGGTTCAAACCTTTGGCGGGAACAAATTTCAAGTCCTGACAAAAGTAGTGCTCCCTGCTTCTTTCCCCACCATAATTAATGCTTTAAAGATTAACGTCGGGTTATCATGGGTCGGGGTGATAGTAGGGGAGTTCCTGGTTTCCAAAGCTGGATTAGGTTACCTTATTATTTACGGCGGACAGGTTTTTAAGTTAGACCTGGTAATGACCAGTGTAATAATTCTGGGAGTAGCAGCAGCTATCATGTATCAGGGGGTGGTTTATCTTGAAAGACTGCTTGTAAAAAATAATGATCCCAAATATTAGTCCTTGTTGGGATCTAATCCTATGTTTACCTCTGACAGGAATGTCATCATTTTCACCAAGCTTAAATAACAAGTTCTACTATGAGATTAAATATTGGTACATAAGTTTCTTTATAAAAGGGAGGAGCCATTATGAAACGATTAATTATAATGTTTAGTGTATTGCTTTTAGGACTTTCTACAGTGATTTCCGGCTGTGGCACTCAAACCGGGCTTACAAAGGTCAAACTTTCTGAGGTGACCCATTCTGTTTTCTATGCTCCCCAATATGTTGCTATAACTCAGGGCTTCTTTAAGGAAGAAGGGTTGGATGTCGAACTGTCAAACGGTCAAGGAGCAGATAAGGTTATGACAGGGGTTCTATCTGGGGAAGAGGACATCGGTTTTGCCGGACCTGAGGCTAGTGTATATGTTTATAACGAAGGCAAAGAAGATAATAGTGTTGTGTTTGCTCAACTTACCAATGGAGATGGAACGTTCCTGATGGGCAGAAAGCCTGATCCTGGTTTCAAATGGAGTGATCTGAAAGGAAAAACCATTATCGGCGGACGCAAGGGCGGAATGCCGGCCATTGTTCTCCAATATGTTTTGGGTAAAACCGGTCTTACCCCAGGCCGAGATGTTACAATTGATACAACGATACAATTCGCGGCCATGCCAGGGGCCTTCCTGGGAGGTAAAGGGGATTATGTGATTATTTTTGAGCCCACAGCATCCGTAATGGAGAAAGAAGGTAAATCCTTTATTGTAGCTTCATTGGGCAAGGAGAGTGGCGAAGTTCCGTATACAGCTTATTTTTCCAGAAAGAGTTATATAGAGAAAAATCCGAATGTCATCCAAAAATTCACAAATGCCATCTATAAGGGTCAGATCTGGGTTGAAAAACATTCTCCTGAAGAAATCGCCAAGGCAATCAAACCCCAATTTCCGGATGAGAATGAGGAGATTTTGACCAGTTCTATTAAACGATATAAAGAACAGAACACCTATAAGACAAATCCTGTTCTTCAGGAAAAAGATTTTTACCTCCTTCAGCAGATTATCAAGGATGCGGGGGAGCTTAAGCAAATTGCCCCTTACGAAAAGGTGGTCAACACGAAGTTCGCAGAGACTTCAATCAAGAATATCAAGTAAGTTTACCAGTTTGTATGATTACTCTTGATTATAACTATAAGTAAGGTTCCAATTTGTTTTGGATCTTTACATTGAAATATAAATGGTTCAGTATTAATTTGCTGAACCATTTATATTGTACTTTACCGGTACCGGAAATTCCTTGTGGTTAGCGCGTACTCTTGCATGCAAGATAGGCAATACCGAGCTAATCTCCATGGTTGACTGGAATATACATAAACAAGCCATCAATTCATCGGCAATAGGGTTGATTTTCCCAGTACATCGCCAAATTTTATTAAGCAATTTTTAACATCGATTCGGTTTGATGGTTATTCGGACCCTAGGAATCCAAAGAAGATTTCATATTCAGATTGAACGAAAAAACTAAAGCAACTTTATCTTCCTACATAGATAAGTTATTTTATTTAGATAATAATGGCCGAGTGTTAGATTTACCTGAAGATATTTGTTTTTTTCGAGAGGATAATACACTTTTTCTTGGAACGAATACACATTGTAGATTTGCTGTGTTTTACTTTACAGACCAGGAAACTCAAACTATAACTTTACCAGATGGTTTTGAAGAAAAGCCCGAGATACAAGTGCTGGGGTGCTGCCATAGATGGCGGCCCCTTGGAAATGCACCCAATTTACAAGCTATTAAATCCCTGCTTCATATTGAAATAAATGCAAGTTAGTGTTAGACTCATAATTAGTAATATTTTGTCGATTTACTAAGATTCTCTGGTTTGTGAATTATTTAATTAATTTCGATTCTATAAAAAGGTGGTAGATGAATATAGCTAGAGACGTAAAAGTTAGTCTAATGCAAAAAAAACAAGGCTTAGCGACTATTGAACGCATTGCCAAAGAAATTGAAGGTATTTTAGACCAATATGATGATTGGAAAAGTGCTGTCAAGCCGCTAAGAGAAGCGATCGATCGAAACCTTGGCGACAACGAATTTCTTAGTCTATTTGATTTAGACGGGTTGGCTTTGGTTCACTCAAATCGTTTGAGAGAGGGTATTTACTTTAACAACGAGACGGAACTTCGGGGCGCGCGATGTACAGAACCGATTACTCAGATTTATCATCGCAACACTGGCGAAGTTCTGTTTGAAGTTGCAAGTCCAATCTTTGTTAAAGGCAAACATGCCTATGCTGTTCGCTTGGACATCCCTCTCAATAAAGGACAACTTACTAAACAAGTGTATATTGGCATGATCCCCTTACTTTTTCTTGCAGTAGCATGGATAATTTACAGTTCCTTTTCACCAGTATCCATTATTTTTTCTCTAATCCCTTTAGGGATTCATGCTTTTTACAGTTTCTGGTTCAAAAACAAACTGGCAACTGCTCTTCAAGAAACATTCAAGGTAACAAAAGCGATTGCCAAGGGAAATTTGAAATCCAGAGCTAAAGCCCATTCGGATGATGAATTAGGAAATTTATCTTACGAGGTAAACAAAGTTTCCATCGGGATGACATCTATCATTACCGACCTCGCTTCTATTACCGAGAAAGCTCAGGCTATGAGTCAAACTCAAGCAACTCATGTTAACGCGTTAGTTGAAAATCAAGAAACGTTTGCTGCCACATTAGAAGAGTTTAGCGCAGGAGCTACTGAACAAATTCAGAGTATAAAGAAGTCTCAAGATGAAGTCGATGAAATTGAAGCTGCCGCCCAAAGTATCTTGGAGAGCACGCAGAAGGTTCTATCTTTAACGACCTCTGCCAAAGCTACAAGCCAACAAGGAACTTTAGCTGTTAAAGAAGCTGTTCAGGAGATGGAAGCTATTTATCAAGTCACTGAGCAAGCTAATGAATCGATCTTGAGTTTAGCTGATCAGGCGCAAAAGATTGGGGATATTATCTCAGTAATCAATGGGATCACGGCTCAGACAAATCTATTAGCCCTTAATGCTGCCATCGAAGCAGCCAGAGCTGGGGAACATGGCCGAGGTTTTGCCGTTGTCGCTGAGGAAGTCAGAAAACTCGCGGATAGTTCGGCTCAGTCTTCTCAACAGATTATGCAACTTATTTCCAATGTTCAGGAAATGGTCAACACAACAGTGAAGAATATTAATCAAGGAATGGAGGTTGTAAATCACGGCAAAACTGTGATTGAACAAGCAGGAGACGCGATCACCTCACTTGATGAAGTGATTAACTCCACCTCTATAAAGGTAGAAGAAAATCTTTCAAATGCCGATCATTTATTAAATCGAAGCCAACTCTTAGCAGAAGCCCAGAGATTGGCTACCTCAATCGCCTCTCAATTTGCCGAGGGAGCAACTCAATCAGCGACTTCAGCTGAGCAGCAGATGATTTCAACACAAGAACTTGTTGCGATTGCTGCAGAATTGGCCAAAACCTCAGAGCATTTATATCAAGTAATTCAAAGGTTTGAAATTTAGATTTTTAGAAACGCTTCTGCACCTGCTTCCTTCATATATAAATTTACCGTTCAGGCGTCGAAATGTTCACCCAAACAAGATGGTTCTTTTACCAAATAGCCATTAGCATAATATGGAGAACAATACAGTTGATTCTATACATTTTCAGGTCGAACTAACGAAAAAAGATGACGGCTGACCCTTATCCTTAAGGATAAGTAGGTTAGTCCGTCTTTTTTGTTACAGAAATTGGATTGCCATTTATGGCATGCGTCCTTTATTTTATAATTTAAACCTTTTTACAATGTTTTTGGCTTGCTTTTATATACTAGTTAACGCATCTGATTTTTGAAGATAAATTATGATTTATACCGGACTCTACGGAGCGTTGATTTAAATAATCATAGTTATTGGTTACAATTGTTACATGGAGGTAGTCGTTATGCAAAATGTTAAGGTCGGCAGCATCATTCGTACGCTGCGAATAGAAAAAGGAATGAGCCAAAAGCAGCTTGCAGATAAAATGAACATCAGTGACAAAACAATTTCCAAATGGGAACGTGGCTTTGGTTGCCCAGATATTTCACTGCTTGCAGAACTGTCCGACCTGCTTGAGGTTGACATTGGAACGTTATTAAGTGGCGATTTAATTGCGAATAATTTCGTTGGAGGCAATATGAAAAAATCAAAGTATTACGTCTGCACTGTGTGTAACAATATTTCGCTTTGTACAGGCAATGCTGAGATATCCTGCTGTGGCAGGAAATTGGAAGAACAGATCATGCACAAAGCTGATGAAAGTAATAAACTTTTTACCGGAGTAATTGAAGACAACTGGTTTATCACAAGTCATCACCCAATGAAAAAAGAGCATTACATTTCGTTTGTTGCCTTTGCAACAGGCGACTGCGTGCAAATTATCAAGCAATACCCCGAATGGGATATGCAACTACGAGTGCCCAAACTAGGGCACGGAATGCTTATTTGGTATTGTACACAGCACGGATTATTTTATCAGTTGGTATAAAGGAGATTTGAGCATGAAAGTAATTGTTTTTAACGGAAGCCCTGCGGCAGCAGGGAGTAATACAAATGTAATTGCTGAAATTTTTTTACGTGGCGCAAGACGGGCAGGTGCCGAAACTGAAACTATATTTTTGATAGAGAAAAATATAGGGCATTGCCAAGGTTGTTTTTCCTGCTGGTTTAAAACACCAGGAAAATGTGTCTTGCAAGATGATATGCAGGAACTGCTTGACCTATATAACTCTGCCGATCTTGTATGTTTTGCTTCACCTGTTTACACATGGAATATGACAGCTGCCCTAAAGAATTTCGTTGACCGCTTAGCGCCTTTAAAGTGCCCTGTAATTGTAAGTAAAAATGATAATTTTGATTTAGCTGACTCTGCCGCTAAAAATCAGCGGTTTATGGTCATCTCAAATTGCGGTTTTCCGGGCAACAATAATTTTGAGACAATGAAGGTTGTATTTGCATCGTGTAATCCTGTTTTGGAGATTTATAGAAACTGCGGAAAACTACTGAAAAGTAAGGATGAGAAAATTAGAAGTGTAGTAGATAATTATTTAAAATTTGTCGAACAAGCCGGCTATGAAATGGTAAAGTATAATAACGTCTTAGAAGATACAAAAGCAGGACTTCAAACAGAGCTGATGTCTATACCGGAATATGTGAAGTATATAGGAATGCTAGGCAACCGAATATAAACGTTTGAATACTTATTTCTGGGTCAATGCAAGTTGTGGATAAGATATTTCCGGTTAAAGAATGGTGATAAATATATGGGGATCCCTTTGGCAATTGGTAATAATAGAAAAGTTGCCGTTGCAAAATGAATATTTATAGTTTTTATAAAATGGAACCCTGCATATGTGTGGATGATTTGAACCACTATTTATGCAGGGTTCCATTTAATGAGGAGCGTTATGCAGTTTAAGACAGGCACTTCAGTATTGTTTATGCTTTGACTGGGGTTTCTTTAGCTACAATTTGTTGATTATTTTGACGGTATTTAAAATAGCCGCTGATACCAATTAGCTCAAAGTATTTAGATAAATTCATAACAATGATGTTTGTCCAAATATAACCGAAGTTATTAGCGGAACCTGCAGTAATAAATTGTATATTAAGGAAGAGTCCCAGTATGGCAACCCAAAAAAGTCTGAAGCCAATAATCATTCCTATACCAACGGCAATTTCGCAAATAGGTACTAAGAAATCCGTTAGACCAGGCATTCCGTTAAAAATATGAACGGCAACCCAGGCCCATAATTTGTTCAGATAGAGAGGGTCATAACCATGGGCTTTCGGTGGAAGCATATTAACTGCCATTCCTGCTATGAGTCCTTTAGCGTGACCTCCGGCAAAGTTAAGCCAACCTGAAGTTGCTTTTTCCCAACCAGCTTGAACCCAAGCATAACCATAAATAATTCTTGCTATGGTGAAAACAGTTACTAAAAGCGCCTTTTTCCAATCCTTGAATTCAGCTTTAACACCATTAATATAAGAATTCATTTTTCAAAACCTCCTTATATGTCTTAGTAGGCCTTAAAAAGCCCATGTGAAAGTGTAGTTTTATGTTATAGTTATTTTAACATAGTATTATAAAATAGGCAACACTAAATAGTAATTATTTCAATCTGAATCGTAGAAATCAGATGTCATTAGCTGCAAGTCTGCTAAATTTACTCATTAATAAGATCGAAGACACGGATAGTATTCTGGAAGAACAACTGAAAAAACGCAGTTGGATGCTATAGATTATATCTTATTCATGGTATCATTGATCAAGATGTTAGGGATACCTAACTAACCCTCTTATCATGTATCAAAGTAAATTTCATTTGCATAGTTGAGTAAAATGAGCAGGGCCTAAAGCTAAGTTGATTTGAATTCTTTTGATCTGATGTATCAGTAGAAGTTATGCTTTAAGATTATATTTAAGGAGATGGATAACAAAAAAATGAGTATCGATAGTATCATTTTTGATTTAGATGGCACTCTTTGGAATGCAATAGAAGGAATTTGTGAAGCATGGAAAACAGTATTAGCAAACTACCCAAACATTACAAAAGTAATAACTCCTGAGGATATGGAGGGATGCATGGGGCTTCCCATGGATGAAATAAGCAAAAGGTTATTTCCGGATTTAGACAGGGATTTTCAAATCAAATTATTAGAAGAATTCTGTGAAACAGAACAAGTTTATTTAGGCGAACATGGTGGAATTTTATTTCCTAACTTAGAAGAGACACTTAAAAAGTTATCAAAAAAATACAAGTTATTCATAGTTAGTAATTGTCAGGATGGCTACATACAATGTTTCTTTAAGGCACATAACTTAAGTAAATATTTCGATGATTTTGAGTGTTGGGGGGTAACAGGACTGTCAAAAGGAGAAAGTAATAAAATTATAATGAAAAGAAATATGTTGAAAAAACCAATTTATGTAGGAGATACTAATGGAGATGCAGAGTCAGCAAAAGTAGCAGAAATTCCATTTGTATATGCAAGATACGGCTTTGGTAATGTTGAAGAATATGATTATGCTATTGATAGTTTTGAAGAATTATTAACTTTATTCTAATTTTACAACCTAGAAAATAGAAAACGTAAAACAGCATGAGACCTGAATTTTAGTATTAATTAAGAAAATAGAGGTTGATAATTGCCAGATTGTTCATTTTTTAACGGTCTGGATTTTTTGTTTTAAAAATATTGCTTCCATTTTCTAAATTAGGCGGGTTATTGGATTTGTCTATCCGCTTTCATAGTGACATTTGTCATATCAAGTTTTGTTTCTGCTCACTACCATCTCATTCCGCTTGGCAGTATTCTGAACAGAAGACGAGGAGGGCTAGGAATGTTAGTTGAAGTGAAAAATCTGCTTGAACGCTACAAAGACGTGCTAGCTGTTGGCAATTTCAGCTTTACCATTGAAGAGGGTGAGATTTTTGGGCTCTTAGGTCTAAATGGTGCGGGTAAAACCACTGCCATAAATGCTTTGATTAGGCTGGCCAGGTTAGAAGTAATAGAGACAATACACCAACCCGACAGATCGCCGAAAGTTTTATCAATTCGGTTAACGCTTTTACTGCTATTCAAAGCAACGGTTTGGATAGCAAAGTATGGGAAGTTTCCAGTGGCATCACGGGCTTAATGGAGAAACTTGGCTTTAGGGACAGAACCCAGCTTGCAATTTTCCTTCAGAAATTGTGAATAATATTCAGATTCGTCACCAGTGACGAATCTGGATGGCCGTCATATACTCAACGGCACTCTCAAAGAAGCGTTTATTTAAAAGAATCTCTCTTATCATACCAAACGTTCCGTTTAACAAAAATGACTTAGGTTTGAGCTGCTTTACGAAGTCCATCTTAATGTTTTAGGTGGGCATTTTTGTGAACTTAAGCAGGAATTAGAGCAAAGTAGTGGAATTAGTAAAAATGAGAATTTTTTGAATTTGATTTTTAGTGAACCTTAATTATTAACTATGGTTATATTTATGTTGGATATTTAACTGCATATTCTATATTAAAGTCGTTTTTTTACTTCGAACTTTAGGAAGTGATTTTTATGATGGTGTTCAGTTCAAGCGTCAATTTTTTAGAGGGCATTTACATAATTTGTTTAGCAGTAGGCTTTATCCTCAGCGTGTTAAGCTTAGGTTTGGGAGGACATGGCGGGCATATGGATCATATTGGCCATGCACATTTAGGTCATTCTTATAGTATGGGACATACTACGCATGCTGCTGTGCATACAACTGATAATAGCAACATTGCTAATGAAAGTACGTCATTTTATACTGCGCCTATATTAAATATCCAGGCTATATTTGCGTTTCTGTTGGGTTTTGGGGCGGGTGGCCTTGTAGGTTTTCAAGTTTTTAATAGAGCTTTACTCACACTTATTCTTGCTATAGTTGGGGGCATAGCGTTTTGGTGGACAGTTCGAGGAGTAATTACTGTCATGCTCAGGAATCAGACCGCTTATTTAGACATAAAGGATACCGATGCAGTGGGAGTAACCGGTTTGGTTACTGTCAGGATTTCGCTGGATTCAATGGGTGAGGTTATGTACCCTTTACAAGGTACAGACAGAATCATCAGGGCTAAAGCATTAGATGGAAGTCAAATTAATAAAGGTGTAAGTGTGGTAATCGTTAAAGTAGAAAGGGGAGTAGCCTACGTATCTTCAGCTGACTCATTTGGCAGGTAAAAGACCTAGAAAGGGGTAAAGTGGATGTTTTTTTCGAGTATTATAATCGTTATAGTTGTAGCGGTTGTAGGTTTGCTGGCTATCTTAAGCATTCTTGCTCGTATGTTTCAGAAGGCCGGCCCGGATGAAGCCTTAATTGTTTTTGGTATGGGAGGTTCTAATGTTATAACGGGAGGAGGCCGCATCGTCTGGCCCCTTGTACAAACTTGCAAGCGTATATCTTTAGCTTTGATGTCCTTTGACATTGCTCCGACAAATGATTTATATACTACTCAGGGAGTAGCGGTAACCATTGAAGCAGTGTCTCAGATTAAGATTATAGACACCTCAGATGCTATTAAGACAGCGGCAGTTCAGTTTTTGTCCAAGAGCGATGAAGCTCAAGAAATTATGATTAAACAGGTCATGGAGGGTCACCTTCGCAGTATTATCGGTCAGTTAACCGTCGAACAAATTGTTAAGGAACCGGATATGGTTCAAACAAAGATGCTTGAGACCTGTCAGGGCGAGTTGTCTAAGATGGGGCTTGAAGTTCGGTCATTTACAATTAAGAGTGTCAAAGATCGAAATCAGTATATTGAAAATATGGGTAAACCGGAGATCGCCCGTGTCCTTAAGGAGGCCGAGATAGCCAAGGCTACGGCGTTTAAAGAGAGTGAAATCCAGAAAGCAGCAGCCGAGCGGGACGCTGCCATTGCCAGGGCAGAGGCGCAGCAAAAGACTGTAGAAGCCCAGACTCAGTCCGAGACACAACAAGCAGAGAATATGAAAAATCTAAATTTGAAGAAAGCCCAATATGATGCTGAAGTGCAAAAGGCACAGGCTGATAAGGAAAATGCCTATAAACTACGCGATGCTGAACTGCAGCAGGAATTGACCAAGAAGCAGTGGACTGTGAAACAGATTGAACGCCAAGGTGAAACTGCTGTCGCCGAAGCCGAAATTATTCGTAAGCAAAAAGAATTAGAAGCTGATGTTATTAAACCTGCGGAAGCCGAAGCTCAGGCCGTGAAAATTAAGCAACAAGCTCAGGCTGAGGCTAATGCTCAGGTTACAGTGATCGAGAATAAAGCTAAAGCCGAAGCCACCGCCCTTAATATCAAGTTGGAAAGTGAAGCAAAGGCTGAAGCCACTAAATCTGTTGGTACCGCTGAAGCAGATATTATTCGTTCCAAGGGTCTCGCTGAAGCGGAGGCTATTGAAGCAAAAGCAGAAGCCTTTGCAAATTACTCACAAGCGGCTATCTTAGATAAATTACTAGCCGGCTTGCCGGATCTTGCCAAAGCCGTCACGACACCTCTTGAAAAAATTGATAAGATTACGGTTGTATCTACTGGCGGGGATAATTCCGGGATGCAGAAAGTCACTCGTGATGTCACTAATATGATTGCCCAAGTTCCTGATCTGGTGGAGACATTGACAGGAGTAGACATCAAGAATGTTATTTCCAACCTAGGCGGTTTGAAGAAAAATTCTGGTTCTGTGCCAGTAAAAAATAATGATTCTTTTGTGGATTAGTATTAATA
Source organism: Desulfosporosinus sp. SYSU MS00001 (assembly GCF_049943955.1). Classification (NCBI taxonomy): domain Bacteria; kingdom Bacillati; phylum Bacillota; class Clostridia; order Eubacteriales; family Desulfitobacteriaceae; genus Desulfosporosinus; species Desulfosporosinus sp. SYSU MS00001. The sequence continues at coordinate 540,447 of NZ_JBNFTW010000002.1, forward strand.
GGCTTAGTCATCTGTTCAATATTGCTCTCATCAGAAACGGTGGGGGCTTTATTTATGTATTTTGGACCATGCCCTTTATGCGATCATGGTAAATAATTCTAGTCTAATAATCAGTAACTATAATATTACCGTTGGAATTGGGGGAAGAACTTTGAATGTTTTTGTCGCAATAATGTGACTACATTGTTCGAGCTTTACGCATAAACAGTGTTATAATGCTTATGATGAAGATAAAGTTGAAGTAAGGGTTTGAATGATAAATTTATTGGGTTATAACTTTGAAAGGAGATTGGAAGCGATGGGTTTATTTAGTAAGGTAAAAGATCTGCTTCAAGCAAATACTATGGATCTGATAACAAAGGCCGAAGATCCGGAAAAAATGTTAAATCTTTATGTAGAACGAGCAACGGAGGAAGTTCGTAATTTTAAAATTCAAGTCAATCGGGCTTTAGCGGATAAAATTCAACTTGAGGAACGCATTGAAGGCTTGAACAAGGAAATAAAAGTACGCAACGAACAGGCTGCACTTGCCGTACAGCAGGGAAAGGATGATTTGGCGAGGACTGCTTTAACGTATAAAAAACAGGCTGAGATCAGCAAGAGAGATTATGAGTCTCAGCTGGCAGAACAGGCTAAATCGGTTGAAGATCTTCAAGATAATCTCCATATGCTTTCGGAAAAACTGGAAAAGGCAAAAATTGAACGTAATAACCTAGTTATGCGTCAACGGCGGGCAGAGACTATGAAAAAAGCGAATGAAGCTGTATCCGGACTCTCTGCCCATGACCCGTTGGCAGACTTTGATCGAATGAAAGATCGGGTTGAACGCACGGAGGCGGAAGCTAAGGCATCTGGAACAATGGTACACACCAGTACAATTGAAGATCAATTTGCAGAACTAGAAGCGAATAAAGTTAATTCGGAAATTGAGGATGAATTAGCGAGACTCAGGGAAAGAAATAAACTTGAGTTAGATAAGAATTAGGTTCTTCTATATAAAGCTACAACAGATCGTCATTACGAGTTTCTAAAAGAGATGTTTAGGATCGGTGATTGACATGAATTCTTGTGCAAAACGTATAGCGTTAATTCTAACGACTCTAATTCTCTTGGGAAGTCAAGTATCATTAGCTTTAGCACGTGGCGGCGGCGGTGTAGGCGGAAGTTTGGGTCATAGCTCGGGAGGTAGTTTTAGTGGCGGGTCTTTTTCTGGAGGCGGTCATTTGGGAGGTGCAGGACTTGGAGGGTTCTTTCCTATTCCTTTTTTCTTTGGGGGTTATGGATCAGGAGGACTACTCCTTCTCGTTGTCCTGTTTATAGCATGGCGGTTCTTCAATGCTGGAAGCCAAGAAAGACGAAGATGGAGCCGTAATGATCGATTCCCATCTATGACAAGTTCTAGATCTATGAATAATGACCGCCACTCAGGTGAGACGCCTATAGATTTAAATGGCCGAACGATTTCGAATTCAGGAAATCTTCAGCGCTTTGGTAAAGCGATAAACTATACACACGAGAATATGAGCTATTTAGCAGAGACGTTTCCTCGCTGGGATCGGGATTTTCTTATCGGAAGGGTTCGTCAGGTTTTCTTTTGGCTACAGGATAGCTGGAGTCGGCAGGATCTTTCGACAGCGGAAGAGTATCTAATAACTATGTTGACTAATAAGTACCAAGCAGATCTTCAAGGTATGAAAGCTCGCGGAGAGCGTAATATAATAAAGGAACCGATTTTGAATACGGGGGATATTGAGTTTATTTATAGTCATCTGGATGAAGAATCACAGTATTATATTGTCATGGTTTCTGCGAGTTTAATAGATTATACAGTAGATAACTCAGGAAAACTGATATCCGGAAACGATAATCATCGACTTTACTTTACTGAATTTTGGAAGTTCGTCTGGCGGGACGAGAAGTGGTTATTGGCAAGTATTTATCAGGAAGACGCCTTAGAAATAGCGAAAATTGCTCGTGGAATGGAAGAGTAGAACATGGCTCCTATTGACTGGCCTAAATTATAGTATCTCAAGCCCATTCCTATAGTCGGGTTGATTTTTACTTTTTCTTCGCAATGAGTTAAGATATAGTAGAATTGTGCCCTGAGGATTTATTTTATCTTCATGGGCATTTTTTTATACCTTTATATATACCTATTGATCCAAGGAAGATATGGGTTTATACTTCCTGGGAATTTATGGCGGAAACGTCCATGGTATGAAGAACCGGAATTGCAGGAAAAGGAGCTGCTATTTTTAAAAAAGCTAATGGCTGTCAATCAGAGATAAAAAAGTATTATTGATCTTGAAAGCGTTTTTTTGAGGCGTTTGAAGACTGCCTGACAACCTGCTTCTCTAGAAGGTACGATTAATCTGAAATTGAATAGATTACTGATATGCCGGTTGAGGCGGAGAGTCCCCATGGCCGGTGTTTTTGTTTGGATTAAAGGGTCTATGCTTCCTCTCAGCCAAGCATAAGGGAACGTAACTATAAATAAACAAATAAAAACAGATATAAATGAACTGGACACAGACTCAATTAACGTATAAATTTAATATATGAAACAAACCGACACTACAAGATCAAACATAACTAATCGATAGAAACGGGTAGGAGGTTGTTATGAAGCTGATAACAGTTGCCGGTCCGCCATCTTCAGGTAAGACATCTGTCATACTTAAGCTAATCGAATGTATGAATTGTGCCAAAGGCAGCATTGGTGTTGTGAAATTTGACTGCCTGACTTCTTTTGATAATCTCAGCTATGAAGAGGCCGGAATTCCCGTGCAAACCGGATTTTCCGGAAAAATATGCCCGGACCATTATTTTGTGAGCAATATTGAGGATGCAGTACAATGGGGAGTTGAGTCCGGTTTTGAGCTGCTCATCACCGAAAGCGCCGGCCTTTGCAATCGCTGTTCCCCTTATATCCGGGGGATTTTGGCAGTTTGCGTGATAGACAATCTGTCCGGAGTCAATACCCCCCGCAAAATAGGACCCATGCTCAAATTTGCGGATATTGTGGTTGTGACTAAAGGGGATATTGTTTCTCAGGCTGAGCGGGAAGTATTTGCTTTTAATATACGGCAAGTAAATTCAGCGGCCAAGGTGATATTTGTCAATGGGATAACCGGGCAAGGTGCTTTCATTCTGGCTAAATATTTGCAGCAGGCCGTGGAGATTCTGAGCCTCACAGATACGAAGCTGCGCTTTACTACACCTGCTGCTGTCTGCTCTTACTGCACCGGGGAAACTAAAATAGGGGCGCCCTATCAGATGGGAATGATGAAGAAAATGGAGTTTAAGAACCTATGACAGTAAATGAATTGATGATGATCTTGGAAAGCAAATCTCTGGCCGAGGTTTTGAAGGAATATCCCATTGGCTGGGATTTCCTGGGTAATTTTCGTTTAAACAATTTAGAAAAAGAACTCCCTTTCTCCCAGGCCCTGCTGAAGGTGGAGGACGAAGCTCTTGCCGAATTCGGTTTAGACCGGTTCGGAGCTTTAAAGAGTTTTGGTGCGTTTCTTGAGCAATTTACCCCCAAGGAGAATCTTCTGGAAGAGGTTAAGTCGATTACGATTAGCGGTGGTTGGAATAAATCCAGGACGCCGGAAAATATCAGCCTGACCATTTCCGCTGGGGAAATCATCAGCATTGTCGGGCCGACAGGCTCAGGGAAAAGCCGGCTTCTCAATGACATTGAGTGCTTGGCACAGGGAGACACTCTCACCGGCAGGAGAATCCTGGTCAATGGGGCTGAGTTAGACGATCTTCAGCGTTTCGAGATGGAAGGGAAATTGGTTGCCCAGCTTTCCCAGAATATGAATTTTGTCATGGACCTGACGGTTCGTCAATTCTTGGAGATGCATGCCAAATGCCGGCTTACTCCCAATGTCGGAGAAGTGGTGGCCATCTGTTTTCAACGTGCCAATCAGCTGGCCGGGGAGAAATTCTCCGAAGACACGCTGGTAACTCAGCTCAGTGGCGGGCAGTCTCGGGCTCTGATGATCGCAGACACCGCTTATATGAGTGACTCTCCTATCATCTTGATTGATGAAATCGAAAATGCCGGGATCAACCGGCGTCAGGCTATTGGGCTGCTGGCCAAACGAGAAAAGATTATTTTTGTTTCCACTCATGATCCCCTTTTGGCATTGAGCGCCCATAAGCGGATCATTATTAAAAACGGGGGGATTGCCAAAGTCATCAGCATTTCCGAGGAAGAAAAGGAAAGTCTGGGGATGATTGAAAATCTTGATAATACCATGCAAAGGTTGCGCACTGCCCTGCGGGCAGGGGAGTTAATTCATATGAAGGATTTGAGCGAGTCAAGCTTATAACTTTTGAATGCTATATTAAGGATTACGGACACCACTAAGGGAGGGGCTAAAATGTGGGAATTGTATGATGCTTTAATCGAAGGGATACCTGAAGATTATCTGATTGACGAGCTGGTTTGTGGCTATCACTATTCCTATGTCCGCAGCGGAGAGGGTTCCGGGGTGGCTGTGGGGCGGCTTTATGATCAGCGGATGCCCATGTTCAGTAAAAACCTCTTGGGTGCACCTCTGCGCGAGGTGGCAGCCTGTGTAAAATCATGGAACTTAATAGAGGCGGCCTTAGGTGCCGCAGCCCTGAACGCTTACTATAACAATCCTCAAGTGGCCAGAGACAATGGGGTGGAATTCTCCGATGCCCAGCGCGTGGAAGACCGGCGCTATGATCCATTTATCATGTCCCAGAATGTTATCAAAGGGAAAAGGGTTGTGGTAGTCGGACATTTTCCTTACCTGGAGAATCTGCTGGAACCAGTCTGCGACTTTTCTATCATTGAATGGGACCCATTAGAAGGGGACTACCCTATGCCGGCCTGTGAGTATCTGCTTCCCGAAGCAGATTACGCCTATCTTACTTGCACAGCCCTGGTGGATAAAACCCTGCCCCGGCTTTTAGAATTGACAGAAAACGCTGTCCGGGTCAGCCTGGTGGGACCTGCTACCCCTTTAGCTCCAGTGCTTTTTGATTATGGGGTTGATGAATTGTCCGGATTTCTCATTAAGGACAATCAGCGGGCGTTCCGGGTTGCTGCCGGAGCGGAACGGGTCAAGATCTTCGCCACAGGGCAAAAAGTCGCGTTTAAGGCAGAAAAACTGCAGAATCGTGAATTTTGAATGGAATGGGGTATTCGAGATTAAAGGCGGTTTGTGAGCGGTGCATATCTTTTTGAGCGGCGAAATCCAAATAGGCAAAAGCACAGTCATTAACAAAACCCTGAATTTATTAAAGATAATTCCGCAGGGCTTCCAGACTTACTTCGGACATGATCGGGCTATGGAGGACAGGCTGCTTTATCTGAATTCGGCAGCGTTGCCCCAGGTCTGCTGTGAAGAAAAGGCTATTGTGCGTTTTAGGACAGGGCGGCCGCCGGAGGTTCTGACTGAAAGGTTCGATAGCTATGGTGCTCAGTTGATTCGTTCAGCTAGGGCTGATTCGGATTCGGCCCTGATTTTAATGGACGAATGCGGCAGCCTGGAGAGTGGGGCTCTGGTATTTCAGCAGGAGATTTTAGCTGCCCTCGCAGGCACTAAGCCTATACTCGGGGTCATCAAACTGGCCAGCACCGGCTGGACGGACCAAATCAGAGAGCACGCCAAGGTGACTCTGCTCACGGTAACCCGGGAAAACAGAGACCGGCTGCCGCAGCAGCTGGCTTATTTACTCAGCGGTGTTCTTTAATTTTCAGATCGGGATTATGTTTAGCCGTCACAGGTGTGGCGGCTTATTTAATTTAGCAAGAGAAGTAATTTTGTTTATCCTGATATTTGCATTTAGATGTTAATTGTATCCGAATTTCAAAAAGAGTAATTTTCTTTGATAAATACAGCAAAACATAACTAAACTATATTAAAACAAATACAAACAAACATGAAAGAACTGGACATATCGCTAATAAATGTATAAATTGAATATAACTAATAATATAACACAATAAAAACAAGCATAAACAAATTGGACGTTCAGCAATTTCAGAGGAAGGCCCTACAAATCCCTGCCAATGGGCACGTCTCAAGGCTATTAGCCTCTTTTATGCCAGTGAGAAAACTGACTGAGCTTGTGGCAACAGAAAATAGCGGTGTCTATGGCAACTTTCTCAGTTTGAGCGGAGCAAATGCTTTCTTTAACTTGGTCAAAAGCCTAGCTGAAACTTTTTAATTATTTAGACTTCTGGCTAAAGTTAAATATAATTGCGGGCTAACCGCTCTTGTAGATAAAAAAATAAAGATTGAGGAGAGTCAAGAAATGAAAAGTAAACGGTTTAAATTTATCGCCTGGGCTATATGTGCTGTTATTCTGACCTTTTCTATCGCAGGTTGTTCAACTACTTCCGCCACACAGCCGGCCTCGCAGTCAGCTTCATCCGCAGGGTCGGATAAGCGGGAAATAACCGACATGCTGGGTAATAAAGTTAAGATCCCGGCTAAAATCAACAAAGTATTCTGCACGAGCCCGATAGGGACCTACATTGTCTATACCTTAGCCCCGGACAAGCTGCTGGGCTGGAACTCCAAGATGTCGGAGGACGAGCTTAAATACATAAGCCCTAAATACAAAAGCCTTCAAGTTCTGGGCGGAAATATGGGCGGTCAAAACACGTTCAATACGGAAGCAATCACCGCCCTTTCTCCCGATATCATTTTGGACTTTGCTTACAATGGTCAAACCAGCGACATGGTAACTGAGCTGGGCAAGCAAACCGGAATCCCTGTTGTAATAATGGACAGTGCCTTGAAATCGACTGCTGCTTCATACCGCTTGCTGGGGAAAATACTTGGCGTGGAAGACAGAGGAAACATGCTGGCCGATTATGTCCAGAAATCCCTCGATCGAACTGCCGCTATGGTCGCCAAAGTCCCTGCCAATAAAAAGGTCAAAATTTATTACGCTGAAAGCGCGGACGGTCTCAAAACGGATGGCAACGATTCAATGCATACCGAGGTCATTAATTTCGTTAATGCAACCAATGTCGTTACTATGGATACATCATCGTCAGGCAAAGGTGCTTCCGTTTCCATGGAGCAGGTCTTGGAATGGAACCCCGATGTTATTCTGGCCAACTCCCAGATGGGCGGGAGCGATTTCCTTAAAACTATCTATACGGACAAAACCTGGGCCGACGTTAAAGCCGTTCAGAACAAGAGAATTTACCTACCCGCTTCGCTGCCTTTCGGTTGGTTTGACCGTCCTCCCTGCATTGCGAGAGTTATAGGCGTAGAATGGCTGGCAGCCAAATTGTATCCGGATTATGTCAAAGTAGATTTGAAGAGTGATGTTAAAAATTTCTACAAGACTTTCTACGGTGTGGAGGTCACGGATGGCCAGGCAGATTCTCTGATCAATGGTTAAATGGGAAGCATGAAGAAATTAGAGAACAAATTAAAAACTTCCCCACAGCTCCCGCTGATTTCAGTGATGACGGCTTTGGGTCTTTTATCCCTTGCCGCTTTTTTAGTATCCCTTAGCTTTGGAAGATACGGTATTCCGCTGCCGCAGCTTATGCAGATTCTTTTCGGGAAACTATTCGGACTGACCCCGACCTGGCCGGATACGCTGGAGAAGGTTTTATTCAACGTACGGATCCCCCGCATCCTGTGTGCCATGATGGTAGGGGCGGCTTTGGCAGGCTCCGGCGCTGCTTATCAGGGAGTTTTCAAGAACCCTATGGTTTCTCCGGATATCCTGGGTGCATCGGCCGGAGCGGGCTTCGGAGCTGCCTTCGCCATCCTGAATAATTACAACATTATAGGCATTGAACTAACAGCTTTCCTCTTCGGAATAGCGGCCGTCGCTTTAACTTATTTTCTAGGGCAGGCTATAGGACGAAATATGAATGCCGTGCTTATTCTCGTACTTACGGGCATGGTAGTGCAAAGCCTTTTCGCCGCTTTCACCTCGGTAATCAAGTATGAGGCTGACCCGAACAATAAACTGCCCGAAATCACGTTCTGGTTAATGGGCGGACTTACATCGTCGACACAGAAACAGGTTTGGATGATGATTTTCCCCATTCTGACTGGATTAGCGATACTTTTTCTGCTGCGCTGGAAAATAAACATTCTCTCTTTCGGCGATGAGGAAGCCAAGGCCCTGGGAATAGATACTCTGAAAATCCGGGTTATTTTAATAATGGCCTCAACTCTGCTTACCTCAGCAGCAATAGCCATCTCCGGTATGATAGGCTGGGTGGGCTTGATCATCCCTCACTTAGCGCGTCTTATCGTCGGTCCGAACTATAAGGTTTTGCTGCCCGCTTCCGTCTTGATGGGAGCAGTATTTCTTCTGCTTGTTGACGACGTGGCCCGGACGGTGCTCGTAACTGAAATACCCTTGAGTATCTTAACGGCAATTATCGGTGCCCCATTTTTCATCTATTTATTGTTTAAAGGAAGGAGCTCCTGGGAATGAAGCTGGAGGTATGTTCCGCTGTTTGCGGATACGGCAAGAGAAATGTGATAAAGGGAATTTCTTTCAGCGTTTTATCCAAGGAAATTTTTTGCCTGCTCGGCCCTAATGGGGTGGGCAAGACCACATTGTTTAAGACAGTGCTCGGTTTTTTGAAGCTGCGGGGAGGCTCAATTAAAGTGGACGGAGAAGATATCAGCCAATGGTCAAGGAAAAAATATGCTCAGGTCATAGGTTATGTTCCCCAAACCCATACTCCTTCCTTTCCTTTCGCTGTTTCAGATGTGGTGATTATGGGACGGACGGCCCACCTTGGTTCTTTCTCAACTCCTGCCCTGGCGGACAGGACCATTGTCAGGGACGTAATGGAAGAGTTGGGTATAATGCATCTCAAAGACAGGATATATACGGAGATAAGCGGAGGTGAGCGGCAGATGGTCTTAATAGCCAGAGCTCTTGCTCAGCAGCCTCAGTTTCTTGTCATGGACGAACCGACTTCTAATCTTGATTTTGGCAACCAAATGCTGGTGCTTCGGCAGATAAGAAAGTTAAGCGTTAGGGGAATAGGAGTCATAATGACGTCTCATTTCCCGGATCACGCCTTTTTATGCTCCTCAAAGGTAGCCCTGCTCCGTAAAGAAGGTTTTGAAATAGGCAGGCCCGACGAAATAGTGACGGAAGAAAATCTTCAGGAAGTATATGGCGTACGCGTAAAAATAACCAGCACGCCGGTGGCCGGCGTGCTGGTCAAGGCCTGCGTTCCGCTGATTTAAGGAAGGAAGATTTGATGAAGCTGCTGAAAATTGGAATTCTGCTCTTTAACCAGGCCCCTTACCAGGCTGCAACGCAACCGTCCGTACGCGGCTCTGTAGCACCGGCTAAAACGCCATTCTCATCACGCCATATTAACTGTCCGCGGCCAAAGCCACCTGAACCCAAACCCCATTTAATATCGTACCCTCTCCGAGCAAGGTCTTGAGCAATATGCTCAGGCAATTGATGTTCAATTTCTACTGTTTTTCCTTCGATCCATTGCCAGCGCGGAGCATCTAAAGCCGCTTGGGGGTTTAAACCAAAATCCAGGCAATTCATGATAACCTGCACATGGCCTTGGGGTTGCATAAAGCCTCCCATCACTCCGAAAGGCCCTACAGCCTGTGAATCCTTGGTAAGAAAGCCGGGAATTATTGTGTGGTATGGCTTTTTTCCTGGCCCTAGACAATTTGGATGTAAAGGATCTAGGGAGAAATTATGGCCTCGGTTATGTAAGGCGATACCCGTTCCGGGAACAACCAATCCGGACCCAAATCCTATATAGTTACTTTGTATATAGGAGACCATATTTCCTTTTGAATCAGCTGTTGCCAGATAAACAGTACCACCTCGATCAGGTGAACCTGGGGAGGGTAAAGCGGCTTTCCGGCTTATGAGTTGACGTCGTTTCGCCGCATAGGGTTCGGATAGCAGGTCTTCAACCCGCAAAGTCATAGTTTTGGGGTCAGCGATAAATTTCTTTCCATCTGCAAAAGCAAGTTGCTTCAATTTGTGTATGATAGGCTTCATTTCGATCCATTGTTGAAAAATCAAAGCCTTTAAGGATATTAAAAGCTAATAAAGCTACTAAGCCATGTCCATTTGGCGGCATCTCCCAAACATCATAACCGCGATAATTAACTTTAATTGGCTCGACCCATTCCGGTTGGAAAGAGGAAAGATCTTTCTGACGTAAAAAACCACCGGTTGTTCGTGAAAATTGGTCAATTTTTTTGGCCAGATCACCTTGATAGAAGGCTTGGGCCTTTGTATCGGCGATTATCTGCAGTGTCTGAGCATGGTCAGGTGATTGCCATATTTCGCCAATCTCAGGGGCTCTTCCTCGAGGTGCAAAAGTTTCAAATCAATAACGGAATTTCTCACTATTTAGTTCGTTGCTATATTCTTTAAAGGTCGAATTCCAATGATGCCCTAAAGTGGGAGAGATAGGATAACCACGTTCAGCATATTCTATCGCCGGACGTAAGACTTTGGTCAATGGCAACTCACCGAAGCGCTCGGAAAGTGCAGCCCACGCAGCAGGTATGCCTGGAACGACAACAGGAAACCAGCCATATTTAGGAATTTCATGATGACCGGCGTTGGATAGTTCTGATAGGGTTAAACTTTGAGGAGAAGGTCCGCTGGAATTGAGACCATAAATTTGATTGTTTACCCAAACCAGTGCAAAGGCGTCACCGCCAATGCCATTTGAGGTTGGCTCAACGACAGTAAGGCAGGCAGCTGTAGCAATTGCAGCATCTATAGCGTTACCGCCGTGTCTTAATATTTCCAAACCTGCTTGAGCTGCTAAAGGCTGCGAGGTAGCTACCATACCGTTACGAGCATAGATGGTCTGGCGTTTTGACGAGAAGGAAGGTATAACGGATCGTATTGCATTGTGTATTCCTCCATTCGAAGTTTGCAATTAAGACATGCTGAAAGAAGGCTTCGCTGGGTTGATAAGTAATCCTACATTAATTATACAGGAAAAGTCGGATAGATAATTATAACTCCTGATATTCTATTGCTTAGAGAGGAGGTCATTAAGTGGATTCGTTAAAAAAAATGAATGACGCATTAAATTATATTGAGGAGAATCTTATCAATGAGATTGATTTTAATGAAGTTTCGAGAATAGCGTTCTGCTCGGCGTATCATTTTCAAAGAATGTTTTCTTTTCTTGCTGGTATCACGCTTACGGAGTACATTCGCCGCAGGCGGCTTACTCTTGCAGCCTTTGAACTTAATAATAGCAATATTAAAGTAATTGATGTGGCGGTTAAATATGGATACAACTCCGCCGACTCATTTACAAGAGCATTTCAAAACTTACACGGGATAACGCCATCAGAAGCAAGGTCTAATGGTCAATTACTAAAAGCATATCCAAGAATGACCTTCCAATTAGCAATAAAAGGAGGAAATGAATTGAACTATCGAATAGTAGAAAAAGAAGCATTTAGAATCATTGGTATCAAGAAAAGAGTTCCGATAATCTTTAATGGGGTTAATCCAGAGATTGCCTCTATGTGGAAAAGTCTAAATAAGGAAATGATTTTTAAACTTAATGAGCTTTCTAATGAGGAGCCATTGGGGATAATAAATGCATCTGTAAACTTTTCAGATGAACGCATGGAGGAAAAGGGAGAACTTGACCACTATATAGGCGTGGCGACAACAAGAGAATGCCCGGATAACCTTACAAAACTTGATGTTTCTGCTTCAACATGGGCTGTTTTTCTATCTGAAGGGCCATTTCCAGATACTTTGCAAAATGTATGGGGCCGCATTTATGCTGAATGGTTTCCGTCTTCAAACTATGAGCGTGCAGAGGGACCATCAATCTTATGGACCGAGCAAAAAAGAGATATGACATCATCAGCTTTCAAAAGTGAAATATGGATACCGATTAGAAAAAACAATAAGATCTAGTCTCATTAGTTGGATTCGCTGCCATAGTATCCCAAATAACAAAATCAATCGATCGGAAATTCGCCTCTTTGCCGAAATCAGCTGGTGACCTAATAGTGGAGACCATCTGTGCATTGCTGACAGGTCAGCCGGCAGGCAATGGAATAAAAGTCCCTCTTGCATCGTGCTACTACAAATGCCGTCCACTCTGTTAGTGAACGGCATTTGTAGCATAATTGGGAGTTTATTTCACGTATTGCGCCTTTACTGCTATGAACATCCGTCTAATTCTCCATCCCAAGTACCCTAATGCTGTCCCACAAAGCAATCCGAACAAGGACGGTAAAATGATTAGAGGGATGAGAATTAGAACTTGAGTTACCGAATGAATATTTTGGTTATCAAACCATAAATATGTGTAAGACACGAAAAAGCCGAAGACAGCTCCAAACCTATATGAATCGTTTTTGCTCGTCCCAAGCCAGGCAGTTACAAAAAGGACTAAGCCACCCCATGGTACTGCATTTACCAATGCTTTTCCTTGGGCAATGCTGAGTCGACTAAAAATAAACCCGGTAACTAAGGCAAGAAGTATTCGTAAACCAATATCGAGTCGGTGGTTTAGTATAAGTGTGTTTCATTATATCCCCCCTTAACGTAAACTTCAGGTGAGGTAGAGTCCTCCTTTACCGCTAAGTATTTCTATTGGGAAAGGCGGCTCGAAAATAGGTAAACCACCTACAGAAATGCTAAAAACGAGATAATCCAACAATAAAAATTGCGCTATGCATAACTCCAAATTCAGGATGAATTGTATTTATTATTTGAAAATCCGGAATTGGGTTTAAATACTGTCAATATTTTTCCGATCGTAAGACACCCACTTTTACAAATAGGGCTGGTTCTCATACCTGGGTAGAGTCTCCACCGAAGCCACGATGTTCAGCTTTAGCTGAACAATTTTTTGTATTGTTCAAAATAATATGAAGGTAATCGATTGAAGCATAGAGAATATCTATAAATTGGTATGTCATCGAGCATGTATTAACTTCATACAGATATTCTGGGGAATGGAGGACTGAAAGATGGAAAAATACCCTTTACCCGAGGTTGATAAACTTAAGAAGCGGCAGAAACGACTTAAAGTAACATGGTTCATAGGGCTCGTACTAATCATTTTTGCCAGCCTTGGAATTAGTCTTTTATGGAACAGAGCAGGAAGTGCGGTTAATAAAGATATCCTCTCAGTAACAGATGTTAAGCACACCGTCGTGCAATCCGGTTTGTCATTAACTTCAAATTCAATGGTGAACCCAGCTGATTACAAAATGGGTCAAGTTGAACCCCAAATTTATGAAATCAAGAATTTTGATGGAATGCTATTTATCTATAAATTTACTTCTATTGGGGAGAGGGATACAATCTTTGATCAATGGCAAGACACTAATGGAAGAAAAAGTAATAGTGCAAACTTAAATATGTTTTCACCAAAATGGCAATATAATCGAGCCTACGCCGCCAAAAATACAATCATAGTTGTTTGTTTGAGTCAGTTTCCTGGCGAAGAGTATGCTCGTAAAATTTCACCGAGACTAAGGGACTTGGGTAAGGAGATTTTTTACAATTTAAATGAAGGACAACAAATCGTGTATCAAGGAGAAGGAGATAATTGGCGCGGAAAAGTCATAATTAATTACTACAATCACTTTTGGACAGATGATAAAGGGGTTCTCCGATTTGATGGCTGGAATCATAGGCAACCCGTAATAGAGTTTAAGGGGGACCCAAGTAATATTCAGGGAAATTTTAGTTATGAATTTAAGTCTGCCATTGATGAATTTGGGGGAACGGATGCTAAGGGATTTGATGCAAGCCGATTCGCAGAAAATGATAGTGCTGCGAACTATGGTGGTGTAATACTTGGTTTTGGAGGGATAGGTGGGAGTGGGGCGATGCCTCCAAAAGATAATGTTTATACGCTTACAGTTAAATGGAATAACAAGCAGGAGACTTTTGATTTAAAGGCTTCTAAATAAGTAAGACAATATTTGTTTATCTTTAGCTGAGCAAGTTCGCTTATTATGTGATTCACTGTTATTTACACTAAAACCTGACTGCAAATAAACCCTCATCATTCGTGATGGGGGTTTATCCAGTTTTTAAGACCCCCACTTCTATAAGTGAGGGTGGGCCATTGTTAACTTCAGGTGGGGTAGAGTCCACCTTCGCCGCTAAGTATTCCTATTGGGAATGGCGGCTCGGCAATAATATCCGCTGGACATTATTGTATCTGAAGCCCCGATGTTCAGCTTTAGCGTAAGCGAGTTCACTTTGCGTAAACGATCAGTATGTACATGATTTCAAAGGTGGCTATTGTAGTAGGCTTGGTGAACGCGGATAGAAAAATGACATTAATCTGTAGCAGAATTCTAATCCATGAAGTTAGTTTTTAGTATTAAAATTCTTATTCTGTTCTAATACTATTAACGTTCTTCAATGGTGGACAACAACACAAAAAGTCCGCCTCAGAGAGACAATACTGTTTATGCCTATTTTGAAACAATGTGTATTAAGTTCTTAAAAGCTCTAAATCATTAAAGACTTGTATAAAAACGGTGTTGCATAATTATTTTGATATTTGAAAGCAAAATGCAGAATACTATAGAATGATGTCGAAATATTTAAATTTGAATCCGGGAGGTAAATTTTATGGAAAAGAGAGGTCTGGATCATTCGGCTTACGGTGGAGTCAATGGAGAAGATTATATTCCATACATACCTGCCAGCGAAGCCATGCCTGAAGTCACAGTAGTGTCGTTAGTCATGGGGGTTTTATTTGCCGCACTATTTGCTGCCGCCAATACATATCTCGGACTTAAGGTAGGAATGACAATTGCCGCTGGGATTCCTTCGGCGGTCCTGGCTACAGGAATACTTAAAGGACTGTTCAAACACAACAACGTCTTAGAAGCTAACATGATTCAATCTATTGCCGCTATGGGTGAAGCTTTAGCGGGCGGGATAATTTTTACTTTACCGGCTATTATTATTTGGGGGTTAGAGTTAAAATTATCAACGATCATAGTTGCCACACTGCTCGGGGGATTAATAGGTATTTTCTTTGTCGTTCCTTTGCGTAAATATCTGACGGTTGAAGAACACGGAAAACTTATTTTTCCTGAAAGTATGGCAGCTGCCGAAATCTTGGCTACGGGCAGTTCCGGCGGTACCGGATTTAAGACGGTACTTACAGGTTTGTTGTATGGCGGTGGTTATAAACTGTTATCCGGTGGTTTTGCGCTCTGGATGGAAGAACCGGAATGGACAATCAAACCTTTGCAGAGTACTGTCTTTGGCGTCGATACATTGGCATCGCTAGCCGGAGTCGGTTTTATCATCGGTATCGAAGCTGCTCTATACATGTTTGCTGGTGCACTGGTGGCCTGGTTTGGGTTAATCCCTTTAATTAAATACGTAGGTGCAGGGCTTACTACACCATTGTTCCCTTCCACGACCTTAATCTCGAAAATGAGTGCTTCAGCGATCTGGAGTAGTTATATCAGATATGTGGGGGCAGGAGCTGTGGCCGCCGGTGGATTTATCAGTTTAGGCAGATCATTGCCCACGATTGGCCGATCATTCAAATCAGCGATGGGTGGCCTGGGTAAAGGAACTGACAGTGATAAACGTACGGATATAGATGCTCCGATAATTTGGGTTATTGGGGCGGCAGTTTTTGTATTCCTTCTTGCTTGGTTGTTGCCTATGATTTCTATCGGACCGATTGGGTCTCTTCTGGTTGTTGTTTTTGCCTTCTTTTTTGCCGTGGTTTCTGCTCGGATGTGCGGGATCGTTGGTGCTTCCAATAATCCGGTGTCTGGAATGACCATTGCATCCTTGCTCTTTATCACGGCTGTGTTAAAAGCTACAGGGCTAACTGGTCAGCAGGGGATGGTTGCTGCTATCCTGGCAGGTTCTATTGTCTGTATTGCCATTGCAGTGTCCGGTGATGCGGCCCAAGCCCTAAAGACTACCCATATCATTGGGGGCACGCCGAAACGAGTGGAATTCAGCATGTACGCAGGTGTAGCTTTCGCCTCTGTTTTTTCCGGTTTGGTTTTGCTCATGCTCAATCATACTTACGGGATTGGTTCCGATGCTGTTGCTGCACCTCAGGCGACCTTGATGTCTATGGTTGTTAAAGGTGTTATGACAGGTCAAATCCCCTGGATTCTTGTTATTATCGGTGTTACGTTCGGAGTGATGTGTGCCTTAATGAGATTGCCGGTTTTACCGGTGGCACTGGGCCTCTATTTGCCGATTCATCTTAGCGCGGGTATCTTAGTAGGAGGTTTGATCAGAGTTTTTGTTGACCGGAAGTTCCGTAACAATAGTGATCAATTAAAGGAAAAGGTGGAAAAAGGAATTCTGCTGGCATCCGGGCTTGTTGCCGGGGATGCGATTATGGGCATCGTGATTGCTGTATTTGCTACGTTGAGTATTAATATCGGCTTTGGAGCTAATATTTTACCGGGAATTACCGGCAGCCCCTATACGGCAATGCTTCTTTATATTCTGTTAGCTGTCTGGATGTACCGAGTTACTGTTAAGAAAGATACGAAACAGAATGGGTGAGAATATATCTATGATTAAGAAGAAAAACAGAGAAGATAATTATCTATGTTACATCCCATGGAAACAACACCAGGAATGGGAATCAAGAAATGGAAAAGTGTTTCTCTTCTTTGAACATGATAAACTGATTGAGAGGTTTGCTCGCTGGTTGGTAAAAAAGCCGTATATTAGTGATGTTGAATTGGATGAAGTAGGCTCACAGGTTTGGTCCTTTATTGATGGTAAGTGTACGGTGTTCGAGATCGGACAAAAACTGCAAAAACTCTTTGGGACTGAGTTTGATCCCAAGTATCAAAGACTAATTGCCTATTTGAACTATCTTAATAAAAAAGGCTGGATCTTGTTTAAGAGAGGTCCGCAGCTACAGGGGGATTAAAGATGGAACTAAACAAACAAATAGAACAAGATAAAAATGATCTGATTCAATCTGTTCAGGAACTTGTTCGTATTAGAAGTGTCCAGGGTGAAGCACAGGAAGGTAAACCCTTCGGTGCTGACGTAGACGATGCCCTTAATAAGGCGCTGGCAATTGCTGAGAAAATGGGATTTAGAACCGTTAATTTGGATGGTTACATCGGTTATGCCGAGTACGGAGAAGGTGAAGATTACGTCGGTATCCTCGGACATCTTGATGTAGTGCCTGAAGGCGATGGCTGGCTTTATCCTCCTTATGCCGCGGAGATTCATGACGGGAAAATTTATGGTCGAGGAACTATGGATGATAAAGCACCAATAATAGCTGCTCTTTATGGCCTTAAAGCTATCAAGGATCTCCAGCTTCCACTGAAGCATAGGGTTAGAGTAATATTTGGCACAAATGAAGAAAGCGGTTGTCAGGAAATGGAGTATTATCTCGGCAGGGAAAAAGCACCGGTCTCCGGTTTTACCCCTGATGCTGAATATCCAATTATCTATGCCGAAAAAGGGATTACTTTTTTTGACTTGGTGAGAAAGCTGGAGGCAAACCATGAGGGTGACGTTGTAATCAAGACTATCAAGGGCGGACAACGAGCGAATATGGTACCTGATTACTGTGAGGCTCAAGTTGTGGCGAAGGATTCAGCAAAACTTATTAAAACCATTGAAGAATTTGCAGGCAGTACTGGTTATGCTGTCTTTGCAGAACCACAAGATAAGGGAGTGGTTATTAAGTCGAAGGGTGTTTCGGCTCATGGCAGCCTGCCTCAGTTGGGTAAAAATGCTATCATGCAAATGATGCAATTGTTAGGGAAATTGCCGCTGGGTGATAATGACACTGCCCAATTTATTGCCTTCTTAAATAAGTATGTTGGGATGGAGACGGACGGAAAATCATTTGGGGTTGACCTTGAGGACAAGGAGTCCGGAAAGCTGTCTTTCAATGTTGGGATTATTTCTTTAGAGGATAACGAAGTACGTTTGGGTTTGAATTTGCGTTATCCGGTGACCTTTTGCTTAGAGGATATGATGGATCTAATCTATAAACGCCTTGAGGGAACAGAAATTCAGGTTGAACTTAATCTGCATCAACAGCCTTTGTATTTTTCAGTTGATCACCCCTTAATTAAATCTTTGCAAAAAGTTTATACGGAACAGACCGGCAAGGAGGCCACGTTATTAGCCATTGGCGGCGGTACTTATGCCAAAGAAATGCCTAATATTGTCGCCTTTGGGCCAATAATGCCTGGTGAAGAGGATCTTGACCATCAAGCTAATGAATATATTAAGATAGAACATTTAGTGCTTAATGCCAAGATCTATGCTCACGCAATTTATGAGTTAGCTAAGTAACGTAAAACAATAATGTAATAATGCCCAGCAAACAGATCCCGGTTTAACTTAAAGAAAGTTGAACCGGGATTTGACTATAAGCTTACCAATTATAGTTATATTAAACGGCAGTAGTCCGATCGTTTTGAAGATCAATAGACCAGATATCAGAGTTATATTCATGCTGCAAAAGATACGACTTTTTCTGTTGATAAGTTCGTCTGTGTATAATTTTGGCAAATAGTACTTTTGTGAAAAAAAGAATTTGGAGATAAATTTAAGTCATTATACTAACAAATAAAATTTACCGACATGTGTTCCCAAAAGCTTGACAATTAACGCCTACAATTGTAGGCTATACTTATAATTGGATTACAAATGTAGGTGGTGGAGAAATTGAAGAACATTCCGCAAATAACCGATGCTGAATGGTTGGTAATGAAAGTACTTTGGGAGGAGTCTCCTCTGGGTTCCTGCGATATCATTAAAAAACTGAATGGGACAACTGATTGGAAACCTAAAACAATTAAGACCTTACTTAGTCGGTTAGTTGCCAAAAAAGCCTTATCTTATGACATTGCACGCCGAGGATATTCATATTATCCTTTAGTTTCTGAAGATGAATGTGCTAAGGAAGAATCGAAATCATTCTTAGGTCGTGTTTTTAATGGTTCTCTTAATCTATTCGTGAAAAATTTTATAGAAAACGAAGAGTTGTCGATTGAAGAAATAGAGGAACTCAAGAAACTATTAGAACATAAATAATCCGAGCGGGGTGATGTTAGTGGAACTAGAGTTAGTTTTCCATTGGATTATTAAAACGTCTGTTATGGCGAGTATAATGGCAGTTCTAATTTTACTGGTAAACTTTGCACTGAGGAATAAACTTGAAGCAAAATGGCGATATGCGATTTGGATGCTGTTAATTTTTCGCTTACTTATACCTTACAATATTCAAAGTCCTTGGAGCGTTTATGGTTTAATGCCCAATTCGATTTCAATTTCTATGGCTAAAAATGTCAATCTTATGACAAATGATAGCATTTATCAAATCAACGATGTATCCGATAAAGATGTTCTGTTAACCAAGGGGCAGTCTAGCATCAACAAGCAAAGCAATACCAAAGCAGAAGAATCTATCTTAAAAGATCTATCGTATGGCAAGATATTAGCAATTGTATGGTTAGTTGGAGTTATAGTTCTAGCTATTAGTGTAGTTGTTTACAACTTAGCATTTTATTTTCAAGTGAGGCGAGAGCTATCCGCACCTGACGTAAGGATGTCCGAACTTATGGAAGAGTGTACCTGTAAACTAGGCCTTAGAAATAATCTGCCAATAATTATCACGAATAAGATTGAAGTACCATGTCTATACGGAATATTCGGTTCCAAACTGCTTCTTCCAAAATCCCTGGTAAATCGACTGACAGAAGAAAATTTAAGACATATTTTCATCCATGAATTAGTTCATTATAAAAGAAAAGATATACTTATTAATTGGCTTTCCGTTGCTGCCCAGATTGCCCATTGGTTTAACCCCTTAATTTGGTATTCCTTTGCCAAAATGCGTGAAGACTGTGAGTTAGCTTGCGATGTCGATACACTAAGCCTTTTGAAGCCGGAAGAGTATCAAAGTTATGGCTTTTCTATTATCAGTTTAGTTACATCTGCACAATCTTCACAGTTTCCAGGAACTACAGGTTTTTTAGGGAATAAAAACCATCAACAAATTAAGAGGAGAATCAAAATGATTAAGTCTTTTCATAAACCCACGTTGAAATGGAAATGTACAGCGGTCGTTTTATTCATTAGTTTAGGCTTGGTCGGGTGTTCCACCTCACTATCAAACAGCACTCCTGTAGTGGGAGCTAACACCCAGAAACAACCGGTTCAGTTAAATCGGTCATCTCCTGTAATGGATGGAAGCTTTGATTACAATAAGTCCCTTTCTTTTACCCCCTTACTTCCTAGTTACACTGCAGGATCCCTGTTTACAGATTCGTCAGCCTATAAGGAAATTTCTCCTCCAAGCAATAATGTTAGCCGTTACTTAGCTAGATATGGCGGCGGCGAGAAGTTTTTTATGATTCACGAGACAACAAACCCAAAAGGGATGACTCCTCTCTATTTTGCTGGTATGGATCAAGGAACAAAAACGCAAATCAAAATTGGTGATGTGCCAGCAACACTGTATGAGAGTGAAAATGCCAATGCCAATGCTATTCAATTCATAAAGAATGGTATTGAGTATACGGCTGGTACCCGACATGATGGG
Organism: Desulfosporosinus sp. SYSU MS00001; assembly: GCF_049943955.1. NCBI lineage: Bacteria > Bacillati > Bacillota > Clostridia > Eubacteriales > Desulfitobacteriaceae > Desulfosporosinus > Desulfosporosinus sp. SYSU MS00001. Next base: position 561,016 of record NZ_JBNFTW010000002.1, read on the forward strand.
GGTATTTCGCTCGATGACTTAAAGAAAATCTGCGAAAGTTTAGCTGTTCCCGTGAATAGTCCTCCTTCAAACTTTTATATTGATAAAACAGGTCCTACGGCTCCCGAGGGGTTAAGTTTTAAAACTCCTCAAGCTGGAGATATCGCCATTCCACAGGGGTTTAAATTCCAGGTCGAATCTTCTAGTATAAAAATTGAAGGGGATGTAAGGTCGGAAGTCTTGTCATTGTTATATACAGCAGGAGCCTCAAATTTAAGTGTTGAGATAGGTAAAGGGGACCACCCCTTCGGAAAATCCACTCCCTTGTTAACGCCAGGCTCTGATTTTGATACGAAACAAATTGGCGCAACTAAAGTTCTGCTGCGTAAAAAGAACTATGATCAGAATTTGCCTGCTGCTAAGTTTACAGTTCCCCGAAATGGTTTGGAATGTATCATTTATATGACAGGTCAGGAATCTGAAGTGGATAAGGTAGTTGAATCAATTTTACGGGCATATTTAAAACAATAACAAGTTTGAAGTTAGAAAGTTGGTGATAAAGTGAAAAATTGCATTGTAATTACTGGAATAGTTAAATAAAGATCAAGGCTAAGGAGGATTTTATGACTATTCCAGATGAAAAAATATACCCGCGGACTAATGACTTTAAAACAGTTTATCTAAAAAGTGTAATCACAAATCCCAATATCATCGTTGGCGATTACACAATGTATAATGATTTTGCTTCTGACCCCACGCAATTTGAAAGAAATAATGTGCTATATCACTATCCCATTAATAAAGACAGATTGATTATTGGCAAATTTTGTTCAATAGCTTGCGGAGCAAAGTTTCTTTTTACCAGTGCCAATCATACTCTTAAATCACTTTCCACCTATCCATTTCCATTATTCTTTGAGGAATGGAATCTGGATAAAAAACATGTTACATCCGCATGGGATAACAAGGGCGATATCGTAATTGGTAATGATGTTTGGATAGGATACGAAGCAGTTATTTTATCCGGGGTTAATATAGGTGATGGTGCAATCATCGGAACAAGAGCGGTTGTAACAAAGGATATACCTCCATATACAATTGTCGGTGGTATTCCCGCAAAAGAAATTAAAAAACGTTTTGATATAGAAACAATTAAAAAAATGCAGCAAATAAAATGGTGGAATTGGTCTTTTGATAAGATACAGCAATTTTTGCCTTATATTATGGATGGAGAAGTTGATAGGTTAACTCATTGAAATTTCCCATATTGGCAAGATGTGTAATAATCCGTGTAATAGTCATTTCATTTTTATAGGGTATACGTTTAAATAACAAAAAGCTGGTTTCCTCAAAGTGGAGGAACTGGCTTTTTGTATTTTCTGTGAGGGAATTTATTTTTCAGGTCATAGGGAATACTCTTGACCGAATCGGTTTAAAGAGATATACTTGCTTCAACCGATTCGGTCGAAAAACTTTGGGGGTGAGATTTTGGAGAAATTTTTAAGTTTACCTCAAGAGAAACAAAATATCATCATTGATGCTGCACTTAGAATGTTTGGCTCTAATGGCTATAAAAAAGCCTCTGTTAGTGATATTGCTGCTGCAGCAGGTATTTCCAAAGCTATGGTATTTCATTACTTTGGCACCAAAAAGGCTTTGTATCTCTATCTGATTAATTTGTGCGGCTCTATCATGATGAATGAAGTTAATGAAAAGTTCGATAATAGCATTACTGATTTTTTTGACAGAATTAAAATGTCATCACAAATTGAAGTTTCCGTTATGAAAAAGCACGCTGCGATACCCTCTTTTTTAGCGAGTATGTACTTTGAAAATGATGAAGAAGTTAAAGATGATATAAAAGCTATTTTAGCTGGCGGAGACGATTTTAGAAATAAAATAGCGTTTGAAGGTGTGGATACTTCTAAGTTTAAAGACGAGGTTGATCTTAAGCTTTTAATGAAAATGCTTTCCTGGATAGCTGATGGATATACCAAACAACTATCCAATCAGTCAGAGTTTGATTTTAATGTCATGTTGAATGAATTTAATGAATGCTTAGATATGCTTAAAAACAACTTATATAAAGAGGAATACGTGCAAAATCGGTAAGTGAAAATTGTCTGTTGGTCAGTTTTGGGATAGTTATTTCTAAAAGTAGTAAATGGGAGGGAATAGCTATGAATTCATGGTTACTAAGCTTTGAGGAGATCGATAAAACACAGATTACGATAGTTGGAGGCAAAGGGGCAAATCTGGGAGAACTGTCAAGAATTGAAGGAATTCAGGTTCCTGAGGGTTTTTGTCTTACAACGGAAGCCTATAGAAGAATCGTGGAGAATAATGAGGAGTTTATCAGTCTGGTTGAAGAATTATCTCTTCTTAAAGCGGAGGATCGGGAAAAAGTAAGCGAAATAAGTGGGAAAATCCGGAATTTAATTGAAGGAATAATAATTCCCCAGGATATAGACGAAGAGATTATGGTTTACCTTAAAAGGTTGGGTGAAAAGAATGCTTACGCCGTTCGGTCAAGTGCGACTGCCGAAGATTTACCGCTGGCTTCTTTTGCGGGACAGCAGGATACCTATTTAAATATCATAGGAAAAGATGCCATTCTTCGCCACGTAAGCAAGTGCTGGGCCTCGCTTTTTACGGACAGAGCGGTTATTTACCGCCTGCAAAACCACTTTGATCATCGCAAGGTCTATCTTTCTGTGGTTATTCAAAAGATGGTTTTTCCACAGGCTTCAGGGGTTATGTTTACGGCAGACCCTGTAACCGCTAATCGAAGAATCACTTCTATTGACGCCAGTTTCGGCCTAGGTGAAGCACTAGTGTCAGGGTTAGTGAATGCTGATATTTACAAAATTAAAGAAGGCGTGATCATCGATAAGAAGATTTCAAGCAAGAAATTAGCCATCTATGGGTTAGAACAAGGGGGAACTGAAAAGAGGGAAATTGATATTTGCCGACAGAATACGCCAACACTGACAGAAGGGCAGATATTACAACTGGAACAAATGGGCAGGAAAATTGAAAAGCATTTTGGCCGTCCTCAGGATATCGAATGGTGTATAAATGAAGATAAGATCTATATTGTCCAAAGCCGTCCGATTACAACGTTGTTTCCTGTGCCGGAAGTGAATAATGATAAGAACCATGTCTTCTTTTCTTTTGGTCACCGACAGATGATGACAGAGGCCATGTCTCCCCTAAGCATAACGTTTTTTCAGGTATTATTTAAACTGATGACTGATTCACCAATGTATGAAGCCGGCGGAAGAATATATGTCGATGTCTCTAACGAAATGAGATCACCGTTTATGAGAAAATCTTTTGTTAAAGGGCTCTCAGCCATCGATGTGCTTATGCAGAAAGCCTTTTACAATGTGATCAAACGAGAAGATTTTATGAAACATCTCGCTAAAAGTAAGAAGCCAATGGTGGGAGGCAAAGTGATTGCCCGCTGGCTTCTTAAGACCATAGAATGCTATAGAAAAAATGATCCTGCTATAGTGGAAGGTTTTATGGCCCGTAATAGAGCAGCCTTAATGGACTTGGAGCAGCAGGCTCAGATGATTTCTGGAAAGGAACTTTTTGATTTCATTGATCAGAGCATGGTTCAATTAAAGGATATAATCTTTGACACTTATGGAGTTGTTTTTGCCGGAGCCTATGCAACGAACTGGCTAAATAAGCATATAGAGAAATGGTTAGGAGAAAAGAATGCCGCGGATACTCTTGCCCAATCAGTAGCCAATAATGTTACCTCAGAAATGGGCCTTGAACTTTTGGATGTCTCCGATGTCGTTAGAAAGTACCCGGACGTCATGAGCTATTTGGAAAACCCGAGTAATGAAAGCCTATTTGAGGATCTAGCAAATTTAGAGGGTGGGCTTGAGGTTAGTGAGGCAATAAGAGGGTATCTGAAAAAATACGGTATGCGCTGCTCTGCGGAAATAGATATTAGCAGAACTCGCTGGCATGAGAAGCCTACTATATTGGCTCCTCTGATCCTTGGCAATATTAAAGTTTATCCGCCGAATGAGCATATTGCCAAATTCGAGCAAGGCTTGAAGGAAGCTAAGCAGAAGGAGCAGGATATTATTGACAGGCTTCAGCAGCTGCCAGGTGGCAGCTGGAAAGTTAAAAGGACCAAGAAAGCAATCAGCGTTCTTCGCAATTATGCCGGATATCGTGAGTTCAATAAATATGTCCTAGTTTGGTATGAATGGATTGTGAAGCAAGTTCTTATGAAAGAGGCGGAAGCTTTAGTTCGGCGGGGGCGCCTGGAAGAAACTGAGGATATCTATTATCTTAGATTTGAGGAATTGAAACAAGTCATAGAAACGAACGAAATCGATTATCAAATGATCAAGAACAGAAAAGAAGACTATGAGATCTTTAAGAAGCTTACCCCTCCACGTGTTATTACTTCTGATGGAGAAGTTATTTCCGGTGAATATGATACAAGTAATGTCCCAGAAGGTGCTTTGGCTGGGGTGCCTGTTTCAGCTGGAATTATTGAGGGAAGGGCAAGAGTAATACTCAGATTAGAGGATGCCCAAATCGAGGAGGGAGATATTCTAGTTACTACTTTTACCGACCCCAGCTGGACGCCGGTATTTGTATCAATCAAAGGATTGGTTACGGAGGTTGGAGGGATGATGACTCATGGAGCAGTCGTTGCCAGGGAGTATGGCCTTCCAGCAGTGGTAAGTGTCGAAAATGCAACTACGCTGATAAAGGACGGACAGAAGATTCGGGTAAACGGTAGTGAAGGATATGTGGAAATACTCTCGGAGGAAGAACACTAGGGTAGTATTCCTTGTAATTTTAGAAAGCTATAGCAGAGGCAAATAATTTCTTGGCAAATGGCCAAAGGCGTTCTCGCTTCACTAGTATATAGTGGAGTGAGAACGCCTTTATATAATGGCAGAGCTCATTGAGCCATTGCGCCATTTGTATACTATAAGGAAAAATGACTTGCAATTAAAGCGAATTAATCTTTTTGTTCGATTTCGGTAACACATTCGCATTTAATCTTTTCAACGAGGGATTGCAGGGCGTCAACGACATGTGGTCTGATGTCACCGCCAATCAGCACATACATTATGTCGTCGCCAAGTTCTAGCTGCCCTTCGTTAAGCCAAACCCTGACATGGAAGATGCCGTCCATTTTATAGGTTTCGGCAATCGCTGCATCAACCTTTGCTGCATCATAAGTAAAGATCATTCCCGTCACCATTGAACCATCGTCAATTCCATGGCGTACCTTGGCTTTGGGAGTTTGGCGCACAACGCCATTATGAACTAAAAACATTCCTTCCTGTGAAGACGCTCGATCAGCTTTTGCCTCTTTCAGCCATTCATCAATTGATGGCGAGAGCTTTTTAATTTTTTCTTTAATCATAATTTAAAACCCCTAATTTTTCAGAAGATTAAATACCAATACATGCTATCAAAAATAGAGCAAAGTTTCAATCTATAGGATTCAAAACTTTCAGATCTAATGTCAAAGTCATACCTTTTTGCGTAATGTAATTTTAGTAAAATGATTAGGGAGGCACTATAATGATTAAACCTACAATGCTTGCCCCCGATTTCTCAGCCGATGCCTATTTCTTAGGTAATAGAACTACAGTTACATTAAGCAGTTATAGAAAAGATTGGGTTGTTTTGTTCTTTTATTCCAGCGATTTTACCTTTGTTTGACCGACAGAGTTGGGAGCCGTGGCTGCCCATCATCACTTCTTTGAGCAATTAGGAGTTAAGGTGCTCGCAATTAGTACTGATAGTGTTTTTTCTCATAAAGTTTTTGCTGAAGTTTCTCCATCTGCCAGAACTATACAGTATCCATTACTCTCTGATAGAACCCACCGCATCTCTCTTGAGTATGGAGTTCTGAGAGAAGAATTAGGGTTTACATTTAGAGCAACGTTTATTATAGCTCCTGGTGGGGAAGTGAGATATTCCTGTCTATATCCCCCTGAAGTTGGGCGCAATGTATTAGAAATAATCCGAGTAATTCAGGCTCTGCAGTACGAAGAAGCGACTGGGTTAGGTGTTCAGGCCGGCTGGCGTCCAGGACAACAAGGGCTTAGAAAAGATTTTAACTTGGTAGGTAAGATATAGCATGTATCCGTCCAGCTGATTTAATCTGAACTTTTTCACTTTCGAATGCTTAAGAAACAAAGGAGAGCATATCATTCTACTTCAAGAAAGTAGTTTGTAAAGCTCTCTTTGTCTTTTGCCAGTTTTTATGGCCTTAGTGATTTCTTAGGCTTGAATGTCAATGTTAGCCCCTAAATTTGGTTGAACGGACAACTCCATGGATTTGGTTGCCTCACTTAACATAGAAACAAGGGAATTGCCATTAGAAGCTGCAACGCCCATAGCCATTTTTAGGACTGATATTCCTGCCTGTTGCTGCACATTGCTTTGACTCAGCATTGATGATATTGCTGCAATATCCAATGTATCTCCTCCTTTGTTTTAGATATCGACAGAATTTTAATATAACTTTAGAAGTCCAGCAACAATTCACATGCGATCAGAACTTATTTGTTGGATATTTTTCTATGAATGAGAGAATGGCTAAATGACGAAGAATTCATAAATCCCTAAGGATGCAGAAAGCTCTCTTTGGGCACGGACTTAATCAATAAGTAAAGATTAGTCAATTGTTAATCTATATGGCTTTAAATCGTATTTCTGCATACGACGTAAAAGTGTAGCGTGGCTGATTTCTAAGAATTTAGCCGCTGAACGAATGCTTGAACTTGTCTCTAAAGCTTCTTTAATAATTATTTTTTCAGTAGCTTCTAATTTAGACTGGAGGTTACCACTCTCGCTCTTATATACAGGCGAGTTTTCTGACGAGCTTAAACCCTGTTGCAAGCGATTCAGAACTTCATCTTTTGAAATAAGCTCTAATTCTGAAGCTACACAAAGCCCTTCAACTAAGTTGCGCAGTTCGCGTACATTGCCAGGATAATTGTGGTTTAAAAGTAAACCAAGTGCTTCATTACAGAACCGCCTGTTGATCCTGAATTCTTCGGTGATTTCATGAAGATAGTGGTTCAATAGCGGTAGGATGTCTTCTTTTCTCTCGCGTAATGGGGGAACATATAAATATACAACATTCAGACGATAGTAAAGATCCTCACGAAACAATTGTTGATCAACCATTGATCTTAGATTTTTATTTGTGCTTGCAATCACTCGCACATCAATTGTACGAGACCAACTCCCGCCGACACGACGAATTTCCCGATCATGTAAGACTCTCAGCAATTTGACTTGCATCGCCAGAGATAACTCACCAATCTCATCAAGGAGAAGCGTACCTTTATCGGCTAACTCAAAAAGACCGGGATTTCCATCGGTTTTCGCTCCGGTGAAAGCACCTTTCTCATAGCCAAAAAGCTCTGATTCCAAGAGAGTTTCGGGAATCGCCCCACAGTTAATTTTTATAAATGGAAAAGAGGCACGTTCACTATTGCGGTGAATCCAATTGGCAACAACTTCTTTGCCTACTCCGGTTTCGCCCTCTAACAGGACTGTGGAAGGGAACAGAGCAATTCTCTTTGCACGAGCAAGAAGGGCAACGAAATTTGGACTCTGAGCAATCAATTCTTGGTTCAACATTAAGCATCACCCGGTTCTATTTTAAACCGTAATTATAGAATTGTCTACGAGGCACATACATCTGTTGTATAATTCCTCTGCTTTGTTCACCTGGTATGTACTATTACTGTGGCATCAATTTTGCATATTACTATAACACATATAAAAAATTCTTTGCCGTGATTTTATCCGATTTTTTAAACCCCCACTTCTATAAGTGGGGAGGGCCCTTCGTAAACTTCAGGTGGGGTAAAGTCCTCCTTCGCCGCTAAGTATTCCTATGGGAAAGGTGGCTCGGCAATAATGTCCACTGGACATTATTGTATCTGAAATTCCGATGTTCAGCTTTAGCTGAACGAGTTCACTTAAAGTTGTTTAAATGGCTAGACTAAATTCTAAAATGCTCTATATAGAATTACATTAATTTCTTGTGAAAGACGGTGAAATCTTGACCACTTCTGATTTAAGCAATCATATCACCCAACTTATGCGGGAAAAACAAATTCATACAGTACGAGTTACTTTACATGATCCTGCCAATATACAACGCGCCCGTTATGTTCCTATAAGGTATTTTATGGAACATGTTATGAATGGCTCTTTATCTTATCCTTCTGCGCTTTTTTCTATGGACACCTCAGCCAGACTCCTGCCGGAAGCAGGAGAGGGATTCAATGGCGGATATCCAAGTTGGTTATTGAAACCTGATTTAGCTACATTTGGAATTATTCCCTTTTCACCTGGCATGGCACACGTTATTTCCGATATTTTTTTACCGGACGGACAACCCGTCCCTACTTCGCCCCGACATGTTTTACGGAGGGTTTTAGACGATTTTGCACAAGAAGGGTACCGGATATACGGGGCTTTTGAATACGAATTTTATGTTTTTCTATCTAATGAAGGACGAACAAATTTACCCTTAGAGCCGGCTTGGAGTGGATTACAGTGTTTTTCGGAGATAACTCAAGCCAAGGTGGAAGATATTATTACGTCTGTGATGTTTGCATTGACGGAAATGGGGGCGGGGCCCGAAGTTGCTAATACAGAATACGGATCAGGTCAATTCGAAGTAACCAACTCGCCGTTTTGGGGATTAGAGATTGCTGATATGGCTTTTTATTACAGGACGGTTATTAAAGAACTTCTGCAACGAAAGGGTTATACGGCAACATTTATGAGTAAACCTATTACCTCTTCCAGTGGAAGCGGTGCACATACTCATCTCTCTTTGTTTAATGATGATGGCCAAAATCTTTTTTCTGATCCTACTATGCCGGATGGTTTGTCACAAATATGCCGATGGTTTATTGGCGGATTGATAAAACATGCGCGAGCGTTATGTGCTTTATGCAATCCGACTATTAATAGTTACAAACGCCTTCAACCGTATACCTTTGCTCCTACTACCGTTACATGGGGTTATGAGCATCGCGGTGCAATGATCCGTATTCCCAATCATCGAGGAGAAAACACTCGTTTAGAAAACCGCCTGCCGGGAGCGGACACTAATCCATACATCGCTTTAGCGGCAATGCTGGCAGCTGGGATGGATGGTATCAGGCTGAAGCTTGACCCGCCGTCAGCGTTAGATAAACAGGATGCCTATGGGCAAGATTTTATTCAGTTACCTCGTTCACAAGCCGAAGCAATAAACGCGTTAAAGGAAGATGATTTTTTTCGTAAAGCACTGGGAGAAGAGTACTACAGTCATTATATTTTCATGCGAACTTCTGAATGGAAACGATATGAAACGACAGTGACCGACTGGGAGTATAGAGAATATCTGGATCTTTATTAATATTAAATAGTTGCTGATAATTTTTGGCATTTGGTTCCCCTGGAGTTAGGCGCCAGCTCTAAGCGGAGAATCAGACAGCCAATTGGGTTATAAATTAGTTCTTTATCACGATTTAAACTAAAAGAGACCACTTAAATTTAGAGTTTAGTGGAGGAGATTATCATGTATCGAATTAAACGCGATCAAATTGTTTATGAAATGTCTGCATTAAACAAACCTGTATTACATGTCGAAGAAGGAGCGACTGTGATCTTTGAAACGTGTGACTGCTTTGAAGATCAGATTAAATCAGCTGATACGCAATTTGAAGCCCTTGACTGGAATAGGATTAATCCGGCTACCGGACCTGTCTATGTAGAAAATGCCGAACCAGGCGACGTTTTAGAGGTTAACATCAAACAAATTAAAATTGCCGAGCAAGGCGTTATGTTGACCGGGCCGCAGCTCGGAATGCTTGGAGACAGACTAACGCAAAATGTTATTCGCCAAATACCTATTCGAAACAATAAAGCTGTTTATAACGATAGAGTTGAAATCCCTCTGAAACCAATGATTGGAGTTATTGGGACTGCTCCGATGGGTGATGCCGTTGCCTGTGGTACCCCGGGGGAACACGGCGGAAACATGGATTGCACTATCATCGGTGAAGGTACAATTCTTTATTTACCAGTTAACGTTCCAGGTGCTTTGTTGGCGATGGGTGATTTACATGCAGTCATGGGGGATGGCGAAGTTTCTGTTTGTGGTTTGGAGGTCTCCGGAGAAGTTACAGTGACAATTTCTGTAATTAAAGATCGTCAATTGCCGGTACCTTTTGCCAAAACTGCATCTTCTGTGTATGTAATTTCGTCCGCAAAAACGTTGGATGAAGCAGTTTTGAATGCTACTCGTAAACTTGTGGGTCTATTGACAACTTTGACGAATCATAGGGTAAACGATTACGATGCGGTTAATCTTCTCAGCCTTACTGGCAATTTGCAAATTTGTCAGGTCGTCGATCCCTTAAAGACCGTTCGTTTTGAATTAAAATCAGCTTATTTGGATCAATTAGGGATTACTATTTGATAGTTTTTCTGTAGTTAAGTTTAGATCATGCAAGTAATTAATAACTAATTACAGACGAGACTTTGCGAAATAGTGTCTTTCCACACGAAATGAGCTCAATTTAGCTTATATAGGGAGGTAGAAGGTATGTCCATTGAACAATTTGGTTATAAGCAAGAACTTAAGAGAGCCTTAAGTTTTTGGGATTTAGTTATTTATGGAATGATATTTATGGTACCGATTGCTCCATTTGGGGTTTATGGTTATGTTTCCGATGGTTCTAAGGGAATGGTTGCCCTTGCTTACATGATCGGAATGTTTGGCATGATTTTTACGGCTTTTAGTTATGCGCGAATGTCAGAGGCTTTTCCTATCGCAGGATCTGTATATGCTTATGCTCAAAGAGGAATAAATGAATATATTGGTTTTATGGCAGGATGGTCAATCCTACTCGATTATATTTTGATTCCATCGCTGCTTTACCTGGTTAGCGCAGCCGCCTTGGGGGCTTTAGTTCCTTCGGTTCCCATATGGGTATGGTTGATTCTCTTTATTGGGTTTAATACAATTATTAATGTTAGAGGAATTGAATTTACTGCGGGAGCTAACCGCATAATTTTAATTGCAGAATTTATCGTTTTGGCTATTTTTATTGTTGTTGGTCTTATCGCTTTGAAGAATGGTGTGGGTGATGGTGGTTTAACTCTAAAACCCATCTATGACCCGGCGAGTTTCAGTATGAGTACAGTAATGAGTGCAGTTTCAATTGCTGTACTTTCTTTCCTGGGGTTTGACGGGATCTCTACCCTTTCTGAAGAGGTTAAAGGCGGAGAAAAAGCAGGAAATAAGTTAGTTGGAAAAGCAACGGTTTTGGCCCTTTTAACTGTCGGATTTCTGTTTATTATCCAAACATGGGTTGCTAGTGATCTAGGCAGGGGTATGAAACTTGATAATCTCGATACAGCGTTCTATCAAATTGCTGGAGCCGCCGGGGGGGCGTGGCTGAAGAATCTAACGATTATTGCTACCGCCTTTTCATGGGGAATTGCTAATGCTCTTGCAGCTCAAGCTGCCATATCACGTGTCCTTTTTTCCATGGCCAGAGACAAAAAATTGCCGCAGATTCTCTCGAAGGTTCATCCGAAATACCAAACGCCTTATGTTAGCACTGTTTTGGTGGCAGTAATTTCTCTGGGTGTTGGCCTTTTCTTCCAAAGTCAGATCGCCAATCTAACTGTTTTAGTTAACTTTGGGGCATTGATATCTTTCTTGCTTCTGCATATCTCCGTTATTAACCACTACATTATTCGTGGTAAGTCAAAAAATTATTTCAAACATCTGGTTTTACCGATCATTGGTTTTATTGTTATCGCTTATGTGTTATACGGCATGGACATAGCCGCTATCAAGCTTGGAGGCATTTGGATTATTCTTGGTATTATATATCTGGCGGTTCTTTCTATGGTACTAAAACAAAAACCAACTTCAATTGAACTTTAATAATTGCATCGAAATCTTTTTGCAGAAACCCTCATCGTTCGCGATGAGGGTTTCTGTTACTACTGCCCGTTAGTAACTAAGCTTTAACATTAATATCTCCAGACAAAAGGAAAATTTTCATCTTTTAACATAACTTTTATTTAGAGGGTTCTGTTTTCTACATTTATGTTGAATTATAATAAAGTGAGTCCTTAAATTTAGGAAGGGGGGGTTCATGGAAGAGGAGACTAGGTGATTACCTTTTAAGGAAGAACTAAGTGTCCTTAGTAGAAAGTAGTTGATTGATTTGAAGGCTAGTAAGAGTATCCTGAGATTCGTACATTCATTTGATAAAGATTTTATAAAGGATTGGGAACGACAACGTCAAAGGGGAATGTTTAATTTCACCGTTAAATACGGAATCTTAATGGCTTTGTTCACCCTGGCCATAAATATTGTTTTCCCTGTGGCATATGAACATAGAATAGCAATAGATTCAGGTACTTTAATTCCTTGTCTTATCTCATCAATTATCCTTCCATTTCTTCTCTGGTTTTCAAATAATCAAAGATATGTTAATTTAAGAGAGAAGGGAAGGGGAAAAATTAATTGTAAAAGTGATCAGGAGGAATTTACAAGTAAAAAGTAGAAATTTACAAATTGAAATGAAACCGGAGAAGGAGAATAGGACAAAGCAATACGCAGAGTATTAATATAGTTGTATAAATAATATAAGGGTGATTGTGAATGAACGAAGCACTATTTGACCATGTTGCTGCACATTATGATTCCTGGTATGATACTGAGTTAGGATCACTCTCTGATCAAGCCGAACGTAATCTGGCCCAATCTATGTTTAAGGCGCCTGGCCCGAAGGTTCTGGAGATTGGCTGTGGCACTGGACAATATACGACTTGGCTAGTGCAAGAGGGTTATGAGATTACTGCCGTTGATGTTTCCGGTGAAATGATGGCTCTAGCCCAAAAGAAAATAGCAATGCTTGAGGAGAGTATCTCAAAAGCTGATCGTGTTCACTGGTGGCATGCTGATGTTACAGAAATTCTTGATCAACTTGAAACCTACGATGGGATTTTCTCTATGACTGCTTTTGAGTTTGTTCCTGAACCGGAAAACGTCTTAAAAAAACTTTTTAGTCATTTAAACCCCGGGGGCTGTTTAATGATCGGAGTTATCGCCGGTATGAGTGCCTGGAGTGAATACTATGCAGAGGCTGCTCGTAAAAAACCGACGTCTGTCTTCAGCCGTGCAGCTCTTTATACCAAAGAGGAAATACGTTCCTGGCAGATTGGTGTATCTGCCGAAATCGGAGAATGTCTATTCTTCCCACCGAATGTTAAAACTAAATCTGAGGCCCTTTCTCTTGAGGCCAAAAGGGAAGGAAATCCTGGATTTGTGGTGGTAAAGTGGGTAAAACGCTAAGATATGCAGAACAGTCCAGTAAGCACTGGGCTGTTTGTTATTTTGAAAGGATGGACTAATAAGAAAATAATGACAGAAGGAAACCGAACATTATGGAAGAAACAAAGCTATTTGAGTTGCTGCAGAATAATCCCAATGCCATAGCCTATATAAATAATCCTACAGATGAGATGAAGCTCTTGGCTGTTAAAAGGAATGGGCTTACCTTAGAATATATCGACAGTCCCTCTAGAGAGATGCAAGAATTAGCAATAGATAATAATCCGCGAGCAATTCAATTTATAAATAACCCTACAGAAGATATGATGATAAAAGCTATCGAAGATGGCTGGGTTAACTTAGAATATATTGAAAATCCAACCGATAAACTCATAAAATTAGCTTTAAATCAAGCCGGATGGGCTATTAAATATGTCCATAATCCAAGCGAGGCATTGCAGTTATTAGCTGTTAGGAAAAATTACGATGCCATAAAGTTTATTAAAGAGCCTTATGAAAGTGTACAAGAGGAAGCTGTTAAAATAAGTTATGATGCCTTACGCTATATTAATTCACCGACACACAATGTAGAGCTGATAGCTATTAAAAATAATGAAAAGGCTATTACATTTGTAAATGATTTAGATAAAAATAAACTGCTCGAGTTTTTAAAAGTAAATATCTTAGTGATTAAATATGTTACGATAGAAATTACTAGTGATGAAGTAGAACAAGTGTTGAAAGAAGCATTAGCAAATGAAGATGTTGAAGAAAAATATGTTAGGGATTATTTGAATTGTAGTACCCTAGGTAAAAATAGTGCTATTTTGCCCATGGACAAACTTATGTTTATTTATAAATATGGAAGCAAAAAGGCGAAAAAAATAACTGTAGATGAAAAATTGAAGCTGATATAGGTGGGAGACATAATGAATTTTTCAGACACGCTAAAAAGTGTTTACTTAGTCTTATCTATTGGAGAAGTACCTCTGATCGTGGGTGAAAGCGGAATAGGGAAAACAGCGTTAGCCAAGGAAATTGCGAAAGAAAATAATTGGAGTTTAATTGTTATTAACGGAAATCTTCTTAAAGAGGGCGAATTAGGTGGCCTTCCCACAATAGAATCTTATATAGGTGTTAAAGATGATCATGAAAAGAAAACTACAGTCTATGCCGTCCACCATAAGCTAAGAGAAATTGATGAAGAAATAGCTCAAGGGAAAACTGTTCTTTTATTTATCGATGAGATAAATCGTTGTGAACATACTGTGCAGCAGGAACTTATGAATTTGATTTTGAATCGAGAAATTAATGGCTATGAATTACCCGAAGGCGTAAAAATATTGGCTGCCATGAATCCTTCAAGTAAATATGGTTCGGATTTTGATTATCAAGTCGTCGATATGGATGCAGCTCAAGAAAATAGATTTGTCTGGTTGAATATGGAACCTGATTACAACCAATGGATCGAGTGGGCATTAGAAGCTGGAATCGAGCAAAAGGTTATAGAGTTTATTTCAACCTTCCCCGATTATCTGCATAAGGTAAACGAAGATGATATACGGGCAACTCCGAGAAGTTATGAAAGAATTTCAGGAATCACTAAAATTTACAAGGAGAGTAAAGATTCAATACCCAGATCTGTGTTTTTAAATGTCATAAGAGGGAATGTAGGCAAGTTAATTGCTGAAGAGTTTGTGACCTTTATTGAATCGGATTATTGTTCATTGATATCTTTTAAGGATGTTTTTTCAGGGGATTCTCTTTCTGAACTAATTATTGAAAAAATTAAAAAGGAAAGCCATATAAGACTTTATCTTACTGCTAAGAATATTCTTAAAACCTTAGAATCCAATATGAAAAGTCATGATTTTAATTCGACTTATTATATTGAAAGACTTATTGAGTTTTTAAAAGCTTATCCAGTTGACTTAATGATTGGAATTATGAAAGATATTAAAAATAGCTATAATGAAGTTTACAAATACGCCATAGATGATGAAGCCTTTGTTAATTTATATTTTGAATCTTATAGTTTAATTAGGTGATAGACTGTGGGAACTAATTTTGATAATCAAGTAAACGAGCTGGATGAAAAAGCGAAAGAAATTGTCGATATATATTTAAACGCAAAACGTATAGATAATAAGGTAAAAATCGATATCCCGAAAGATTTTAAAGAAAAATTTTTCGGACTTGTAGATCATGTTAATTTAAGTCTTATGGAAAACAAAGACAACTTTTATGGATATTTTTTACTGCAAATGGCAAGAGAGATAAGATTTGATATAAGTAGTCCTACTGCTCTCAATTTTAGGGGAGCTAACTATGTCATATCTTTTAATCCTTTAATATTTTTAAACCTTAATATAAAACAAATGGAAAGTACTATTAAACATGAAATACTTCATATAATATCTCTTCATTTAATAAGAGCAAAGAAACTTAAAGCTGGTTATAGCAAATTAGCAATTAATATGGCAATGAATATAGTGGTGAATACATTTTTAGATAATTTGCCGCCATATGCTATTACTTTAGAATGGGTAAATTTAAATTATTCCTTAGAACTCTTACCCTTTAAACCTTTCGAGTATTACGCGGAAAAGCTTCAAGCTGCGATAGACCTATTAGAAGCGGATGAGGACGATGAAGATGAAGATGAGTCTGCGGATGAAAGCAATCTAGATGATAAAATCGAAACAGACTATAATCCGGAAAAGGCCCATGATGTATGGGAAGAATCTAGTGATATCGATGGAAAAACGCTTGAAGAATTTACGGAGAAGATCATTAATGATTCTCTAAAAGGTAATCTGCCCAATTACTTGGAAGGCATGATATCATTACTTAGAAATAACAAAGGCGAATTGCCTTGGAATTTATATCTCAAGAGGTTAATGGGAACTGTTGAAAGTAATAAAAAGAAGACTATAACCAGAAGAAATAGAAGACAGCCTAATAGACTGGACTTAAGAGGTGAACTCAGAAGTCATAAAGCAAAAATTGTTGTTGCCCTAGACATAAGCGGAAGTATTAGTGATGGGGAATTTTATCAAGCAATTAAAGAAGTACTGGATATCGTGAAAAATTATAACCATGAAATAACCATTATCGAATGTGATAATGAAATTAGACGTGTTTATAATGTCAAATCTATTAAGGATATAAGAGATAGGATTAATATCAGAGGAGGTACAAAATTTAGCCCGGTTTTTGAATATGCAAATCATAATAAGGCTAATTTGTTAGTTTATTTTACGGATGGCAAAGGTGAAGATAAGCTTCTCACGGTACCTAGGGGATATAAAACGTTATGGGTTATTTCTGGAAGAGGAGATAAGCTTTCTCTAAAAGAAGCTTATGGACCTGTTAAAAAACTTAAAATGATTGAAGAAAAAGATAACTCAGTAAATATGGGTGATGTTAAAAGAGATGGGTTTTCAATGAACGACCAAGAAGAAATGCATATTTAAGTAAACCTTGGAAAGGGGTAACGGTCACAAAAATGGCTATCAAAAACAATATTACTAAAAGAATCCTTTTAGTTTTTATCACACTTTCTCTTCTTTTAACAGGATGTGGAAATACAGAAAAATCATCTACTGCGTCTCTAAGTGATGTCTCAGCGAAATCTTCAGCAGCGGATAAATCTTCAGCGGCAACTGTAACAAGTGATTCCGATGACTATAATCAGTATGTTAAAAAGGTATGGAAGCAAAAAAATGATAGTGATCTATCATTCGTGATTTCAAAAGTTGAAAATAGTAAGGCGATGGGCAAATTAACTGTCCTAAACTTTACTGCTGCAGATAAAAATCTGCTAAGTTTTGAGGCTGATTTTGAGGGGGAAATTAACAACGATACTGCAGTTTGTCAGTATAATGATTCCAAGGGTAATAAGGGCTCCTTGAAATTAGTCTTTAAATCTAATCACGAAATTGAAGGAACTATTACTGTCACAGACAAATCAAAGACAACAGTACAACCGTCCCAAGGAACGTTTAATTTTGTCCCGGAAAATATAAACGATATAAAGGGTTTCAGCCCGATTGAAAAACAATCGTTTATGGTCAACCTAAATTCTTGGGGCAACGTAAAATTTGTATCAGGAAAACTTACGGGCGGCAGTCACGTACCTGTGGAATTTTATTTAACGGACAAAGAGGGAGACATCCTTTATGATTTTGGTGCCACACTCCCCTATAGAGTCGATGTCAAAGCCGTTTCCTTTGAGGATGTAAACAAAGATAGGCTAAAAGACATAATCATTATTGTTAACGATGAAGATGATACAAGTAATTGTTTGGCTGCAGTCTATTTTCAAAAGGCAGATGGTTCCTTCGCTAATGATCTGAAGTTGGATCAAGAAATAAACGAATCAGGAAATAATAAAGACGTTAAAACCCTACGGACCTTTTTAGCCCCCAAATTTTAATGTTTAGTAATGCACTCGGGACTTATGTGCAATTGCGCTAAACTGCTGCATCTTTGATTAACAATTCTTATCGGGTTTAATAGGGCAATTAATGTGAAAATGCTGATCCCCTTTCACTAACGGCGAATCAGCATTTTCTTTAAGTTTATCCAATCGTAATACTCCTACTTCTACAAGTGGGAGTGGTTTCCATACTTGCTGCGGGGGTTGAGCACATCCTTCAGCGAGATAGCGTTTATCACCTGCCGCCGTAAAGTGTTTTTAATTGCTCATCGTTCATCGTAAAACTATGTTGATCATCGGGGAAAAGTTCACTTCGTACTTCTTTTACGTATGTCTGTATGCCGTCAACAATTTGTTTATTAATAGTTGCATAGGGTTTAACAAATTTGGAGACGCGTTCCACACCATAGGTGAGAAGGTCATGGTAGACAAGGACTTGACCGTCTGTATGCACTCCTGCACCAATCCCGATAGTAGGAATCGCCACAGATGATGAAATTTCCTCGGCGAGCTGTTTGGGAACGCATTCGAGGACGATAGCGAATGCTCCTGCATCCTGACATCGTTTTGCATCCTCGAGTAGTTTCCTGGCGCTTTCAACGTCTTTCCCTTGAACTTTAAATCCGCCCAGGACTCCTACTGATTGCGGAGTAAGTCCCAGATGAGCAACAACTGGAATACCGGCTTTAACAAGTGCTTCGATGTGTAAAAGTACTCCATCAGCGCCTTCTACTTTTACCGCCTGGGCACCGGTTTCCTGAATAAGCCTTGCTCCATTTATAAGTGTATCCCTAACAGATAGATGATAGCTCATAAAGGGCATGTCCACGACAATAAACGTGTTACTAGCACCACGTTTTGCTGCTTTAGCGTGATGAATCATGTCCTCCATGGTCACATAAACTGTTGAATCATAACCAAGAACAACATTGCCAAGGGAATCACCAACGAGAATCATGTCCACATCTGCCAGCTCAGCTTGTTTAGCGGATGGATAATCATAAGCCGTCAGCATGACAATTTTCTTTCTTTGCCGTTTCATTTCCAAGAAGTCTGTTGTTGATTTCATAATTTTTCCTCCTTTTTTCAGGAGAGGCGAGAAAACAAGTTAATTAAAAAAAGTCCCTAAGCCAGAAGGAACTTTTTTACATAACAGTTTTATCCCTCTGTCCTTGCCTGTAGCAGGTCTAGGCAGAACCATTTAAATTGTTAAAGTTCCATAGGTGCAGTTCAAATGATACCGCCCAAAATGAGTATATCAGGTTATATTTCTCTTGACTATGGTTATTTGGTTATTTTTGAGGTTTCCCAACGCATTCTCTTTAATCCTGGTATATAATAAGGCTTATATTTAATTAGAAAAGAGATTCATTCATGTCAAGGGCAGCTAATGATTTCAAAGTATTAATACATCGAAATTAATTTTGTGTTACTATAGATCATAGTGTTGCTAAATTGATCTGTTCAAGGGCAGAAAATAATGTAAGCGAGTGAAATATAAAGTATAATTGTTAAGTGCTTGTTAATCAAGATAGATGCATTGCAAAAACTCGCTGTTGAACTGCCTCGATAGGGTCTAAGATAACAAATATAGTAAGATAACTAACATAGATGGAGGAAAACAGTCATGGGTAATTTTAAAAGAGTGATGGTCGCCAATCGAGGTGAAATTGCCATTAGGGTATTTAGGGCATGCAATGAACTGGGAATAAGAACTGTAGCAATTTACTCCAACGAAGATAAATATTCTCTCTTCAGAAGCAAAGCCGATGAGGCTTATCTCATTGGCGAAGGCAGAAGCCCTGTTGATGCTTATTTGAATATTGAGGAGATTATCAGTTTGGCAATTAAGAAGGGTGTGGATGCTATCCATCCAGGCTACGGCTTCTTGTCGGAAAACCCTGAATTTGCTAAACGATGTGAGCAGGAAGGTATTGAATTCATTGGACCAACGGCGGAGATGATGGAGCAGTTAGGGGACAAGATTACGTCAAAGATTGTTGCCAAGAAAGTCGGTGTCCCGATCATTCCCGGTTACGAGAAAGACATTAAAACTGTGAATGAGGCAAGAGTTCATACGGCAGAATGTGGTTACCCCTTGATGCTTAAGGCAGCTGCCGGAGGCGGCGGAAGGGGAATGCGTATTGTCAGAAATGAGAGCGAGTTGGAGTCTGCCTTCTTAAGTGCCAAAAGTGAAGCCAAAAAAGCCTTTGGTATTGATCATATCTTTATGGAAAAATTCATCGAGAAACCGAAGCATGTCGAAGTGCAGGTTCTTGGCGATAAATACGGTAACATAGTTCATATGTTTGAACGGGATTGTTCAATCCAGAGAAGGCATCAGAAGGTCGTGGAATTCACACCTGCTTTTTCTATCCCTCAGGAAATCCGAAAAAATATTTACCAGGATGCTCTGAAGATTGCCAGATCTGTAAATTATAGGAGCGCAGGAACCTTGGAATTTCTGGTCGATAATCAGGGGAATTATTATTTCATTGAAATGAATCCGCGGATTCAGGTTGAACACACGGTTACGGAGATGGTCACGGGGATAGATATTGTTCAAGCTCAGATCAAGATCGCCCAAGGATATGCTCTGAATTCTCCAGAGATCGGGATAAATGCTCAGGAGGACATAAAACTTAACGGGTATTCCATTCAATGCAGAATCACAACTGAAGACCCCACGAATAATTTCGCCCCCGATACAGGGAAGATCGAATCGTACAGAACCGGTTCGGGATTCGGGATCAGGCTGGATGGCGGCAACGGATTTACCGGGGCAGAAATCAGCCCTTATTATGACAGTCTTCTCGTCAAAAATATCTCTTGGTCCAGGAGCTTCCAGGATGCCATTAAGAAATCCATTCGTTCTATTACTGAGACCCAGATTACAGGGGTTAAGACGAATATCGGCTTTCTGATTAACGTACTCAACCACCCGCAGTTTTTGCATGGCGAGTGTCATACTGGTTTCATCGAGGAAAATCCAGATCTAATCTCTTTTACCCATAAGACCGATGACGAAAGCCGACTCCTGAAATTCCTTGGCAATGTCGTAGTTAATGAGACGATGGGGATAAAGCTGCAATACGATGTCCCTAAAGTACCACAAATTCAAGCTGTCAGTCCGAACGATCTGAGCGGGACTAAACAGATCCTTGATTCTCAAGGCGCTGAAGGACTTGTTAACTGGGTAAACGCCCAGAAGAAGGTGCTGCTTACCGACACGACAATGCGGGATGCGCATCAGTCGCTGATGGCGACAAGGGTTAGAACTAAAGATATGATCAAGATTGCCAAGGCAACCTCCGTCTTTGGCAAGGATTTGTTTTCTCTGGAAATGTGGGGAGGCGCGACGTTTGATGTAGCCTACAGGTTCCTCAAGGAATCTCCGTGGGAAAGGCTGGAGCAACTGAGAAAAAGAATTCCAAACGTTCTGTTCCAGATGCTCATAAGAGGTGCGAATGGGGTAGGCTATAAGAATTATCCGGACAATGTTATCAGAGAATTTATTAAAGAGTCTGCACTCGCGGGTATAGATGTCTTTAGGATCTTTGACTCTCTAAACGAATTAAGAGGCATGGAGATTTCCATTGACGAAGTGTTAAAGAATGGGAAGATTGCTGAAGCCTGTATTTGTTACACAGGTGATATCCTCGATAACAGGAAAGAAAAATATAACTTAGATTATTATATTAAACTGGCGAAAGAGATCGAAAAAACCGATGCCCATATCCTATGCATCAAAGATATGTCAGCTCTTCTGAAGCCCCATGCAGCCCATAAGTTGGTCAGTGCTTTAAAAAATGAAATCGGAATCCCCATCCATCTTCATACCCATGATACTACAGGCAACGGGGTAGCAACGGTTCTGATGGCCGTGGAAGCAGGGGTAGATATTGTAGATACCGCCTTTAACAGCATGTCAGGTTTGACGAGCCAACCGGCCATGAATTCTATTGCTGCGGCACTTAAAAATACGGAAAGGGACCCTGGGATCGATCTGAAAGGAATTCAAAGGGTATCTGATTACTGGGAAGCGGTGCGGCCGGTATATGGCAAGTTTGAGTCAGGATTGAAGTCTGGATCAGCCGAGATCTATAAGTACGAGATTCCTGGAGGCCAGTACTCCAACCTTAAGCCTCAAGTTGAGAGCTTCGGTCTCGGACATAAGTTCAATGAGATCAAAGACATGTACAAAAAAGTGAACGAGATGTTAGGAGATATTGTAAAGGTTACTCCTTCATCGAAAGTTGTAGGGGATTTCGCCATATTTATGGTCCAAAATCACCTCACCCCAGAGAATATTTATGAAAAAGCAAAGAATATGACATTTCCCGATTCCGTCGTAGCCTATTTCAGAGGCATGATAGGCCAGCCAATGGGGGGATTCCCGGAAAAACTTCAGGAGTTGGTCTTGAAGGGAGAAAGACCGATAACAGAACGTCCCGGTGAACTCCTTCCGGCTGAGGATTTTGCTGAGATCTTTAAGTATTTAAGAGATAAGTTTGGTTTTGAACCGACGAAGAAGGATGTCTTGAGTTATGCTTTATATCCGGAAGTTTTTGAAGGATTCTTGAAAGTTATAGCTGAATATGGAGATTTGAGCAGGCTTGGAAGTGATGTCTTTTTCCATGGCCTTAGTGAAGGGGAAATCATCGAGGCTGAGGTTGCCGAAGGAAGAAGCTTGATGATTAAGCTTCGTTCCCTTGAGAAACCGGATCTGGAAGGATATAGAACTCTTGTGTTCGAAGTCAACAGAAATCGACGGGAAATTAAAATCAAGGATAAGAACTGGAGCAACAGTAACCCTCTCGTCCAATCGGGCGACTATAGTTTGACAGAAATGGCAGACCCTGATAATAAGAATGAAATAGGTTCTCCTATTCCAGGAACTGTCGTGACGTTGATGGTTAAAGAAGGAGACAAGGTTACGGAAAACCAAACTCTTGTGGTCGTAGAAGCCATGAAAATGGAAACAAGAATAATCAGTTCCGCCGCAGGGATCGTCAGCTCAGTCAATATTAAAGAAGGGCAGCAGGTCAAAGCCGGCGAACTCCTTATTGTCATTAAATAATTGCCTTGTGGTACACCTCTGCCACTGCAACACTGCAATTACCGTATAGCAACGTATGCTATACGGTTTTTCTTTTCAGTATAGTAATTTCGTGATTCAACCATATTACAATGCGGAAGTAGAGCAATTTTTATCCAATCGTACCAGGGGCCTGCGACATGCATAAGCGCCCTCACCGAAGCACCGATGTTCAGCTATTAGCTGAACGAGTTTACTCTTTATCATTCTTAACTCATGAATGCCGATTGTAATCGAAAAAAATCTTTAAAGATTGACAAGTATCGTTTACATGTGTAATATAATTATCAATTACACATGTAAACTTAATTAAACTCTAAAATATGTAACGCAAAGAAAGGAAGTTATTTAAGTGATTAAAATCCCTAATATATCAGATGCCGAATGGGAAGTTATGAAAATATGTTGGTTATCAGCGCCATGCAGTGCCAATGAAATCGTTAAGGCCTTAGAACAATCGACACATTGGAAACCAAACACAATTAAGACTTTAATCGGGAGGCTTGTCAAAAAGGAAGTCCTTGGTTTCAAAGAAGAAGGGAGATCTTATAGCTACTATCCGCTGATAACCGAGGAAGAATGTATTAAAGCTGAGAGTAAGTCTTTCCTAACACGTGTTTTCGGCGGTGCTTTAAAGCCTATGCTCGTCACTTTTCTTAAGGACGAAAAACTCTCTCCAGCAGAAATTGAAGAGCTAAAGCAACTCCTTGAAAAAAGGGAGGACTGAAGATGCTGATGCAACTACTGGTAAATTATCTCAACCTTTTTAACTGGGTTATGATGATATCTGCCAAAGCGAGCATCTTTGTAATTCTCTTGTTAGGAGTAAAGTTTGCACTCAGAAGTAAACTAGGAGTTCGCTTTCACTATCTGCTTTGGGTAGTTTTACTCATTGGTTTGTTGTTGCCTTGGACCCCCACTAGTTCCGTTAGTGTTTACAATTTTCTTGACTTTTCCAAACTGCAGCAAGGTGCTGCAACGATCTTTAAGAGCCCATATCAACCCTATTTTGAAATGCAAAAAACTCAAACTCATTTGGACAAAACTCTTGGTGTCATAAACACAGACAGCAAGGCCCTGTCGACAGCGGCGACGCAAATATCAAGTAATAGCCTCCCCATTATTATTCAATTAATGTACCTAGATTGGTTCTGCGGAGTTTTGTTAGTGTCAATACTTACTATAATTAGTAACAAACAATTTGCGGCAAAAATCGGAAATAATTTAATTACCGACGATAGAATCCTCTCGAATTTCAATAGCCTCAAATTGAAATTGAAGATAAAGGCAGAAATCCCCTTAATTACAACAAGACATGTCAAGAGTCCCTCCTTATTTGGCTTATTCCATCCCCGTATATTATTACCCCTTGGCTTTGAACAAACATTTAATTTGGAACAAATCAACTATATTTTGTTACATGAATTAGTACATTTTAAGCGCAAAGACCTTTGGATTAATTGGCTAGCGCAGGTATTAGTCACAATTCACTGGTTTAACCCCTTACTATGGTATGCTTTTTTCCAAATGAAAGAGGACCAGGAGACAGCCTGCGATGCCATAGTAATATCTCGCTTTGCCCCAGAACAGTCCAACGACTATGCTCATACTTTGATCAAGCTGGCTGAGACATACTCTTCAGTTCCGGCGCTGACCTGTATGGCGAGTTTAGGCGGCTCAAAAACTCTGATTAAGAAAAGACTTATTCTGATCTCTAAGCCTAAAAAAACTTCAGTCAGCTGGTTATTACTGAGTGTCGCGGTTATAGGCTTAATAGCCTTTTCAACATTTACTAGTCCCAAAGTAAGTGCGGAGCCGTTATACAATCAAAACACCAATAATAATGAGCAAATAGAGGGACCATCAAAGGCTATCGCTTCAAGTTCGGGAATTATCATAGAGGATATTACCGGTTCAACATATAAAGGCAAAGTGATGCTGATTAAAGACTCCAAACGAGTCAATTTAGCAATGACTAAAAATATTGGTATTAGCGGAGAAAGAGTCAGTGATCTGGTCAAAGATACGGGAGCGATCGCTGGAATTAATGCCGGGGGGTTCTCTGACCCCGATGGCAAAGGTAACGGTGCTTTTCCCGAAGGTTTAGTTATGCATGAGGGGAAAGTAGTTTATAACAATGTGGGAGACAAGAATGTTAACGTTGCCGGCTTTGATGAGCAGGGAAAACTTGTTATTGGCAGCATGACTGCAAAACAGCTGCAGGAAAGTAACATGCGTGAAGCTGTTACCTTTAAACCTAATCTTATCGTCAAGGGAAAGGTTGTCATCGATAAAGACGGTGGCTGGGGAATTGCTCCTAGGACAGGCATTGGTCAAATGGCCGACGGGACGGTTATTCTTGTTGTAATTGATGGCCGTCAAGCCACCTGGAGTCTTGGAGCTACCTTACGTGACCTGGCAGAAGTCTTTGCCGATTATCACGCAGTCACCGCGGTTAACCTGGACGGCGGATCCTCTTCAGAAATGTTCTTTCAGGGTAAGGTCCAGAATCGGCTGGGAAACGTTTTTGGTGAACGCTATCTTCCCACAGCCTTTGTCGTCAACTAAAGGAGGCATTATGAGGAAGAAAAGAAAAATACACCTTACTAAGGTTGTTAGCTTTATTATGTTCAATGTCCTTTTTACTGTGCTCCTTGCCCCTTTTATCACGTTCTGGGGGCCTTTTGAAGCCACTAAAACAATAGCCGTTGGGTCTGTTCTAACGTCACGACACCCCCAGGTTGTTAAGGCATTTCTCTCAGATCAAGAAATAAGCGACATTGTGAACAATTATGATAATTCAAATGCAGCCTCTGATCCGACAATAAAGACTACTGTTACCGATGCCTCTGCTGGGATTACAATAGAAACAATTAATGGTAAGTCTTTTAAAGGCAAGGTGATGCTCATCAAGGACCCTAAACGGATAAAAGTTGCTGTGACTAAAGACTTAGGGATTAAAGGAGAACGGGTGAGTGACTTTGTGAAAGATACAGGAGCTGTTGCCGGAATCAATGGCGGAGCGTTTTGTGATCCTAACGGTGCGGGAAACGGTGGGTTTCCCGACGGGTTAACTGTGCATAAGGGGGAGATTGTCCAAAACAACATCGGCAGTAATAGCACAGACATCGTAGCTCTGGATAAAGAAGGCAAACTGATTGTAGGACATATTACAGCAGATGAAGTCAAAAAGAAAAATATTCAGGAAGCGGTATTTTTCTGGCCCCCTTTAATCCAGGACGGAAAACGCTGTGAATTTAAGGATTCAGAATGGGGAATAGGACCTCGCACAGCTATCGGACAGAAAGAAGATGGCACGATTATCCTGGTTGTCATCGACGGACGTCAGCCGCTTTGGAGTTTGGGGGCCAAAATGAGTGACCTCTACAACCTTTTCAGGGATTATGGGGCAGTCAATGCGGCTAATCTGGATGGCGGCTCCTCTTCGGAGCTCTTCTATAACGGAAAAGTACTTAATAAACTCTGGGATTGGTCCGGTGAGCGGTACCTGCCAACCGCCTTTGTGGTTATGCCGGAGGACAGCAAATAATGACCTTGAATTTTAAATACTGACACCAAAGGAGAACTATGGCATGAAGAAGAAAATGCGTACCCTCTTGGTGTGGATACTAGTTTCACTCATCCTGCAATTTGGAGGGTACTCTCTTTTAAACAAGCAGATGGAACGGGTTCTGGGAAATTCGGGGACAGATAGTCAACCACCCATTACTACCGAGCTTCAGGCAACGATCTCAGGTTCAGGGTTATCCAATATCCAGGTTTCCTATTCTAAAGATTATGCCGCGTATATGGACAATAATGTACTGAAGGTTTTTAATCTTAAAAAAGGAAAAGTTGTGTTTGAGAAAAAACCGCCCTCAGCTAACGATCAAACATTAGGGGTACTTGATTACCAATGGCTGCCGGATCGAAATATTTTACTCTATTTTTATGCTCGAAAAAACCCAAATGCTGTAACGACTGTAAAAGTCTATCCAGCAAAGTCTGAAGTCTCGACGCCTTCAATTTCGTTTAATTCAGAAGACCCTAAGCAAGACAAAACCGTTATCAAGACCTCTCCCCAGCCCAAGCTTGAAAAACGCTATGGCAATCCTCAGCTCACGGAACTATATTCTTTGGAACTTCCGAATAGTGACGAAGATGCAGTCCCGGATGATCGCCTGAATCCTTTTGAGAGTGGTAGTAAAGAGTTTCCAGCAGGCGGAAAAATTGAAAAATTTGTTGTCTCACCTGTTACCAATTTGATGTATCTAACTGTGAAGACCGGCTCCGAGCAGCAGCTTATGAAGATCGATGTTATGAAAAAGGTTAGCGTTCTCAGCGAATCACAGGAGGAAATCGATAATATGGCCGCTTCTGACCAATATGGAATCCTCTATATTGATAGTAAGCTAGGTGCTCTTCAACAGATTACAGCAATCCAGTATAATACTGCTTCGCAAAAGAACAAACGTTATATCATCACTAAAAATACCTCAGATCGAATCCTCGGCGTTAAAAAGGGAAAAATATATATCGGAGAAGTGAAGAACAATCAACTTGTAACGATAAAAACTACGAATGATCTTCCGGACGTTAAAGAAAACCCTTCTTTGGAAACCGAATGGATAGGTTCAATTCCCTTCAACTCAAATACACGTGCGATTATAGGTGCTGATGGACAAATAATTGTCTGCGATAATCAGAAAGCCTATATCGTTAGAGATGGACATCTTAAAGAGGTCGTTTTGCAGGGAGATGAAAATTATTGTTCCGATGATGGAGCTGAGCTTATCCAGCTGAGAAAGGAAGGTGCCTCCACTTTATTTAAATTGCAGCCATTAGAGCAATAGCCTTAGGCAGGTTTCAAAATCAAATGAAGGAGAGCAAATACCTGTCGCATCAAATAGTTAAGCACATTGTATAGGGGTGAGGCTCTGATGTTCAGCTTTAGCTGAACAAGTTTACTACTTCGTGTTGTCTTGAACGAAATTTGAATGTTCCAAAGTCAATTCATTAAAATGATTGATTTCTCACATACTACCAGAAAAAGAAAACTGTCGGAGATTAAAACTATGTGGAAAAAAATTATTTTAAGCGTTGCCTTTACCTTTGTTGGCTTATATGCTTTGTTTCAAGTCGGTTATTATGCTACATCAACGCCACCCTTTTGCGGCACATGTCATGAGGTGAATAAATATTTAACCTCATGGCAAACCTCTGTCCATAACGATGTAAACTGTCTGGACTGCCATCAACCGCGAGGTGAGCTGGGAAAATTTCATGCCAAGGCTCGGGGCCTAAATTATGTCTTTCAACATTTCAGCGGTGATTATACGATTCCTACCAATGCAATTGTATCCGATCAGAATTGTCTTCAATGTCATCTAGGGGATGATAAATCATTTCCCAATGCAGCTAAACTTAAAAACACTCCACAAGTAGATCATTATCAGACGATTAAAAAATCCCAATCCTGTTTAGAGTGCCATAGAGCAACTGGGCATGATGTTGATATCTATTTGACTCGTGATTTAAAAGGCATAAAGCAATTATAGTCTAACCCGGCGTTATTATTCTTAAGGGAGCGTTGCAAAACGAACTTGAGCAGTTCGAAGAGCAACGTTCTTTTTTATGTTCCAAAATTAATAAGTTTTACCAATTAATTTAGTTGTTGACACCGTTCAACTGTCAAGCCATATTCTGGAGGGAATAAAATGACGAAGCATTATACAGGGACTTTATTTTGACACAATAGTAAAGTAAGCTTTACATCGTGCAGTAATCATGTTACCATAGTTTATATGGAAAGTATCCTTTACATTCGTATTTGGAGGCATGTCTTTGAAAAATAAGCTTGAAGAAATTAGAAAAGAACGCGGAATTACACAGGAAGAACTTGCTGATAGATTGGAAGTATCAAGGCAGACAATTAGTTCTTTGGAAAATGGCCGTTATAACCCGTCTATCATACTGGCATTTAAGATTGCTCGTTTCTTTAATCTGAGTATAGAAGAGATATTTATCTATGAGGGGGAGTAGAAAGTGAAGAAACCCAAATTATGGTTATACGCTCTTTTAACAGTCGCGGGAGCTGTGCTGTTTTATTTGGGAGAGTTTGTTTTGGTCAGTGAAGCAGTAAAACAACTTTCAGGTCTGGGCATTGGGCTTGGTGCAGCTTTGTTTTGTCTGGGAATAGGGAAGTTTTTTGATGATCTTTTGGTATCAAAGACTGAAGGTGAAACAATGAAACGCAGAATAGCAATTGAACGTAATGACGAACGGAATATACGATTAAGAGAAAAGGTTGGTGCTAAAGTTAATCAAGTATTGATTTATCTTTTGAGTATTTTGGTGTTGACCTTGAGTTTCATGGGTGCTAAGAGTGTCATTATTCTGATGGTTACTGCCGTTATTTTAATTCAATTAATTTTAACCATCGTGCTGTTTAATTATTATGGAAAGAGAATGTAAGAATTCAATAATTGCTAGAATTGATTTTCTTTATTCGTATCATAGGTTGGCGACTTGTCTCATAGTCATAACTAATATACTCTTCTTCATTTGCAGGTTGATTAGAAAGTAGGAGGGGCGTTATGACTAAAGAACAAGAAATTCTCGATTATCTGGAAGTCAATTTATTTAACCCCATTTTGCAATCACCAACAGCCTCAGAACGGTTCAAGAAGGCGACTCGTGGTTTACGTTTACGAATGAAACAGAGAGATGCTCAAGGGATGATACAATACTTCTGGAATACAGTTGTCGATACTAAGACGAAACAGGCAAATTACGGGCGTTTGCTTGAGAATGAAGGGTTTTCTGAGTTTGAGGAGGTTGTAGCTAACTTTCGAGTTCGTTTTAAGGAATTGTAGGCAACAAACAAAAAATAAAAGTGACTTCTCTAATAGGGTCAGCAGATTAAGCTGAACCTTTTTTTATCAAACCTTTGATTCAAATCGTAAGATATCCGCTTCTAAAGTGGAAGTGATTCCCATGGGTAATTTCGGTTGATCCCGACTTTGGAATAATATCCCAAATTCGTTTAAATAGGACACGTTCATTGTTTAAAAGCGCATCAGCAGCATGCTCTCTTCGACACTCTTCATTTCTTCAGCGTGAGATAATTATCTCGATAATTGAAGGAGTGAGTATTTGATGAGCAAAAAGATGATCGCGTCAATCATTATTGTTTGTAACACAATGATGGCAGGGTTTCCGGTTTATGCCGCAACGAATAATTCAAGTTCAGATATTAGTATGTCGCAAAGTGTTAAGCCGAATCGTTTAGCTGGGAAGACAAAATATGAGACAGCCAAGGCCATTTCAGAGTATTATTGCAGCGGTAAAGTTGATAATGTTATTCTGGCAACAGGAAATAACTTCGCTGACGGAATTTCAGCAAGTGTATTGGCTCATACTAAAGAAGCTCCTATTCTCTTAGTTAATTCAACCGTTGAGAATTCTCAAGATGCCTTTGACTATATTCGCCAACATCTTGATCCCTCTGGAACAGTTTATATTATTGGGGGAACAGGAATTATTGGGAATGAGTTCGAAGCTGAACTTAACGAACTAGGAATTACCAAAATTGTCCGAATTGCCGGTTTAGATCGCTATGATACATCTTATCAAATAGCTGAATCTCTTCACACTGCGAGGGGATCATCCATTGTAATTTCATCAGGAGAAGATTATTCCGATGCGTTAAGTATTTCTAGCTTTGCTGCTAATAAAGACTGGCCAATTCTGTTGTCACCTGCCAAGGAACTCCCTGAAGAATTGAAAAATTATTTGCAAGAACAAAAACCAGCGAAGGTTTTTGTTACTGGCGGAGAAGTTCTAATCTCGAACAATGTAATCTCCGAAATCCGCGATCTTCTGCCTGAGGCAAGTATCGAGCGGTTAATGGGGCAATCACGATTTGATACCAATGTGATTATTGCCAAGACATTTGTGACCAATCCGGCAACGGTCTATCTTGCCAACGGTTATGGTTTTGCAGATGCCTTAGCGGGAAGTGCGGTAGCTGCTCAAAAAGGAGAACCCATAATTATGGTTGATCCTTCCATCTCTACATTACCTAAATCAACAGCGGGTTATTTTGAGAACTTTTTCATGAATAACTTAAGTCCCGATTTAGTTGCCTTTGGCGGAAACGGAGTGGTATCCGATGAAATAATGGCAAATTCAAAACGTTTAATTTCAGGAGCAGTGAAAGGTACGAGTATCTATTCCATAGATGACCTTAATCAAACAGTAACTCAAAATGAAAGTTATTCTTTGCCCACAACAGTCCCCGCAAAACTCTTTAATAGTGATATTGAGAGTCTGCCTGTCCAATGGAATCCCCAGACGGTTGATACCAGTAAAGTAGGTACAACAGTTTACACCGGGGTCATTGATGGTGTTGCTAATCCTATAAAGCTTAACCTTACTGTCCGAGAACCATTGCCAATCGCCCAATATACGACTTACTTTGATCCTGGCTTAGCCAATAGAACTGAGAACATTCGCCTTGCAGCGAAAGCACTTGATGGAAAACTTTTAGCGCCTGGAGAACGCTTTTCCTTCAATAAAAGTGTCGGAGAACGAACTACTGAAGCGGGTTATAAAGAAGCTCTGATTATAGAAGGAGATTCTTTTACCCCTGGACTTGGAGGGGGGGTATGTCAAGTTTCCTCCACGCTGTATAATGCGGTCATTCTTGCGGGCTTAGAAATTATTGAACGACATCGCCATACGTTGCCCATCAGTTACGTACCACCTGGGCAAGATGCAACTGTTGCTTATCCAGAACTTGATTTTAAGTTTGAAAATAATACAGCGGCATCTATCTTAATTCGTAGTTTTGTTGGGGACAATTCTTTAACATTCAAGCTTTATAAGAAGTAAACCTCTCGCCGATTGGTATTAGTAGTTCATTCTAAAAAAACAGTTAAGCTGTTGTATTTCTACAAGAAGCGTATGATAAACAGGTAGAATTATAATTTCCTTAAGTTCTGGAAAACCCTTTTATACCACTTCCAGTGACCCCCAAAATGATAAACAGAGACAACGATAAGAATAATGGAAGTCCATTTATGGATGGTTTCAAAGAACATGGCTAATTCGTCATTTCCTGAATCAAAAGGAAAGATAAACCAGACGAGAAGACCTGTAATTGATACTATCAACAATAGCAAGATTAACGTAGTATCAACCAGAAAACAATTTTTGACTTTATTCAAGCTACACCTCCCAAGAGATAGTTCAGATCGTCGGCCACGCCATAAAGAGTTCCTTACTTTGTTAATACGACCAATGCATTTAGGTTATAATCTGTGTAAGGAAGATTTGGCGAGGTAATTTATGGATGCTAATTTTTTGACTAAGATATATCTTTTTAATGACGTAAGTATTAATAATCTTTATTTAAATAACCTCACCGTTTTAACCGGAAGGTGAATTATTGAACTCAATAATTATTAAATTGGCAAAGAGGTAAACCTTCCCCTTTGTCAAGGACAATAAAAAAGGCTGTCCATCCAGTAACAAATTACTGGGTGGATTTTTAATATGGCAGGTACCAGTCAGTAAATAGTTATAGTATTCATTTGGAGCCGTTTCCTTAAGTTCCTATAGGTATTAGAAATTTACTATTGTAATCCATATAGGAAACAATTGTTTCAATTGCTCAAAGGTATCGCATTTTTCCAGATGGAGTTTATCCTTCATATTTAGTTTCCGAAAATTGGTTTAACGTTATCGTGAAATATGTTGTAGAATATAGATATTTAGGATATCGGGTTTTCTCCAAGAGAATGGAGGTAAAATGAGTAATACAGGAATTTCTCGATCATCTGATCCAATGGGGAACCAGAGGCTTCAGCGAAAACCTGCCGGAATTTATTATTACAGCCGTAGGAAAAAACGGCTAAAGCAGGCTTTTATAGGGATGTTTGCAAGTTTCTCGATTTTTGTCTTGTGCTTTTTAGGATTTTTGTTTGCACCAATTGAACCTTTTACGTCCCTTCGTGATTTGTGGGTAACTAGTGCTATGACTACGCTGCATCATCAATATTTGGCCACCTTTATATTTAGTGAAGCGGAAATCAAAAAAATAATGGATAGTAACAGAATAGCCGATTTGGGGAATTCTCATCCTGATAATATTCGAACTCAAGGAACGGTCAATAACAGTGGAACGGAACTAATTGATATTAGTCAAAAGGGATTTAAGGGTTACTTGCTTAAGATTAACGATCCGGGACGCGTTAAAGTCGCTGCGACGCGTTATCTGGGTAAGGTGGGAGAAAAAGCTGAGGATATCGCCAAGGAGAACGGAGCAAGTGCCGTAATCAACGGCGGGGTGTTTGATGATCCACAAGGGACCGGCAATGGCGGGCAGCCTCTCGGTATTCTAATCTCTAATGGTCAGATTCTTCATAAAGATCCCGTTTCATCTTTTGATATCATTGGGTTAAATCGTGATAATGTATTAGTTCTTGGACATTATACTTTAACTCAAATTAAACAAATGGATATACGGGATGCAGTTACCTTTAGCCCGTTTCTTGTCGTCGATGGCAAGCCTTCAATTACTTATGGGGACGGGGGATGGGGGATTGCTCCCAGAACAGCCATCGGACAGACTAAGGATGGCACAATCTTAATGTTGGTTATTGATGGGCGGCAAGTTGGTTCTTTGGGTGCAACCCTTAAAGATGTACAGGATATTATGCTTCAGTATGGCGCCTATAATGTTGCTAATCTTGATGGCGGTGCATCTTCTGTTCTTTATTATAACGGTAAGATCATTAATCATCCGTCAAGCCGATATGGCGAACGTTCTATACCATCGTTCTTTATTGTGAAATAGTTTTTAACGAGAAGTTAAAGTAATGATTTGATTTCAGTCTTATAGAGCCGCTTATTAGTGCCGTCAGCGACAGTGGCGGAATGGAGGTAATTATGGATGTTACTAAGGAAAAGTCCTTTTTCGTCTATGGCCAAAAGGAGATAGATTACCTCAGAAGAAAGGATAAAAAACTGGGTGCCGCTATTGACAGAATTGGTCTGATCCGGCGTGAAATTACTCCAGATCCATTTACTGCTCTGATCTCCAGTATTGTCAGTCAACAAATTTCCAATAAGGCGGCAGAAACGGTTTGGAACAGATTGAATTCCCTATTTACTGAATTGACGCCTGAAAGCATTGATCAGATGGATCTTGCTGAAATAAAAGACTGTGGGATGTCGGAAAGAAAAGCAAGCTATATTAAAGGGATTGCTGAGGCAGCCATAACGGGAGTTGTCGATTTCCCAAACTTAAATATGTTATCGGATGGGGAAATCATCTCCAAGCTTACTTCCTTACGAGGTGTGGGTATTTGGACTGCGGAAATGCTTCTCATATTTTCTTTGAACCGTCCCGATGTCTTAAGCTATAAAGATTTGGCCATTTGCAGAGGTATGATGAATCTCTACAATCTTAAGGAACTTCCTAAAGAGAAATTTGAACGTTATCGAAAACGATATTCTCCCTATGGTTCGGTAGCCTCACTATATTTATGGACTTTATCGTGATAGCAATGTCATTTCGATGTCGATCTTTAAAACAATGTTTTATTTTAACTCTAAAATAACCTCTAAAGAATTGAATTCTTTTGCTGATTAGAGTAATATGTTGACAGGAAATAAGGAATTATGATTGGGGAGGGGAGATTATGAATCAGGATGAAGTTTTAGGTCTAATTGAGAGTCTACGGTCTCAACTCGTTATGTTAGCCCAACATAAGTCCTTGATTGATCCTGAAGTGATCAAGCTTAGCCAGCGTTTGGATTCGTATTTGACGCTCTATCATATCATTATGTCTAATCTTGTTAGTTAAAAAGAGAACT
Source organism: Desulfosporosinus sp. SYSU MS00001 (assembly GCF_049943955.1). Classification (NCBI taxonomy): domain Bacteria; kingdom Bacillati; phylum Bacillota; class Clostridia; order Eubacteriales; family Desulfitobacteriaceae; genus Desulfosporosinus; species Desulfosporosinus sp. SYSU MS00001. The sequence goes on from NZ_JBNFTW010000002.1 coordinate 595,789, forward strand.
AATGGGCAAATACCTGGCTGCTGCTTATGGGATAGGAAATGATTTTTTAACGTTAAATTATTATGAATCTAGGGGTTTTCCGGATGATGAGAAGAGCAGTTGTTGCAGACGTTCCGCAAATTATGGACATTGTCCAAAAGACAATTTTGGAAATGCATTCATATGGGAATTATCAATGGGATGACAATTATCCTCAAGCCGATGATTTTACGATGGATATTAAGGCAGGAAACTTATACGTACGAGAAGAGAAGGGTAATCTTGCGGCGTTTATCTGTGTTAATAGGGTTGAACCTGAGGAATATTCTCATCTTCGGTGGTCCTCCCAAAGGGAAGGGATGGTAATCCACAGAATGTCTGTCCATCCTGATTATCGAAGGCGTGGTTTAGCTGTCGAATTGCTTCAATTTGCTGAGACCTTGGCTCAAAGCAATGATTTACCTTATTTGAAAACTGATACAAATTCAAAAAATGAAAAAATGAAATCTCTCTTTATGAAATGCGGCTTCAAATTTATAGGCCAAATTAATTTCATGTCTAAAGAAACCCCCTTTTTTTGTTACGATAAAGTTCTTGAGTAAGAAGCGCTGAACATCAACTTTCGATGTTCAGCGCTTCTTAATTAGAGGATTCAATTGGCTGCCAATCTCTAATCCCATCATCTTCAATAATGCCTAATGTTACATCTGTGACATCTTCGTATGCCAATAAATTGTCTCGAATTTTGGCTTTGATTTTATCTGCTTCTGCTAAGGTAAACCCTCTGCGCAGTTCAATGTAGCTTTCAACGTGATAAAAACGTCCTTCCTGGAGGATACGCATTTTATTTATATCTGTCACAGCAGGATCGGCCAAAATTATCTGAGATACTTTATCTTCCACCTCTTTGGGGGCGGAAACTCCAATAAGCCCGACCATATTGTCATACCCCACTCGAAAGGCAACTCCGACCATGAGCAGCCCGATTATGATCGCGGCAAATCCGTCAAGAGCCTTGAGAGGAGTAAAGCGTGTGAGTAGGATCGCTCCTAAAGCCAGAACTGCTCCGGAGGTGGCTACAAGGTCTTCATAAAAGACCAAACGGGTTGGGGGAGAAGCCTGTCTGACGTTTTTGAGTGCAAAAGGGATTAGATTTAGCCCTTTTTTATCACTGTGAGTCTCTTTGCCAATTTCACGGATTGCTTTAAGGAGAACGTAACCATCCGTTGCCATAGAAGCAACAAGACTAAAAATAGTAAATCCCAAGGTTTGAAATGACGAGGGATGCTTAATGAGATGGATTCCTTCGAGTACCGTTTCATAAGCCATAATTGTTACAACGATTACAGCCCCCATACAAAAGACATTAATGAGTCTGCCAAACCCCGTGGGGAAACGAGATGTTGGTTTTCGTTCTGCAAGGATGCTGCCGACAAAGACAAAGATCTGGTTAACCGTATCGGCCCCAGTATGCATAGCTTCAGCAAACATAGCCCCGCTTCCGCTGGTGAAAGCGGCAATGCCTTTAATCACAACCAGTATGAGATTTCCTATGGAAGCATATAAGGATGAGGAATTCCCCTTCTTAATTAATTGCCAGAGATTATTCATGAATATCCACACCAATCAATCATTGTTTCTTCTTAGCTTCTCTGAAATAAAGGTGTTTATTCGTCAGGCGTGACAGAAATGAATTGGAAATCATACCCTATTAGAAAAGAAAGATCTTTGGAAAGTAGGTGTGAATTTGTCGTTGTATCTGGCATTGGGAGATTCTATCACTGCTGGGTATGGGGTTGGAACGATTTTCTCGTTCCCGTCGATATATGCCCAATTTCTAAGAAGGCATGAGCCGAATTTACTGCTGCGTAACGTTGGGGTTAATGGTTTGACAACCGGCGGACTTTTAGTTTTGTTACGGCAAAACGAGGCAATACGTCTCTATGTTTGTCAGGCTTCGTTAATAACGATTACGATTGGTTCGAATGATCTTCTTCAATTCTTGAGGAATTCCTTGAGAAGTTCTGCCTGTATCTTTAATCCCGCTCAGTTGTCTTTGACCCTCGTTTCTATGGGGAAAACCGTATCCCAAATAGGGGAAGAAATCAGAAGGATAAATCCAAAGGCGACATTAAAAATAGGTACTCTGTATAATCCTTTACCGGCAGGACCCTATGCGCGGTTCTCTTGTGAAGCACAGCAAATAATTGACCAGGCCAATATGATGATTGCCGTCTGGTCAAATCGATATGGGGGAAATGTTGCCTATATTAATCGAGAATTTCGCGGCAAGGAGCAACAATTAATAGGCCCGGATTTTGCTCACCCAAACGTAACAGGATATCAGAGGATTGCCAGAGCCTTTAGCCGAGCTTAAGATTTGCTGAGACAGCCTTCATTTAATCATTGCATGAAGGCTGCTTATAGTATGTGATGAAGTTCTCTATTAAGTATTAGGAAGAGAAGGTGGAAAGGAAACTAGAGTGGTTTCTTTGTTTTTAATGCTGAGGATCTGTTCTATTAGTTATGTACCAATAATAAATTACTAAGCCAAAAAGGATTATTCCTATGCTTAAAGAAATAAGAAGACGGCCTGGATGGTGGGAAGCTCGCCAGAAATCATGGCCTACCCAAGATTCCCAAATAATCATTGGGAATTTTCCGCAAAGAGTAGCCAGAATAAAAGAGGGAAAAGGCATTTGAGATAATCCGGCCGAATAGTTGACGGCCGCAGAGGGAAGTATGGGAATGAGCCTGGAGAGAAAAACAATCGAAAAGCTGTTCCCCTCTATGAGCTTTCCCCATTTTCCTGATTGAGCGATTTTAGGTTGGGCCCAAGCTTGGCCAAGGGACCGAGAGAGCCAAAAGCCAAGAGCAGCACCTAAAAGGCTCCCTGCCAGAGAAAGCGAAAAACCGCCAAGCCAGCCAAAGAGGATAGTGTTCACTCCGGCAACCAATACGAAGGGAACTACCGGAAAAAGCATTAGTAGTGCAATTATTAAAATATCAATAAAAAGACTTAGGTTTCCCCATTGTTTAATAAAGGTTTGAAGAACAAAAGGGTGTTGAAGCTTGGGATAGAGGATAATCACCAGAGAAAGGGAGAGCAACAAGGTGAGAAGGGAAAAATGTTTTTTTTTCAAGAGATACCCTCCCAACGAAGAGTTTAACTGCGTACCTATTGTTTATCCTACCATATTATGTACTCTTTTGGATAGAAGTGATATTCAATCTTGAAAAGACTTTTTCTTTTCTTGGTTTATGATAAAATATGGTTATGATATGAGAATGAAAGGGTGATAAACCCATGCCGGCCCAATCTAATATGTATCGTCTCAAACCCGAGGACATCTTTGGCCTTCTTCAAGAAATTAATCACCAAGAGAATTTAGAAGACGCCCTAAAATTACTGACAAAACGTGGGCTTGATTTTTTTAATTCGACGATGGCTGGTATTTGGCTATTTGAAGAACAAAAATTTCATTCTCTGACCATTAGTGCTCTTACAGAACAACAAGAAAGATTTTTAAAGCATAGCTTTCTTTCTTCAGATTTGAGGGATTTTTTTAAAGGTATAATAGAAAGCGATGCTTTTTTTGAGCCTAAAATTACGCTCCACGAAATTGACGAGCAAGGGTATGAACATGATTTCAGAGCATTAAAAAAGGGGTATTCTTTCACAGAATGGAGCGAACATCTACGGGAGTTTAAAATACGGCGAATTTTATGTGTTCCTTTGGTTCATTATGGCCAGTTCTTTGGCTTGCTGGCTCTATTTAGTCCTAATCCTTTCGCCTTTGATGAGAATAGCGTCTATTGGCTGGAACAACTGATGCCCTTGATTTCTTCGAATGTCTATGAGCAGCAGCTGCGTTTGGCGGCTTTAGACCGTGAACAGGCTTTATCCCTGCTTTTACGGGGAACTGAAATTTTAGTAAAGGCTGTTTCCGAGGATCAATTGTTAGCTGAAGCCGGGGAAATGGCTATGGAAATTTTATATCTCGAAGCAGGCTTTTTTCATATGGAGCAAGATGGGGAGTGGATCATACGGTCACCCTTTGGGCGGTTAAAGCACTTAGAAAAAGTTTGGCAAGAGTGGATGAATTGCGATAAGCAAATCCATTTTCCGTCGGGGTATGTACCACGTTCGACACCAACATTAAGGATTTTAGAAAAATCGGATCAAAGAGATATGCCATATCCTGTAAAGCGGATTTATGTCCATCCGATTATAGCCCATCGCGGGATTGTCGGGGAACTCTGGCTTATGGACTCAGGAGTCAGGAATCTTGAACAAACTCAAGAAATACTATCGGCTTTTGTTAGGATTTTAAGTATGTCTCTAGAAACGATACGCCAAAGGCTGGAACTTAGACGTTTGGCAACAACAGATTGCTTAACCGGGATTTTAAATCGTCAAGGTTTTGAACAGCGGATGTTGGGAGAAATGGCGAATACCTTGAGGCGCGGAACGACCTTTCAATTTTTGCTTCTTGACTTAGACGGTTTTAAAAATTTGAATGACACCCAAGGACATCCCGCGGGAGATCTTGCCCTCGTTCATGTTGCCCAAAACCTGCAAAAATCTGTTCGGTTAGGCGATATCGTTGCTCGAACAGGCGGTGATGAATTTGCTGTGGTCTTTACGGATTTAAAGGCAGGTACAGACGCCATTAAAATTATTGAACGTTTAAAGAAAAATTTAGACCTCGAAAAATTTGGTTTGGGTATAACCATTGGGGTTGCTGAATTTCCTACAGAATCTCAGGACTATGAAACATTATATAAAGTTTCCGATCGTCGACTCTATATCGGAAAACAAAATGGGAAAGGACAAATCATTGTCAGAGACTAATCCTAGAATTATCTTGAACTGAAAAGCGAATTTTGAAATTCGGCCGGCCGTATGGCGGCCGTCTTTTTATACAGAAAAAATTTGTCTATATTTAGAAAAAAACCAATTATTAGCAGGATTTTCATTAAATCTTGGAGAATGGATTTCTAAAGGAGGAGATCCTTTATGATGGCTAACCTGAAATGGGACAATTTAAAACGAATTACCCCATGGCGCTTAACGATCTTGTATGCTTTAATCAGTGGTTTTTGGATACTATTTTCGGATCGTATTTTGGGACTTTTTATTCATGATCAGGCGTTATATGTTCAGTTATCAACCCTAAAGGGGTGGTTCTATGTTTTTGTTACATCGGTTTTTCTCTATCTGTTCTTTTACTGGGGAATAAAATCACTTCAGGATTCTGAAGAAGCGCTACAGGACAGTTATCAACGGCTAAAGTTAAAGCATAAGGAGCTTGAAATTGCCCATGAAGAAATGGAGGCGACTCATGAAGAGCTTGTTGCTGCCGAGGAAGAGCTGAAGCAGCAATTTTATGAAGTTCAAGAACAAGAGGCGTACTATCGAAGGGTATATGAGGGGATTTCCAGCGGAATTATCGTGCAGAATCGCTATGGACAGCTTATTCATGCCAATGATGCTGCCTGTCGCTTGTTGAGGCGTGGTCGCTCCCAATTGAGATTGCCTTCTCCTATTGATGGTTCTTGGCAAGCTTACTTTTCTGATGGCACACCCTTTAAATGGGAGGAATTACCTAAGGATGCTTTAGCTCACAATGAAAAATCAACTCTTTATCGTGAACTAGTAGTTTCAGAGGGGAGTCAACAGAAATCCTGGCTATCGATCCATTCTGACATTATTCAAAATCTGAATTCTGATCATGATCAGGAGATCATAACAACCCTCGTAGATATTACAGAGGAGAAAATGTTAGAAATCTATGAACATCTTTTAAATGAGATCAATCAAATGGTGTTATCTGAAAAAACCCTGCCTGAAATTAAACGATATCTCTGTGAACAGCTTGTCAAGCAGATGGAATTTCCTTGGGTTTGGATCGGGGTAAAAAAGGACGATGGAATGGTTGAGTTTCGGGCAGAAGCTGGTCTGAAGTATTCGGACTCCAATCCGATCCGTTGGGATGAGTCTTTATATGGGCAAGGAGCAGTAGGACGTGCAATTCAAACCGGTTATAAACATGTGGAAGTGTTAGAGGGAAACCCTATTTTCGAAGCTTGGAAAGAGTTTATTGAGAAAAATGAACTTCGTTCAGTGGCAGCTTTTCCTCTGATCCATCAGGGAGAAACCTTTGGAGTTTTGACGTTATATTCGCAAATAATTGACTATTTTAATGAAAAACGGCTGGCTTTTTTGGAACATTTTTCGTTTCAATTAGCGGTTATGTTTAATTCAGCAAGCGATCGAGAACATATAGAACGCTATCGTCTTTTAGCTGAGGACTCTTTGGAAATGATTCTGTTTGTCCAACCGGACGGACGGATCATGGATGCCAATGAGGCTGCCATAAATCGTTATGGATATACCCGGGAAGAGTTAACGAGCATGTATATCCATGATATACGCCTAAATGCTGACCGTGATAAACTTATCGAACAACTCAGACTAGCACAAAACGGGATTCAGTTTGAGTGCCTGCACCACTGCAAAGACGGCAGTATTTTTCCGGTCGATGTCAGCTCTAAGGGGGCTGTTTTTCGTGGCCAGTCAATTATCGTAAGTATCATCCGTGACGTCACAGAACGAAAAAATGCTGAGGCTATCATTTGGCTGGAAAAAGAACGTGCTCAAGTTACTTTGGACTCAATTGGGGATGCGGTCATTACTACGGATGTTCAGGGGAATGTTGAATATCTTAATCCTATAGCCGAAGCCCTAACTGGCTGGAGTAATGCCGAAGCAGTGGGCTGTTCATTAGAGCACGTTTTTCGGATAGTCAATGAAAATACTAACGCCCCCGTTGAGAGTCCTATTGTTCGCTGCTTAAGAGAAGGGCGTATTGTTGGCTTAGCAAACCATACTGTCTTAATCCATCAAAATGGACAGAGAATAGCCATCGAAGACTCTGCAGCTCCAATTCGCGATCGGCAAGGTGGCGTTATTGGAGGAGTTTTGGTCTTCCATGACGTTAGTGACAAGCGAAATTTAGTGAAGGAACTTGCACATCAAGCCCACCATGATTCTCTTACCGGCTTGCCAAATCGTCTTCTGTTCAATGAACTCCTGAACCAGGCGTTGGCACAAGCTCGGCGTAAGAAGAGTATGCTGGCAGTTTTGTTCCTTGATTTAGACCATTTTAAGCTAATCAATGATACTATGGGACATAATATGGGTGATCTTCTCCTTCAGCTGTGTTCGGAGCGACTTCAACAAGCGATACGTGAAGGAGATACTATTGCTCGTCAAGGCGGAGATGAATTTTTGATTCTTCTTCCCGAAATTAGGCGGGGAGAAGAAGCCGCCTATGTCACTGATAGGATCTTAAAAGTTTTTTTAGAGCCCTTTATGCTCAGTGGGAACGAAGTATTCATTAGTACAAGTGTCGGAATAAGCCTTTATCCTAATGATGGCAGTGATTTAGAATCTTTAGTCAAACAAGCAGATACAGCAATGTATTATGCCAAGGAGCAAGGCCGAAAAAACTATCAATTTTTTACACCGGAACTCAACAGCCGGGCACAGGAACGTCTCACGCTTGAGAATAATCTGCGTAAAGCCTTAGAACGGGAAGAGTTTGTTCTTAACTATCAACCACAAGTGGATTTCAGTACAGGACGGATTGTTGGTATGGAGGCCCTGATTCGCTGGAATTCTGCCGAGAGAGGAATCGTTTCCCCGGACGTATTTATTCCTATTGCTGAAGAAACAGGTTTAATTGTTCCTATTGGGGAATGGGTATTGCGAAATGCCTGTGCCCAAAATGTTGCCTGGCAAAAACAAGGACATCAGCCCTGGCGCATTGCTGTAAATATTTCGGCGCGACAGTTCCAGGAAGCCAATTTTATTGAATTACTATCTAAAGTAATAAACGATACCGAAATGGACCCTCAGTGGCTGGAAATTGAAATCACAGAGAGCATTGCCATGAAAAAAGGGGAATCTTCCGTTAACTTATTACATCGTATTAAAGAACTAGGAGTTCGGATTTCCATTGATGATTTTGGAACTGGATTTTCGTCACTGAATTACTTACAACGATTGCCGGTAGATACTTTAAAAATTGACCAGTCTTTTGTTCGAGATATTTCTGAAGATAATAATGGGGAAGAAGTCATTACTACAATTATTTTATTGGCTCGAAGTCTTCACCTTAGAGTAATCGCTGAAGGAGTAGAAACGAAAATCCAATGGCATTTCCTCAAAGAAAAACAATGTGATGAAATGCAAGGATATTTCTTTAGTAAACCGCTCATGGCAGAGGACATTGAACGAAAGTTTTTATCCGGTTTTTAAGCCCCCCACTTCTATAAGTGGGGGTGGGCCCTTCGTAAAACTTCAGGTGGGGTAGAGTCCCCATCTGAAGCCCCGATGTTCAGCTTTAGTTGAACGAGTTCACTGTCCGATTAATACATAATGATTACAACAACTTGATCTCTGGCAGGAAATTATTTCAGAAAGTAGAATTATATATTAGCCAACTATATAAAAGAGAGAAAAATATAAAAATGTGACATATATCAGCTGAACTGAGGAGGATTTAAGATGCGGTATGCAAAATGGATGGCTAATATAGGTGAAAGCTTTATAGGGGAAATGCTAAAAGCTGCCCAGAATCCAGATATGATATCCTTTGCCGGCGGTTTGCCGGCCCATGAACTTTTTCCGGATCAGGTCTTGCAGCGCAGTTTTCAGCGCGTTTTCGAGGAACAGGGAAAACCTGCTCTTCAATATGCTCAAACTGCCGGACATCCGCCTTTAAGAGAATGGCTTGCGAAAGAGCATTTAAGAAATGGTAAACCGGCTGAGATGGAAAACATCGTTGTGACAACAGGAAGTCAACAGGGCTTAAGTTTATTGGGTCAAACCTTTTTAGATCCGGGTGACGTTGTGTTTTTGGAAATGCCGACTTATCTGGGAGCGATTCAGGCCTTTCAGGCTTTTGGTGCTCAATTCAGGATGATTCCCTGCGATGATCAGGGGATTATTCCCGAGGAACTGGAGAAAATGCTTGGTGAAGTAACTCCTAAATTCTTATATCTTATTCCCAATTACCAAAATCCTAGCGGTAAGGTAATGGGACTTGCGCGCAGACTGCAGCTTTTGCGGGTAGCTCAAATTTATGATTTGTTGATTGTTGAGGATAATCCTTACGGGGAGCTGCGTTTTGAAGGGGAAGCTTTGCCTAATTTGGTGGAATTGGGAGAAAATGTCGTCTACTTGGGCACCTTTTCAAAAGTTTTAGCCCCCGGACTAAGGGTCGGGTACGTTGTTGCAGATGCAGACATTGCAGATCACCTTTGCCAAACGAAAGAAGGAGTAGACTTACACAGCAATAATCTTACTCAACGTGCTGTGTTAGAGTTCTTAAAAGAAGGTGTACTCCCAGAACATATTCATACCTTACGAAGGGTCTATAAGGAACGAAGACAAGCTATGGTTGAGGCTATTGAAAAGTATCTCGGTGACCAGGTGGAAATGATTGTGCCTTCAGGAGGCCTCTTTCTTTGGGCTCGCTTTAAAAATATAGCCAACAGTTTTGATTATGTTGAGGAGACTATTCGTCAGAATGTTCTCTATGTTCCTGGCGCGGTCTTTTACACAGATCAGCGAGTCACTCCAGAGATACGCTTGAACTATTCCTGCTCGACACCGGAAGTAATTGATGAGGGAATTAAGCGCTTAGCACGGGCGATCATAGGCTAGGCAATTATAGTTCTTTGATCAACAAAGAGATGATTAGCCAGGATAATTAATTGGATGATTAAATAGGATTTAGTGAACTAATAAGAAACTGGGGCCGTAACGAAGATTAATTCGTTACGGCCTCTTCCACAAATAATGACCCTATTTTAAGATGTATTTTTACTTCTAATGGAGAAAAGGAAAGGCTGCAAAAAGGCAAAGTACTTCAGAAAGCTCAATAATGGCTCCATAGAGATCGCCGGTCAAGCCGCCGATTAGGGAAGTGATTTTCTTGGCCCAAAGGGTTACAGCAATAACACAAACGAAGAATGAGATTATACCTGCGAAGCCTGATAATAAATAGGAGATTCCACAGACTAGGGCTCCCGAGATAAGAAGTGTAATCCATTGAGTCGCCTCGTGAAATCCCTTGCCTAATCCTTGAGCTCGAGCATATGGAAAGGCTATGACGCCTATTTGAAAAACCCAACGCGAAAGCATAGGCATAATAAGAAGAAGAGAGAATTTTGCCAGAGTTAGACTTGCAAGTAAAGAAAATTTAAAGAGCAGTAAACCAAAGAGTGCCATGGAAGCATGGGCTCCAACCCGGCTGTCCTTCATGATTTCTAAGATTCGCTCCGGGCTGCGGGCGGACAGCAATCCGTCCATGCTGTCCATGAAACCATCAAGATGGAGCCCGCCGGTGAGGATTAGTTCGGCAACTAAGAGGAGAGCCCCTAACACTAATGGCGGAAAAAATGGAAACAACCCTTTGGCCAAAAGCCAAAGAATAAAGCCTATTAAAAGTCCTACTAATGGATAATAACGATAACTTCCAGTAAACTCTTCTGAGGTTACCTCCACCTTAGGTGAGGGTAAAGGAAGTCTGGTTAGGAAAGTAAGAGCGATGAGAAATCCACGCATTGGCTATCTCTCCTTGCCCAGGGATGAGAGCAAGGCCTCGCCGGAATGCTTGATTTCCACGGGGAGACCCGCAGTGACCCAATAAACATTATCGGCGCTTTGGGCGAGAATTTGATTACTTCGTCCTGCTAAATCGCGGTAAGCACGGGATAAGGGATTTTCCGGAACAATTCCCTGACCGACTTCATTGGTAACGAAAATAACAGACGGCTGAATTTTTTGCGCCAGGAGCCCTACTTCTTGTACGAGGGATAAGATTTTAGGTTCGATCATCTCATAAATGGTTCGGGTAATATGAGCTGATTGCGAAGCTTGTGCATTTTTCTCTGTCTCGGATAGAAGAAGATTCGTGAGCCAAAGGGTAACACAATCGAGGAGAATAACCCCATTCGTCTCTTTTAGTTTCCGCAAGGTGTCGGGAATATTTAATGGTTCTTCGATCAATTGCCAAGTTGCGGGCCTTTGCTGTTGGTGCTTTTTGACCCGGTGCGCCATTTCTTCGTCCAAGATTTGAGCCGTTGCAATATAAATGACAGGTCGGTTGGGGTACGCCGTATGGGCAGCTAATAGTTCCGCAAAACTACTTTTGCCGCTTCGTGACCCTCCCGTTATAAGGGTAAATTGTGACATAGTTTTCAATGACTCCCCTCATTGTCTTAGTGAACCCAATCACGTGGCTCTAATTTGCTTTTTCACTGACGCCTGCATCTTCAAAGGTCGCCATTTCGTTTAAAATGTGCAAGGCTGCTTCAACGAGGTGAAAGGTCAAGGCTGCTCCCGTGCCTTCACCCAATCTCATATCAAGATTTAGCACCGGTTCCAGTTTTAGTTCAGCTAGTGCTTTACGGTGCCCAATTTCGACGGATCCATGGGATGGGAGCATATAAGCCACGCTCTTGGGAGCAAGTTTAGCAGCAATTAAAGCTCCTGCAGTAGAGATAAATCCATCAATAACGATGGGAACATGACTGGCAGCAGCTTGAATGATGCTGCCTGCAATGGCGGCTATTTCTAAACCTCCAACTTTCACGAGGACATCAAGTGCATCTGTTACGTCTGGCCGGTTCACTTCGATGGCTTTTTTAATGGCTTGGCATTTTCTTAAGAGACCTTCGTCATCAATTCCAGTTCCTCGTCCCACAACGGACTCAACGGAAGAATTCGTCAGGAGGGCTACAATAGCTGAACTGGGAGTGGTATTGCCGATACCAAGTTCTCCGGTAGCAAAAAGGTTATAGCCGTTTTGAATTTTTTCTTGGGCAACTTCAGCCCCGGTGAGCAACGCTTGGAGCGCTTCCTTTTTCGTCATGGCCGGCCCTTTCGTCATATTCTGAGTTCCGTCGGCTACACGCTTATGAAGGCAGTTACCTTCGAGAGGAAAAGCAACTCCAACATCGGTTAAAACGACATCAGCTTGGGCTTGGCGAGCCAACACGTTAATAGCTGCACCGCCGTTTATTATATTATACGCCATTTGGGGAGTAACTTCCTGAGGAAAGGCACTGACTCCTTCTTCCACGACTCCATGATCTCCAGCCATTAAGAGGACGGCTCTTTTTAAGAGTTTAGGCTGAGAAGTGCGTTGAATTCCGCCAAGCTGTTTCGCAAAGTGTTCTAACTGTCCTAAGCTTCCTTGTGGTTTAGTCAGGGAATCTAAACGTACTTGAATTTTGGCCATAGCCGCTTCATCAAGGTCAGAAATTGAGGCAATGAGATGTTGAAGTTGATCATGGAGTTGTGCTTCGGATAAATTTTTCATGACATAACCCTCCTTAATTTTAAGATGAAAAAAAGTAAAGTCCCGCCACAAATAATGTGGTCGGGACTTTGCCGTCGTCACCGACGCTTCCTAATATAGGGAAGCCGTCAACATTTTAGGCAGGTCTCCTGGCTCTCGAATCATTGCCGGTTCGCAGCCTTCCCAGCATAAGCCAGTGGTCAGCGAGGCTCATCGAATACAGTGGTGGGTCCGCGTCGTTTTTTATTCCGAACTTCCCTATTCTCCCCTAAGGGCACCTAAAATGGATTAATTTTCTATAGCATATCACAACAGTTACTAATACTCAAGACAGGAAAAGTTGATTAGTTGAAAATAACAACAATTTAAGCGAAGAAAAATCTAACAGTATGTAGTAATTCTGCAAGGGGAATTACTAAATTTAAATCTTGTCGACTAACTGCATTTTATTTAACCATCAACATAGGGAGGGAACAGTTTTGAAGAATTTCAAGATTATTTGCTTGCTCCTAGGAATTATGGTCATAGGTGCCGGCTGTGCGACGAAACCAACGGTTCCCACAAATCCAACAGATAAGAATACACAGGTTCGGCAATCAGTATCAAAATCATCATCAACAAATTCAAATACAACATCTGCTCCAACACCACCATCATCGACACCAACTTCCACGGGGAAAGATATTTATGACAAGAATTGTGCCGCTTGTCATGGCCCCGCTGGAGCAGGTGGTTCAGCGCGAGCCTTAAATACGGAAACAAGGTCACAGAATGAAGTTTCCAATACTATACGAAATGGAAAAGGATCAATGCCTGGTTTTGGAAGTTCTTTAAGCGTTGCTGATATTCAAGCAGTTTCTGAATATGTTGCCGGATTAAAAAAGTAAACAGCCTAAAGAAGGACATCTTATTTTTAGTAAAGATGTCCTTTTTTACAAGTCATAATGTATCATATATAATTGTAATATAATCACTAAGTTGAATAAGTGTTTTAAGAAAAAATTACGGGGTTCTCTATAGAAATATTAGGAAAGGAAAAGGTTAGGTTGTGTTCGAGAGAACACTCCATAATCAGGGGAGCGTCATAGAAGGTCTGCTTTGGAGCCTTTTTAAGGTTTTATTTGCTTTTGTTTTAGTTTTAATAAACGGTATTTTTGTAGCTGCCGAGTTCTCGATGGTTAAAGTCCGAAAAACCCGTTTGGCCGAGCTGGCTGAAAACGGTTCCCATCGTGCTCAGACGGCTTTAGAAGTCACTTCAAAACTTGACGCTTATCTATCGGCGAGTCAGCTGGGTATTACCCTGGCTTCTCTGGGCCTGGGCTGGTTGGGCGAACCAGCTGTTTCAGCACTTATCGAACCATTGTTCAGTGGGCTGGGAAGATGGGAGAGGCTTTATACTGAAACCATCTCCGTAATTATTGCCTTTTTATTGATTACTTGTGTGCATATTGTGCTTGGCGAACTTGTTCCAAAGTCAATGGCCATACAGAGAGATGAAGGAACGGCTCTGGCAACGGCCGGTTTATTAAAAGGATTTTATCGCGTTTTTTATCCGGTGATTTGGACTCTTAATAGTCTTGCGAACTTTGTCCTACGTCTCCTGGGTATTCAACCGGCTAATGAACAGGATCTAGTCCATAGTGAAGAAGAACTGCGCATGTTAGTAGATGCCAGTCAACGACATGGCTATTTGGATAAAATGGAAGGTAAGCTTCTCGATAATGTCTTCGAATTTTCAGACCGAATTGCCAGTGAAGTTATGATTCCTCGCCAGGACATGGTCTGTATTTTTCTTCAGGATACCTTTGCCGAGAGTCTTGAGCTTATCAAGAAATATGGCCATACTCGTTATTTGCTCTGCGATGGGGACAAAGACCATGTTCTTGGGTTAGTACATATGCGAGATATCTTCTGGCTTCAGGAACAATCTGAAGAAAAGGATATTACGAAGATTAAACGAGACATACTTGTTGTTCCGGAAGGAATGCCAATTTCACATTTAGTTCAAGCCATGCGAAGCCAAAGAACTCATATGGCTGTGGTCGTTGATGAATTTGGCGGCACTGCGGGACTTGTAACCATTGAAGATATGCTGGAGGAACTCGTTGGCGAAATTTACGATGAATTTGAATTGGAGCAGCCTCCTGTTGAAAAGCTTAGTGATCAGGAATACATTCTTAATGGCCGTGTTCTTATGGAAGAAGTATCGGAATTGCTGGAAATTCAGCTTGAAGAAGAAACTGTATCTACCATCGGCGGTTACGTCTTTTCCCGCTTAGGACGTAAGCCTTTGAAAGGCGACGTGGTATATTTTGATGGCTTTCTCTTTGAAGTTCTTGAAGTCAATGGTTTCCGTATAACGAAAGTTAAGGTCACCAAAAAGCAACCTCCGGAACCCAAAGAGGATGAAACAAACAATTTTGATGAACTATAATGAGGGCCTGCAAGTATGTTGCAGGCCTTTGTGACGGTTAATTCACTAAAGAATTTGGATTTCTTTTTCCTTAAGCCAAAAATTAACTTGAATTAAAAAGGCGAAAAGTTGTGGGATATCCATTAATTGACCAAACCACGGGCGCCCTGAGGGTAGTGTATCTGAAAGCTTCATTAGGTCTTTAAGAGCAGGAAGATTAATAAGAGGCAGCAGTGGAGAAGAAGGATCGGCAACAATTTCATTCAGCCAACTGCGCACCGACTGCAGATATGCGGGGTGATGTGTTTTCGGATACGGGCTTTTGCGGCGCCAAAGGACATCTTCAGGAAGAACGCCGGTTAGAGCATGACGCAGGAGTCCTTTTTCCCGGCCTTCCAAGGCCTTCATCTCCCAAGGAATATTCCAAGCATATTCAACGATGCGATGATCACAGAAAGGCACTCTTACTTCCAGACCTGTAGCCATAGTCATTCGATCTTTGCGATCAAGGAGAGTGGGCATAAAACGAGTGAGAGTTAAATAGGAAATTTCTCGGCTGCGAGCCTCGCGTTGACGTTCCTTTACGGTTCTGCTGTCTTGGTGAACCGGTGCGTTGCCTGGAAGCTTAGGGATCTCAGCTAAAGCTTCTTCATATCGTTCGCGAATATAGTCATAGGGCTGAAGAAATTCTATTAATTCGGGTGAAAGGACCTGTAATCGATTTTCGACATGAAGTGCCCAGGGAAAGGTCTCTGCAGCAAGGGAGTCCGGGCGATGAAACCAGGGGTAGCCTCCGAACACCTCATCCGCACATTCTCCGGAGAGCCCGACAGTTACATGCTTTTTGATTTCTCGGGAAAAGAGAAAGAGTGAAGAATCAACATCTGCCATGCCTGGAAGGTCACGTGCCGATGCGGCTATTTTGAGAGCTTCAACGAGGTCAGGAATCGAGAAGGTGCAATTTGTGTGTTGAGTGGAGAAGGCTTCCGACATTCGTTTTATCCATGGACCGTCCGCTCCGGGCTGAAAATCGTTGGGCTTGAAATATTTATCATTATCAGCGTAATCAACCGAAAAGGTAGGTAAGGGGCCTTTTCCTTGATATGCCATCGTATTAGCGGCAATGGCGGTAATAGCGCTAGAGTCCAGTCCGCCCGAAAGCAGAGTGCCGATCGGTACATCCGATACCAGTTGCCGCTGGACAGTATCGAGAAAGAGGTTTCGGATCTTCGTTGAAGTCTGGCCAAGATCATCAGTATGAATGTTATTGGGCAAAGCCCAATATTGATAAATTTTTAAACCGTTGTTAGAATAAATCATGCTATGTCCGGGTCTTAATTCAGAAATCCCCTCAAAGACACCGTTGCCTGGAGTGCGGGCAGGACCAATAAGAAAAACTTCCGCTAACCCATTTTTTCCAATTAAAGGGGAGATTTCCGGATGTTTGAGTATGGCTTTAATTTCTGAAGCAAACAGCAAATAGCCGTTTTGTTCACTGTAGAAAAGAGGTTTTACTCCCATTCTGTCTCTAGCCGCAAACAAATGCTGAGATTTACTGTCCCAAATGCCAAAGGCAAAAATTCCATTGAGACGCTCAACACAGGAGGGGCCCCATTCTAAGTAAGAGACAAGGACAACCTCTGTGTCCGAATGGCCATCAAAATGATAGCCGAGACTTTGAAGTTCTGAGCGAACATCTTGCGTATTGTAGAGCTCACCATTATAAATGAGGGTATAAGTATGTTCT
Organism: Desulfosporosinus sp. SYSU MS00001; assembly: GCF_049943955.1. Lineage (NCBI taxonomy): Bacteria > Bacillati > Bacillota > Clostridia > Eubacteriales > Desulfitobacteriaceae > Desulfosporosinus > Desulfosporosinus sp. SYSU MS00001. The sequence continues at coordinate 612,305 of NZ_JBNFTW010000002.1, forward strand.
CCGCGCTGGCGACTCATCGGCTGCAGTCCGCCTTCAGGATCAACAACAATCAGACGTCGATGTCCGAGGGCAGCTCGTGGTGAGAACCAGTACCCTTCTGCATCAGGACCTCGGGGAGTAAGAGTCTGAGTCATACTTCCAAGAACTTCTTGCTGAGATGATAAATCACGTTTCCAATCAATCCAACCAACAATGCCACACATTAAATTTCTGCCTCCTTATTTAAAAGATAATCATTATCAATTAACCTCCTACACTTTATGTTCCAAACGCATAATAGTTTACGTATTTGTTGTGTACTTGGGGAAAAATTTTTGAACCTATATCGTCAAATCTCGAGTTTATAGTTAAAATCCACTCATGGTTCACTAATTTCCCTAAATGACTTTTAAGCTTTGACATTATTTAAATTTTATAGGTATTAAAGGAGTCATGCTCCTCGTGGAATAAATTGGAATATTCTATAGTTAAGTGTATCAACAGTTGGGAGGCTATGGCTATGACTGAAAAGGAAGCGAGCTGCTCATGCCAATGTAAAAAGGATTCGAATAACATGCCTATATTGATTGGGGGCATTATTATCTATGAATTGGCTGTTGCAGTGATCCTATTGACATTTATCTTTTGGGGCCTTGAAAAACCAGGTGAGTGTGATTCCAGCGGAACTTGCTGTCAAGCAGAATCAAAGGAGGATGTTATCGAACTATCGACGGAAGAATAGTAAACCAAGAGTTTTTGGGCAATTTACCCAATTGTAAGCTCCCACTTTTACAGGTGGGAGTGCCCATTACTTATGAATACTATAATAAGAGCGGGAACATACAAAGAACATATTATAAACTGTTTGAGCATTGTATACTTAACTAATAGAGTTGCAAAATTTCCAATCAATAAATATAATTTGTAACATGCAAGAGGATTAAATAAAGGAGTTTGAATACATATGGCACTTGTCAATGAAAATTATTTAAAGTTACCCGGGAGTTATCTGTTTTCTGAAATTGCTCGCAGAATTAATCAATTCAAAGCCACCAATCCGCAAGCGGATATTATTCGTTTAGGCATTGGTGATGTAACCCGTCCTTTACCGCCTGCTGTTATTGAGGCAATGCACAAGGGCGTTGAAGAGATGGGAAAGGCAGAAACGTTTCGGGGTTATGGGCCAGAGCAAGGGTATGAGTTCTTGATTAAAAAAATTATTGAGCATGACTTTACTCCCCGCGGAGTGGATCTTTCCGTTGATGAAGTTTTTATTAGCGATGGTGCTAAAAGCGATACGGCAAATTTCCAAGAACTTTTTGGAGTTAATAATATTATGGCTGTGACCGATCCTGTTTACCCTGTTTATGTAGACAGCAACGTCATGGCTGGGCGCACAGGAATGTATGACAGTGATAAGGGACAGTATGGTAAAATTGTCTATCTTCCCTGTACGGAAGCAAATGGTATGAAACCTTCCCTTCCCAAGACAAGAGTAGATATGATCTATCTTTGTTTTCCTAATAACCCCACCGGAATGACTCTGTCTAAAGACGACCTGAAACAATGGGTGAACTACGCGCGCGAAAATCGTTCGATCCTTTTATTTGATGCTGCCTATGAAGGTTATATTCGAGAAGAAGGAGTTCCCCACAGTATCTTTGAGATCGAAGGCGCACGAGAAGTTGCCGTTGAGTTTCGCAGTTTTTCCAAGACGGCTGGTTTTACAGGTACTCGCTGTGCCTATACCATTGTCCCAAAGGATGTAAAAGTTTATGATTCCAAAGGTGAAGCGTACAGTCTTAATCAACTTTGGCTAAGGAGACAAACTACCAAGTTCAATGGTGTTTCCTATCCGGTCCAAGCGGCTGCTGCAGCTGTTTTCTCGGAAGAAGGCCAACGGCAGATTAAGGAGACAATTAATTACTATATGGAAAACGCTCGGATTATTCGTGAAGGATTGCAAGCCGCCGGCTATACTGTTTTCGGAGGCGTCAATGCTCCCTATATCTGGATGAAGACGCCCAAAACGATGGGCTCGTGGGAGTTCTTTGATAAACTTATGACGAATGCTCATGTCATTGGAACGCCGGGAGCAGGCTTTGGAGCAAACGGTGAAGGATATTTTCGCTTAACAGCTTTCGGCACACGTGAAAATACGTTGCAAGCGATTGAAAGAATAAAGACGAGAATGTAGGCGAAAATTAATAGAAATAGTTGGTTGTATAAAAACAAGGGATAATTCAAAGAATTACCCTTGTTTTTCTTTATTTTTCGAGATTGTTATTGCTAAATTGACGCTGTTTAGGTATAATTTGCATTGCTGTAAAAGTGATAGGAGGTTGTTGACATGGGGAAGGCTTTGATTATCGGTGCTGGCGGTGTTGCCAGTGTTGCAATTCATAAATGTTGTCAGAATCCGGACGTTTTTGAGGAAATATGTATAGCCAGCAGAACTTTAGAGAAATGTGAAGCAATTAAAAACAAGCTATCCGGAAGCCGAACAAAAATCCAAACGGCACAGCTTGATGCTGATTATACCGACGAGGTTATTGAACTAATCAAGAGCTTTAAGCCGGATATTGTCATGAACCTTGCGCTTCCTTATCAGGATTTGACTATTATGGATGCTTGTTTAGCAGCAGGTGTTGACTATATGGACACGGCAAATTATGAACCACCGGACATTGCAAAATTTGAATATAAATGGCAGTGGGCTTACAGAGAAAAGTTCGCTCAGGCTGGGTTAACGGCGCTGTTAGGAAGCGGTTTTGATCCCGGAGTTACCGGTGTCTTTTGCGCTTATGCCCAAAAGCATTATTTCGATGAAATCCATTCCATTGATATTGTTGATGCCAACGGTGGTGATCATGGTTATCCTTTTGCCACGAATTTTAACCCTGAAATAAATATTCGGGAAGTCACAGCAAATGGAAGGTACTTTGAGAACGGCACTTGGATAGAAACGCCTCCGCTTTCTATGAAGCAAGTTTATGATCTTCCCGAGATCGGTCCCAAAAACATTTATCTTATGTACCATGAAGAATTAGAGTCCCTGGCAGTAAATATTAAGGGAGTAAAACGAATCAGATTCTGGATGACCTTTTCGGATAATTATCTTAATCATTTACGGGTCCTCGAAAATGTTGGTATGACCTCTATCGAGCCTATTGAATTTGAAGGACGACAAATCATCCCCTTGCAATTTTTGAAAGCAGTTCTTCCCGACCCAGCATCCCTGGGGCCAAGAACGAAAGGGAAAACGAATATTGGTTGTATTATCCAAGGGCTTAAGGACGGAAAACCCAGGACATATTATGTTTACAATGTTTGTGACCACCAGGAATGTTATGCAGAGGTCGGTTCTCAAGCTATATCGTACACGACTGGTGTTCCGGCCATGATAGGGGCCATGTTAATGCTCAAAGGTGCTTGGAAAAAGCCCGGTGTCTATAATGTTGAAGAATTTGATCCGGATCCCTTTATGGAAGCCCTTAATAAATGTGGTCTGCCCTGGCAGGAATCGTTCATGCCAACACTCCTTGATTGAGGTATTGCCATGGACTTTGATATTAATACCTTGCCATCGCCCTGTTACTTAGTGGATGAACGGCTGATCATAAAGAATTTGGAAATTCTGAATTCTGTACAAGAGCGTACGGGATGCCGTATTCTTCTTGCTTTAAAGGGCTTTTCCATGTTTTCCGTTTTTCCTCTTGTGGCTAAATATCTTAAAGGGGTCACAGCAAGTTCTTTGTACGAAGCGAAACTGGGGCGGGAAGAAATGGGCAAAGAAGTTCATATTTATTCACCTGCCTACATTGAAGAGGAATTTGACAGTATCCTTGAGAACTGTGACCATATCGTTTTTAACTCGTTTTCTCAATGGAATCGATATAAAGAAAAAGTGCAGCAATATGGAAATAAGAAGATTAGCTGCGGTCTTCGCATTAACCCGGAATATTCGGAGATTGAGACCCCTATTTATAATCCTTGTTATCAAAACTCCAGGCTGGGTGTGACGCTGTCGAATTTTAGATCCGATGAACTGGAAGGAATTGAAGGCCTCCATTTTCATACAATGTGTGAGCAGAATTCTGACACCCTGGAACGAACACTTCCAGTGGTCGACAGGAAATTTGGACAATATATTAAAACTATGAAATGGCTTAATCTTGGCGGAGGTCATCACATTACCAGACCTGATTATGATATCGAAAGGTTGATTCAAGCGATCAAGTGGCTTCAAGATAAATATGGCGTGGATATTTATCTTGAACCGGGGGAAGCGGTTGCCTTAAATACCGGATTTCTTATCGCCAGTGTTCTTGACATTGTTGAAAACGGCATGAAGATTGCTATTTTAGATACCTCTGCGGCCTGTCATATGCCGGATGTGCTTGAGATGCCCTACAGACCTAATATAATTGATGCTGGGAAGCCTGGCGAATATTCTTATACCTATAGGCTGGGAAGTCATACTTGTTTAGCAGGAGATGTCATTGGAGATTATTCCTTTAAACAACCTTTAAAAATTGGTCAGAGACTTGTTTTCTGTGACATGGCCCATTATACTATGGTAAAGAACAATATGTTTAATGGCGTTAATCTTCCTGCTATTGCACTTTTCAACGAAGAACAAGGAATTAAAGTCATCAGACAGTTTGGTTATGAAGATTTTAAACATCGTTTGTCCTGAAATTTGTGCTATAATAAGTTCAAGACGATCAACTTATGAGGTATTTTATGTATGATTTAGCGGACTACCGCAGTTTGAAAAATCGAAAGCATGTTCAGGATTCTCCCGTGGGAATATTAGATGTGATTGAATCAGATTATCCGAGTCAATATTCACTGCTTCTTGATAATCAATCCCTTATGGCGACTCTGTTTTCCAAAGAGGAATGGATTGACATATTAACGAAGTCGCGAAATTCTTACAAAGATCATATTCAACGATTGGATTTATCAAGGAAAATTTTAGTTCATAAAATTTGATCTTACTTTTAAAAAAGGTTTAGTTTGTGTTCCAGCACAATCTAGACCTTTTTTAGGTTGGGAGTCTAACTTTCCTCCTCAAACAATATCATAGCATTAGGATGTTCTATGAAGGAGGTAGGATTTTAACTTGACTGCTGAATCATCTGAACGTGCTTTATTTGAGCACTGTTTTTGGTTACAAGTTCTTGGCGACCATAGCCGATTCTTTTTAAAAGCTTTGGGACCTTCTGAAAAAGAAGAGATTAGTCGTGCACTTTATTTTATTCGCGAGTTTGACAGTCTTCTTGCTTTAGTCCGTAAGGGAACAGGTATGGGGGAATTACATAACTTTCACAACCACATTTGGCAGAAGGTACAGCAATTAAAGGATTTTAAGTTGCATTTAATCAGCCGCCAGCTGGAAGGTCAAATACGAATCAATTTAGAACCCTCGCTGATAAGCCATATGGTTAATGAACTGGAAGAATACCAAACATTACTGAGTTATATAGTCAAGGGGGAAACTGTTCCCTTGCTTCATCCGACCCATTACCACTTACTGTGGTTGTTAGATGCAATTGGTCATGCCGATACGATTACCATTTCACTTGATGTTGTGGAAGCATCCCTCAGAAACGAAAGTCAACGCTTTACTAAAGATTTCGAAGACAGCTATCGCAAAGCTCATGAAATCAGGGGCTTAACAAGAGCAATGCGGGATTTTTCAGTTCTAACGACATTTAATCATGAGGCAGCAAATCAAATTCAGCAATTTATTCATTTTCTGACTCTACTTTTAGAACGTCTTCTCAATAAATCAATTTTAGGAATGTTAGACCCGCTAATGCCGGACCATATGCTGCGGGAAGAGTGCTACTATTTGACAAAGCTATCACTTGTTACAGATGTAAGCAGCCCCTCTTGCGACCCAGGAAGAGCTAGAGTTATCGAAAAGCTTTGACATATGAGAGATGAAGGATAACATTGAAAAGTTTTTGACTGTTAAAACTTTAGGGTATTAGACTCTTCCGTATAATATTTATCATCGTGTATACAAATTGGATGGTTGAACAATGTATCATGTTGAGTGGTATAATAAGATATGAGAATATAATGGACAAATTATAAATGTTAGAAAGGTTGAAGGCAATGATATCCAATAAAATGAAAGAGCAGGTCCAAAGCAGCTCGATTATTCGTGCAATGTTTGAGGAAGGAAAGAGATTGGCGGAAATTCACGGTGCAGAAAATGTTTTTGACTTCAGCCTCGGAAATCCAAGTGTTGAGCCCCCGGAAGATGTTAAGAAAGCAATCCTAGAAATATTAAATACAGAAAGCACCACTAAAATTCACGGCTACATGAATAATTCCGGATATGAAGACGTTAGGGCAACAATCGCCGACTCAATAAATGATAAATTTGGCACTGCCTTTGGACAGAAGAACATACTGATGACCGTCGGTGCAGCCGGCGGTATAAACGTTATTCTTAAAACGTTACTAAATCCTGGAGATGAAGTCATTACCTTTGCCCCATTTTTCGGAGAGTACCGAAATTATGTTAATAATTTTGAGGGCCAGCTGTTCGTAGTCTCCCCTAATACTCTTGATTTTCAACCAAATCTTGAGGAATTTAAGCAAAAAATTACTCCTAAAACTAAAGTGATCATTATAAATTCACCGAATAATCCTACCGGTGTGGTTTATTCCGAAGAAACGATCCTTAACATGGCAGACATTTTAAGAGAAAAACAAAAAGAATTTGGCACCGATATTTATCTTTTTTCTGATGAACCCTACCGAGAATTGGCCTATGACCATGTAAAAGTTCCTTATGTAACTAAGTATTACGAAAACACAATTATCGGCTATTCATTTAGTAAGTCTCTTTCTTTGCCAGGGGAACGAATTGGCTATTTAGTTATTCCCGATCAGGCAGCAGATTTTGAAAATATACTGATAGCGGCAAATATCGCAAATCGTACCCTGGGTTATGTTAATGCGCCATCTCTATTCCAAAGAGTTGTGGCAAAATGTCTGAATGCTAAAGTGGATGTTGAGACCTACAATAAAAATCGTGAACTTTTCTATAACGGACTTTTATCTTACGGTTACCAATGTATTAAGCCTGAAGGTGCATTTTACTTGTTTATTAAAACCCCCCTCGACAATGACGTGGAATTCTGCAATTTGGCCAAGCAGAAGAATATTCTTATTGTACCGGGAACTGCTTTTGGCTGCCCCGGCTATGCACGTATTGCTTATTGTGTTGCATATAAAACCATTGAGAACGCCTTGCCGGGATTCAAGGCGTTAATTGAAGACCTTCGATAAGCTATAAGTATCCCATATATCCTATTTGTCTTTCGATGATGAAAGATGACATCGTATTTAAATGCTAACTGCGGGCTTTCAAAGCCCGCAGTTCATTTTTGTAGAGATAAAATCTGTTGGCAACCTCATGACTAGGAAACAAACTCCAGGATTTTTTGGTAGACTTCTTTTGTGTCCAGATACCCGTTTTGCAATAATCCATGAAGCTTTTGCGGATTCTTTTCAATTCGACCAACCTCTAGGGTTTTAGATGGCCTGACGACAAGAGCCTGACCGCTACTCTCAAGCTGCTCAACATAATCCAGGGTGTCGTTGTAAATTTTATAGCGATTCAACATCGTTTCTACTAAGGAAGGGTACTTTCTGTAAGCTACTTTGAGGAATCCGGTGAATTTAGCCGGATTTTTCCTGTAGCCCCGATTTCTTGTTAAGACGATGACATTTTTAGAGTTGCCGTCCTGAATAGATTTGCGGATAGGTATGGAATCTGAGATCCCGCCATCTAATAATTCGTACCCTTTATAATGCACAATAGGAGATATAAGAGGCAGGGAAGCTGAGGCTCTTAAAGCCTGAAACTTATCACCAATTTCTTCTTTGGTTAAATAAACAGGTTTGCCGGTTTTACAATCTGTCGCACCTACTAAAAAATTACAAGGAGAATTATAAAAGGTTTGAAAATCAAAAGCGACATGCTTATTAGGAACTTCGTCAAAGATGAAATCCATGCCAAAATACGATTTGCTGAGCAGAAGATTTCTTAGACTCATGTACCGCCAATCTTGCGCATAATTAATAATAACCTTCTCATTACGTCCACGCTGCTTCGAAATATAGGAAACAGCATTGCATGCGCCGGCGGATACGCCAATGATATAGTTGAAATAGAGATCGTTCTCCATAAAATATTCCAGAACTCCACAGGTATAGAGCCCTCTCATGCCTCCGCCCTCTAATACTAAGCCTATTTTTTCCATAGCCTTCACCTCTGTAATATCAATTATTTATGCAAAGAAATTACATAATGCTGGAAACATTAGCGTTAGTTAACAAACTTTAAGAGATCAAAATGACCCTCTAATCTCTTATTGGCAACAGTCTCCAAATTTATAGAAGAATATCCCATCTTGTACTATAATTAATTCTAGACTATTAAGTAAAGTACATAGAGGAGAGTATTCATGGCACATAGAACGTTGAAATCAGGATATGAGCAATTAAGCGAACGTTTAAATCGGTTTCCGCAAGGGGCACCGCCTACCGAGTATTTTTTTAAAATTCTTAAGGTTCTTATGAGCGAAAAAGAAGCTAGGATTATGTCCAAGCTGCCAATAAAGCCATTCACGGTTCAAGCTGCCAGTGAGGCCTTATCTATGGATTTAAAAGATACAGAAAAAATACTAATAGAACTTGCCTCCAGAGCCCTATTGTTGGATATTGAGGACCCCACAGGCGTAAGAACCTTTGTACTGCCGCCGCCAATGGCTGGCTTTTTTGAATTTTCTTTAATGCGGCTTAATGGGAACAGTAATCAAAGACTCCTTGCCGAACTATTTTATCAGTACTTAAACGTGGAAGAGGATTTTGTTCGTGATTTATTTGTTACCGAAACGAAATTAGGCCGGATTTTTGTCAATGAACAAGCGTTAAGCACTGTAAATGATCTTCATATCTTGGATTATGAACGAAGTAGTGAAATAATTAAAAAAGCCTCCCATATAGGAGTTGGCACATGTTATTGCAGACATAAGATGAGTCATCTTGGCAAGGCATGTGATGCTCCTCTGGAGATTTGTATGACGTTTGGAGGAACTGCAGCCAGCCTGATTAAATATGGTTATGCCAGAGAAATCACCGTTTCCGAATGTATGAGTTTAATTGAAAAGGCTTATGATCATAATTTAGTCCAAATTGGAGAAAACGAACAAGAAGGTTTACCTTTTATATGCAATTGCTGCGGCTGTTGCTGTGAAGCGCTCTTGGCCATAAAACGGTTCGGAACCTTAAACACCATTAATACAACAAATTTCCTGCCAGAGGTAGACGAAGCCCGGTGCAAAGGCTGTGGAAGGTGTGTTCAAGCCTGCCCTGTGGGGGCCTTGTCCATTGAATCTCAAACGATAGGCGATAGCACAGTCCTTAAAAAAGTCAAATTAGATGAGAATGTCTGCTTGGGATGCGGTGTTTGTGTGAGAAATTGTAATCATGGGGCCTTAAAGCTTAATCACAGGGATAAACGGGTAATAACACCTGTCAACTCCGTTCATCGTATCGTTTTGCAAAGTATTGAGAAAGGGCAGCTTCATAATCTCATCTTTGATAATCAGGCTTTGTTCAGTCACCGCGCCATGGCAGCAATTATGGGAGCAATCTTAAAAATGCCTCCCCTTAAACAAATGATGGCAAGTGAACAGGTCAAGTCCAAGTATTTATTAGCTCTAATAAAAAATTATAAGGTGTGAAAACAATTAGATAATCCTTATGCCAACAAAGGAAGAGACTTTTAAAAAAAGTCCTTCCTTTGTCTATTTTGATTAGTTTTGGATTTTTGGGAAGCATGCAGCAGGCATTGATAACATTATACTTCTTTAAGGATTAGTTGCTCTAAATCAATTCTCGGGCGTGGTTGAGGGTTTTGATCAGGATAGCCAACAGGGATTAAGGCCACTACACGGTAGTTGTCACTCAAATCGAGGATTTTCTTAACCTTCTCTTGATCAAACATCATGATCCAGCACGTGCCAAGACCAAGATCAACAGCTCGCAATGTAAGATGGTCAACAGCAATGGCGGCATTTAACCGCAAATAGCCTTCGGCGGCTGCCGGATCCATGGGTTTGCGTTTGGCGTAGGCATCGGGGTCCATTTTTTCAAGAGGAGTATCATTAAAAGCTCCAGCTTCTTTAAGTTCTTGGGCTCTTGTTCCCATGCCTCCGAAGGACTCCATGTCCACACAGCAGGCAATGACGACAGGTGCTTGGCTGACAAAGGGCAGCGGTGATGCTTCCGTCAGTTGGGCACGTGCAGCTTCACTTTTGATAACTACAAAGCGAGTAGGCTGAAGGTTACTGCCAGAGGGGGCAAGCCGAGCCGCTTCGATCAACTCTCTGATCGCTGTCTCAGGGACTGCATCTGTTTTGAATCGTCGAATACTCCGCCTGGTTTTCAGAGCAGCAAGTAATTCCATAGAATTCATCTTCTTTCTTCAAAACTAAAATTACTTTTTAAGTATTTTATCAGGCAAGGCATATCTTCTTAATCTTATCTACTTATATTTTAGGGGATTACCCCCTTATTTGCAAATTTTGCACTGACTATAAAAAATTGTAAGTTGTTAGTCATTTTGAAGAGAAAGTTTTGAGTAATTGGCAGTAATTAGAAGGTTATTGCTCTTAGTTGTCGAAATAGAAAAAAGCAATGATTATAATATAGCCCTGAGTAAAGCTGTTGTAAGAGATTAACTATTGAAATGGAGTGTCTGCCTATGGAAAATAAAACGATGAATTCAAAATCGGTTATCAACTACGGGATTAGGTTTAAATTACAAGCTAGCTTTTTAGCCGTAATTATTATGACACTTTTTGTGGGGATAGTGGGGTATTATGGTATTTACCGACTTAATCAGAGCGCACAAGATCTGGGTGATCATTGGCTCAAGGCCACTAATGCCTTAGGACTGGTCGTTGAGGATACGGAAGATATGCAGAGGACGCTCCTATTGGGCTTTTCGGAACGAGGCGATGCGACGGCTTATCAAGGTATTAAGTTCAGTTTTCTTAATAATAAAACGAAATGGGAAAATGATTTCACGACCTATAGCAGATATGTAACGAGCTCCGAGGGGTTAACCAGAAATGAATCTATGAAAAAGGCATTCGATGCTTACATAACAGATGCCGATCAGGTTTGGAAGTTGATTGAAGATAATAACGACGAAGAGGCTCGATCTTTTTTAATCGATAAGAGTAAGGAAAGTTTTGACCAAGTAATTAAGGCTATGGAAGCTCAGATGTATTTTATGGATAAAGGAGGAGAACAAGCAGTTGCTGACGCCCAGCTCACAAATGCTACTGGCTTAAAGTTTCTGATTATTTTTATTGCAGTCGCTTTTATCCTCGGAATAGTGCTGACAATGTTATTGGCAAGAAACATCAGTCGGCCCCTTAATAAGGTCACGATGATTGCTCAATCCGTAGCCAATGGTGATTTAAAGGTTAGTATTCCAGAGATAAAAAATCGGGATGAGATAGGCGTTTTAGCACAAGCGGTGGGGGATATGGTTCGCTCACTAAGAGAAATTATCGGTGAAGTATTAAATCAGTCTGAGAGTGTAGCGGCAACGAGTGAAGAATTGTCGGCAGCCGCCGAAGAAGCGACTACTGCGAGTGAGCAAGTTTCCAATACTTTGGTTCAACTTACGACCGGCGTATCGAGTCAAGCATTATCGGTGAAGGACACTAGTGTTGTCATCGAACAGATGTCTTCGAGTGCTCAACAGGTGGCTGCCAATACGGAGATTGTTAATCAAAGTAGTGAGAAAGCAGCACAAGCGGCTGATGTGGGATCTCTCCAGGTTGAAAATGCAGTGCAAAAAATCATACAAATTCGTGAAGTTTCGGTCCAAACCGCTGAGGCAGTATTTCACTTAGGCGAGCAATCGAAAGAGATTGGACAAATTGTTGATGTGATTCAGGGCATTTCGGATCAAACGAATTTATTAGCTTTAAATGCTGCCATTGAGGCGGCTCGAGCAGGTGAACATGGAAGGGGATTTGCAGTGGTAGCTGACGAGGTTAGAAAGTTAGCGGAACAATCTTCTTTATCTGCTACACAAATCGCATCTTTGATTGAAACTATACAACGTGACACGGAACGGGTTGTTGAGGGGATGGAGAAAGGCAAAGATGAGGTCGATGCCGGTGTTGAAGCTGTAAATTTGGCAGGAAGTTCCTTTGGAACTATCGTCGAAGAGGTCAATACTGTCGTCAAACAAATCCAGGAAGTTATTTCTGTTGCTCAACAAATGGCCAGCGGAGCTGTTCATGCTGTGGAATCTGTTAAAAGTATTGGAGTTATTGCTGAACAATCAGCTGCAAGGGTGGAAGAAGTTTCAGCAACTTCTGAGGAGCAAGCTGCAACAATGAGTTCTGTGAGTCAATCTGCCGAGGCCTTGGCAAAGCTTGGTGAAAGTTTGGCTTTACTGGTGAGCAAATTTAACGTTTAACGTTTGTGAAGATGAAATTACAGTTTGCGCTAAAAGAAGTGGAGTTTTACGATTGGATAAAATTAGTTCTTAGGTTGGAATATGCTGCTAAAGTAAAGGAGGAAGTTTATGGGGACAATGATTGCGGGATTAACTCTGAATAAACTATTGATGTTGGGCCTGGGTGTTATTGCCGTGGGCTTTATACTTAAAAAGTTATTTAAGTTGGCAATCGCAGTACTTATAATTGCCGCACTTGTTTATTATGGCTTGCCTATAATTCATACTACATTGGCTCAATTCCCTAGATTCTCTGATATCCTGTTCGTGAATCTTTAAAAGGCCCTGCATAGATTGCTTTTCAGCGCGGGATATTATAACAATAGCCTACGTTGAAAAGGGGTATTTAAATGCATGGAACTGTATGGTCCTTGGTACCGTTTCTGGTGGTAATTCCACTGGCTCTATTCACTAGACAGGTCTTGCCGGGCTTAGTTGCTGGTTTGTTAATTGGAGCCTATATGATTAATCCTACACCATTAGGCGGGGTGGATACAGCACTTCAATACATTTTAAAAGAATTAGCTGTTTCTGACAATTTGCGTCTGATCGTCTTCATGTATGGTTTCGGAGCTTTCGTTGGCTTAGTTCGCATCACCGGAGGAGTCAGCGGTTTTGCTCAATATATGGAAACAAAGATTCATTCCGGACGAGGCGCCTTTATCGTAACTTGGTTATCGTCCTTCCTTACCTTTATGGCGCCTGATTTTCGGATCATTACGGTGGGCCCGGTCATGAAACAGGTATTCTCGCGTCTTCAAGTTCCTGTCAATAAGGTAGCATTTGTGATTGATGCTACAGCGACACCTTTATGTGCGATTATGCCTCTAGGAACAGTCTTTATTGGTTATAGTATCGGATTGTTGGGGGTGGCGAGCCGGCATCAAGGGATTCCTATGGCTCCTTATAATTTGTTTTTACTCAGCATTCCTTTTAACTTTTTTTCCTTGGCGATGCTTGCTTTTGCTTTAGGCTATACGTTCCTCAAAAGTGATAAAGCACAGGAAAAAAATTCCAGTGCTCAACCTGTTGAATCCATTGAGAAAATGAGGTCGATTGGTTCGGCGAAATTAGCTTTTGCGGAAACTTCGCTGGAATTGTCAATCCCTTCACCTATCTCCAAGGAAAGGAAAAAGAGAAGGCATGACTCTGGCGATGAACTATTTCCTGATCCGATAGAACTTGTCGCTCAAAAGGTAAAACCAGATGCTCTTAACCTTATAGTACCCTTAGCTCTTTTACTAACCTTAACATTATTTTTTACCTGGTGGGATGGCCATCTTCATTCTTCCAACATATTAGGGGCCTTTATCCAAGCTAATGCAGCAAAAGCGATGTTGGAAGCCTTGTTATCGACGCTGTTGTTCTCTTTTATTTGGTATGCCTTTCGAAAGGAACCTATCCAACGAACTCTTTTTGGTTTCATGCAAGGCGGCAATGAAATGATGGCTGTGAACGTTCTTTTAGTTTTTGTCTGGGCTGTTTCGGCAATCTCTACAGATCTTGGGTTTGTTACTTATACGGAACAGACAGTGGGACGGTTAGTCCCGGCTGCGTTTATTGCACCGGCTTTTTTCGCACTGGGATGCATGCTCTCCTATGTAATCGGCTCATCCTTCGGTACTTGGGGTATTTTATTGCCGCTGGGGTTTTCGCTGGCGACGACTGAACACGCAGCTTTACCCTTAATTGCAGGAGCCGTATTTGCCAGCGGTACGTTTGGCGGATTTGTATCTCCCCTAAGTGATAATACTGTGGCAATGGCAACTGTCATGAAAATCCCGGTTATGGACTACGCAAAGTTAAAACTGCGTCTGGGACTTCTGGTTGCAGTTGTCTGCATGATCTTATATGGTCTCGTTGGCTGGTTTTATCGTGGGACATAATTACAGGTATTTAGAGACGATTAAGGGGACGGTTCAAACAACACATTTTACAAGATGTTGTTTGAACCGTCCCTAAATTATCCCATACCTTGCTGTAAATATAATTGTTTTAATCAAGTTAGGAGGATTTCGTACCATGGGCCAGATAAATGTCCGAGATGAAATAATCCCCTATGAAGAACGACGAAGCGTTCGCTATCGAAGAATAACCTTAAGCATCTTGAATGATCGAGTTCGGATTTCAGCGCCCCAAAATGTGTCGAAAAGGCAAATAAAGGAGTTATTAAAGGCTAAAGAGGACTGGATTTTAAAATACTGGCACATAAAACGCCAAAAGCAAGATCATTCGGTAAAAAACTTTACTGATGGTGAACAATTTCCCTTTCGCGGTGAAAAATTAAAACTATGTTTCCGAAGCCACGATTATCGCCGTATTCGGGTAAATTCAGATGGACAAATGCTTATTGTGTCATTGCCTCAGGACGGTCTTGATTCTCAATCTGCGGAAACTCTGCGCAAGATTATTATAGCCTGGTATAAAGTTCAAGCACGTAATCTTTTTAAGCTAAAACTTGATGATCAGGCAAAGCGAATGCAGGTCACATATCGAGACTTTCGCTTAAAAGATCAAAGAACAAGGTGGGGAAGCTGCTCCGGTCGCGGAAACTTGAATCTTAATTGGCGAATTATTATGGCTCCCGATAAAGTGATTGATTACCTTATTATTCACGAACTGGCTCATTTGACGTATCTGAACCATTCGCCGGAATTCTGGCAGCGGGTTAAAACCTTTATGCCGGAATATATGACCTGGAGAAAGTGGCTGAAAGACCATGGACATGAATTAGTGCTCTAGGATAGCGGGATGTCTGAAACTGCGAATTACGAAATAATGAAGTTTGCAAGAGGACGTTCATTAGATCTGAAAAACTCTTCGGCAAATTTCAGCCACAAATTTGCGGCATGTGGCAAGGAACGTCCTCTTTTCCAAATGATAGACATGCTATGAATGATTTGTGGTTCAGTTAATTGGACAGAGACTATACGATGTGGGTCCAATTCGGAACATACTGCACTTGGTAAGAAAGCAATACCTAAATTTGCTGCTACCATTTGAGTCATTAGCTCAAGCTGTGACGTTTCAAAAATGATGTTTGGAGAAAAACCAACATTCCTGCACTGGTTAATAATTTCATCGTGAAGACTAAAATCTTTACTATACAAAACAAAAGATTCATTAGCTAAGGCTGAGAGTTCAATGGATGGCAGCTTGCTTATGGGATTCTGTGAGGAGACGATAACAAAAAGAGGGTCCTTGGAAATAGAAATCGAGTCATAGTAGTGATGATCTGGGACTATGCATACGACCCCAGCGTCCAGAGTACCGTCTTTTATAGCAAGTGCCACTTTTTTGGAGCCATATTCAGACAAGCTAATCTCAATTAAAGGATACTTTTGTTTAAACTCTCCTAATAATTCGGCAAATATGGTTGAGCTTGTTATTGGCAATAAACCAATTGAAATTTTCCCTTTTTCCATTTTGATTTTGTTTTCAAAATCGGTCGTTAAATTATGAAACATAACAACAACCTGTTGAGCTTGCTCTAAAAAAATAACTCCTGTATCGGTCAACTGAACGTACTTTGAGTTCCTATTAAATAGGGAAGTGCTAAGTTCAGTTTCCAAATCTTTAATCATTTTGCTAATGGCGGATTGTGAGACATGGCAAACCAAAGCCGCTTTACTAAAGCTTTTTTGGCGAGCAACCTCGATAAAATATTCTAAATGTCGAATATCCATGAGTAACACCTCCAGATACAGTCTAATATGAATTTCGATCATAGTAAAGATTACAATTATATATTATTTTTATGTTTTGCTGCGATTGGAATAAAGTCAGAACTAAGAACAAAGGATAAAAAATGATCAACAACTAATTTTTCAAACACGTCTAAATTATCTGGGAAAGGCTGTGATTTTTAAATGAAAAAAGGTAGCAACCCAACAGTTAAAGATCATGAGGACAAGAGAAAGGAACCGTCAGATATTACCCAAACAAAAGAATTTTGGTCGACTCTGGGAGTCATTAGTTAAAGCTATTAAGTTTCTGGTTAACTTCTGTTGTAACAAACAAAATACTTATATAAGAAAATGAGAGCAAAATCTCATACTAGATCTTAAAAAAGTTTAAGAAACTCATTTCCCTCAAATTAATCAATCAATCTGGAAAACTGAAGTGTATCGGCACTTCGGTTTTCTATTTAATAAACAAATCATACCTAATAAGTTAGAGTTGTTTTGTAAACAATCATAAAGAAGGTAAAATAGATATAAGCATCATAGAATGAAAAAACTGTTGTCAAATGATTAGGCAAAATTTTATAAAGGGGGACTATTGATTATGAAAGATTTGCTTCGAAAAGGGCTGGCATTTGGTTTGGGATTAGCGGTTGTCAGCAGAGAACAGATTGAAAAGTTTGTGGATGAGATGGTAAAAAAAGGAGAAGTAACCTCCTCAGAATCGAAGGATTTAATTCAGGAATTGCTCGAAAAAGGTGAAGCTCAAAGAAAGGAAATGAATAGCACTATTCACAATCAATTAGAAAAAATGCTGAAAGAGCTGAATGTAGCCACAAAGGCGGATATTGAACGATTGGAAAAGCGCATCTCGGAATTAGAGGCTATCGTTAAGAACCAGGAATAGTTGATCTCGAGAATTGCGAGGGACCTATCTCGATTGGGTCCCTTCGTTTCCTAGCCTAGAAAGATGAAAATAGCCTTAATTTAAAACTAATCTGCGAAGGGGTTAATTTCTTTTGACAAAGTAACGACTTTGATAGAGGGGACATTAGGACATTATGATGATCGGGAAGAGAATTCGGCATTTAAAACGATATCGAGATGTTGCAAAGGTTCTCGCTCGCCATGGATTTGGCTTTTTTGTTGAGGAAATCGGACTTATTCACATGCTTTCTCTTCCCAAACGCCTTTTTACAGATTGGGAGGACATTGATCCCATGTCTATGGGAGAACGAGTACGTCAAGTTCTTGAAGAATTAGGTCCTGCCTACATTAAAATTGGTCAGATTGCCAGCACCCGCGCAGATATATTTCCGGAGGAGATCATTGAGGAACTAGAAAAATTGCAAGATAATGTTCCTCCCTTTTCCTTTCAGGAAGTGCATCGGATTATTGAAGATGAATTGGGATCTCCGCTTGAAGAGATTTTTTCGGTGTTTGAAGAAACAGCTATTGCAGCGGCTTCAATCGGGCAGGTGCATCTTGCCCAATTACGAAGCGGAGAGAAGGTCGCAGTAAAGGTTCAGCGTCCAAACATTAAAGATCTTATTGAAACGGATTTGGAAATTCTGCTTGATCTGGCGACTTTAGCAGAACATCGGATGGTTCGAATGGAACGCCTGCAATTGCGAGATGTTGTTGAAGAGTTTGCCAAATCCTTGCGCAATGAATTGGATTATACTATTGAAGCACGTAATGCCGAAAAAATTGCTACACAGTTTAAAGATGATGCGAGTATTCATATCCCCGGGATATTCTGGGATTATTCAACCAGTAAAGTATTAACTATGGAATACGTGGAAGGTCTCAAGCTTAATTTGTATGACGAGATTGATGCCAAGGGCTATGAGCGCAAAGATATTGCTGACCGCCTGGTGAAAGCGCTCTTTCATCAGGTTTTAATTGAAGGATTCTTCCATGGAGATCCTCATCCTGGAAATATCTTTATCTTAGAAGGAGGGATAATCTCCTTTATTGATTTTGGAATGGTGGGCAGACTTACTCAGGAAATGAAAAACAATTTTGCCTCTATGGTCATTGCCATGATGCGTCAGAATACGGAAAGCATGATCCAGGCAATTTTAAGGATTGGCATAATTCCGGATGACGTAAATTTGCCGCTTCTCTCCAAGGATGTGGATGATTTGCGGGAAAAGTACATGGATGTTCCCATGAGTCGGATAAGTCTAGGCTTAGCCATTGGAGATCTTTTGGGGGTGGCCTATCGGCATCAGATCAGAATTCCTTCTGATTTTACCCTATTGGCAAAATGTTTATTGCTTTTAGAGGGGATTGTAGAGAAACTTGATCCACAGCTGAGTATCATGGATATGGCTAAACCCTTTGGACTTCGTTTGCTCAAAGAGCGCTATCATCCGAAAACTGTTGCAGGACGAGTGTGGCATAACATCTCGGATTTTAGTGATCTTTTAGTTGATTTGCCAAAACAGATGAAGGCCTTAATGCGAGATGTTTTAAGAGGAAGAATTCATTTAGATGTAGGTATACCCGAGCTCGATGTATTTTTGCGCAGAATGGATCGGATTTCTAATCAGATTACCTTTAGTATTGTGCTATTGTCTTTTAGTATCGTAATGATGGGCTTAATCATTGCTTCAGCTTTAGGTCGGCAGCCAATCATGCTCTGGAAAATGCCAGCTATAGAAATAGGGTTTATTGCCGCGGCCTTGATGTTAGTCGGGCTGTTTATTTCTATATTCCGATCCAGAAAGTTCTAATATGACTTGTTTTTTGATGTAATGAGTCCTGGGGTTGAATCTTCTGCTCATGGGTAACCTAAGTATGAGGTGAAAGACTGTGACAGAAGAATTTGTTCCGCACCGTGTCTTTTTCGAACCATCAGCACTTGAATATCCTTTAGGGAGGCTTTTAGTAGAGGACTTTCGCAGAATGGGTGTTTCCGTGACCCCGACACCTTCTCACAACAGAGTCACAGGAATACCCGGAAATAATCCACCTCAGGCTTACCGTGAAGCAAAACGAACCTTGGTTATTGGCGTAAGGCGGAGTTCAAAATTTCAAACTTGTAAACCATCGGCACATTACCAACTGCCCTTAGTGACCAGCTGCCCTGGGATGTGCGAATATTGCTATTTGTCGACGACCTTGGGGAAGAAACCTTATGTTCGAGTTTATGTGAATTTAGAAGAGATCTTGGAAATTGCCTCAAAGCTAATTCAAGAGCGTTCACCCGAAATCACTCTTTTTGAAGGAGCTGCGACATCTGATCCCATTCCTGTAGAGAGATATACAGGCGCTCTAAAACAGACCATTAATTTCTTTGGTTTAAATCAATATGGGCGGTTTCGTTTCGTAACGAAATTTACTGATGTGGATTCCTTGCTTTCAGCTCGTCACGAAGGGCATACACGTTTTCGCTTCAGTCTGAATTGCGATTATGTTGTGAGCAAGTATGAACATTTGACGCCTTCTCCCGAACAACGAATTATTGCTTCCGGTAAGATACTTAAGGCAGGTTACCCCTTAGGTTTTATTATTGCGCCTATTTTTAAGTTTTCTGGCTGGAAAGAGGAATATGAACGCTTATTGGAAAGAACAGCGGAGGAATTAACACGCCTGGCACCTAAGGGATGGTCTCCGGAGCAGCTGACTCTTGAGTTTATTTCCCACCGGTACACTTTAAAAGCAAAAGCAACAATTCTTGAGATTTACCCGAATTCTTCATTGCCAATGGCAGAGGAGGAACGTAAGTTTAAATATGGTCAGTTTGGCTATGGAAAATATATTTATCCTAATGAAGATCTCGAAGAGTTAAAAGAATTCTTCAGAAAACAAGCAGATACCTATTTTCCTATGGCTAAAGTGGAATATTTTATATAACCCTTAACAATAGCAATTTGCTCAAGCATTTTCTACAATGATTCTGGAATAAAGTAAAAAGCCTGAAAGACATTAATCAAAATGCTCCCGGGCAAGGGGAGAATACTATTAATTGGCGTCTTTCAGGCTAATTTATCCAGTTTTAAGACCCCCACTTCTATGAGTGGGGGTGGGTCCCTTCGTTAACTTCAGGTGGGGTAGAGTTCTCCTTCGCCGTTAAGTATTCCTATTGGGAAAGGCGGCTCGGCAATAATGCCCACCGGACATTATTGTATCTGAAGCCCCGATGTTCAGCTTTAGCCGAACAAGTTCACTGCCTTGTATTTTAAAGATCCTTTGCTAAAGCCCCCTCTAATTAGATTACCAGAAGTTAACCATTGTAATCAGTCACCTGAATTTGAAGCCGTGTCCTCAGAATCGTCAATGAGAAGAACGTAGACTTCTATCGGGCCATGTACACCAATGGACAGATCCATTTCAATATCCGAGGTCCGGCTTGGTCCTGTAATAAATTCCAGCGCTGCCGGGGGGGTCTCTAAGGCAGAAACTTCAGAGAGGATGTCAGCGATGGTATTTCTTATTTTTGACGTTTCCATGATGGTCAGGTGGCGGGGAGGAAGCAAGCTAACGGCCCGTCCACGTTGAGGATTGCTGCTGGTTACGATGCTGCCGGAGAGCGCAACCCCCCAGTCCGCTCCTGTTACGCCAAGTTCAGCCTGAGCAGCTAATTGGTGTCGGTCTTGAGGGGAGGGGGCCGCTTGTGAATAGCGGGTCAGGGGCCAGTTTAAGGTTGTAAACGCGGATTCGGCAAATGCTGGGAGCAGGTTCCAGCTAACTATCATTCCTTGATTGGTGGTTTGAGCAAAGGAAAGATCACCGAACCATTCTTGGAGACATTGGATCACCTCATCCGGTGATTTAACAATGGCTCCTTTACCGCCTAAAGCTTGCCAATTATCAAGAAAAGTTCTTCCCCGCTCTTGGCTTGAGACTTGGAAAGAAGGAACGTCGAAAGCTACCGGTTCTGGAGCTGATTGGGGAGTTGAGCGCCCAAGTTTTGATGCCAGGAGACTAATAAAATCGTTAGTGTTGGTCATTGATCTCACCTCGTCTTACTCTTTGGAGTTGGGAGTAGGGATGGTCCCTTTATGCTTTGCTTCGGCCCATAAGTACATAAAGGATTTGGAGGCAACTTTAGGCAAGGTCTTGCTTTTGGTCCAATTGGAGAGAGGAGGCGGACCGCTGACAATCCGGTCATGCTGCACAAAGGGGAACTGAAACCTCGCACCTAGACGCAGAGCCTGACGCAAGGTTTTTTCATGCGTAAACATATAGCGATAGGCCTGGAATATCCGCTTTTCAATTTGCGGAGTATGGCCGGTCATGGTCTTGCGGGCTCTTAGTTTGACCAGAAGGTCATGAAGAGGAATACGCACAGGACAGGCTTCGGTACAAGCACCGCAAAGAGAAGAAAAGTAGGGCAGGTGCCCCCATTTTTCCCAATCTTTTTCCAGGAGGGGCGTGATGACGGAGCCTATCGGTCCGGCATAAACAGATCCATAAGCATGTCCTCCAATTTGGCGGTAAACGGGGCAGACGTTAAAACAGGCTCCGCAGCGAATACATTTTAAGGACTGACGGAAGGTGGGATCGCCAAGAATTTCAGAACGGTTATGATCTAAAATGACCAGATGAAATTCTTCCGGTCCATCAGCATCGGTTGATTGCTTGGGAGGCGTAAGGATTGTTGTATAACTGGAAAGACGCTGTCCTGTCGCACTTCGGCCGAGGAGATTGAGTAAGACGCTGAGTTCACGGAAGGAGGGTACAATGCGCTCCATCCCCATAAGGGTAATCTGGACACGAGGCAGGGTGCTTACCATGCGCCCGTTTCCTTCATTGGTAACCATTGTGATACTGCCTGTCTCTGCAACGGCAAAATTGCACCCTGTGATTCCAATATCACCCTGTAAAAATTTTTGACGCATTTGCTGGCGCACAAACTTTGTGAGGGTGGGTGTATCTGAACTAAGAGGGTGGCCAGCGAGAGGTTCAAAGATTTCGGCAACTTGCTGACGGGTTTTATGCATAGCAGGAACGATAATATGAGAAGGTACTTCCCCGGCAACTTGTAGTATGTATTCTCCCAAGTCTGTCTCAACAACGCTGATGCCGTCCTTTTCTAAGACTTTGTTAAGATGAATTTCTTCGGAAACCATTGATTTCGATTTAATAATTGTTTTGGCGCCGTGGTCGCGGGCAATCTTACTCACAATGTCAACGGCTTCAGAAGGGGTTTGGGCAAGATGGACATGGCCCCCGTTTTTTTCGACTTGGGTTATGAGTTGTTTGAGATAATAGTCCAAATTAGCAATAACATGGGAACGAATTGTATCACCGGCTAGCCGCCACTTCTCCCAATCTCCCAGCTCATCCGCTGCACTGTATTTGTTATGGCGCAAACGGTCTGTGGCTCGCCGAGTCGCTTTACGCAAAAAGTCGTTGGTTAGAGCATTATCGACTCGTTTTTCAACGATAGGTTTATATGTGGACATTCTTCATTCCCTCCCCAAGTAACTGGATAATATGCATGGTTTTAATCGGTTTATTGATTTTCTCCAGATAACCAGAGATATTCATGAGGCAGCCCATATCCAGACCGAGCAGCAAATCAGCTCCTGACTCTAAAACGTGTTCCGCCTTTTCAGCGACCATGGCCTCGGAGATTTTTGGCATCTTGACCGAAAAGGTTCCGCCAAACCCACAACACAATTGGGATTCCGGCAAAGGAAGTAGTTCAAGATCTTGAACATGTTCAATCAGGGTAAGGGGAGGCTCTTTAATTCCTAAAAGCCGGGTGGCATGACAGGAAGGATGATAGGTGGCTTTGGCCTTATATTTGGCTCCTAAATCGGGTTTATGCAAGACATCAACAATGAATTGAGTAAATTCATAGCTTTTGTGAATCAAGTCTTCGGCCTTAGCTAGATAGACTGGATCATTTTCAAAAAGAAACGGATAGTAATGATGGATCATAGCTATGCATGATCCACTCGGTCCGACGACAACTTCGCTCTTCTCAAAGGCATCAATAAGTGTACGAGCTACCTCCCGCGCATCATCGAAATAACCGGAATTAAAGGCAATTTGGCCGCAGCAGGCTTGTCCATCGGGCACATCAACAGTATGCCCCAAGTATGTAAGAATTTTTGCCATCGTCAGATCAACGTCCGGATAAAGAGCATTCGCCAGACAGGTGGCAAAGAGGGAAACTTTCATAACTGACCATCCCTTCGTTAAAACTATTCACCCATAGTATAAAGTTAGTATTTCCTAAAACTATGAGTTTTGATGCGGTATAAATACAAAGGAGAAGCTTAGGCAAAATAAGCCTAAACTTCTCCTTTGTATTACTGGAATTAATGGCAAAAGAATTAACTCTCATAACATAGATCGAGTACATAGCTCTTTATGAGCAAGAATGAACCTTTAGGATAAAAAGACTTCATTAGCCAAGGATAGGAACATTGGGTTCATTATACCAAATTGAAATTACAGTTGTTGATCCTGTACTTTGCGTAATATTAACAACTTTAACCCAACTGTTATCCTCGAACCATTGATTAATTTCTTTTTCCAGAATTCTTGGATCGGGGGAAGTGAAAATTTTTACATTCATAGGGGTTAGTTCGTCCTTTCGATGAAATATTAACGTTCTTTTGGTAGTGAACTCGTTCAGCTAAAGCTTTAAACTTATCATAGCTGCTATGTGAAGAATGTCAAGGAAGGACATTTGAAAGATAAATCATTTTGGAAAAATCTACTTATTTCCCAACCGCATTATGTTAAACGTGACGTCCTATGTATGTATCCCTCTAAAAGTAAAAATTCCTGCGATTTTTAAGAGTAGTTTAAAAACCGCAGGGTTTTTTATTGGCCATTTTTATTTCGCTGCAATATTGGCTAATGTTTCATTTGATTCCTTAACTTCAACATATACTGGGCAACCCATAACGTACATTAAAAGTTGTTTTTTCATTATATATACCCCCCTTTTTTATAGATACTAAACGTGAAATGATTAATAATTTTGTTTGTAAATTATAGTAAAGTCATCCTTGCTTTACCTTATCTATCATCTCCTGGTTTATGTAATTATTTTAAAACGTTTTCATGCATAAGTGAAATACATAGTTGGAATATAATTTATTGCCAAAGTGAATAAATACATATAGCATATAAGTGAACTCGTTCAGCTTAAGCTGAACATCGGGGCTACCCCACCTGAAGTTAACGAAGGACCCACCCCCACTTATAGAAGCGGGGGTCTTAAAAACACGATAAATCCGTTTGACTATCTAAACAAAATCAAGAGGAGGATATTTCGATGGATATTCGCCAATTAGTTTATTTCGCTGAGGTTGTAAAGCGCAAGGGCTTTTCTAAGGCAGGAGAATCCCTTCATATTACTCAGCCTACTATTAGTAAGATGATCAAAAGTATGGAAGACGAATTGGGAGTCACTTTGTTAGAACGGACAACTAAAAAAGTTGAACTAACTGACATAGGAGAAGTTGTCTACAGGCATGCGCTAAACGTTGTTCAATCCATGGAAAGTCTCGAAGCCGAATTAGACGACGTACGGCAAGTGCGAAAAGGATATATACGAATGGGCCTTCTCCCAATGATTGGTTATAACTTTATTTCAAGGATTATAGCCGAATTTCAGAAACTTCATCCGCACATAACGATTCAGATTTTGGAAAACGGTGCCCGAGAAGTGGAACATTCTATTTCCGAAGGTGATATCGATCTGGGAATCGTCGTCTTGCCCGTTAGTGAAGACGTTTTTGAATGTCTGCCAGTCGTCGAAGAGCATTTGAAGTTACTGGTCCATCCGAAACATCGTCTGGCAAGCAGTAATGAAGTAAGCTTAGAAGAATTGAAAGAGGAAACGTTTATTTTTTATCCGGAAAACTTTGCCCTTTACTATCACATAAAGGAAGCCTGCCAAAAAGCAGGCTTTAATCCCAATGTGCTTTATGAAAGTTCGCAATGGGATTTTATTAGTGAAATGGTAGCAGACAACCTGGGAATCGCTTTTTTGCCGGATAGTATATGCAAGAATTTGGATTCTTCGCGAATTAAGGTAATCCCTTTGGCACCGCCTGGTATTCCTCGTTACTTGGCATTCATTTGGCGGAGGAATACTTACCTGAAGTTTGCTGCAAGGGAATTTATTAGTTTTGTCAGATCTCAACTAGAGCCAGTGCTCTAAGAATTTTTCTAGCACCATAGTCCGTTCGAATTCAAGTGATGAAGAGCGCAGAATATTAAGAGTTAATAGTTTAACCATAAAATGGGAGTAAAGTTCAAAAAAATAGGGGTGCAGTAAAAACGATCTTGAGTTCAACTATTCAAGCCCGTTTTGCAACACTCCCTGCTTTAACGTTAAAGACCTTTATCTTTTTGTAGCGAGAGGTTCACTGAAGATGTGCACATCGATCACATAGGACGTAAGTCTTTTGATCAGTTACTCCAGAAAAATAGATGGTTTTATTACATTCCTTACAAACGATGTGATAGGGATAGAGTATAGTCTTAGGTTCGCCCAAATCAGCGTTCGAGTCTGAAGTAGATTTGCTGATTTCCTTTGAAGTGTACATGTTGTTCACGATATTCCTCCCATTCAAATCACAGTGAATTACAAAAGTAACTAAGGTAAGTTTCGGGAAAAATAAAAGTCATTTTAGGGGTAAAATTTGTGTAAACATATTATTGGCTATAATATTTACGGGAAATTCTGCTGGAGATAATTAACTTATAGCATAATTGTAGTTTAAAGACAAGAAAAGGCATAAATTAACTGAAGTAAATCGAAACTGAATATTAAAGACTTAAGGTGAGATTGATAGTATAAAAACTTAACATGAGAATTAAAAATGGATTGGGTAATGCAAATGAGGAAATATCTGTTAAAAACAAATAGTAGTAAGATCAAGCAGGTATACAAAAATAATTGAAATTAATATTGTCGATACTACGTTTCTCAGCTATGATAGGAGTAGGGTTAGCTTATGAAAAAAAGCTAATAGAGTTGAGAGAATTAATCTATTTAGAGAGTGTGTCGAGAGTTATGATGGAACAATGTTCATCTTTGGGAAAAGCGGCTTTATTAATAGCTATGGCTGAAGGGGATCTTAGCGATAGTTATATTGACTATGCCCGAGAAAAAGGGTTTGCGGTGACCTCTGGAAAAGTGGGATCTATGGATATACAGAAGATTATTGCAGCAATAGAAACTGCTGGCCGACGAGAAGGACTTGTTGATGAACGATATCGTTCTCAACATGCGCTCTATCATGCTATCTTAGATGCTTTACAAGGACTTGGACGCGGACAAATTCAATTAGGTAATGTTCTGCGTACGGCCGGTCTGCGTTTTGCCATTGTCATAGGCCCCCGGACTCTTCGAGAAAAAGATGATTTATGGATAGCTGTCGGATTATATGGGATGATCGGAGCTCCGATTAAAGGACATGAACATGAAGTTTGTGGATTGGGAATTAATCATTTATAAGTGTTGATTTATTCACTAAACAGCAGTATGAAATTATGAAAATTGCAAGAGAATAGGGTATGCTCAAAGATGTTAGATGACAGAGGGCTAAACTGTAAACAAGGGTTTGCAGTTTAATCCTCTTTTTCGTTGCGCTGAATTTTAGGAGGAATTAGGATGAGCGAGATTGTTAAAAAACCATTGGAAGTTGCCTTGGATGGGGAATCCCTGACCTTAGAGCAAGTGATCGCAGTTGCGAGGCATGGGGCAAAAGCGCATTTAACATTGAACGCTAAAAATAAGGTTCTCAAATCCAGAGAATTTGTGGAACAATTGATTAAAGATAATAAATCAGTTTATGGAATTACAACAGGTTTTGGGATGTTCAGCAATGTGGTGATTTCCACGGATGACGCTAAAAAGCTGCAAAGAAACCTTATTATGAGTCATTCCACGGGAGTGGGAGAACCTCTTCCGTCAGAAGTCGTCAGGGCAATCTTACTTTTGCGTGCAAATGCTCTTGCCAAAGGGTATTCCGGGATTCGACCGGAAACGTTAGAGACATTGCTTGAGGTTTTAAATGCCGGAATTATTCCGGTTATTCCGGAAAAAGGTTCCTTGGGGGCCAGCGGTGACCTCGCTCCGTTGTCCCATATGGTTTTAGTTTTGCTTGGTGAGGGGGAAGCGTTTTATCAGGGACAGCAAATGAAAGGGAGTGAGGCCTTAGCCTTAGCCGGAATTAAGCCGGTTGCTTTAGAAGGGAAAGAAGGTCTTGCCCTAATTAATGGTACTCAAATCATGACAGCCATAGCCGCCTTAGCCGTTTGGGATGCAGAATTGCTTTGCAAATCAGCTAATATAACTGCAGCTTTGTCTATGGAGGCCCTCGAAGGAATTCTTGATGCTTTTGATCCTAAAATACATGCTGTTCGCCCTCACCATGGTCAAATGGAGGTAGCAGAGAAAATTCGTCAGCTTACCTTCGGGAGCAGCTATGTAGCCGGAGAACCGCGGCCGCGTGTTCAAGATGCTTATGCCTTACGTTGCATCGCTCAAGTTCATGGTCCTTCAAAAGATGCATTGGAGTATGTCAAAAAGGTTGTAGAAACTGAAATCAATTCTGCCACAGATAATCCTTTAATTTTTCCCGAGCAGGGGGAAGTTTTTTCGGGCGGAAATTTCCATGGTCAGCCAATTGCCTTAGCCATGGATTTTTTGGGAATAGCCGTTGCAGAAATGGCAAATATTGCAGAGAGACGCTTAGAACGTTTAGTGAATCCCAATTTAAGTGGTTTGCCGGCGTTCTTAACGCCGGATGGCGGGCTGAATTCAGGATTCATGATTGTACAGTATGCTGCAGCTTCTTTAGTTTCGGAAAATAAAATACTGGCCCATCCTGCAAGTGTTGATTCCATACCCTCTTCGGCAAATCAGGAAGATCATGTCAGTATGGGGACAATTGCAGCTCGTAAAGCTCGAAGTATTATCGAAAATACAGCCAATGTTTTGGCCATGGAACTATTAGCTGCTTGTCAAGGTATTGATTTGAGAGAGAGAGCGGGGGAGCGGCAGTTAGGTAAGGGAACCATCGGAGCTTATAAGCTTGTTCGCTCCCACATTAACAAGCTTCAAGAGGATCGGATTATGTATCCGGATGTACAAAGGGCTAAGGAATTAGTCACTTCGGGAAAACTCGTGTCATCAGTTCAGGCTTGTTACGCTAAATAATAGAAGAACACTAATCAATAGAGGAATTCAAGCTCAAAGGTAGAATCTAGTAGAAGATCAGACTATTTGAGGAGGAGATTACATGATTGTTGCCCAGGAAAAAGATGCTTTCAGAATTAAACTTGAAGGTGATACCGTAAAAAATGTCTATAAAAAAGTTCTTGTATCCCCGCGTGAAGGATGGGAAGGGTATGTTATGCGGCTTTTTGATCTGGAAGCAGAAGGATATACACCTAAACATAGTCACCCTTGGCCTCATATCAACTATGTTGTCCGGGGAAAGGGAATTCTTCATCTCGATGGGGTAGATCATGAAGTGGAGGCAGGTTCTTACGCTTATGTTCCGGAAAATGCTCTTCACCAATTCTCCAATCGCAGTAAGGAATTGTTTTCAATGATTTGTATTGTCCCGGAAGAAGGGGACCAGTAGAATACTTTTATTCACTAAAAGGATATTTCACTAGAATAAGGTTATGATAATATTGCTTCTAAAGAAAAGATTCATGAAAAAGACCATGAATCTTTTTTCTTTCTTGACAGATAGAATAGGGGGGTATACTATATTGGCAAGAGGTGATTCTATGAAAATTAATGAAGAGTTTGAACATACATGTACGGAATGTCAAAAGGATGAAGATACTTCCGGAGAACGTTTGAGCCATCACGATGATAAAACAATTAAAGAGCTTGTCACCCGGATGAATCGGATTGAAGGGCAGCTTCGGGGAATTAAAGGTATGATCGAACGGCATGTATATTGTGATGATGTTCTTAACCAAATTTCTTCAGCCCAATCCGCCTTAGACGGAGTAGCTCGCTTGCTTTTAGAAAAGCATATGAAATCTTGTGTTAAAGAACAGCTTCAAAATGGAGAAATTGAAGTTGTTGATGAAGTCTTGAAAACAATTTTTCGCATGAGACGCTGAGAGGAGTGTTAGGCGAAAGGAGGGATTACTATGACAGAAAACATTATGCGAGAGGAGAAAACAATCGGTGTTTATGGTATGTCCTGCCAACACTGTGTCAATCATGTCACCAAACTATTAGAGTCCATACCGAGTGTTGAGCAGGTAAAGGTCTCCTTAGAGGATTCGCAGGCCAGTTTTACCTGTGACCCATCTCAATTGGACATGGATGCATTGCGGCAGCAAATCGAAGATGACGGATATTCCTTAGATAAGCCTGATAATGAACAGTCGGAGCTTGAACCTGAGTCAAAACTTGAATTAAGCAACGACCAACAATCAAGTGATAATTCAAGAGATAACAAAGAATCAACAATAATTCCGTTACAGTCAATTTCCATGAGTCCTGAGGAGAAAAAACAGCAGTTTAAGATTAGTGGCATGACCTGTGCCAATTGTGCTTTAACTATTGAAAAAGGGCTCAAAAACATGCCGGGGGTTAACTATGCTGCTGTTAATTTCGCCTCGGAAAAATTAACAGTGACCCTTGATCCTAATAAGATCCAAGAGGAAACTCTTTTAGCTAAGATTAAGGACCTTGGGTATGCTGCTCAAAGCGTTAATGCGGGGAAACATCAATTTAAAGTTGGCGGTATGTCCTGTGCGAACTGTGCGCTGGCCATTGAGAAAAAACTTAACGGGACTGAGGGAGTTCAAAAGGCGGCCGTGAACTTTGCCAATGAAACGGTCATGGTTGAGTTCGATCCCAATGTTGTTTCTATAGGAAAAATCTTCGAACAGGTTCGTGAAGCCGGATATACGCCTATTGAATCGAAGGATGAAAACGATGAGGATCGGATAGCAATGCAACAAAGGAATTGGCTTATTTTTAGTGCGGTTCTTTCGCTGCCAATCATGCCTCTAATGTATCTTCCGATGAGCAGACCTTTGATGTATTTAATTCTTGCACTGGCAACGA
The DNA here is from genome assembly GCF_049943955.1 of Desulfosporosinus sp. SYSU MS00001. Classification (NCBI taxonomy): domain Bacteria; kingdom Bacillati; phylum Bacillota; class Clostridia; order Eubacteriales; family Desulfitobacteriaceae; genus Desulfosporosinus; species Desulfosporosinus sp. SYSU MS00001. The sequence goes on from NZ_JBNFTW010000002.1 coordinate 642,579, forward strand.
TCGTTCAATTTACTGCCGGGTGGGCCTTTTACCGGGGGGCCTATCATGCTTTGAAAAACCGCTCGGCGAATATGGATGTTCTAGTAGCCCTGGGGATTACAGCTTCCTACGGTTATAGTCTGATGACAACTCTGCATATGTTTGTCCCTTCGTTATTTTTTAAGGGCCCTAATTTTTTTGATACCTCTGCCTTGTTAATTACCTTCGTGCGTTTTGGCAAGTATCTGGAAGCAAAAGCAAAAGGCCGCGCCGGACAAGCTTTGAAGCGGCTGTTGGAGCTGCAGGCAGATCGAGCCCGTTTAATAATCAATGGAGAAGAAAAAGAAGTGGTCGCGTCTGATTTAAAAATCGGCGATCTCGTCTTTGTGAAAGCGGGAGAACGAATTCCTGTTGACGGCGAAATTGTGGAAGGACAAGCAAGTATCGATGAGTCTATGCTGACCGGTGAGTCGATTCCTGTTGATAAGGGAGCAGGCGATGCTGTTATCGGAGCGACGATCAACCGTTCGGGGAGTATCAAAGTAAAAACAACAAAAACGGGGCAAGATACTGTTCTTTCCGGGATTATTAAAATGGTAGAAGATGCTCAAGGGGTTAAACCACCCATTCAACGTTTAGCAGATACGATCTCTAATTATTTTGTCCCTACTGTGGTCTCCATTTCTGTCCTTACTTTTATGATTTGGTATTTAGGTCTCCATAGGTCGTTTGTTTTCGCGTTTACAGCAGCAATTGCAGTTTTGGTCATTGCGTGTCCATGTGCTTTAGGTCTGGCAACACCGACAGCCATCATGGTAGGCAGCGGGGTTGGGCTAAACCGAGGTATATTGTTTAAATCTGCGGCTGTTCTCGAAGGAATTGCTCATTTGCAAGCCATTGGCTTTGACAAAACAGGAACCTTGACCAAAGGAACTCCTGAAGTAACGGATGTCATCCCTTTTGCCAATTATACAAAACAAGAGGTTTTAAAGGTTGCCGCTGCCGGCGAACATCCCTCAATCCATCCTTTGGCACAAGCCGTGGTTGCAGCAGCGAAGCAGGAGCAGCTGGATATTCAAGAGGTCTCTGATTATCGAGAGGAACCTGGGTATGGCGTGACTTGCTTGCACAGCGGACAGCAGTTATTAATCGGCAACCTGAAACTAATGAATAACTATAAGATTGATGTTCAGGAAGCTCAAAGCGATTTTCAAAACTTGGCGGAATTAGGACGGACAACAAGTTTTATTGCTTTAGATGGTCGGGTAATTGGTATTATCGCCCTGGCAGATGTGGTTAAAGAGAGCACAAAAGAAGCCATCGATCGACTCCATCATTTAGGCTTGAAGACATTCATGATTACAGGTGACAATGATCGGGTCGCTCAAGTCGTTGGCCGGCAGGTTGGAATTGATGAAGTTATTTCTGAAATCTTGCCTCAGGATAAAATTAGTGTTATTAGACGCTATCAAGACCAAGGCTACAAGGTAGCGATGGTTGGAGACGGTATTAATGATGCTCCGGCCTTAGCCCAAGCTGACGTAGGAATTGCTATCGGTTCGGGAACTGATGTCGCTAAGGAAACCGGTGATGTGGTGTTAGTACGCAATGATCTTCTGGATGTGGAACGGGCAATTCGTCTAGGCAGGAGAACCCTTGGCAAGATTAAACAAAATCTGTTTTGGGCCTTGATTTATAATACTATCGGAATACCCGTCGCTGCAGGAATTCTTTATCCCTTAACGGGACAGCTCCTGCCCCCCGAGTGGGCCGGTTTGGCCATGGCTTTTTCATCAGTTTCTGTTGTGACTAATTCCCTGTTGCTGCGGCGGTATGATAAAAGCTTAATGACCTAAAACTACAAAGGCTAATTTTTCTCACAAGGCATATTAACTTACTTTTGTGAGAAGGTATAAAAGAAATTCTGTGGGAACGGAGGTGAATAAATTGAGCCAGACAATCCTGAAAGTTGAAGGTATGACTTGCAATCATTGCAAAATGAGAACCGAAAAAGCTCTGCAAGCAGTCAGTGGGGTTGAAAGTGTTAAAGTCGATCTCGATGCTAAAGAAGCTGTTGTTACGGGAAATGCAGATCGTGCTAGTCTTGTTAAAGCTGTTCAAGATGCCGGGTATACCGTAGTTGAGTAATATTAGGTTTATAGTCTTGTCTTGGGAGATACTCACTGCCATTTTAGTAGTGAGTATCTTTTATTGTTTGAGCGGCGGGAGAGGACGCCGGCTCCGCTTGCATATGGTTGCGAAAAAATAACTGAAATAAATGAGGCTATTGTATAACGAATATTTATACATAAATAAAACCATGCATTCAAGTGAGTTTAACCACTATTTATGCATGGTTTTGTTTTATGAGGGGGGCTTATGCAGTTTGCATCAAAAGGTTTCTGAAATTATGAACCGTGCGTGATATATACGTGATATATATATATAATAATCCTAAAGTTGTCCTTTTAAGCCAATAGCTTCTGCTGCGCTTTGCATCCCTTTGATAGTCTCTCCGATAATATAGTCTAGTTCCATACCTAACATTTTTGCGCCTTGTTCAATGACTTCGCGGTTTACTCCGGCGGCAAAGCTTTTTTGCTTCCATTTCTTTTTAACCGATTTAACTTCAAGATCAAGAATGCTTTTGCTTGGCCGCAAGAGGGCTGTGGCAGCGATTAGGCCAGTTAATTCATCAATAGTGAATAATACCTTTTCCATTGTGTGAATTGGTTCGATGTCACAGCATAGCCCCCAACCATGACTTTGTACCGCATGGATATAGTCTTCGGGCAAGTTGTGTTCTGTTAGCAGCTCTTTGGCTTTTAGACAGTGCTGCTCAGGATACATTTCATAATCAACATCATGCAATAATCCGATAATGCCCCACTTTTCTTTTTCAGGTTCGCCAAGAATATCGGCAAAATGAAGCATTACAGCTTCCACAGAGAGAGCATGGGTAATCAGGCTGTCACTCTTATTATATTTCGTTAAAATATCATAGGCTTGTTCCCTGGTTGGTATTGGCTGTTCCACTATATATGCCTCTTTTCCTTAATTGTTATAAAAAATACTAAACGTTTATTCTTTCCATGTCAACCTCGGCTCAAAGCACTTTTCCTTTGATGTTTCAATCGCGCATGGTTATAATTAGAATGTGAGTTCCATCAATAGCGAATAAATGTGCTGTTACTGTTAGACTCAAAATTAACGGTGGTGTTAAACAATGGTCAAAAACTACGTTTTTCATATTGATGCCAATTCTGCTTATTTATCTTGGAGTGCGATTCTTTATAAAAATGACAAGCCTTTTATAGGGACAGTAAAAATTTGTGCTTACCCACAAAGAGGGATTTAACAATCTTCATTGAATATCAGGATAAGGAATTCCCTTAATTGATATTTCAGCAAATCGGGGAAACAGAGGTGAGAAATACATGAGTTTAAAAGTTCAGTACAACTGTTCTAATATTAAATGGGATAATGTAGCTCAGACTTTAAAATTAGCTGGAATGGCAAGTTATGCGCCGGAAATTCATAAGAAGGCCTTTGAGAATAGTCACAATGTAGTATTTGTGTTTGATGGTGAAAAACTCATTGGCTTTGGCCGGGCAATCTCCGATGGGATATATCAGGCCGCCCTGTATGACTTGGCAATATTGCCTGAATATCAGGGCCGAGGGATAGGAAGGATAATTGTGAACACCATAAAAAATTCGCTCCCCAACTGTAACATTATCTTATATGCAGCACCGGGGAAAGAAGGGTTTTATGAAAAACTTGATTTTAGGAAAATGAAGACTGGGATGGGCTTGTTTTGTAACGCAGCTAATATGAAAAACAAAGGGTTTATAGAGTGAACTCCTTCAGCTAAAGCTAAACATCGGGGGTTCGGTGACGAAAGTGTCCTATGGGCACTTCCGCCGAAAGCGCCTAGCCCATAACAAATTCTATCGCGCTGAAGGATGAACTCTGCCTTCATTCGATAAAAAAATTAATAACATTTGTGCCTTAAGCGCGAAGCGAAAGGAATGTTTAGCGTAATGAAGAAGGTATTTTTAATAATATTCATGGTAGGAATCTTGTTATCTGTTGGGATTTATTCATGGCAGTCACAAATGTTTCAAAAAGACCAGATGACAGAGATTAGTCCGGATCAATTACAACAGAAAATTGATAAGGGTGATAATTTTTACGTTTATTTTTACTCTCCGACTTGTGAACAGTGTATTAAAACGGAACCTTACCTTAAAGAAGCCGTTAAAAAACTTACGGTTAAAAATATAGTAAAAGTCGATGTTCAAAAATATGATGCCTTGCGAAAACAATATCAAATACAAGGGACACCCACAATTTACGTCTATAATAATCATAAGTTAGTTAAAGGTATTACTGGGGGCTTTGAAAATCTTGAGGATTATGACAAGTTTTTTCAAGAAACAGGAGGAACAATATGATTTTTTTAAGATTGTTGCTTGCAGGAATTTATATATATGCCGGGGGATCAAAGCTTTTGAATTTATATCTTTTTAAAGCTACTATTCTAGCTTATTACCCCTTTTTGCCTGGTGTGGCGGCTTTACTAATTGCTATCGTCTTTCCTTGGCTGGAAATTTTGTCCGGTTTATCTCTAGGAGTCAATTGGCAAGGAAAGTTTTCGAGCGCTTTCTTATTGCTGCTTTCCTTATTTTTCTTAATCCAAACCCTTCTTAACTATAGCAATGTTTTGCCCTATGGGTGTGGATGTTTTGGCTTCAGCGGACCTGAAACGATTACCATATATTATATCGTGAGAGATTCTTTGATTATGCTATTATCCGGCATTGTTTGTTTTAGACAATGGAAGACAAACAAACTTCCTGCTGAGATGTAAAATTAGGGAAGTGATGATAGTGACAAGCGCAATTGGCGATAAGCCTTTAAATCATAGTGATACCTGTAAAGATTGGACAGGCTTACGTAAACTAATCCATGTCGATATGGATGCCTTTTATGCCTCAGTAGAGCAGCGGGATGATCCCACCTTATTAGGAAAACCGGTAGTTGTCGGCGGTAAGCCCAATAGTCGGAGCGTTGTTTCAACAGCATCTTATGAAGCACGAAAATTCGGCATACATTCTGCTATGCCCATGGCAGAAGCCTATCGTCGTTGTCCTCAGGCCATATTTTTACCAGTAAATATGTCAAACTATAAAAAAGTCTCTTTACAGATCCGGGAAATTTTTTTGACCTATACGCCATTAGTAGAGCCTCTATCCTTGGATGAGGCCTTTTTAGACGTAACAGGATCTACAAGCTTATTTGGATCGGTAGATTCTATTGCTTGGCAAATTAAACAACGCATTAAAGAGGAACTCGGTTTAACCGCTTCTGTAGGCATTGCTTGGAATAAATTTCTGGCGAAATTAGCTTCCGATTTACAAAAGCCTGATGGTTTTGTCTTTGTTCAACCAGATAAAATCCAGGAATTTCTGGATCCTCTGTCGATAGAACGACTTTGGGGAGTGGGGCAAAGAACTTCTGAACAATTACATAAATTGAATATTAAAACGATTAAAGATTTGCGTTATTTAGAGCTGGGATATTTAATTCAGAAATTCGGAGTATTGGGGAATCAGCTGTATCAGTTAGCCCGAGGTATTGATGAACGGACCGTTGAACCTGAGAGGGCTATCAAATCTATCGGTCGAGAAACTACCTTTTCAGTCGATGTGACTGATAGGGACGCTTTGGAGACCACTTTATTAGAGCTTGCTGTTGATGTTGGGCGACGACTGCGAAAAGAGGGTTTAAAAGGTAAAACCGTAACCCTAAAACTTCGCTATGACGATTTTAAAACGGTATCGCGTTCCCAAACGTTAGATCAAGCCACGGATCTTGATGAAAAAATCTTCCAAGAAGCTCGTGTTCTCTTAAGAAATGTTTCTCTAAAAGGTTCAATACGCTTGCTTGGAGTTACGATCAATAACTTATCTTCAAAATGTGAAAATCAACTCTCATTATTTTCTGAGTCAGACGAGAAATTGGAGACCTTAGCTAAGGTTATTGATGACGTTAACAAAAAATTTGGCGAAAAGGGCATTAAAAGGGCTAGACTCTTGTAATTACTATCTCATTAGCTGCTTTTCTGGCATGAATCCTTTTGTTTTGGATAAAATAGTTTCGAGGTGAAGAGCATGCCAAGAAATGATGGCAATAAAAATAAATTTGAGGATTTGAAAAAGCTAGAATTGACCTTGAAAAATATCCATAAAAATGAAGAATTTCTGGAGGAAAATGCTGAAGAACTTTCTGCACATCAAATTAAAGATGTTAAGTCAAAATTGGCTTCGAAGAAAAAACATTTAGAAGAAACGGATGGGACCATTAAATAGGAGCATAAAGCTCCTTTTTAATGGTCCTCTTTAAATACTTCGTGCGATGGGTACTATAATGAGGTGAGTGTTGAATTCTAAGCCAATTAATAAGAAGGATATCTAACGATATCCTTCTTATGTTAGAAGCTATTCAACTTGATTAACGTTAGATTTTTGCTCCGCCTTTGAGATGCTCTTCAGCGAATTGAATCATACGTTTGGTCATTTGACCGCCAACAGAACCATTTTCGCGGCTGGTACGGTCACCACCGAGTTGGAGTCCCATTTCATTTGCAACTTCATACTTGAACTGATCCAATTGTTGTGAAGCACCTTGAGCTGCTGGTGTGTTCGTGTTTCTTTCTCCTGCCATGATAGGAACCCTCCTTTTAAAATGTGTTTGTGTACTGGAACATTCTTATTATGTCTTAGTTGGCTTTAAATACTCAGGTAATTATTGCTACAATATATATTGCTTCCCTTTTTATCGGCAGGATCATGATAATGGACATATGAGAATAACGCGTTTTTATAATAATTGATTTTGTTTTTCGTAAGGTTTAAAATTAGGTTAGTACGAAATACCAAGAGAAAGAAATGTTCAGGAGGCTTTCATAATGAGTTTCAAGATGAAAGAACCGGTTAATACTTGGACACATTTTGTTCCATTTGTAGCCGCAATTATTGGTTTAGTTTGCTTGATCATTAACTGTAAAGACAATATCTCAAAGTTGATCACGATGACAATATATGGCTTGAGTGTGATAGCCCTTTATGGAGCAAGTTCGGTGTATCATTGGGTCAGAACAACACCACAAAAGGAGCTTCTCTTAAAAAAGATTGATCATATTGCTATCTACTTCCTTATTGCAGGTTCCTACACACCGGTTTTTTATTTCGGACTAGACGGCGCCTGGCGGTGGGTCATGCTTATATCAGTATGGACTTTGGCGTTAATTGGAATGATCTTGAAATTATGGCTTATTCACGCCCCGCGTTATGTTTCAACAGCATTTTACGTATCTCTTGGGTGGATTGCCTTGGTACCTTTTTTACAGCTTATTCGTCATCTTCCGGAAGGGGCAATCATCCTAATGGCTGTGGGCGGCGTGGTCTATACCATAGGTGCAGTGATTTATGCGACAAAAATTTTTGACTTTTTTCCTAAACGATTTGGGTTCCATGAAATTTTCCATCTTTTTATTGCAGTAGGTAGCTTAGTTCATTTTATTATGATGCTTGTTTATATTGTGCCTTTGGCGGCATAACGTATAGAGAGTGGCAAAATTGCCACTCTCTTTTTTAAAATATTGTTCCTCATGGAGATAATGTCAGTCTTCTGTGCGATGATTTTCATCGTTGCAATAGGCTGTGGCTTCTTCGGCACTATAATTTCCATAAACGAGTTTCATCAAGCCTGGATAATACGTATCAAAACCGAGAACTCCATTCCAGACTATATTCAGTATTTGATCCCTAGAGGGTTCGGCATCAGCAAGATCCAAGAAGGTTCTAAAACGGATTTCACCGTTATCCATATCCATTTCAAAATTACCGTTCGCGAGTTCATAATTGACACGGCTCATAAAATCACATACTTCGAGACGTTTGGCATAAGGGATTTTTTGATTAATATGTGTGTTGCAAAGTAAAGATTCCTGCTCTTCATCAACGAGGAGGAAGGCATGAAAATTAGCGTTAACCCCTCGAATCTCAAGTTTAATAATTTCGTTCTTAGTGTCAAAGTCAAAATCCCAGCCATTTTGATTAAGAACTTCATAGAGTACTTGAAATAAAGACACGGTCAGCACCCTCCTTATTATGCCGTTTGTTATCTAACATTTCCACGTGAAGGTCTTTAATTCCTGCACCGATAAAATAAGGGAAGAAAAAAATACTTACTTGGAAAAGAAGGGTATACGTGGAAATATCTCGAAGAATATAGGAATTGATATCTCCCTAAGGAGGGATTGACTGACATGCGTTCTCTAAAACATCAAATTTTATTACTTATGTTAGGTTCCTTAGTTCTGTTAGCAGCGAGTTTCATTTTTATTTTTGGTTGGTATATGAGGGAACGGGCCGTTGACGCAGCTATTGTCAAAGCAGAGACGGATCTGAAAACATGTATGGAAATTATTAATGACAAGGTTCCGGGACCTTGGGAAATAAAATCTGGGATTCTCTACAAAGGAGATATTCAACTATCTTATCGAACAGAGCTTGTGGATCATTTATCTAAGTTGACAGGTGATACGGTTACTTTATTTCTAGCCGATACTCGTACAGCTACAACAGTTCGTGATAGCAATGGAGAAAGAGCTATTGGAACGAAAGTCTCCGATGCTGTTGCCCAAAAAGTTTTAAAAAATGGTCAAATGTATCTTGGAGAAGCAAATGTAGTTGGACAGTTATTTCAGACGGCCTATGAACCGATTCGCGATAGCAACGGAGAAATCATTGGCATGTTTTATGTCGGAATATCTAAAAACTACACACAATCATTTATTGTGAATTCCTTAATACGTCTGAGTCTGCTAGGGTTGGGTTTAGCTTTCTTCGTAATCATCTTAACTTGGTTCTTCATTCAGAGGGTAATTATCCGGCCCTTAAAAGAAATTACATTGGGAACAAGAGATGTTGCTACCGGTCATGCTACAGAAAAAGTTAATGTGACGGGACCCAAGGAAATTGGAGATTTAGCAGTTGCTTTTAATCAAATGGTAGAACGGTTAAGTAATATAGCTGATGAAATGAGCAAAGTGACTGTTGCCCGGGAAGGCAAAGAAGAACGGTTTCGCGAGAATGAAGAGATAAGACTTGCTGATGATAGTGGTTTCGATGATGAGTTTAGGGAGCCTGACTCTGAAGATGGTAATCATAAAGGAGAACAAAAGATTTATAAAAAAAACGTGGAATTAAAGAATTACAATATGGAGCAAGAGGGATTACCCAAAGGTTTGAATGTTATTACCTTAAAACAAATTCTAGCTTTTTTATCGGAAACTGCAGAACCGGTTTCAGCTGAAACGGTTGCAGAAGGTGTACGACTAACTAGGGTTACTGTGCGACGCTATTTAGATTATCTCGAATTACGAAAAATTTTAGATACAGAGTTGAAGTATGGGACAGTTGGAAGACCAGTAAAACTATTTCAACTGAGCCAATGATTAATTATTTGTGAGCATTTTGGGGCTCGCAGTAAAAATGTCAAAAAGGCCTTGTTAACGAATTAGCAGATGCGTTGACAACGCCTTTTTTAGGTTACAAAATCTTTTTTTATTTACATAATGTTCATAATGAAGACATCGGAGAAAAAGAGAGTTAAGCTAAGGGGTAGAATATTTAGAATATTCTATATTGAAAAATATGACATAATCTTTAAACTAAAAGTATTAGGCATTTCCTATTGCTGAAATTTGGTGGAGAGCTGTAGGTATGTTTAATAAAAAGATTAATCAGAGGAGGAAAGAAGGTATGGATGTTTCTCGCCGTGGTTTCCTTAAGCTTTCAGGGCTCTCTATTGCTGCCTTGGCTTCGGGTTTAGGTTTTGATCCGACGATAGCCGAAGCTAAGGGATTTGTCCTGAAACTTGAGGGAAGTAAAAAAATTCCGAGCATATGCCATTTTTGCTCGGGTGGATGTGGGATGCTCTTATATGTTAAAGAGGGAAAGTTAATTCATCTTGAAGGAGATCCGGATCATCCCACTAATGAAGGAGCTCTTTGTCCTAAAGCTGCGAGCTTACTGAGTGTTGCCTATTCGCCAAATCGGGTCACGAAACCGAGACGTCGGGCCCCAGGGTCTGATCATTGGGAAGAAATTTCTTGGGAAGATGCCTTAAACCGGGTGGCTCAAAAGACCAAAGAAATCAGGGAGGCTACTTGGAAAGCCAATGATGAGATTATTAACGCTAAAACGGGACAGCGCGATCTGTTGCCTGTTAACCGTGCTGAAGGAATTGCCTTCTTAGGTTCGGCCGAAGTGGATAACGAAGAGTCATATCTCATTTCCAAGTTTTGCCGAATTATTGGTGCTCCTTATAATGAGCATCAGGCCAGAATATGACACGCTCCCACGGTGGCAAGTTTGTCACCTTCATTTGGCAGGGGTGCGATGACAAATTCCTGGTCTGATTTGCAAAACGCTGAGGTTTTTTTAATTGCCGGCAGTAACTGTGCGGAAAATCATCCGATTGCTATGAAGTGGATTAACCGAGCGAAGGAAAAGGGAGCGAAAATGATTGTCGTTGATCCGCGCTTTACTCGGACTGCATCCAAGGCAGACCTCTTTGCTCAAATCAGACCTGGAACAGATATCGCCTATTTAGGTGCAATTATTAATTATATTATTGAAAATCAATTATTCGATCGGAATTATGTTTTGAATTATACCAATGCCTTACTTAAAGTAGCAAAAGATTACAAATTTGAGGACGGTGTTTTCTCAGGTTATGACGCGAAGAATCGGAAATATGCTGTGACAAGTTGGGGGTATCAACTTGGTTCAGATAATAAGCCTCTTAAAGCAGATTCCCTTGAGGACCCTGACAGCGTCTTTTCTAAGCTGAAAATTCATTATTCTCGTTACACCTTTGAAGTTGCCGAAAAAATCACCGGGATTCCAGCTGTAAAGATAAAAGAAATTGCAGATGTGTTTTGTAAAGGAAAGCCGGGGACAATTCTTTATGCCTTAGGGATGACTCAGCACACTACAGGTGTTCAAGGAATTCGGGCCTACGCTGTGATTCAATTACTGTTAGGCAATATCGGCAAAGCAGGCGGGGGCATTAATGCTCTGCGTGGTGAACCTAATGTCCAAGGCTCAACAGATATGGCAAACTTATTTAATAACTTGCCAGGTTATTTACCTCATCCTACTAATACGGATCAGAGTATTCGAGATTATCAAGTTCGTAATGGGTCAGTCCAGGGAAAACCCTTGGTAGCGCTTCTAAAAGCTTGGTTTGGTGAGCATGCCACGAAAGATAATGATTTTGCCTTCGGCTATCTGCCGAAAATTAATCCTTCCGTAAATGCTTCAATGGTTAAACTTTTTGAAATGATGGCTAAAGGGCAATTTAAATTGGCCTTCAACTTTGGCTCCAATTCCTTAGTTTCTATCCCTAATCGTCAACTAGTTCGTTCGGCATTAACAAAGCTGGATATGTTGGTTGTTTCTGACCTTTTTGAAGTCGAGACGGCTCAGTTTTGGCGAGAGCCTGGGGTTAAATCTGCAAATATCAAAACAGAAGTAATTATGTTCCCGGCCGCTTTTGTTTATGAAAAAGATGGTACTTTAACAAATTCTTCTCGTTGGATCCAATGGAAAAATGCCGCCCTCAAACCGTTAGGAGAGGCTAGGCCGGATCTCGAAATCCTTGATTCGCTTTTTAAAAGGATTCGTAAACTCTATGACGGAAGTGCAGACGCCAAAGATGCTCCTATATTGAACGCTCGCTGGGATTATGGTGAAGAAGCAAGTGCCTTAAAAGTACTTCAAGAGCTAAATGGCTATGATGAGACTAATGGAAAGCTGACGCAATCCTTGGCGGATTATCTGAAAGCGCCAGTGGGCACTGTCTCCACGGGCTGTTGGATTTATGCAGGGGTAACTGGTAACGGAAATCTGGCGGAACGACGTAAAAATTCTGATTCAACCGGGTTAGGGCTCTTTAAAGATTGGAGTTTTGCTTGGCCGGGAAATATTCGAATATTATATAACCGCGCTTCCTGTGATGAAAAAGGACAGCCGGTTGATGATAAACGCAAGTTAATTTGGTGGGATGCAGCCAATAATGTTTGGGCTGGAAATGATGGTCCGGATGTTGTCGACAAGACGAAAGGTCCTGATACACCTGAAGGGAAGCAAAGTTTTCGAATGAATCCGGAAGGTGTAGGGCGGTTATTTGCAGCTAATTATATGAGCGGTTTACCTGCAACTCTCCCTGCAGATGGTTTGCCGGCTATAGGAGTGCGCCCTGCGGGGTTATGCGTCGATGGACCTTTGCCGGAATTTTATGAACCGACGGAAAGCCCGACCGATAACCTATTACATCCAAAGGTATCAAAAAGTCCTGTAGCTTTAATTCTTTCATCATCTCCTGAAATTCAAAAAATGGGTAAGGCCAATGATTTTCCGCACGTTTTAACAACGTATGGGGTTGTGGAGCATTTCTGTGCCGGGGGAATCACCCGTAATATCCCCTGGCTCAATGAACTTATGCCGGAACCGTTTGCCGAGTTTAGTAAAAATTTGGCCCAAAAAATAGGCGTCAAAGAAGGAGATATGGTGGAAGTTTCATCAGCAAGGGGCAAGGTCACAGTACGAGCTCTTGTTACAGATCGTTTGCAGACTTATAAGGTGAACGGTAAAGAAACGGAAACCATTGGCATGCCTTGGAGTTGGGGATTTGCAAGTTTAAGTCCTGGACCAAGCACTAATGAGTTGACAATTGCTGCCCTGGATCCCGGAGCGGGAACTCCAGAGTACAAGGTTTGCTTAGTTAATGTAAGGAGGGCTTAGCAATGACCAGAAAAATGGTTTTCGTTGATACTTCGAAATGTACGGGATGTAAAGCCTGTACCGTTGCCTGCAAGGAATGGAATGAGCTTCCTGCCGAGAAAACTCAGCTAGTCACAAGCTATCAATCTCAAAAGGACTTTAGTCCGAAGACATGGACTTATGTAACCTTTACAGAGAAATACGAAGAGCACACCATGAGTTTCTTGATGCGCAAAGCACAATGTTTTCATTGTGGAGATCCGGCTTGTCTTAAGGCTTGTTCCTCCAAAGCAATTACGCAGACAGAATCGGGGTTTGTCGTTATAGATCATACAAAGTGTATTGGTTGCGGATATTGTTCTGAAAACTGTCCCTTTGGTGTTCCGAAGGTTGATCAAACTCTGCAGAAATCATTTAAATGTAATGGATGTATTGACCGAGTCGAAAACAATTTAAAACCCTCTTGTGTGCAAACGTGCCAAACAGGTGCGTTGATGTTTGGGGATTATTCAGATGTCCTTGGGCAGGCAAAAAACCGTCTCAGCGAAGTCCAAAAAACTCATCCGAAGGCTCAACTCTATGGTGAAAAGGAAATGGGCGGTACAACTTACCTTTATCTTCTCATGGATCGCCCAGAAATATATGGCCTTCCTGTTAATCCGACGATTCCGCTTTCCCTGACGCTTTGGAAAGATGTTATTCGTCCCGTAGGTGGAATCGCAGTGGGAGGAGCGGCGGCTGCGGTTGTAATCGGCGTTTTTGCCAATATTGTAAAAGGTTCATATCGCTCTAGAGACGACTGAGTTCAAAATAATCTTCGTGTTGAAGTGAGTATAAAATAGGGGGGAGACTAATGGGCGCTAATACTCAAACAAAGCAGAAGGAAAGCCAATCACATAAAATACTGCGATTTACTAAGGGTGAGCGAATTAGCCACTGGGTTCATGCCATTGCCTTTTTTCTTTTACTTTTCACGGGTCTTGGAATTTTGAACCCATCATTTCAACCCATCATGAATGTATTCGGAGGCATACAAATTGCACGTTTGATACATCGGGGGGCTGCAATCGTATTTGTTGTGATTGTAGGTTTAATGTTTGTTGTGGGAAATCCCAGTCACCATTGGGAATGGCTAAAATCCGTCTTTAAATTTACGAAATCAGACTGGCAGCATGTTCGTGCATTTCCTAAAGAGTTCTTTGGTGGACATGGTGATTATCCTCCGCAGGATAAGTATAATGGGGGAGAAAAAATTAACTCCTTGATCACGATCTTTGGCTCCTTTTTTATTACCTTAAGCGGAGCAATGATATGGATGGCTCCTTGGTTTCCTGCCGGGTTAGTCCGCTGGGCATACCCTGTTCATGATTTATCAATGTTTATGATGGTGGCAGCATCACTCGGGCACATTTATTTGGGAGTATTGCATCCTGATTCACGGGCCGCTTTGCCGGGGATGTTTAGCGGGTATGTGTCTGCCAAGTTTGCACGAGCTCATCATGCTTTGTGGTATGAACGGGTTCAAAACCAACAGCAAAAATTATAACAACTAGCTTAAACTGTTAGCATTGGAGAGAACCGACAATGAATAAGCCAAAAGAGACACTAGACACAGCAGAGGAAAACAACCTTGAGGAAGCTTATCAAACTTATCGTTTCCTTAAGGGAGAAATCAAAGTATGGCAAGAAGAACGAGGAGCATTTTGGGCGAAAAAGCTAAATCCTGAGAAGTCTCCTCCGTACTATCCTTTGGTAAATTTGCCGGGAGCAGCGATATTAGAACTTTGGGCGAGGTTAAATCGGGTTATGGAAGAGGATGTACCAGAGTCGGTCTTGAAGGACGTATGGCAAAATTTCAAAGAAGGACAAGGGATTCAAGAACCTTGGCTGCAAAGTACCCTTCAGTTAGCTCTGAGTGGTTTAGCTCAGCTAGCCCGACTGACGGTCATTTCTCAGGCGGAAGATCAGAATTTTATGAAAGAAAATGAAGAAAAGCAAGGTATTGACGCTTGTTGCCCTATCTGTGGAGAGAAAGCAGTACTTTCTGTGTTAGTACCTCCTCATGGAAAGCGCTTATTGCACTGCATTTTCTGCGGCCAGGAGTGGCCAACGATGAGAGTCGGATGCATTTTATGCGGAAGGGAAGAAGCAAGTTCACAAAACTATTTGCTGTCAAAAGAATATCCAGGAGTTGAATTAGTAACTTGTGATCTTTGTGGACAGTTCTTTAAAGAATTTGATTTAAGGTTACTTAGCGCTGTAGATTTAGTTTGGGAAGACGTCAGAACGTTACCTTTAAATTATGCTGGTCAACAATGGTTAACGGAGCATATGCAATTTACGATTAGTTCATAGAAACTAGAATGTTTTCTCGAAATTTAGTAGTAAATCAGTAGTGTCCTCATCCACACGGTCAAAGTGGATTGAGGACATTTTTTATTGCATTTTTAAATTGAAAATAAAATTTTAAAACGGCAATGATAATTTTAGATTGTTCTTCGTTTTTTGGGTAACATAATTGGTTGGAACCCTATGGTGCAGAAGTAATAATAGGTACAGTGAATAGAACTATAATTTTGTCCGAAGAAAGTTTTATTTGAGGATTATTGATAAATCATGATATAATATCAATTTGAGATGATTTTCATAAAATTGGTTACAGTACCCTTAAGAGGGATAAAAAGCCCAGATATAATTATTGATAATTGCAATTCAAAAAAGGTAGAACAGATTAAGGAGTTAAAGACATTGAATCAAGCGAATTTAAGAGAGGAAATTGGTTCTCGAAAGACCTTTGCCATTATATCTCACCCTGATGCCGGTAAGACTACATTAACTGAAAAATTGCTCCTCTTCGGAGGTGCAATTCATGAGGCCGGTTCGGTTAAGGCCCGCAAAGCGGAACGTTATGCTACTTCGGATTGGATGGAACTCGAGCGGCAAAGGGGAATTTCCATTACTTCAAGTGCCCTCCAATTCAAATATCAGGGTTATGTTATTAATATTTTAGATACCCCTGGGCACCAAGATTTCAGCGAAGACACATACCGTACGTTAACAGCTGCAGATAGTGCAGTTATGTTGATCGATGCGGCTAAAGGAATTGAGGCCCAAACTAAAAAACTGTTTCATGTCTGCCGGCAGAGAGGCATTCCGATTTTTACCTTTGTCAATAAGTTTGATCGCGAAGCCAAAGACCCTCTTGATTTAATGGATGAAGTGGAAAAAGTTTTAGGCATTGAATCCTATGCCATGAATTGGCCTATTGGGATGGGCCAGGATTTTAAAGGGATTTATGATCGGCAAACTGGTATGGTTGAACGTTTTATAACAGGAAGCGGCAAGAAAAGTTCCCAACCACCTGTTTCTGGGGATATCAACGATCCACTTGTGCGAGAAGGTATTGGTGAAGACCTGCTTAAACAATTGCACGATGAAATTGATCTTTTAGACTTAGCAGGGAATACGTTTTCTCAAGAACGCGTTAACCGCGGAGAGGTTACTCCTGTATTTTTCGGAAGTGCACTTAATAACTTTGGAGTTCCAAATTTTCTCCATAGTTTTTTAAAACTAGCACCGGCACCTCAACCTCGGAGCACCAATGAGGGAATATTGGCACCGGAGACCGAAACTTTTTCTGGATATATCTTTAAAATTCAAGCAAATATGAATGCACAGCATCGAGACCGGATTGCTTTTATTCGGATCTGTTCGGGACGCTATGAACGAGGGATGAATGTTATCCATACACGATCTCATCGCCGCCTTAGACTTGCTCAGCCGCAGCAATTATTTGCTCAAGAACGGACAATTCTTGATGAGGCCTATGCCGGGGATATTATTGGAGTTCATGATAGTGGCCTTTTGAGGATCGGTGACGTCTTGACCGAAAAAGATGGACTTCAGTTTGAGGCAATGCCCTTCTTCAGCCCTGAAAATTTTGCACGTATTAATATTGCTAATGCTTTGAAACGCAAACAATTCATTAAAGGAATTCAGGAATTGCAAGAAGAAGGGGCAATTCACGTCTTTAGGGATCTCCATGTAGGGGTTGAGGCTCCTATTATTGGAGTGGTAGGACAATTACAATTCGAAGTCCTGGAATACCGTCTGCGGGAGGAGTATGGTGTTAAGGTGAATATCCAACACCTCCCATACGAAATTGTACGCTGGATTGATAAAAATGAAAAAACAGTTAAACTATTATCTGAGTCAAGTATGAGTACAGTTGTATTAGATAAAGACGAAAATTATGCCGTTTTATTATTAGATGATTGGAAGGCAAAATGGTTAAGTGAGCGTTATGAGATTGAGTTTTATACTCAGCCACAAGAACTGACAGTGAACTGATCCATTTAACCTAATTTGAATTCTTGGTGTTGCTGTACTTTAACCATAGTTTTGAGTTTCGGTACTTTAAGGTATCCATTCTGGATAAACACTGTACCGCCTTGATTATTGGTGATATGGCTACGATAGTTAGTTTTTTTCTTGAAATTAGGGAATCCAACGTTTTTATCGCGAAAGAAGTTCTTATAAGTCTTCTCAAGGTTAAGCTGAGCGTTGGCTAACGCCAAACTATCGACCTCTTTGAGCCAAGGAAACGTAGTTTTGTAATGTTCTATTTTATCATGAAGCATTGGCATTATAGATAAATCGAACACAACTAAAGGTTTTTGCCAAGTAGATTTGTTGTTCTTGGTTCGGGTAGAGTCGATATTTATAGGCTTTAAGCAATGGCTTTTTCACCTCCCTATAAGTTTATTATACTGCAATTCATCCCCTCCCTAATCGTTGCGACGATTTGAGGGAGGGGACTTCTTGCTAACGTGGTTAAAAATGGCAAAATTGTTAGGCCAGTTCATGACTTACCTTTGGAGAGAAGTATTTGGAAGCTCGGGAAAAGACTTAAGAACTTAAGATCCCGGGCTTTTCCGTTGTTTTAAATTAACTAAAAAAAGCCAGCAAAGCTGGCTAAACAAAGAAGGGGTATAAAAAGTGGAGTTAAGCTTAACGTTGTAACGACAAAATCAAAAAGCAATGCATTGGCTGCAGTTGCCGCGATCAGGACATTGTGAACAGGTAGGAGGGTACAAAATAGGTTTATTCGCTGATGGAGTACTATCATTTAATAGAATCAATGGCATGCTTCAGCCTCCTCTTGTACAGAACGGATTTGCTACTATTATTATACTACAGATGTTTGAAAAGGCAATATCTGTTTAGAAAACATTCCACATATTTACCATATTATATAACAGATTACGTTTGATCTTTTGAGTAAACTCGTTGAATTGAAACTATTGTTACAATGATAGATTTAACGGGCTTTTACGATCAAAGTGAATCTAAGAAAATTACGAGCGGGGATTCAAAATATGATCAAAGATGACGTGGCCACCGATCGAATCACCATCATTCCCCTCGATTAAAATAGTCACTCCTTTAACTCCAGGCAATTGGGTCATAGACCAAACTATAGATTTAACGGCAATGTCCTCCTCTAAAGCACTGCCCGAAAAGTTCTCGCGTATTTCTTTGCTGAAATTTAAGGTGACGATATTATTATTTGAAGAGATTGAAAGTACCTTAGTTTTTGGTGAAAGCGCCGAAAGATGATCGGGTGAAGTCGGACCTTTAATCAGGTCTTTCAAGATGAGACCTGCTTTATGAGTCAGGGTTAGCTTGTTCCAAATTGAAGGATTAAAGATCCTATCTTCAGGGCTTAAACCGTCCAGACTGGCGTTTGCAAAATAGACCTTGTATGTATCCTTGCCTATTGGAGCGGGGCCTTCCTGACTTGTGACACTTTGAATCCCTTCGCGAATTTCACGGATTTCTTTAGGTGTTTCAAAATAGCTTTCTATGCCGTCGCCAATCGCTTTGGCAATTGAGTCACGGTAGTCGCTGCTTAATAAAAGCTTTCGTTCCCTTGGATTAGAAATGAATCCCACCTCCACGATAACAGCAGGCATCATTGTTTGATTAAGCAGGTAATAATCGCCTGCTTTTGCTTTTCGTTTGTTGTCAAGCTGCAATTTAGTGAGATGTTCCTGAATGTTCTCAGCTAAGATTTTTCCGGCTGGCGATTTTTGATGATAATAGGTTTCCATTCCATAAGTGTTTCGTCTTGGAAAACTATTAGCATGGATACTGACGAACAAGTCCGCATTATTCAAGGAAGCCAGACTAATTCTACGATTTAAATCGATCCGTTTAGCTGCTCGCCCTACATATTGACCGGGATTATAAAAGTCTTTATCAACATCACGAGTTAGAATGACTGTACAACCTTCAGCTTCTAATGCTTTGCGCAGTCGAAGTGATACATCTAGATTGACGTCTTTCTCTTTCACTCCTGAATTTTGGGCGCCTGGATCAGCGCCTCCGTGGCCGGGATCAATTACAATGACTTTGTTTTTAAGGCTTTGCGAAAGTGCTGTCTTAAACCTAAAAGTGCCTGTACCGATTATGACTAAGATTGTAACTATAATCATACTAAAAAGGACAGGCTTGCGTATTAATAATATTATAGGACGGTGATACATTCGTCAGCACACTCCTCCTGTTAATCCTTTTTGAGTCATAATTTATGTATATTGTAAGAAGTTATCTCGTAAACATAATTTATAAAAAAGATTATTAAAAACTGCCAATTTACAAAGGAGCAGATTTATGATTTGGCTATTTGTTTTGATATCCGTGATTTTATTAAATGTACCATTTGGTTATTGGCGAAAGGACGTCAGAAAGTTTTCGCTGCCATGGTTTTTGTCCGTTCATCTTCCCGTTCCGGTAATTGTTTTTCTTCGAATTCATTTTGGATTAGGATGGGCCCTTTCAACATTCCCTCTGCTTATAGGTTCATATTTTACAGGTCAATTATTAGGGGCCAAGTTGTATGCTTTTTGGAGTAAAACCATGCGTGTTAGTGGTTGCCTTTTTTATGATCTTATTCGAGCCAGATGGGTTATTATTATTTCCCGTTAAGCACAGTAGAACCGACAATTGAAGCTAGTATCAAAAACGTTACAATATTAACCGGAAAGAGATGGCATAAATTGGATCGTATATATTTTAAATTACGTGAAATAATAGTTGACAGTACATCACTAATAATGGTACTATAACTGAGCGCCACAAAAGTGGCACAAAACATCTCGAAGTTGCTAACTGCTTTAAAAAAGCATAAAAGCATCGATGGTCTTTGAAAACTAAACAACAAGGACAGCCAATGAGAGAAACTCGCAAGAGTTTCAAACAAATCATGAATTCATGAGCAGATATCATCTTCTTTAAAGAAGTTGAGATAACTTTTTTGGAGAGTTTGATCCTGGCTCAGGACGAACGCTGGCGGCGTGCCTAACACATGCAAGTCGAACGGTCTAATGCTTAACACTGAGTGTTCAGTGAAGTTGGGACAGCGAGAGCGCGAAGCATGAGCGCTCCACGCAATTAAAAGTGCCAACACAGTCGGAGAGCTGAATGTTGAGTGTTAAGTATTAGATAGTGGCGGACGGGTGAGTAACGCGTGGGTAACCTACCCAACAAACCGGGACAACCCTTGGAAACGAGGGCTAATACCGGATACGCTTATAAGTTGGCATCAACTTATAAGGAAAGGTGGCCTCTGA